>JAJRQK010000047.1 GCA_024280295.1 Bacteroidota bacterium
AGTCGATTGTTTGGCTCTCACATTCGGAGTAAATCCTGTACATAAAAGCATCTTGTTTTAGTTGAATTATTCTTGGTGCAATATCATAAACACTCCGAAAAGCAACACGACGGTTCTCCACACAGCTGCATGACTGCCAACATACTAATATATTCCAATACTTTCTATTTCCAAAGTTTCAAGAGAACATAATTCGTCACGAATTAATTCAGCACTATCCATCGGCAGATTCGTTTTTAGCTTGCAACTCAGTTCAAATACTTTCTCAACCATTTCTAGTCGATACTTCTTCAAGATATTCATTACTCTAACCATTACGTTATATTCGAATTCAATTATTATCCACTCGAATACTTCTCGCTCTAAAATTTCAGAAGTATTTAATGCCTCCTTTGCTGCCGTTCTATATGCACTAATCAACCCGCCAACTCCTAATTTCGTTCCGCCATAATACCTAACAACCACAACCAGAACATTCGTCACTTCAAAAGACTGTAATTGTCCAAGAATAGGTGCACCAGCAGAATTAGAAGGTTCTCCATCATCATTTGCTCTGTAAACATCACCTTTCAAGCCAAAACGGTAAGCATAGCACCAATGCCTAGCTTGATGATGTTCTCTTTCAATTTGTGATAGAAGTTTTTTAGCTAACTCAGGAGATGTACATGGTAAAGCTATTCCAATAAACTTAGACCCCTTCTCCTTATATTGCCCTTCAGACCGACCAGAAATTGTTAAATATGAATATTTCCCCTTCAATTTGATTACTTTGCTACAAATAGAATAATAATGCGCATCCTATATTTACTCATTGCAATGTTAACCATTTTTTCCTCGTGTAAGAAGAAAGAAGAAATTGTAGATCTTTGTACAAATGGATTTCTTGACCCAGGCGAGACCACTCCAGACTGCGGAGGGAATTGTCCACCATGCACTGCAACCCAGTCTGAGGTATTTTCTGTGATTTTGAATGGCGTGCAAACTGCCATGAATTATCGGTCATTGTTCTATGATGGATCAGCGTGGAGCTTACAAATGGCTAACGATTCAATCTCAATGCAGGTTAGCCTCGGAACGAGTGGTGTAGTCCAAACTGCAAACATTCCTACTGTTGGAACTTATTGCTATTTGAACGGCACAGAATTCCCAATTCAACAAAATGGGACCTATTCAATTAGTGAACACAGTGTTTCCCAGCAAACGATGAGTGGTTTCTTCGCCATTGACTTTGTTGTGCAATTACCAACCGTCCCAATAACATACGATACACTTTCATTTATAGGTGGGCAATTCGCATTCTTCAGTTATTGAACTTGAATTTCTTCAAAGCCATCTTGAAAAACTGCTCTAATGGACTCAGAATGGCGGGCAGACTTAGGATCATGACATATTTCTAAGGACTTGGAAAAGAATGGGTCACCCTTGTTTTTTTTATGTTTTACGAATAAAGTGAGGTTACGATCGAAGACCATATTACCACAGTGACGCCCCACAGGAGGAACGGATTTTTTAATTGTCAATTCAAAACGCATTTTCAATATTTCAAAATACTAAACTCTATAGTACATCCAGATGAATTACTGACTCAATTTAATAATATAGATTAGAGTTCTCTATCGTGAAACTCTTTTGTCAACTCAATGTACTCTTGGGTATAACTTCCATTCGCAGTACGAATTGTAAAGCTTTCTTTGATTGGCTTAGGTTTCTGTCTTGAGAAACAATAAATCACGCGTTTAACAGCATCATTCTCTTTACCATATATTTCAATGAATCGAATCATTGACAAGTTGAATTTGCTACATGCACATATCCACTTCTCACTATTTTCACTTGGTACAATGATCCAGAAGTTCCCATTTAAGGAGAGCAATTCATTTACTTTTGCAACAAGTTCGTTTAATGGCAAGAAAGCTTCGTGTCTTGTAGTTGCTTTTCGAAGATTCACATTTCGTAACGAATCTTGATAAAAAGGAGGATTTGAGAAAATCAAGTCATAATTTTTGCCGTTATGAAATGACAAAACATCTTGCTGATAAGCATTTAAACGTTCTGACCAGGAAGAGTTATTGAAATTTTGCTTTGCTTCAACTACTGATTCAGAATCGATATCAAGCGCATCGATGATCAACTCTAAATTTCGCTGTGCTAGCATGAGTGATAAAACACCCGTGCCTGTTCCGATGTCAAGTCCACGCAATTTACCATCGCCTTCAATAAACGCTCCAAGTAGCATCGCATCCGTTCCGACTTTCATCGTTGCTCTATCTTGTTCTGCAATAAAATGTTTGAATTTAAAGGCTGGCATCAACCTAAACCTAAGTATAACTCGATCAATCCATCTGGAGTAATGATGTGCAACTCCTTTTTAGCTCGATCTACTTTTTGAACAACACCTTCAATAAGAGGTACTAGAATTTCCTTATCTCCTTTTTGAATTTGAAGTAGCGGATTTGCCTTTAAATCAATCACAGCATCAAGAATTCCAACATCACCGTGAACGGAGTCGATAACCTTGAAGCCAACTACCTCATGATCATAGAAATTATTCCCCTTTAATTCTGGAAGAATCTCAGCAGGAAGGTAAACGGGCTTACGAAGAAGTTTCTTTGCGTAGTTTTCATCAGTAACGCCTTCAAATGTAACCACTGCAAATCCTTTCGTGGACATCCGAATAGATTCAATAAAGAATGGTGTCAAGTTATTATCTATGTCAATAAAAACGGCATCCAAATTCGAGTAATCAAATGGATTAGTAACGTCCAAAAACAGCGAAACCCCACCTTTATATCCGTGGAGTTTCGCAATATGACCTAAATGAAAGCAATCTGCTTTGTTCATTTATTCAATGTTATTTAGCCTCTGATTTTGATTCTTCTTCAGCTTTTGGCTCTTCTTTAGCAGGAGTTTCTTCTTTTACTTCTTCAGCTGCTGGAGTTTCCTCAGCTACTGCCTCTACTGGAGCTTCTTCTTTCGTTTCTTCAACAACTGGAGTTTCCTCAGTAGTAGCTTCTGTTGTTCCCTCATTAGAAGTAACCTCTGCCTCAACTGTTTCTGTTACAGGTGCAACTTCTTCAACTGGAGCATTTTTCTCAGCAATTACCTTAGCACGTGCATCTTTAATTGCTGTTTCAGCTTTCATTCGATCTGCTTTTGCTTTGTCAGCTGCAGATGATAAAGTATCAACTTTACCTTGAACTTTTGTTTCTTTCTCTTCTAGCCATTTCGCAAATTTCTCTTCTGCTTGTTCTGCTGTTAGAGCACCTTTTTCCACTCCTTTAAGTAAATGATTCTTGTGAAGGATTCCTTTGTAAGAAAGAAGTGCACGTGCCGTATCTGACATTTCAGCTCCAGCTTGTACCCAATGCAACGTACGCTCGAAATTCAATTCGATTGTTGCTGGATTTGTGTTTGGGTTGTACGTCCCTAATTTCTCGATGAATCGCCCATCTCTCTTTGCACGGCTATCCGCTGCTACCATGTGGTAGAATGGTTTTCCTTTCTTTCCGTGTCTCTGTAATCTAATTTTAGTTGCCATAGTTGCTTTTTATTGTTCTGGGTTCGAAACCCTTGTTAATAAATGAATTATTTGGAGCGCAAAGATAGTAGTAATATTCAAAATATCGCTTGATCTGCTGTTATTTCTTAATAAATAAAAAGAAATTAAATTCACTCAAGTTCAAGTCTTTTTAAATTTAGTAATTTCAAGTATGCAAAAAGACCATCAAGCCGTCATATTTGAGATTATCAAACGGAAAATCAACAAGACGGAATCTCTTGGAGATGCGGTTGGAGAAGTACTTTCACTCAGTCAGGATGCCGTTTACCGAAGATATCGTGGTGAAACACTTCTCACTATTTATGAACTTGAAAAATTATGTGCGCACTACTCTATCTCCATGGATGCACTCTTTGAGTCCAATGATTGTAAAGTTATTTTCGACTTTCAACCCTTAGGAAACTTCGATTATACCTTAGAGGGTTATATGGAAACCATGGCGGCAGGATTTAAGCAGATCAAGGCACAGAAAGGTTCTAAACTAATGCTCTCTATCAATAACACACACTTTTTGCAGCTTTTGAATTTCCCTCATTTGGTTCGATTCAAACTTTATTTTTGGGCTCGCACTTATTTAAACGTGAAAGAATATCAAGGCAAGCAATTTGCACATCAAAAAATAACAGAAGCAACCATTACTCCTGGTTGGGAAATTTTACGCGCTTATATTAGCATACCGTCAAAAGAATTGTTTGATCCAGATTTTTTTCGTGGATTCACACGAGAGATACTCTATTATTTCAATGCACGGCTCTTCGAAGATCCATCCTATGCCGTATTCTTACTTGGCCATCTACTACAATGTGTTAGTCATATTAAAGAACAAGCATCAATAGGAAGAAAATTCATAGTGAAGACAGCACCTCCTGCCAATGGAAATGAATATGAGGTCTATTTGAATGACACTCTAAATGGAAGCGCCTCTACTTATTACAAAACTGGCGAGCATGAGGGTTTCTATATGGCACACAATATTATGAACACTATTCATACCACGGACAAAAACTATGTTTCTGATAGTTTGAATGTACTTGAGCGTCAATTTGCAAATTCAAGTATGATTAGCGGAGTCAATGAAAAGGAACGAAATAATTTTTTCCACAAACTTGAAATCAGTATTAAGAAAGCAATAGCACAGGTGGAATTGGAACTGATGGAAGAGTGAATTAGAAATTTAGGCCACACGGTTTTTAGACATAAAATTGACAAATTTGCGATTTCGATCGCTAAGAAGTAATCCTTTTCTTTGGATGCTTTAACGGGCTATCCGCTATATCTTTTTACTTATGAGCTTCAAGAATATCAGCTCGAAATTAAAAAGGATGCCGTTCCTATTCACTAGCACGAAATTCGTTTCAGTACTACTACCTCATCTATTTCAATTCAGTTGCTATCATTATATGCGCTATTGACTAATAAATAGATCAGTAACTCCAAGTTAGTTATCTGAAAGCCAACTTATCATCCATTTTCACCACTTGTGAAATTCGCAAGTATATAATTTTCACACGTGCAATTCAGTAGTCATAGCCAAAGGAGTGCCCCTACATTTGTTCTATAAAAACAAACGTTATGAAAAATAGAATTAAAGCAAAATTAGCACTTGCAATTATCAGCATGTTAGGTTCAAACACTTATGCACAAAACAACCTTCCCACAATTGCTGTGGCAAGCCCACAAGTTAGCGGGTTGAAAATCGAACAAATAACTGCCGAAAAAATATTAAGAATCGAAACTGCAAAACTCGGTAAATACAATGTCTACGATCAGTTTGATATGGCTGATGCATATATAAAAGATTCTAACTATCGATTTAACTGTCAAAGTAAGACATGTCTAATTTCCTTAGGCAAGGAGCTTGATGTAGATTACATCATATCAGGGAGTTATGACCGATTAGGACAAAAAATCGTCATCAACCTTAAACTTATCGATGTTAGAACAGAAAAGGTTGCGGAAACAAGCATGATTGAATTCGATGACCAAGTAGTTGAATTACAAAGAATGACAGAAACTGTTCTCAAGAAAATGCACGACATGGAAATGCCAAAAGCAGTTACCGATCGATTAAACTTTCAGAATGAGCCAATCACAACGGATAATGTTGGTAAAATAAGTAACGCAGGTCCCAGAGTTGGGTATGCTGTAATGACTGGGTCCGCAAGAGATTTTGCCATGCGTGACTCAAGAAGAGGAGGACTTGACATATTCCCAGGGATGAGCATGATTGGTTACCAGTTCGAGGGACAATATGTAGGAACAGAAAACTTTTCAGCACTGATTGAAGTATTTGCTAACGTATGGGGAATGGAACAAGGTAAATTTATTCCTTCGCTCAACTTAATGAATGGATTACGATTTGGAGATGCAGGATGGGAAATTGCCTTTGGTCCTGGAATTGGCATCAAGAAAACATCTTTTGGATTTTTCGATGATAAAGGTTTATTTGGCGAATCAGGACAGTATTTTTCTGATAAAGATTGGAGAACTTACGCAGATGCGACCTATGGACATGATCCAACTTATCAAGATGAATTTGGAATTTTTCACCGCCCTACTCCAACGAACGTAGAATCATCATACAATCTTGATGAGCGTCATGTAGATACAAGAGGAAGTTACCAAATAAGTACACACTTTGTAGTTGGAGCAGGACGAACATTTCGCTCAGGAGCATTAAGTATTCCCGTAAACTTCTTCTACTCATTCCAGAAGAAAGGTGGATTAGCTGGCTTTAGTATTGGAATCAATATCGTTAAGGCAAAATCTCAAATCAAAACACGAACAGATATCTAGCCTAACACTAATTGAATTGTTTTTCATAGCTGATCTTCTGGTAAAACAGGAGGTCAGTTATTTTTGTATGATACTATCACAAGCCTAAATCTAAGGCTTCAGAGACTAAAAACTTTAATGCTTTTTTATTAATCTCATTGAGATTTACAATTTTATAGGTTCTAGCTTTTACTCCATCCCCTTTCAACAATCCATCAGAATTTTTCAAGGACGCACCTTCCATAAAAAGCAGCGTAATATGAGCCTTGGCAACTCTAAATCCACAAATATTTTTTTTATTAAAAAAAGCAATGCTCCCCCATTTAATGTCTTCTTGCATTCTTTCGTCAGTGTTAAGAACAACTTCTCGAATTGCTAAGACAATTTCTTTTTGAAAATCTGTTAACCCATTGACATAATCTTTAATCTCTTTATTTTTTATTTTCTTCATCTCCATTATTTCTAAAATTAAATATAACTGCAAGAATTAACCCCATGATTCCACCTATAATCAGATGCGCCATACTATTCAAAATAAAGATAGAATTAAAGTCAACTAGCCAAATACTTCTTACTACAATACCCGTAGGAATAAACATAATACTTGATAGTATCACACCAAAAACAAATGCTCTCACAAATGATTTGTGCTGTCTAAAATAATAAGGGAATAGATATACAAAGCCCAATGCAAAAATAAAATGGTTAAGCATTAACCCCATATAGTTCATTCCCTCTCTTCTAAAACTAACCATGTTAGCGTTATCTGAGATCATATACCAAATGGTTGTTAAAAGATTACTGACTAAAAATAAGAGAAGAACAGCTAAAACCACTTTTTTCAAACCCATCATTGAATATTATTTAGTCCAAAATTAGTGCAACCACTTTTTCTTTAATTGACATTTTGTGCCATCTTTGTGGATATGTATTTTTCAAAGACTATTCTACACGACCTAGTTGACTTTGCAGTTTCTAAAGGAGCTAACAAGGAGTTTGTTCAGCAAAAATTATTAGAAACTGCTCTTGATGAAAAACACATAGACTATGAGGTAATGGTCAAATCTTTGAACTTTATCGCGCAAGAATTAAAGGATGAAAATTTAGGATTGCATATTGGTGAGCAAGTTTCGTTAAAAGTTACTGCCTACGTAGATAGTTTAATGCAGTATAGCCCAACATTAGAAAAAGCCTTTGAAAATGCTATAAAGTACAGCAAGCTAATTAGTGATGCTTTAGAATGTGATCTTTCTAAGTCAGAAAAACAATATACCGTTCGGTTTGAAGAAAATCCTAATTGGAAGACACATCAAAAAAATGCAAGGATTCAGGTACTGAATTTAACTGTGATCTCAACTTTAAAATCATTAATTGCCTATACAAATAGAAAATACATTCCGATTGCTATCCATTTTGGATATGAAAAACCTAAGAGTTTATCGGAATATTATAGGATGTTTAACTGCTCAATAAAATTTAATCAACCTACTACTGAGATCATATTTAAAAAATATATTTTTGAAAATTCACACAAGAAAACAAATGCTGGATTGCTTGAAAATTTGAAGGGGAAAGTAGAAAAGGAAATCCAGGAATTAATAATTGAAGATGATACTATCTATCAATTAAAAAAGTCTATCCTAAACAATAAACCCGATAGAATTAAGATCGAAGATGCTGTTGTAGCATTAAATATATCTAAGCGTACATTGCAACGAAAATTAAACTCATTGAATACCAATTTCAAAAAAATAGAACACCAAATACAATTAAGATTACTGAAAACTTATCTTGAAGAAAACACCAAAACAATAGATGAAATAAGTTACCTACTAGGATTTTCAGAAAGTAGTTCGCTCATTCGGTTTTTTAAAGAGCAAACTGGATTGACCCCAATAAAATATAGAAAATCGTTTTGTAACGAAGTATAAAATAATTGTCAAAAAAACACCATGAAGCATCTAATCCCCATCCTATTTATTCTTCTTGTTCACTCTTCCTATGCTCAGTTAAGCGATAACAAGTCAGTTTTAAAATTAACTGAAATAATGAAAGGTAATTCGTTCATTGGAAACCAACCCGAAAATGTAAGATGGTCACTTGATGGCAAACACATTCTCTTCGATTGGAATCCACACGATCAACCTGGAAATTCAACTTTCTCCTATTCTCCAAAGGCAAAAATGACCGATTCTCTTCAATCTGATTATTTCCTCTCATCGACTAATTATTACGGAGGAGAAATATTCTCCACAGAAGTTTACTCAGAAGATGGAAATCTATACCGCTATGATCGAAAAAAGAACAAAACTGAAGTTATTTTAAAATCTTCTCAATCAATTTGGAATTTACAACGAAGAAAAGGGTTAGAACACATTTATTTCCAACAAGGAAATGGTCTTTATTCTTACAATCTTGATTCTCGATCTATTGAACAACTCGCTGAAATCAAAAAAGAAGAAACCAAGAGCGAATCTTCGTTAACTTATTTTGAAGAGCAAGAATGGGAACTTTTTCAATTTATCAAAGACAAAAAAGAATCGAAAGAATGGCGTGAAGCAAAGTCTGAAAGTTGGAATAATGACGTTCCAGTTATTACTTATCAAAGTGGATCTCACAGCTCAATTCAAATAGATGGGACAAGTAAATTCATCACATTTCGTGTAGATCACTATCCCGAAGGAGGAAAAAAAACACATGTTGATCATCATATTTCGACTTCAGGCTATACAACATCAAAACCTGCAAGAGAAAAAGTTTCGGATGAAGACCCAAATCATCAATTAGCCATTTACGACATCAATCTCGACACAACCTATTATGTAGATTTTTCCACATTATCAGATATTTGCAAGAAACCTAAATATCTATCTGATTATGGAGATCAAGAAGTATTCTATGACGATGACCGGAATATCATTATGCATAAACTTACCTATTCTCCAGATGGAAAATCGAATATTGTAGATGTTAGAAGTTATGACAATAAAGACCGATGGATTGTTTCGATTGATCTAAAAACAGGAAAAATAACTGAACTCAATCATCAACATGACGAAGCATGGATTGGTGGCCCAGGAATTTCAAGCTGGAATATGGTACCTGGAAATATCGGATGGATTGACAATCATACTATTTATTTCCAATCGGAAAAATCTGGCTATTCACATTTGTATTCATTAAACCTCCACACCTCAAAGATCACTCCGCTAACAAGTGGAAACTGGGAAGTACATGAAGTAATACTCTCTGCAAACAAAGATAAATTTTACATCACTGCGAATAAGAAGCACGCTGGGAATCGTGAATTTTATCATCTAATCATCAAAAGCAAAGAGCTTATCTCAATCTTAACACTCGATGGGAACCATGAAGTATCTATTTCACCTGATGAAAAAACACTAGCTGTTCGCTATTCTACTAAAACTAAGCCATGGGATCTCTACATTTATGCCAACAAACGAGGCGCGGAATTAGAACAAATCACCTTTTCTACCACAGAAGGTTTCAATAATTACGATTGGTATGCTCCAGAAGTCATCTCATTCAAAGCAGAGGATGGTGTAGTTGTTCCTGCTAGAATCTACATACCAGAAACAGGTATTAGCAATGGTGCAGCCGTAATTTTCGTTCATGGCGCAGGGTATTTGCAAAACGCACACAACTACTGGAGCGGTTATTACCGAGAATTTATGTTTCACAATTTACTCCGAGATAATGGCTATACAGTCCTTGATATTGATTATAGAGCAAGTAAAGGTTATGGAAGAGATTATAGAACAGCTATCTATCGACACATGGGAGGCAAAGATCTAAGTGATCAACTTGACGGTCGAAAAATGCTTCTCCAAGAATATGGAATCAATCCAAATCAAGTCGGAATTTACGGTGGATCTTACGGAGGCTTCATCACGATCATGGCATTATTAACTGATCCAGGAAAGTTTAAGTGTGGTGCTGCAATTCGATCTGTTACCGACTGGTTTCACTACAACCATGAATACACAACTAACATCTTGAATTACCCCTCTTCCGACCCAAAAGCCTATAAAAAAAGTTCTCCTGTCTATTTTGCAGAGAATCTTGAAGATAGGTTGATTATGCTTCATGGTATGGTCGATGATAATGTTCAGTACCAAGATGTTGTTCGTTTATCACAACGATTTATCGAACTAGGAAAAAAAGATTGGGATTTAGTCGGATATCCTGTTGAGGCGCATGGTTTCCAAAAGGCTTCTTCGTGGGCTGATGAATACCGCAGAATTTTTGAAATGTTTAACAAAGAATTGCTAATTCACTAGAACATGGAACTAAGAGAATTGACAACCAAGGAAGAAATGCTGGATCGTTATACTGTACTTTTGGAGGTGTATCCATCCTTGACACTTGAAGAATATAGCATCGAACTTGATGAAATGCTTTCTCACAATTATGGACAAGTTGCAGTCTTTGAAGAAGAAGAATGTATTGGGCTAACAGGCTATTGGATTGGGTCAAAATTATGGTGTGGGAAATACATGGAACTTGATAACGTCGTTATTTGTGAAAAACATCGAGGGAAAGGAATTGGGAAGATTTTATTTAAGCACATGGAAAATAAAGCGAAACAACTCAACTGTACCATGCTAGCACTTGACTCTTATTCAGACAATTTTAAATCACATAAGTTCTTTTATGGACAAGGTTATGTTCCGAGAGGATTTCACTTTATAAACGTTCTCGACAAAATAAAAATTCGCTAGACTAAATCAAGGATAAGGTAAGGACAATTCCATCAATCACCTTTGCCAATCGTTCAAAATCTATTGTTTCAATTGTATCAGTTGGCTGATGATAATTAGCATTACGATAAAAAGCCGTATCCGTTAACATGATGGCATCATATCCCATTCTCCAGTAATTCCTATGATCTGAAAAATCGATTCCCGGAAGTGATTTTGGTGCCGTAAACTTCTTAGCCTTAATTGTTTTGGATTGCTTGTATATTCGGGAGAATTTACGCGCGAACTTTCCCTTATTCATCTTTCGAACAACTGTAATGTAATCACCCTTTCCACCATAAAATAGTTTCAATATTCCAAGAGGATAACGTTGTGATTTCTTCTCAGTTGAAAAATAGCCAATCATCTCCAATGAGATCATGCCATGAACCTCCACTCCTCTTTTATAAAGAGATTGAGCATGTACATAACTACCCATTTTTTCAGAGCGAAAGAATGGTGGCTCTTCCAAAGTGTATGCAACAAACTCAATGCAATAGTCCTTTGATTCGTAGTCTTTAAGTTGCTCAAGCGTTTGAAGAAGCCCAACTACTCCTGTTCCATTATCATCTGCTCCTTGCTGATTGCCGCAAACATCGTAATGAGCCCCAACAATGATTCTTGGTAAAGTTGTATCACCAACCAAAGCTATTACATTCGAATAAATTCTATCTTCAACTAAATAATTCTGAAGATAAACTGCTGGGGAGTGTTTAGAAAATTCGTCTAGTAGATAATCGCGAACTGAGTTCAACGTAAATGTATCGAGATAGGTCCTAAATCCATCTCTATTAACGATAGTGCCTAATTGATTCTTGATCACAGATGGTGAAGTTTGAGCTATCAAACAATTCATTGACAAAACAAACCCCAGTAATATTAAACTTCTATACATCAACATAACCATTTTAATTTAACCAGCGATGATCAATCCCTATTACCTGACTCGTACATCAATTTCTTATACTTCACTACCGCTTGATCACGAGAGCACGCATTAAAATGCCACCATTCACTTGGGATATTTCTAAATCCTTGAGACCTCATTACCGCCCGAAGCAATTTTCGATTTCCGTGCTGTTCTTTTGTAAGTTCACCCGAATTTAAAAACTTCCATTCCTTGCTAGGAAATGCAATGTCGCGAAAATCATCATAGCCAGCTCCCATATCCAAAGGAATTCCATTCTCATCACAAATAGTGATATCCACAGCTGCACCAAAATTATGAACACTTCCGTACCAAGGGTTCGAGACAAATTTACCTCTCTCGGCTGGAGGAATTGAATCAAGAGCATCCCACATTTGTTGTTGGACATCAACAGGTCTTACTCCATCATAAATTAATAAAGAATGATTGGGCAAGGTATCTTTAAGAAAAGACTGACAATCTGAAATTCTCACTGCAACATCTTGTTGGAGATAGGCTGAATTAAGTGTGTCGTAGAGAATAAACCCCATAAAATTATCAGCTGTTGCATATTTCAAATCGACTAGAATTGTTGAATCAATCGTTAGGATGTCAATCAAATTATAACTTCTGAGTGATTGTTGAACAGAGGTATCTATCTCCTCAACTTTAGGAGCAATCTCAGTTATCTCATCCACTTTAGGATCATTGACAATAGGTTCTTTTACCGAACAAGAATAGGTAAATAACAATCCAAGTGCCGAGCTTATGATCTTAGCTTTCATGGATCAAAGAAACAAAATCTATTTTAGTTGGTCATCGTAATCAAGATTCTGTGTAAATTCGACGAAATTTTTCAGCTATGCCAACAATATCTAGTAAAGCTTCACAAATGCCAGAATCACCAATTCGCAAGTTGGTGCCTTATTCAGAAAAAGCGAAAGCTGCTGGAAAGGAAGTCTATCATCTAAACATCGGTCAACCCGACATCCAAACTCCACAAGTTGCTTTAGATGCGATAAAGAATATAGATTTAAAGGTGCTTGAGTATAGTCACTCAGCAGGACTTCAGTCGTACCGAGATAACTTAGTGAAGTATTATAAAAAAGTTGGAATTGATGTTAACTCAGAGGATATTATCATTACAACAGGAGGGTCGGAAGCGTTGACTTTTGGATTTATGAGTACATGCAACCCAGAAGATGAGGTGATTATACCTGAGCCATTTTATGCAAATTACAATGGCTTTGCAGTTGCCGCTGGACTGAATGTCGTTCCTGTAACTGCTTCAATTGAAACTGGTTTTGCACTTCCACCAGTTGAAGAGTTCGAAAAGAAAATTACTTCAAAAACAAAAGCAATTATTATTTGCAACCCAGGAAACCCGACAGGATACCTTTACTCAAAAGAGGAGTTGGAAAAACTTAGAGATATAGTTAAGAAACATGATCTATTTCTTTTTGCAGATGAAGTTTACCGTGAATTTTGTTACGATGGAGCAAAGCCATTTTCGGTAATGAATTTAGAAGGAATTGAAAACAATGTGATTATGATTGACTCGGTATCCAAGCGTTATTCAATGTGTGGAGCAAGAATTGGAGCCATTATATCAAAAAACAAAGAAGTAATGGCTTCAGCCTTAAAATTTGGGCAAGCACGATTATCTCCCCCAACGATAGATCAAATAGCCTCAGAAGCTGCATTAAACACACCACAATCTTATTTTGATGAGGTAGTTGCAGAGTATGTTGAGCGAAGAAACATTACAGTGGATGGACTAAATGCAATCCCAGGTGTATTCTGCCCAAAACCAGAAGGAGCATTTTATTGTGTTGCCAAATTTCCAATTGATAATGCTGAAAAATTCTGTCAATGGTTGCTCGAAGATTTCGAATATAAAGGTGCAACGGTTATGATGGCACCAGCAGCAGGGTTTTATTCATCGAATAAACTTGGTATTCAAGAAGCAAGAATAGCGTATGTTTTAAATCAAGATTCATTAAGGAAAGCTGTTAAATGTTTGGAAGAAGCATTGAAGGTATATCCTGGAAGAGTAAAAATAGAAGACGATGAGACGATGAGACACGAAGACAAATAAGGCGGAAGGAGTCTCAATCTTTTTGGGGGTGACAACAATCCATTTTCATATTTGAATTTGCATTATTGTCGCTTATAGCTGTTACTTTTACTTGAATTTTTGGGCTAACGTATGGGATTCCGAGGTTCATTCCTCGAAGTGCTATCATTAACCCAACAACAGTTAATAAATAGGGTACGACTCGATTCAATTTTCCCCTAGCACCCTTACCCATTTTATGAATAAAAAATGGAACTGTTATCATAACTGGTAAAGTTCCAATCCCAAAGAATGTCATTGCCAGAGCACTTATTGCCAAATCATTGACCAGAATTGCATTCATTAAAGCAACATAGACCATTCCACAGGGCAACATTCCATTTATTAACCCAAAAGTGAGCAAACGAAATGGTGATTTAGACCTCACCATTCTATGCATTAGCCTTTGAATTCCATTTTGGAAGCCGAAGGATCCAATTCCATGAGGTAACCAACTAAGTAATTGTTTTTTCCAAGCATACAATACAAGTGTAGCACCAGCAATGATACTAATCCATTGAAGAACACCAAAAATATCAATTGTTACGCCAATTAGACCGACTAAGATTCCGAGAAGCGTGTAGGTAATAATTCGACCTATACTATATTGAAGTGTTCCTGATAGGATCGTTAAGTTGTTTTTACGATTAAGTGGGAGCACAAGTGAAATAGGTCCACACATTCCAAGACAATGGAAATTTGAGGTCAAACCAAGTATTAATCCAGAAATCAGAACTAGCTGCATGTTTAGATATAAATTTGCTCTCGTTGTAAGTAACTATCTTTTCCTATTTTAAAGAAAATTTCGATATTGTAGAATCCTTCTTTTAGATTTTTCTTCATAATTCCATGGGTTTTTTCAGTCCCCAATTCGATTTCGAAATCATCTGCATTATTGTTAGGCTTTTTGAAGATAATCAGAACATCCTTAATATTTTCATTGTTCGGTACAGAAAACGAAACGATATTTTCATCTTGAATCAATTGAATTTTATTTTCGAGATTATTACTATTTTTAATGGCAATCATCTCCTCATTATAAGCAAGATCGCGTTGATAATATTCTTCATCAACTAAATCCACATCTTTCGAAATCATAATCGTTACAAGCGTCACAATGAAACCAATAAACAACACCAATACTACTGCAATTCCTTTTCCCCAGTTCATATTATAAATTTTATAGCATAGGACCAATAAATTTGGTACTCACACGCTGAATTTCATTTCCATTTCCAAGAACAACTATATCCACTTTGAGTTTTCCATTATTGATCTCACTTAGCGGTAGACGCAACACAAATCGTTCCTTCAACTCTTCTTGACCATGAAGAATCAAATTGTTGACAACTAAATCAAGATCTCCAATAGGGTAATCCAATTTCAACTCGATTTTATAGTTCTTTTTAGTTTTGTTGGTCAAATTTATTTCAAAAATATTCCGCACCATTCCGCCCTCTCCCATCTGATAAGTTGTGCCACGTTGACGAAGAATCACCGCTTGAAAATCACTCCTAGTAAATAATAAGATTACCAAAACACCCACAAGTGCAACAAGTAGGGCTGTATATGCTTTCACGCGTTTAGTCCATTCGAATTTTTTTCTAGTCTCAATTCCTTTCTCAGACACTAAGCGAATTAAGCCTTTTTCAAGACCAACACTATCCATTATGTGATCACAGGCATCCATACACGCCGTACAATTGATACATTCAAGTTGAGTACCATTTCTAATATCAATTCCAGTTGGACAGACATGAACACATTGGCCACAATCAATACAATCTCCTTTCCCAACGGCCTTACGATCTTCATTTTTTTTAAATTTTGCTCTCCCCTCACCACGTTTATGATCATAACCGACAACCATAGAATCCTCATCTAACAGGACTCCCTGCAATCTACCATAAGGACAAATTGTAGTACACACTTGCTCTCGAAGTTGTGAAAAGACAAGGTAAAATGCTGTTGCAAAGATCAGAATGGCAATCAATCCCCCGATGTGAGAACCAAGAGGATCAGTTTGGATGTTCCATAGTTCATCAGTTCCAATAATGTAGGCTAAAAATGTATTAGCAATAGCAAAGGAAATGATCCAAAAAATCAAATGTTTCAGTGTCTTGCGCCAAATTTTATTCCAATCCCATGGTCCTTTATTGAGTTTCTTCTGATGCGTCCAATCCCCTTCAATCTTATACTCAATTCTTCTGAAGACCATCTCCATAAAGATCGTTTGAGGGCATACCCAACCACAAAATAACCGTCCATATATAATGGTGAATAAGACGATAAAAATTACTGCAACAATGAACCCTACGGCGAAAATGAACATATCCTGTGGCCAGAATATTTTACCAAAGATGATAAACTTACGCTCCAGAATATTAAACAAAAATGATTGTTCGCCTCCTATCTTAATATGTGGTAATCCAAAAAGAAGAAGGAGAAAAAAATAGCTTAATATCTTTCGATAATTATAGAGTTTCCCTTTAGGTTTCTTTGCATAGACCCAAACCCTACTTCCATCTTCGTTTATCGTAGAGATACTATCTCTGTACGTTTCATCTGGATTTTCCTCAAACTCTTCAAACTCTCCCATCCTTCTAACCTACGTATTCAATAACTCTTACTTGATAACCTCTCCTTCGGGTTCTTTACCCACAACCTCTTTCATCGATAGAATAAATGATGATACCTGCTGCAATTGTATTGGGTTTAGTTTTGATTTATGCTCAGGCATACCATTACTCGTACCATTTTTAATTGTACCGAATACCGTTGCGATATCAAACCCATAAATCCAAGTGTTATCCGTTAAGTTGGGACCGATATCTCCTCCTCCTTTTTCAGCATGACAAACAATACAATTTGCTTGGAATATCCCCCCCCCCTTATCAATACTCTCTTCATCCTCCATTAAAGTAACATTACTTTCATCAACGTTCATTGCCATGCTCTCTAGGTATTCTTGTACTTCAATTTCGGATTGAGCCATCTCTTTCTCATACTCTGCAATTTGTAAATCAGCTGTGCCAAGAATGTGATAATTGAAAATATAAACAATGGCAAATACAATTGTTGCATAGAACATCCATACCCACCAAGGAGGTAGATTGTTATCCAACTCGTGAATCCCGTCATACTCATGTTCCAATAAAATCGATTCCTCTTCTTCGATAGGAACAGCATTAGTCATAATTTTATTCATCTTGCGTATCACCTCACCATCAACGTATTTAGGCTCTGGTTCTGGATTCACAACTTTCATTGCTTCCCTGAATATTTTTTTAAGGTACAAGACAACCCCAACTAGCATGATGTTTACAGCAACTAATGCATAAATATCTGCCATTTCAACAATGAGCCAAGGCATATTTTCACCAGCATTTGGCTTCACAAAACTTAATGCATATATAGAAGGAGTAAAGAATCCAGACATGACAATTAAAATCATCAATGCTTTTAAACCACCCGATTTAGAATTATCTGACTCTCGCAATTTATTTTTAAAATAATCCGACCTTAAAAGCGATTGAATCGATTTAGACATCCCATTAATAACTAACAAGAATAAAATAATTGACGCTATCAACGCATAAAATAGGTTCAACCTCTTACCATAATTTGGAATTGTATGTACCTCAGCATCTTCCTTAGGTTTGTCTATAATTTCCTCAGACTTAGGTGCAACATAGCTATCAACAAAATCAAGAATCGCATCAACCTCTTCATTGGTAACCTCTTGAGTAGGCATTGCTGTAATACTAAATTCCGAAATTGCCAAAGCCATTTTACTTGCTCCAGTTTCCAAAAGTGCTTCAGAACCCTTCACCCAATCATAAAGCATTACTTGTTCATTTGCTGCTATCCATTTAGCTTTTACTCCTTGAAGCATTGGTCCGATAGAGTTCTTATCAAGATTGTGGCAAGTAGCACATTTGGATTTAAATAATGCTTGACCATCTTGAGCGATTACTTTTAGTCCTCCAATACATAACCAGAGAATTCCTATCAATAGATATTTAAGGTGCTTTTTCATTTATTCACTTTTTAAAATCTAGTGGTTGTTCAATCTCACCCCCCCCTTCCAATGGCAGGCTGCTCACTTCTTCGATATAATTCTTTTTCATACGAACAACATAGATGATCATCACTACAAAGAAGATTACAAAAATCAGTAAAGAGAAGAGAGGATAAATATCTACTCCGTCAATCCCTGTCAAGTTGTGTTTTATATATCGTAACATACTCTATCAATTAGATTTAATGATTGTATCCTTTACCTCTTTGGTATCGGGCATTTCAGTTTCAATTTCCTTATCTTCATTCACCTTCTTTATATCAGTTCCGAGGCGTTGTAAGTATGCAATTATAGCTACAACCTCTTTTGTTTTGAGTTTGTTAATCTCATTTTGAATATTGATACTTTTCTTAAGCTCTAGCGGGTAATTAGTAACAATATCTGTTGCAATAGCAAGTGCTTGACTTTCCATACTATCTACAGCTATCTTCTCGAACCCTTTCTCGTATGGTACACCTAGGGTTCTCATCGCGTTAATTTTAGTTTCCATTAGTGTTTTATCGAAGTCATTGTCTTTCATCCATGTATATGCAGGCATTAATGATCCTTCTGACACATCTTTTGGTCGAATCATGTGTTGATAGTGCCAGAAATTACTCCTCAACCCACCTTCTCTAGCAAGATCAGGACCTGTACGTTTCGAACCCCATTGAAACGGATGATCGTAGACAAACTCGCCTGATTTAGAATATTCGCCGTACCGTTCTGTTTCAAAGCGAAGCGGGCGCACCATCTGAGAATGACAGTTGTAGCAACCTTCTTTTATGTAAAGATCTCGTCCTTCTAGTTCAAGTGGCGTATATGGCTTCACAGCAGAGATTGTTGGAACATTACTATCCACAATCATTGTAGGGATAATCTCAACCAGCCCTCCAATTAGAACTACAATCAAACTAACAATCAAGAATTTCACAGGACGACGCTCTATCCCTCTATGCCAATGTTCCTTACTATGTGATTTTGTTTTAACCAAGGCTGGAGCTTCAGCATCTTCATTGGCAAGCAATTTACCAGACTTAGCCGTTTTGATTAAGTTCCAGAACATTTGGCACGTACCAATGATAAATATCAGCCCCCCTAATGAGCGAAGCATGTAATATGGTGCCAAAGAGTTAACTGTTTCCAAAAATTCTGGGTGAACCAATGTACCGTCTGGATTGAAATCCTGCCACATCAGCCCTTGCATAAATCCAGCGATGTACATTGGGATTGCATACAGAATTATACCCAACGTAGCAATCCAAAAGTGTTGATTTGCCGCTTTTTTGGAATATAATTTTGTCCTAAATATTCTAGGGAACAACCAGTAAAGCATACCGAAGGCAAACATTGCATTCCACCCAAGTCCGCCTACATGAACGTGCGCAATGGTCCAATCGGTAAAATGTGAAATCGTATTTACGTTTTTAAGAGACAGAAGCGGTCCTTCAAAAGTTACCATTCCATAACAAGTCAATGCGACAACCATAAATTTAAGTGTTACATCGTCGCGAACACGATCCCATGCACCACGAAGTGTAAGAAGACCGTTTAACATTCCCCCCCAAGAAGGCGCGATCAACATAATAGAGAATACGACACCTAAACTTTGTGCCCAATCAGGTAACGAAGTGTACAAAAGGTGATGAGGTCCAGCCCATATATAAAGGAAGATTAATGCCCAAAAGTGAATGATTGAAAGCCTATATGAATATACAGGTCGATTTGCTGCTTTTGGCACAAAATAATACATCAATCCTAGGAATGGAGTTGTTAGAAAGAACGCCACTGCATTATGACCATACCACCATTGAACCAACGCATCCTGTACTCCCGCATACCATGAGTAACTTTTCATAAACGAAACAGGAAGTTCAAATGAGTTAAAAATATGAAGGATTGCTACCGTGACAAATGTTGCGATGTAAAACCAGATAGCTACATATAAGTGTTTTACACGCCGCTTCATTATCGTTGCAAACATGTTCCATCCGAAAACCACCCACATAATAGTGATCAGGATATCAATCCACCATTCAAGTTCGGCGTATTCTTTCCCCGATGTATACCCCAGAGGTAGAGTAATAACTGCACAAAGAATAATAAATTGCCATCCCCAAAAGTTGATATAACTAAGTTTATCACTCCACATTCTAGCTTTCACCAAACGCTGAAGGGAGTAATAAATCCCCATGAAGATTGCATTTCCAACAAAAGCAAAAATCATAGCATTGGTATGCAGCGGTCTTATTCTACCAAAAGATAGCCAACTAAATCCCAAGTAGTCGTTAAAGAATTCAGGAAAGGCCAACTGTAACGCTGCTGTTAACCCAGTTAACATTCCGATAATCCCCCAGATTATAGTAGCATACGCGAAATTTCGTACGATCTTATTGTCGTAACTAAACTTTTGTATTTCCATCGACTTGTTTGTTGTTTTTTTTATCCGTGTTTTCATCATCAAAGAGAATTCTTACCGATGGACCGTAATCGTCATCGTACTGTCCATTTTTAGCAGCCCAAAAGAAGGATCCTAAAAAAAATAAGGCGATAATTAAACTTACAATCAGCATCAGATAAATGATTCCCATAGAACAAAGTTATCGTTCACAGCTACGGAATATATGATGAATCTTCTGTGAAGAAGTGATTTATATCATGTTTTAGAAGGAAGTGATTGTTTTGGGTAGTTATCCCAGTATCACAGCCGTTTGGACAAGACAAACAATGTGCTAATAACGACTATTGTAATAGAACTAATGGGCATTAAAATTGCAGCAATTAAGGGAGTTAACATTCCTGAAACTGCAAAAAACAAGCCAACGAAATTGTATACAATTGAGAACCAAACACATATTTTAAGTACCGTTTTAGCATGATAACTTACCCCAAAAAATGAGTCTAGTCGATGAAGACCATTAGCTTCCAAAATTGCATCGGAACTTGGTGTAAATTGAAAAACATCATCAGAGACAGCAATTCCAACATTCGAAGCAACTAATGCCTCCACATCATTTAGTCCGTCTCCAATCATCATCACATGCCGCCCTTGGGATTGTAAGTTCTTTATATAAGCTAGTTTATCAGTTGGAGATTGATTAAAATGAAGTTCTTTCAAACTAGGTATTTCTTCGCGTAATAGATCGAGATCCTTAGTATTATCTCCAGAAAGGATATGGATCATTTTGGTTTGCATAAGGCGATTAATAAGATCTGACACTCCATTTCTCAATTCTGATTGAAAAGAAAACTTTCCTATGGTCACACCTGCAATTTTAACATACGAAGAAATTTCTACTATCGTTTCAGAGGTAGAGTTAACAAACCCTCTAGCTCCAATCATTACAAAATCTCCATCTATTTTTGCTTGAATTCCTTTGCCAGGAACTTCACAATAATCTTCCATTTCAAATTTCTCTAATAAATTACCCTTTGCCAAATAATTCAATATCCCTCTGGACAAAGGATGGGTAGAAGACCTAGTGATTATCATTATTTGAGTTATTTGTCTACTCGTAAGTACATCCCCTTTATAGGACACATTTTCATAGCCTCCTTTCGTTAAAGTTCCCGTTTTATCGAAAACGATATCAGTTATGTTATTCATCCTTTGAATCACTTCAATATTTTTCAAATAAAGTCCACTTCTTCCTAATTTCCGAAGTGTATTTCCAAATGTAAACGGCCGTGATAATGCAAGAGCACACGGACAAGCAACAATCAATACAGATACGACAGTATGAACAATCAATGAAGGGTCGATAAATAGCCAAGCAATACCTGTTCCTAATGCTAAGACAAGTACTATAATTACAAAATAAAGTGAAATATTATCTTGATCTTGTTGACTATCACCATCCAATTCTATACTCGACGAGTCCCAAAGTTCATTTAATCGGCTTCTTTTAGGTGTATTTTTAACTCGAAACTCCGTTCGTTGACCGATAATCTTTCCTCCTGCAAAAACGAGATCTCCTTTAAAAATTTCCTTCGAAAGAGACTCTCCTGTAACGAAGCTGTAATCAATCTGTGCAGAAGAAGATTGTAAAAATGAATCGCATGGAATAATTTCATCGTTTCGTAGGAGTATAACATCTTCTATGTTGAGTTTATCGATTTCAACAATTTCTTCCTGCTCATCTTTTTTTCTAATTACAGCAATCGGAAAATAAGACTCACGATCTCTTTCAAATGAAAGATTCTGATACGTTTTATTCTGAAACCACTTCCCTATTAAGAGAAAGAAAATAAATCCCGCAAAGCTATCCATATATCCAGGTCCAGACCCTGTTAAAATTGTATATGTGCTTTGAGAATAAAGAGCAAAAATTCCAAATGTAATTGGGACATCAATATTAATTGACCTATACCTTAGTGCTTTAAATGCAGACCTATAATACTCATTCGCTGAAAACAGAAAAACTGGAATGGAGATTAGAAGTGACAAATAAGACGTAAACCTCCGTATTTCTGGATCTGTGCCTTCAATTCCCAAGTATTCAGGGAAACTCCAAAGCATAATACTCCCGAATGCAAATCCAGCTACGCCTAACTTGTACAAGAAGAGTTTATTTATTCCACCACGTACATCCGATCGTTCTTCAAAATTTGGAGCATATCCAATTCGATCGAGTAATATTGCCAACTCTGAAAGCATCAAAGTATTTTTATCAAAAATAATTGTTGCCTCCTTTTTCGTGAAGTTTGTATGGCAGCTATAAATACGCGGGTCAACCTTAGTAATATTTTCTAATAGAAAAATACAAGATGAGCAATGAATTGTAGGTAAGAAAAAGGTGACATGAATAGAGTTATCATCTTCAAAGCCAATAAATCGCTCTTGAATTTCGGGAACATCAAGAAAATCATACTTATGAAAATTACTTGTTGATGGTCGTGTACCTGCCCCAGGTTCCATTTCATAAAATGAGTCCAGTCCATTCTCACTTAGTAATAAGTATACATTCTTACAACCATTACAGCAAAATTGCTTCGGACCAGCTTGATAGGCTTTACCAATAATGTCATCTCCACAATGGAAGCAAGATTCTTTCATCTATATTGTTCTAGAGAACATTTTCTTAGGCAGATTATCTGCATTCAAATTTTGATCAAATGCCATGCAGCAATTTCGAACAAATGGGATTCCACCCTTGGTTATCTTTACTGTATTTCCTTCTATCACGACCAAACCATCTGAAACCATTTCAGATAGTCTTTTCTTAATAAGAATATGCACCTCAGTATAGGGTGACTTATCTGAAAATACAGTTTCGAAATGACACATAAGTGCCAAGATATGCTTGCGAATTTCAGTGTCCAATTCAGATAGAATGTGTCCTCTGAAAATTGGAATATCCCCATTATTAACTCGAAATAGGTAATCTTCAACATGTTTTTCATTCTGCGCAAAGCCATACCAAGAATCAGAAATTGCAGACATACCAAGTCCAATCATCATCTTTGTCTTTTGAGTTGTATATCCCATGAAATTACGATGTAAGTTCTTTTTTTGGAAAGCTATTGCTAGATCATCAGTCTTCAACGCAAAATGATCCATACCTACTTCTAAATAATCCGCTTCTAATAGCATCTGCTTTGATACTTCATACAAGGCCCTTTTTTCATTTCCAATTGGCAAATCAGATTCATCAAAACCACGCTGCCCATTCCCTTTTATCCAAGGTACATGTGCATAGCTGTACAATGAAATTCGTTCAGGCTTTAATTCTAGAGTCCTCTCAACTGTACTAATAATATCCTTCATTTGTTGCTTAGGCAAACCAAATATCAAATCATGGCTTATTGATGTATAGCCTACTATTCGGGCAAAATCGTGTACTTTTTTCACTTGCTCGAACGGCTGAATACGATGAATTGCCTTTTGTACTTCTGGATTATAATCTTGTACACCAAGGCTCAATCGTCTAAATCCAAAATGATATAATTTTGTAAGATGTTCCTCACTTGTATTATTCGGATGTGCCTCAAAACTAAGTTCAACTTCATTTGGATTAACCTCTTGTTTGTTAAACAATGCTGACATTAAGCGAAATAATTCATCAGCTGAAAAGAAAGTAGGTGTGCCTCCACCAAGATGTAACTCTTTGATCTCTGTAGAACCCTTCAATATCGTTTTATAATTCCTCCATTCTTTGATTAAAGCATCAACGTAAGGTTTTTCAACAGTATGATTTTTGGTTATCCGCTTATGGCATCCACAAAATGTGCAAAGACTCTCACAAAATGGTAGATGAATATAAACACTAATGTCTTGAGAATTTGATTCAGAAATATTCCTCTCAACGGTTGAAACCCATTTCTCATGGGGCAATGGACTGTTTTCCCAAAAGGGAACAGCTGGATAAGATGTGTATCTAGGTCCAGCAGTATCATACTTGTCAATTCGACTCGGCGTATCCAATTTCGACATGTAACAAAAATAAGTCAAACACATCTTCAAAAATATGACCTTAGTCATACTACAAAGTAAACTTCTAATTGTGTATCTTTGAAGAAAGTGATGATTACATGATAGGCAAAGCTCAAAAGCACATAACCTGTGCAACTTGTAAAGCTAGAAAGGACTCTTTATTCTGTACGTTTAAAGATGACGATTTAGACAATTTGGATCAGGTAAAATCATGTAATTTCATAAAAAAAGGTCAATCTCTTTTCCTTGAAGGTGGAATACCTCGCGGTGTTTATTGTATCAATGAAGGAAAAATCAAGATATTCACGCGTGGTGAAGAAGGTAAAGAGCAAATTATTCATCTAGCAAAACAAGGAGAGGTTGTTGGTTTTCGGGCAATGTTCAGTGGTGATCCATACGTTGTTTCTGCGGAAACACTTGAAGAAAGTAGTGTTTGCTTCATTGCCAAAAATGATTTTTTAGATTTAATTGATACCAATACTATTCTTCGCGATGGGATACTAAAGGAATTATCCACAGAACTAGCTGAACGCGCTTCTTTTGTCACAAATATGTCTCAAAAATCAGTTCGTGAACGTCTCGCATCTATTTTACTCATTCTTAATAATATTTACGCTGATGAGTATATCAATCTTTCTCGCGAAGATTTGGCAAATTTTGTTGGGACGGCAACAGAAACACTTATTCGATTACTCAAAGACTTCAAGGATGATAGAGTCATTAAAACTCATGTTCGCAAAATTGAGATTCTGGACACTAATTTACTGGAATCGATTGCGGGATTATAGTTCCACAAATAATCGAGCAGGAATTTTCTAACTATTAAATGAACAAATCTTATCATTTGTTGTACTGAATAAAAAACAACAACATGAAAAAGATATTCTTCAGTACACTCTTAGTCTTAGGATCAGCTATATTATTTGCGCAAGGTCCTCCTCAATCAAGTAAAAAAGTTCAAGTGGCAATACTTTTCGATACCTCCAACAGTATGGATGGATTAATCGACCAAGCCAAATCGAGGATTTGGAGCATTGTCAATGAAGTAAGCTCTTTACGCTACGGCGGAGCTGCCCCAACTATTGAATTTGCAATCTATGAATATGGCAACGACGGACTTGAATCTAGTGATAATTACATAAGACAAGTCTTAGATTTATCTACAGACCTTGATGAGATCTCTCAAAAACTCTTCGCATTAACAACAAATGGCGGCAACGAATTCTGTGGTGCTGTAATTAAAGAAGCCTTAGACAAATTAAAATGGTCAAATGATCCGAGTGACTTAAAGATGATCTACATTGCTGGAAATGAAAGCTTCGATCAAGGTCCTATAAACTATAAGAAGTCGTGTAATTCTGCAAAAGCAAAGAACATTTACATCAATACTATCTTCTGTGGAGACTACCAACAGGGAATCAACCTATTTTGGAAAGATGGAGCAACATGCTCAGAAGGTGATTACTTCAACATTGATTCCGACAAAGAAATCGCCCACATTGACACACCTTATGATTCTCAAATTCAGATCTACAACGACTCGTTAAATACAACTTATTACGGCTATGGATCCTTAGGGAGAGAAAAAAAAATGCTGCAAATGTCCGAAGACGCAAATGCTAGCGGTCAAGCATCATCTGTAGCAACAGAGAGAGCAATGGCAAAATCAAAAAGTAATGTTTATCGAAACGATTCGTGGGATCTAATTGATGCAGTTGAAGGAGGAAAAGACCTTTCAAAAATGAAAGAGGAAGAACTCCCTGATGAATTTAAAGGGAAAACACTAGAAGAAAAAGAAGCACTTCTTGTTGAGAAAAAGCAAGATCGAAATCGCTATCAAAAAAAAATTGCTTCATTGGCAGTAGAAAGAGAAAACTTCATTGCTAATGAGCGTAAACGAAGAGCTGAGTTAGGTGAAGAAATAGATGATTTTGGATCCAATGTAAACGAAAGTATCCTAAACAGAGCTACAGAAATTGGCTTTGAAAAAGAAGTTGTGACTCCAGAGTAAGTCATAGCAATCAAGTTTCATGTTTAAAAAGTCTGTCTTTGGCAGGCTTTTTTTTATTGTTTGACATTTTCTTACGAATGATTATGAAGAACTATTAATTTGACAAATATTGGTACTTTAGAAACACGAAACAGTTATTATATGTCAATCACATTTACTTCAAAAATTGGGCAACTAGCCAAGCTGAAAATGCATTATATTATTGTAACGAATGATATTCTTGATCAATTTTTGGAAGAAAATGATAATTCTCGCTACAATCAGCGATTCCTTGTTACAATAAACGATCAAGTTAAATGGCAAGGCGGAACCGTATCTCTTGGTAATGATTCTGCATATATAACACTGTCGAATGCACGCATGAAAGCCCTAGACGTTCATCTAAATGATGAAGTTAGCGTCTCACTTGAAAAGGATAAGTCGGAATATGGATTTGAAGTACCCGAAGAATTTGAAGCAGTTATTGCCCAAGATTCAGAAGGAAATAAACGGTTCCTGTCATTAAGCAAAGGTAAGCGAAGGGCTATTATTTATTTAATTGTACAGATCAAATCGAGCGAAAAGCGAATCGACAAAAGTTTGTACTTTATTGAAAACCTAAAACGAGCTCCTCTGGGAAAAGAAACCATGAGACACATATTAGGAAAGGATTTACCTTGATAATTGAGTATATTTGCGTCATATTTTGAGCTATGAAAGTGTACCTTGATAACGCGGCAACAACGCCACTAGCACCTGAAGTATTAGAGGCGATGATACCAGTACTTCGAGATGATTTTGGAAATCCATCATCTGCACATGCATTTGGTAGAAAAACCAAGGCATTAATTGAAACATCTAGGCGCTCTATTGCCAAGCATTTAAATTGTCAATCATCAGAAATAATTTTCACTTCTGGAGGAACAGAAGCTGACAATATGGCTCTATGCTCTGCGGTAGAATTAGAAGGTGCTGAACACATTATTACTTCGCGAATTGAACATCATGCAGTAGGACACACTGCTGAGTCAATTAAGGCAAAAAAAAACATACGCGTTTCTTACGTTGCATTAGATTCTAAAGGAAATGCTCAACTTGATGATCTAAAACAATTACTTCAAGAAGATGGGAAAGCAATCGTATCGCTCATGCATGCAAATAATGAAATTGCAACACTACTTCCACTGAAAGAAGTCAGTACCTTGTGCCGTAAATACAATGCTCTTTTTCACTCAGATACCGTACAGACTATGGGGCACTATCCTTTTGACATGTCAGAATTAGACATTGACTATATTACCTGTGCAGCTCACAAATTTCACGGTCCAAAAGGTGCTGGTTTCCTATATGTCAAGAATAAAAACAAAGTAGAATCTCTAATACATGGTGGTTCTCAAGAACGAGGATTACGGGGAGGAACAGAAAACGTTTATGGAATTGTTGGGTTAGCAAAAGCAATGGATTTGGCTTACGAAGATGTTGCATCACATCATGCTCATGTCCAAGGATTGAAAGACCAGATGATTTCAGAATTGACAAGTCATTTTGGAACGCTCGATATCCACGGTGAATCTGATCCATCAAAAGCACTTTACACTGTTTTAAATATCTGCTTCCCTCACACTGATAAAGCGGGAATGCTACTATTCACACTTGACCTTAAAGGAATTGCAGTATCAGGTGGAAGTGCGTGTTCTTCAGGAGCTTCTGTTGGATCTCATGTTTTAACTGGAATTGGAGCCGATATGACTCGCCCAAATGTGCGATTTTCATTCTCCCGTTATACAACAAAAGAAGAGGTTGATTATGCTATTGAGCAAATAAAGGTGATTTTCGAGAAGACGCTTGCCTAAAATCGTATATTCGTAGGGAGCATGACCTACAAACCAATAGACATACTTTACCTGAGTTCTTGGTATCCGAATAAATATCAACCCTTTGTTGGAAATTTTGTTCGAAGACAAGCGGTTATGCTTTCTAAAACGCACCGAGTAACTGTAATTCATACTATTGCACACACTGAAGAAACTGGATTGAACCTTGAAAAAGTAATTGATGGGAATTTAACGGAATACTTTGTTTATCATCAACGAGGAAAATCGATACCCGCAAAACGAAAACTGCAACGAGCAGCCTTAAATTTGGCAATGGCAGAAGTTGGAAATATTGATTTATTGATGACCCAAATTCTTCTCCCAAAAGGACTTCAATTCATTGATGCAATGAAGAACTTTGATTGCCCATGGATACATATTGAGCAAGGATCTTATTTTAGATCAGAAATCAGAGAGAAATGGTCGGTTTTCCAAAAAATAATCATTCGCAGAACAGGTAGAAACATTGATCAAATGTATGCTGTTTCAGATTTTTTGAAAAAGGACATGAAATCAGTCTTCCCAACTAAAAGTATAGAACTAATATCAAATCACGTCGACCCGAAACATTTTACATTCAAACCAAAAAAAACGAATGCGCAAACTAAATTTCTTCACATATCAACATTGGATGAAGCAACAAAAAATCCAAAAGGAATGTTCGATGCTTGTAAACTATTGAAGGATCAAGGCAAAACTAATTTCTCATTCTTAGTTATTTGTGACGGGGGAAGCGATAAATGGCAATCATATTGCAAAAACATTGGTGTTTCAGATATCGTAACATTCGAAGGAGCTAAAAACTGGAAGGATTTACCGAGCTATTATCATAATGCCGATGCTTTTATTCTCAATTCAATTTACGAAACATTTTCGATTGTCATTGCTGAAGCATGGTCAACAGGAACTCCTGTCATCTCAACCCCTGTTGGTATAGCATACGATTTACCTGGAAATTTGGGAATTCAAACTGAAATTAACAATGTAGAAAGCGTCGCTAAGGCAATGGAAATATTTATTAATCGAAAACAAAATTTTGACTCAGCCTCCATTCAAACAGCTGCGGCAAAGTATACTGAATCAGTAGTCAACGAAGAGCTTCGTACAATTATCCAAGCACATGTTAAGTAAGCAAGTCGTCTATAATACACTCCGAGAGGAATTGGAGCTGCGAAAAAACAGGATTGAAGAATCCCTTGCAGATAGTTTGAATTCAATGACACGGGAAACAAAAAGTTCAGCAGGTGACAAGCATGAAACAGGTCGAGCAATGGCGCAATTGGAACAAGAAAAACTCTCTGGCCAACTAACTAAAGCAACTCAACTTACTGGAATTATAACAGGAATCGATCCAACAGAACAACATAATCACGTTCAATTTGGAAGCCTAGTTCAGTTAGATAAAGACTGGTATTTTTTTTCTGTTGGAATAGGAAAAATATTGGTTGATGATACTTTTATTTTTTGCCTCTCCGCAGCAACACCTCTAGGGAAAGTTCTATTGACAAAAATTGAAGGAGATCACATTTCATTTAACGGAAAGAAGATGAAGGTTGTTTTTGTTGGTTAGGAATTAAGAAAGTAAGGCACTATAAATCGGCTAAATAAGTCTGCAATTTCAACCTAATTCAGAAAGAAATATTCATTGAGAACCTACCTATGTTCATGCATACATAGTGAATATTTTTACACACTCAAATATCAAGAATTTTATTGTATGTTACACGCGTAATCTTATAGGATTATTCATTAAAAATACCAACAATGAAACCAATTCCAATCGTACTTTTTTGTATGTCGAGTTTTTTTGGCTTGACTCAAACTAATCCAATTTCAACCTCTAAACATTACGATTTAGGGAGTGGAATAGAGACTCCTACAAATCTTACAAGGTATACTAACGATTACGAGCTAAAAGATTATGTTTTCACTGGTGACAGTTCGATTCTTTACACCCTAAATATTGATGCAATTGAGCAAGTAAGACTTCAAGATCTTGATATTGAGATTTTCGATTACGAAAATAATGTAACAATAGTCTTATACTCAAGAGAAAGAGTTACAGCCATAAAGAAATCTGCTAAAGATCATGGAGTTCAACAAACATTAGATCAATGAAACAATTTTTTATACTTATCATAGGATTATTGGCAACCACGTTTGCATATAGTCAAATTGACAACCCTGGGGGTACAACTTCAGTTTGCTCAGGAACTTTTCATGATACAGGAGGTTCAGGTGGAGATTATAGTGACAACGAAAATATTACCACAACTTTATGCTCTAACGCAGGAAATTGCATTTCTGTCAACTTTACATCATTTGATATAGAAACTAATTTTGATTTTCTGTCAATTTTTGACGGACCAAATGCAGCTTCGCCATCTCTAGGGACTTTTACAGGCGGTACATCCCCTGGGTTAGTAACTTCAACGACTGGTTGCCTTACATTTGTGTTTACATCTGACTTTTCGGTTAATGTAGCAGGATGGGATGCTACGATAAGCTGTAGCGCATGTCCGGCTACTGCAGACTACCTCCAACCAACCGCATTTATCAATAATGAAAAAGTTGGGGCTTGCTTAGTTACTGATTGTGGTCCATTTTCTTATGCTGATAATGGAAATCTCTCTGGAAACTACTCCAATAATGTCCCTGGAATTTATAGTCCTCAAAATGCTATCTATAGAGTATTCTGTCCTGATTTGGCAGGAAACTGTATGCAAGTAACTTTTAACTCATTTAATACTGAAGCAAACTTCGATTATCTATGGGTTCGAAATGGCCCAACCGAATACAGTCCAAATTTTACTGCTGCACCTATGTCAACGACAGTATGGCCTTCACCACCTGGAATTGCAGCTTATGATAATGCACTTCACGGCGACCTATCAGGTTCAGTCCCTTTCTCATTTCAATCAACTGACGCGAGTGGTTGTATTTCCTTCGCCTTTTTATCCGATGGTTCAGTTAATGGTCCAGGTTGGGATGCTACAGTTCAATGTATACCTTGTGCAGGTGGCCCGAACGGAACTGATAATAACGATTGCGTACGCTTGACACCTCTATGCTCTGGAACAGCAGTTCCGAGTAATGCATCAGGCCCTGGCATTGTAGCAGAAGGCTGTACAGGAACTGCATGCCCAGCAGGCGGTGAAAATCACTCAAACTGGTTTACTTTTCAAGCGTTTACAACTGGAACTGTTAACGTAACAATGACACCAGCAACTATAACCGATGATTACGATTTCGCAATTTACGGTCCAAATGTAACATGTACGACTTTAGGTTCGCCAATTAGATGTACGGACTCAGGTGTTCAAGGTACTACAGGTTTAACAGGTGCAGCTGGAGATAACACCGAAGATGTAAATGGAGATAGCTTTCTTCAAACAATGAATGTAATCGCAGGTGAAACATATATACTTGTTGTAGACGAATGGAGTGCAAACGCAGGTTCAGGCTATACACTAAGTTTTGGAGGGACAGCATCCCTAGATTGCACTATCCTGCCAATAGAATTAGTTGATTTTGGTGCTGAATATGTTCCAAATGAAGATGTGGTTGACCTATTTTGGACGACTGCAACTGAAAGAAATAATGATTATTTTCTAGTAGAACGCTCTACAAACGGCATTGATTTCGCACCATTAACAAGTGTTGATGGCGTTGGAAATACAGAATATGAAACAAAATATTATACGGCCGACAATGACCCCGAAATAGGTGTTAACTATTACCGATTGAAACAATATGACATTGATGGTGAATGGGAATACTCAGATGTAATTTCGGTTAATATTTTGGCCGATTACTACGACGTTATTTCTGTTTCTCCAAATCCTACAACAGGATCAACACAAATAGTTTTTAATTGCTATGATAAGAGCCAAAGTATCCTAAAGGTATTTGATGGCGCAGGAAACATATTGGAACAAAAAACAATTGACTGTCAACCAGGTTCTAATCATGCAGAACTAGATTTGAGCTCATTGTCGGATGGAGTATATATGATTACACTTAACACTAACTACAAATCGTATAGCCATAAAATTGTTAAACACTAGTTGATTACTGAGGCATTAATAAACTTCAAGTTATAAATGAAACCGCACAGTTAGTTCTGTGCGGTTTCATTTATAAACAGAATACATTATCAATATAATCTATTCATAAATAGTAAAAATCAATTAAAACTATACTTAACAGTAGTGATATTTGTAGTGTAACAAAAAAATAGGATGAAAAATCAAAAAATATATTTAGAACACGCAAACATCACGGTAAGCAATTTGACTAACAGTACGAAATTCTTTAAAGCGGCATTCCCAGATTTTGAAGTTAGGGGCGGAGGAACATCTGACGGTCGCAAATGGATTCATTTAGGAAATAAGTTTACTTATGTTGCCTTAAATGAAAAATCAATTGAAGAAAAACATGAAAAGAATTATTTGAAAAATGGTTTTAATCATCTTGGGTTTGTGGTTTCTAACGTAGAAATAGTTGCAAATAGTTTACTCGAAGCTGGTTTCAAAAGGGATTACCCCAAACAAATTGAACAGTTCAGAATTCGTGATTACTTTATTGATGATGATGGTAATGAGTTTGAATTCGTTCAATATTTAAGCGACAAAATTGAAGAGAAAAATTTCTATGATTAGATTGCAAAATTCTAAGCGGTACAATTGTTGTTTGCAATAAGTAAGCAACAATTACCGTTTTTAAGAAAACGAAAGTGGAAATGGAAAGAAAGTTTACTCAACAATTAAACCAGAAGAAGTATGAAAAAATTCGTTTTAACACTAGCAATATCGCTCATGGTGAGTGTTACATTTGGACAATGCGAAAATAGAAGTAAACGCTTTACGAAAGGCATTGATATTGGAGTCAATCATGCTCAAGCACTACTTGAAAATAACTCAGTGGCCACAATTCAAAATGGCCGAGGTTTTAGGGTAGGAATCATATCTAGCTTAATGCTGACACAACGATTCTACATTGAGCCAAAGGCAGAATTATCATTTAACACCAGCACATTAACAAATGTTAACGGAGATCGATTTAAGGTGAACCCTATTGATTTAGAACTCATTGGTCATATACGTTTTAAATTAAGAAAAGGAGGTTTAAGTCCATACGTAATTGCAGGACCCAACGTTAGAATACCACTTGGAACTGGAAATTTCACACTACCAACCCGACAAGACATTGCGATAGACATTGGAGTAGGACTAGATGTTCCTCTTTTCAAATGGAGAATAGCCCCTGAGTTTCGATATTCTTATGGGATAAAGAATATTACTGAGAGTAATGCTATAAGTGATATTCGGTTTCACAACATCTCACTCATTCTCAACTTGGCAGGTAGACATTAATTGATTTTTTTAGCAAACGTTTTCAATGAATTAAGTCCCGTCTATAATCTAGACGGGACCTCATTCAATCGACTCCATGGATTAAATTCATACTATTTATTGTTTCAACGGAATGAATAATACACTAACAAATCGCCCCATTTGATGTCTTCAAAATAAGTATCCAAAACAATATTTTCAGAGCATTCAAATGACAGGTTTTCTGATGGTATAAATCCATTCACAAAAACACATCAATTTGGAGTCCATTTACCTTCAAGAGATTTCAGTATTTTCGATAAACTCATTAAGACCGTAATTGTGTGCAGAAAATAAATCTCAGCGAATATCGTTTAGATAACGAAACATACTCACACCTAAATTGGATCGTATGAAAATTCTCATTTCAAATGATACAAAAAGAGTTGACCTCATGCTCACAAAATTACTTGTTGATATTTTCTTCTCGCGCCTCGTATGAATTTCCACTTCCATACACTTTCATTGCACCAAAAGTACCATTAACAGCATCTGATTTACATCTCACTTTCTGGATGTAACACTTTCCGTCAGCCTTCATAAATGCAACCTGTGCATAAAAATCACGATAAAGAGTCACTCCTAATGAATTTTTTTTGACAAACCATGGCTTTGAAGTGATTACAACTTTGAGAACACTTTTTACTTGTCCATTACTATTGGAAATAAATCCAGATGAAATTTTCTTTTCCATTGCAGGATTCGAGACATCAGGTTTCTCCATACGCATAGCATCAATCGCAAATTTCTCCATTTTAGGCTTCATTCCTTTCAAGAAATCAATACCTTCTTGAGTAGCTTCGATAGTAATCGTTGCTTTCAATTGATTATCACAGCTATAAAAAGTGAAATCTTGCGGGACTCCTGGAACTAATGACTGAGCAAGAATTTTTTGGGTTCCGCAATCATAAAACATTGATTTCCGATACGCTTCACTGACATCTGCAAAGTCAGGAGATGGTACAAAGATCATTTTTTTATATCCCAGTTCCTTTTCATCATCGTCAAGAGGAAGCATTTTACCCGCATCATAAACATATTTATTTTGATTAGGATTTTTACCTCCATCAACCAAATCGAGTTGAACGAACGATGAATACTCACCTAAGTTTAGGTCAGACAACACAAAAATATGGACAGGTGTTTTTCCATCAATTATAATTTTTGTTTTCACGTCCGATGCGGTCAACGATTTTGCGGTTACTCCGTTCTTTTGGACAAAATAAATTCCACTTCCCTCAGATCTATGAAATTCTCCCGCTCGATATTTATCAAAACGCATATTTAATGTCTCCATCATTGAAGAATAGTGAAATTCAACCTTTTTGACACTAGTTAACAGTGCATCATTATTACCTACAAAAGCATTGAAAAGCGTTACACTATTGTAAAACTCCACAACTCTATTCTGATAGCCTTTAGCTGAAGAGCCTGATTGTTCGGTTGCATACATAACATAAGTTGGGATATCATCCAATTCAGACTCAAATGCCTTTAATGAATAATCCGTTTCTCCTGCACCTTCAAGCGCATCCAAAATCCCTGGAATTATGTATTTTTTGATCTCAGCTCTCGAACGGAAACCTCCCTTACCTGCAATGAAATCAATTTCACTTTGATTGGATAACATCATTTGGATGGAGTTAAGTGTCACTCCATTGTCCTCAAGAAACTTTAATCCTTTATAGAAACTCGTAACATCATTAGAAGACGAATGAGTTAGAAATGTTTTAACTCTTCGCAAATCGTCTATTAAATTATTATATCGCTCATTAATTTCATTTTCCATTGCGTTATCTTCAGTATCCCCTCTACCTCGGTCATGGCGAGATTTTGATGTGTTATCAGTTGTAGATTCAGAGGATGACCCAGAAGAATTTTCTGATGACTCTAATGACTTACCAGCTTTACGAATTCCTTCACGAATCCCTCTTCCGCCTTGCGCAAATGATTCTTGAGAGTTTATGAAGATTAAACTTAAAAAAGTCACTAAAATTAGACTCCCTAAATGAATTACTCTTGATTGATTTTTATTTTTCATGCTAAATTTCTTAAAAATATTGTTTTGGATTATCAATGCAACAAATCTAAGCGCAACAGATCAATAAGTTCTTAATTGAAAGGTGATTTGGGACGTATTCAATAGAAATAGGGAAGTATTAATCAATCATTTTAAGGGAAGTCAAGCGTTCTTTAGTCAGTTGAACATAATTAATTCCTATTGGTACTTTCGAATCACCAAGCTTTAGGAACTCTCCATGGAATGCAGAAATTTTCTTTGTATTAACAATAAATGAACGATGACATCGCATAAATGAATCATCTTGCTCATTAATCGTCTCACCAATTGACTTGAGAGATGCGCGTATCATTAACTTATCCTCTTTGAGAAAAAGAGTAACATAATTTCTCGAGGATTCAAGGTAAATCAATTCATTTAAAATCACCTTGGATTTGCTTCCATCTTTAACATTTTTGACAAGAATAAATTTTTCCTTTTTCAAATAATTGAGAAGAATTGTCATTATTTCCCTCACTATATCTCGATTATAAGTCAAGATTCTAACCTTAAAAAACCAATAAATCAACAACACAAAGGCAAAAAGAGTCGATATCCGAAACCACCAAGTTGACCACCAAGGAACGTTAATAGTGAACGACCGTTTAACGATATCAGATTCATTTCCGTTACAAACGACTTTCATTTCGACCGAATATTCACCAGGAGCCATCTTACTAAATTGGAGTTGCCCTTCAAATAAACGCCACGAATCATCATTCAGTCTATAAAACCGATCAGCCTTCTCGTTTGAAAATGAAAAATAATTTAGATCAAACCTCAAATTATTTTGATTATAGGAAAGATTCAAATGAGCATTTGTCATTGTCTTATCTTCAACAAAAACGCGATTCACTTGAAGTGGAATTTGAAATTTAGGGTTTCCATAGGTAAACTTATTTACACCGTAAAGCCCAGTACTTGTAGCGATGTAAATTTTATCGCCAATAACTGAGAAATCATTGATTAATTTAGATTGAAATAGTTTTGTCACCCTCCAAATTGACGAAAACTCACTTTTACGGAGAATATTTACACCTCGGCTCGTTCCTGCGATAAAATAATCATCAAACAACTCTACGGTTGAGCAGTAATTAGAGCTTAGTCCAGACTTAATATCGAAATGTGTAACCTTACCATTCTTAATATGAAAAAGTCCATTTTCCGCACTTGCTAGAGCTATTTCTTCATCCTTCGTATCAATATCGACAATTCGGCACTTAATGTTTTCTGTATACTGCTTCTTTAATTCCCCATTATTATTTAAAAGATACAAACCATTATCTGTACCAATCAGCAAGCCTATACTCGACTCTTTAAAGCAATTAACTCGTACATTTAATAAATGCTCTCCAATATCTCTAAGCAAAAGGTCATTTCCTGGTACTTCTCGCAAACTATCAAAAGCAACCAATGATTTTAATCGGTAGACCCCTTGTCTATTCCCTACATAAAGTGCATCGCTGTAAAAGATAATATGCGCCGAACTAGTCCTATAATAGCTAATCTGATTATTCACTAAAGAAGCGATTCCGCCATCCGTTTCATACCAAATTCTACCTCCAAAACTTACAATACCATTCAAATCTTGTTGAGAATACTTATTCTTCGAGCCTAAATTGACATACGAAATACCCGAAATTTCATTATAATGCCCGATTGTCAAGCCTTGTACTCCAAATAATAACTGTGCGTTTTCTTGTTGTAAGATGCAATTCACCTCTCGACTTTCTGTCAATAAGTGAAGGTTCATATTAGAGATTTTTACAACTCCCGACATCAAAGTTGATGCCCAATAATTCCCCTCATGATCTTTTAGAACACTTGTCACTTGATTTTGTTCTAATAATGAACGCTCAATAACTATTTCATTGTTCTTTATTTTGAAAAAATGTAAGCCTGAATACGAAGATGCGATCATTTGTCCATCTACCGATTGAATTTTGTTGATTGTTAAATCTGTAAGAACCGATCCATTTCCAAGTTCTATAAACTCTCCACTCATTGAATAATTAGCCATTTTTCCTTTTGCAGTCATTAAGACATCACCATTTGGCAAAACGAGTGCTCTCGAAAAATGGACAGGTTCATCAAACTTGACTAATACATCAGCCTTATCGTTTACAATTTTGCCAATACCATCACTGGAAATAAAATGTAAATGACCACCCCTCTCCCAAATGAAACTCACAAAATTACTCAGCAGTCCATTCGAAGTAGTATACTCACTCAGAAGCCCATTTTTTATAATTTTAATTCCGTCACCAAATCCAGCGGCAGCAATTGAGCCGTCGCTCATTTCAATATATTCAGAAACGAAAGAAGTAAAAGTTAAATCATCTGTAGATGAAATTGACTTTGTCAACCAACTATTTGTGTAATGACTAATTTGTCCGTTTGCACCGAGAAATAACTTATTTCCGTTCTTTTTAGTCTTTATTTCAAAATTTTCATTTGCGTGAAGGCCGTTCGATTTATCAAATGAAGTAAAAACACTTCCATCATATCGAATAATGCCTTTATCTGTGGCCATCCATAAAAAATAATCATTCGATTGGACAATGTGATAAACAGTGTTACTAGGTAAGCCGTTTGAAGTATTGAAATAGGTAATATCTTGTCCTGAAACATATCGAGTCACCACTAAAAATAGTGCACAAAAAATTAGTATGGCGCGAGAAACAACTTGCATTCAGAGGTTAAGATACAATTAGTATTCAAATAAAAAGCCATCAACTAAACTGATGGCTTTTTAAATTATTGTATCGCTAATTTCTTTTCTAGATCTTCAAGATAGGCTCTAAACTGCTTATCTGTTTCGGATAAATTCGTGACTGTTCGACAAGCATGAAGAACAGTAGCATGATCCTTTCCTCCACAGTGAGCCCCAATATTTGCCAATGAGGATTTAGTCATCTTCTTAGAGAAGTACATTGATATTTGACGAGCTTGAACAACTTCTCTTTTACGTGTTTTAGATTTTAAAATCTCTAGTGGTAAGTCAAAATAATCACAGACTACCTTCTGAATGTATTCAATTGATACTTCACGCGCAGTATTCTTAACGAACTTGTCAACCATTTGCTTCGCTAGTTCAATAGTGATCGCTTTCTTATTAAGAGAAGCTTGAGCAAGCAGAGTATTCAGAGCACCTTCCATTTCACGTACATTAGTGTTAATTGAATACGCTAAATACTCTACAACATCCTTTGGAAGGTCAATTCCATTCCCGTACATTTTCTTTTCAAGTATCGCCATTCTAGTTTCAAGGTCTGGCGCAGAAAGGTCTGCTGACAACCCCCATTTGAAACGCGATAACAATCGCTGCTCCATTCCCTGCATCTCTACAGGTGGTTTATCACTTGTTAGAATGATTTGTTTACCATTCTGATGTAAATGGTTAAACACATGGAAGAAAACATCTTGAGTCTTCTCCTTGCCAGAGAAAAACTGGACATCATCTATAATAAGCACGTCTATCATCTGATAGAAATGAATAAAGTCGTTTGTAGTTTGATTTTTAATAGCATCAATAAACTGATGCGCAAATTTTTCAGACCCTACGTATAACACTGTTTTATTGGGGAATTGATCTTTTATTGAAATCCCAATAGCGTGAGCTAGATGAGTTTTACCAAGTCCTACACCACCGTATATCAATAGCGGATTAAATGCTGTTCCTCCAGGCTTATTCGCAACTGCATATCCAGATGCTCGCGCTAGTCGGTTACAATCACCCTCTACAAAGTTATCAAATGAGTAAGATGGGTTCAAATTAGAATCAACATTCACTTTCTTGAGTCCAGGAATAATAAATGGATTACGAATTTGCTTCTCGCTAATATCTAGCGGCATAGTTATCGGAGCATTCTTTAATGCTTTTTGATTGAGCGCAGGAAGCTTAACAGTGTAAGGTGTAGAGTTTGTCATATTATTTGCCATGATAATACTGTACTCCAATCGCCCTTCAGTTCCTAATTCTTTCTTGATTACTTTTCGTAGTAGTGTTATATAGTTTTCTTCCAACCACTCATAAAAAAAATGAGATGGCACTTGAATGGTAAGAACGTCATTATCAAGCTTCACTGGAACTATTGGGTCGAACCAAGTTTTAAACGCTTGCAGCGAAACATTATCCTTGATTACTTTGAGACACGATCCCCAGGCACTTCCGTGATTTTTACTCATCCTTTTATGACTTAAAATTGTTCTTAGTTAGTATTGCATACTTCAGTGAAAACGATCTTGTTAAGAGAATCAAGAGATATGTTTTCGTAGAGGACAAATATTCACATTAAAAAGTGAAAAAAAAAGTGTATTAGGTGTTGATTATTAAAAAAGTTTTACATCTAAAAATTTTAACATTGAAGAGATGATTTGAACAATCACACCATTGACAAGGGCTCAAACTGCTATTTCACAAATACATACCTAACCTAAGGTACAACAAAGATTTAAAGAAATAGTAATTATTCACAATAATAATTACTTTTCCCCATTGAGACAAAACTTAATTCGAATTCTAGTTATTAACAATGAAAACAAATTTTACGTACGAAATTTCACTCCGCGTTCGCTACGGAGAAACTGATCAAATGGGGTATTGCTATTACGGGAATTACGCCCAATATTTTGAAGTTGGCAGGGTTGAGGCCTTACGCGAACTAGGAATGACCTACAAATCACTAGAAGAACAAGATGTAATGCTCCCTGTATCAGAGTTTAAAGTACAGTATAAATCCCCAGCAAAATATGACGACCTATTAAGAATTAGAACTACAATTTCTCAACTCAATGGAACGAGAGTTTCTTTTGATTATACCATCATTGGTGAAGATGAGCAGTTAATATCTACCGGAATGACAACCTTGGTTTTTATTTCAAAAAAAACAATGAAGCCAATTCGGCCTCCTTCAAACTTCGTGGATCTGCTCTCACACTACGAGGTTTCAGAATAAAGGCAAAGAAGTATGGAGATTACCACTAAAACAAACTTCAAACTAACAAAGACTTCACTTTATGACTGATTAGTAAATAAACCTAAAGTTCACTTTCGTTTAAACGTAATATTTCGTTATATTATATCAACAGATGACAATAAGCAATCACAAATGGACAATACTGAGCTTTCTTCGGGGATTCTTCCCGTTACAACTACTCATAGCACATGTGAAGTATAATCTTTTCGCGCTACTATTTTGGGCGATATTATTTATGATCACCAACGACAGTCTTGGATACGCATTTGGAATACCTTTACTCTTTCTTTCCCCAGAATATGCTGGAAGCGTGTCACCTGTATCTTTTTTCTTTTTAGGTATTGCTTTTGGTGGTTTCACAATGGCATTCAATACATATAGCTATATAAAACTAGGGCCGCATTTTCCTTTTATGACAACCTTGAGCAGGCCATTTTTTAAGTTTTGCGTGAATAATGGTGTTCTTCCAATAAGTTTCATCATTTTTTTTATGATCCAGTCTTCAACATTCCAGGTAAATGAGGAGTTAGCAACAGGATACCAAGTTCTCAGCTACAACGTCACTCTTCTTTCTGGAATCTTATCTTTTTTTATTTTATCATTCCTCTATTTCTTTCCCATCGCACGAAGACGAGAACGCATAAAAGGAATGCAAAAAACGGAACCAATTACCTCCTTCACCCATCGAGAAGAAGAATGGTTTGAGCAATACTCAAAAGAAAAAGATCGTCGTTACATTTATTTTGGGCGCGGACTTAGAATACAAGTCAGTCGAAGCATATCTCATTTAAAGCGATCGGCAATCCAAGAAACTTTTGCAAAAAACAGGATCAATGCATCCGTCTTCGAAATTATGACAATCAGTGGGTTCTTTTTAATTGGATTTCTGAACAACTATGACTTCATGGAAATGCCAGCAGCCATGAGTCTTGTCTTACTAATGACGATTATCCTCATGTTATTTAGTGCATTGAAATCTTGGTTTAGAAATTGGGCATATCCTGTATTGATTATTGTTATCATAAGTATGGATTTCGTAAGTTCAAAGGTTGATATATTCAACTACAAGAACTATGCTTATGGCCTAAGTTATGAAGAATCCGATTTTTCTGAATATTCTTATGATCACCTCGAAGAAATATCACGAAACGACTCATTAACAAAATCATCTTATGAAAGTTATATATCAACACTTGAGAATTGGAAGGCTAAAACAGGGGAGGAAAAGCCAAAATTAGTGATCGTAAATTCATCTGGCGGAGGATCTCGCAGTGCATTATGGACGCTGTCAGTTCTACAACAATGCGACATGCATCTTGACGGTAAATTGAGTAAGCACATACAATTAATAACAGGAGCTTCTGGTGGAATGGTTGGCGCAGCATATTACAGGGAACTTCTACTTAGCTATCAGAAAGGTGAAATTGATGCGCCATACGGACAAGAATATTGTGATAAAATTAGCTTAGACCTTCTAAATAAACTTGCTTTTACTGCAACAACAAGTGATATTTTTATTCGATTTCAAACCTGTGAATACAACGGGCAAACTTATCCTAGTGATCGTGGATATGCATTTGAGCAGCAGCTACATGAGAACACTGACGGAATAATGGATCACGATCTTGGTTACTATCGGAAACACGAACAAAATGGCGACGTTCCAACACTCATATTTTCTCCAACAATCATTAATGACGGGCGCAGAATGCTTATTTCATCTCAACACCTAAATTTTCTCACTGAAAACCATGGAGGGCCATCCAAAATGACGCGTTCGAACGAAAATATTGATTTTTTAAGTTTTTTTGACAAGCAAGATGCGAGCAAAATTAGATTTTCCACTGTACTCAGATCAAGCGCGTCATTCCCCTTTGTAATGCCAATGGTTAATTTACCCACAAAACCACAAATTCAATTAATGGATGCTGGAATTCGGGATAATTTCGGAACTAAAACACTCGTAGAATTTTTACATGTTATGGGAGAATGGATCTCAGAAAACACTAGTGGAGTAGTTATTCTACAAATCCGCGACACAAAAAAAATGTTGGCTGATCAATCCTTTATTGAGCCAAGTTTTTTAGATCGGCTCTCCTTGCCACTAGGAAACGTCTATAAAAACTTGCTTCGTGTTCAAGATTTCAACCAAGAAGAATTGATGAAAATAAGCGTACAAGGAATGAAATTTCCGGTTGACCTTGTTTCTTTCAACCTAAGAGAACATTGGAACGATCGCATTTCACTATCATGGCATTTAACCAAGCAAGAGAAAATTAAAATTAGAAATGCTTTTACAAGCGAAGCAAATAATCATTCATTCACACAATTGAAAAGATTGCTTTAGCAGCATAGGTGTTTTCAAACGAAAAAAGTGCTTCAACAAACGAAATCATAGATATCATTTGGAAAAGCACTATATGTAAAGAGAGCAATATTGCTCTCTGATAGTCATTTTTCAGGCATTATAATTATATCTTCTAAAATTACAGCCTTATGGGCTTTCACTCCTTCAGGAATATGTGCCCTAGAATCTCTCATACTGAATTGAAGGACTCTACCGTCAATTTGCGATTCCTTTGGTAAATTCACTGCATAAACACTACTATGTTTGACCTCATCTTGAAGAATAATTAGTGCATGTCCATTAACAATTCTAACAATTCCTGTAAATAGAGGTTCTATTTGATTTACTCTTGTATTTTTAACAAATTCATGCTTATGCACTCGTTTCATCTCCATATTTCTTCCTGTAACAGGCTTAATATCATTCAAACTCACAACGGGTACTTCTTGTGCATAAACTGCTGAAGTCGCTACTAACATCATTCCGAGTACTAAATTTTTCATATCATTTAATTTAGGGGTTCTATTAGATTAAAACGAATACCGTGCCAGACTTTAAGTTCACCAAGCTAGCCATTTGCTTAAAATCAAAAAGGAGCACTGATTACTCAGCACTCCTTTCCTTCTTAACCTGTAATTGTTAATAATTGATCCGTGATGATATAAACGATAATCATACCAAAAGGTTTCAATTTATTTTCATCCAAATAATGGAAATTAACAATTCACCATGAAAAAGTATCTCCAAGCCCTTCAATTTCAAGACTAAAACAACTTAAATTTGATTCCGTGAGAAATGAAAAATCTATAGAAGCATTAGTCAGATTGATTGAGGATCCCGACGAAAAAGTATTCGAGCATGTACGCGACGAAATTATTAACTGTGGAAGCGCAGCCATTCCATTTCTGGAATCTTCATGGGAAACTGATGATTTTGGTTTAACTTTCCAGGCAAGAATCGAAAACTTAATTCACGAAATTCAATTTTCGGAAATTCAAACAGATTTAGAAAATTGGATCAGCTCTTCAGAGAGAGATTTACTTAATGGAATCCTAATTATAAGCCGTTATCAATACCCTAATCTTGATGAGAATTGGATTCATGAGAGAATTCAAGAGATACGTAAAGACATTTGGCTAGAGTTAAACGATGACCAGACTGCATACGAAAAAGTGGGGGTATTTAATAAAGTGTTTTATGGCAAATACAACTTCAGAGGTAACTCAAAAGACTATCACTCACCCCTAAATTCTTGTATTAACACAGTTCTTGAGTCGAAGAAAGGTAATCCACTAAGTCTATGCGTTATTTATTCAGTGATAGCGCAATCTTTGGACATGCCCATTTATGGCATCAATCTTCCGAATCATTTTGTTTTAACTTATTTGGATGAAAACAATGTCAATGCCCATGTTGATCCAGATAATAAAACGGGGACATTATTCTATATCAATGCCTTTTCCAAAGGAGGGATATTTAATGATCAAGAGATAAAAGATTTTCTAAAGGGTTTAAATAAGGATCAAGATCGTGCTTATTTCGAACCATGCTCAAATTCGGCGATACTTTCGCGAATGCTTACGAACCTGATCAATTCATTTCAACAAGTAGGAAATGCTGAAAAGGTAAGTGAGTTAATTGAACTCCGCGATTTATTTAATTTGAACATCTAGTTCGAAGTTTTCCAATTCTTTAAATAATTCGGTAGTTAAGTCGACCTTTACAGATTTCGAAGGCAAACTCACCTCTACGTTATCTAACGGATCAAAAACAATAAATCGAACCGGAATCGACCCTGTATTATCATCAAACAGCTTCGTGAGGTCAGTGATCATAATTTGATCTAACGCTTTTGTAGAGACCTTTAAGTGAAGACTATTCGCACGTGATTCTTTCAAGCTTGAGAGTAAATCTATAGAGTGAATTGAAAATTCAAGTTCAGATCTTCGAGGCGGAATTTCAATTCTCCCTTTGATTGAGACAAAAGTTCCTGGATTCAAGAAATGTTTGTACTTCAAGTAATTCTCTCTCCAAAGGAAAATCTTGTATGAATCATTGTAATCTTCAATCGTAATTGTTCCAAACGGGTCTCCTTTTCTAGTGAAACGATGTTCTGCATCTGTAATAATCGAAGCAATCAATAAATCTTTCCCTTGATTAGCGGGCATATTATTGAGCAACCCAACTTCACCAGAACAGAATGAACTAATCTCCATCTTGAAATCATCCAACGGGTGTCCTGAAATAAAAATCCCAATGGCTTCCTTCTCCTTATTAAGTGCATAGATATTACCCCATTCTTCTGAAGGTGGAATTAGCGGTTCTGGTAGCTTTTCACTAGAACCATCACCAAACATGTTCGTTTGGGATGAATTCTCGCTATCTTGAAATCCAGATCCAAACCGGACTAGATTTTCTAAAAATGTTCTTCCATTGGTATCTTCCTTGAAATACTGTGCACGATGTACATTACTGAAAGAATCAAAACCTCCTCCATAAACGAGGCTTTCAAAGGCTTTTTTAGTGCACACTCGCAAATTAATTCTCTTAGCAAGATCGAAAATGGAAATAAACGGGCCTTTCTCTACCCGTTCTTCCATGATTGCCTGCACAGGAGATGCTCCCAAGCCTTTTATCGCACCAAGCCCAAATCGAATTGCGCCTTCTTTATTAACCGTAAAATGATAGTTCGATTCATTAATATCTGGACCAAGCACTGGAGTACCCATGCGCCGACATTCCTCCATAAAGAAAGAAACTTGCTTAATGTCGTTCATGTTATTACTCAGAACAGAAGCCATGTATTGCGCTGGATAATTCGCTTTTAGATACGCTGTTTGATAGGCAATCCAAGCATAGCAAGTTGAGTGTGATTTGTTAAATGCGTACGATGCAAATGCCTCCCAATCCTTCCAGATTTTTTCAAGAGGTTCAACAGCATGTCCATTTTCACCTCCGCGCTCAATAAAGGCAGGTTTCATCTTATCCAAGATGTACTTCTGCTTTTTCCCCATCGCTTTACGCAATGTATCCGCTTCACCTTTTGTGAACCCAGCTAGTTTCTGCGACAGAAGCATTACCTGCTCTTGATAAACAGTAATTCCGTATGTTTCACCTAGGTATTCCTCACAAGCATCGAGATCATATACAATATCTTCTTCTCCGTGTTTTCTACGAATAAAAGACGGAATATATTCCAACGGTCCTGGACGATACAATGCATTCATTGCAATTAAATCAGCAAAAACAGTTGGTTTAAGTTCACGCATGTACTTTTGCATTCCTGCAGATTCATACTGGAATATTCCAACCGTTTCTCCTCGTTGGAAAAGCTCATACGTCTTCTCATCATCGATAGGGAATTCATCAGGATTTAAAATATCACCTGTAGTTTCCTTTACATTTCTAACCGCATGCTTGATAAGTGTCAGCGTTTTCAACCCCAAAAAATCCATCTTGAGCAGTCCTGCTTCTTCTGCCACAGAATTATCATACTGCGTACAGTACATATCAGAATCTTTAGCCAAGGCAACAGGAACATAATTTGTAATATCATCCGGAGTAATAATCACACCACATGCGTGAATACCTGTATTTCTGACAGATCCCTCTAATTCTCGCGCACGGTTAATGACACTTGCAGAGAGATCTGAGCCTTGTGAAATAGCTTTCAACTCTTTTGCTCGATTGATATCTTCAGTGTTATTTTTGAGTTTATCACGAAGATCGCTATCAGAGAGTCCAAACAACTTTCCAAGTGAAATATCAGGAATTAGTTTTGCAATTCGATCTGCTTCGCCAAGTGGCAAGTCCATCACTCTTGCTGCATCTCTCACGGATGATTTAGCTGCCATCGTTCCATAGGTGATAATCTGAGCAACTTGACTAGCTCCATACTTATCGATCACCCATTGAATTACTCTTCCACGCCCCTCATCATCAAAATCAATATCAATATCGGGCATTGAAATACGATCAGGATTCAAAAAACGCTCAAATAATAAATCATACGCAATAGGATCGACATTTGTCACCCCAGTACAATAGGCAACTGCAGATCCTGCCGCAGAACCACGCCCCGGACCAACAGAAACACCCATGTCTCGTGCAGCATGACAAAAATCCTGTACAATTAAAAAGTACCCAGGGTAGCCTGTTCTTTCAATTGTTGCTAATTCAAAATCTAATCGCTCCTTAATCTCTTCAGTAACTTCACCATAACGCCCTTTTGCTCCTTCATAAGTAAGATGTCGTAAGTATGAGTTTTCACCTCTCTTTCCACCATCTTTTTGGTCTTCTTCCGAAACGAATTCTTTTGGAATATCGTAAGCAGGGAGTAAAACATCCCGTGCTAATCCATAATGTTCACATTTATCTATTATTCCGTCAATTGATTCAATCGCTTCTGGAATATCAATAAACAATTCCTTCATCACTTCTTGTGACTTGAAATAATACTCCTCATTATCGAGTCCATATCGAAACCCTCTTCCTCTCCCCTTTGGAGTTGAAACAAGTTCGTTGTCCTTTACGCAGAGAAGTACATCATGGGCACTTGCATCTTTTTGATCGATGTAGAAGGTATTATTTGTTGCAACAAGTTTTACATCGTGTTGCTTTGCAAGCTTAATTAATGTTTCGTTTACTCGATCCTCATTCTCTTGATTATGACGCATTAACTCAACATAAAGATCATCACCAAAAAGATTTTTCCACCAAATTAGTGCTTCTTCGGCTTGCTTTTCACCAACATTCAGTACAAGACTTGGAACTTCACCGTAAAGGTTTCCTGTCAGAACAATGATATCACTGCGATATTCTTCAATTGCTTTTTTATCAATTCGCGGAACGTAATACATTCCGTCAGTGAAAGCCATTGAGGCAAGTTTAATCAAGTTGTGATAGCCCACTTTATTCTTGGCAAGTAAAACGACCTGATAGCCATTGTCTTTTTGAGTTTTATCGTGTAAATCTCGACAGACATTGAACTCACAACCAATGATTGGCATTAACTCCAATTCATCGAAACCTTCTCCGCTTTCTTCTGCTTCTTTTTTTCGGTCTCTTACTCCAGCATTATGACTAGCAACTGCTTTCTCAAAATGAAAAGCCGCCATCATATTCCCCGTATCTGTAATAGCAACTGCGCGCATTTTATCTTTAGCAGCTGCTGAAACTAGTGATTTAACCTGAGATGTAGATTGAAGAATTGTGAACTGGGAATGATTATGTAAATGTGAAAACGAACAATCTTTGAGTCGTAGAAAAGCCTCAGACCTATCAACACTTGGGACAACTGGGTCAGTCGATGTTTCTTCGGCTTTAATTCGAGTGCTTTCCTCCTTAAGGTTTAAATGATCAAGACCAATAACACCAATTGGAGAAAGATTAAAGGCTTTGAAATTCTCAATATATCTATCCTCTTGTTGTAATTCAGCAGGCAAGAATACTCCACGACGAATTAGCTCAAGGAAACATCGCGTTGTAGCCTCAACATCGGCAGTTGCGTTATGTGCTTCTCCAAATCCCTCTCCGAATAAGTGTCGATGTAATTCAGTTAGTGTTGGCAATTTAAACTTACCCCCACGTCCCCCAGGGATTTCACACAATTTAGCAGTTGTCTCTGTACAGGTATCGAGTACAGGAGCATTTGCCATGATATTATCCAATCCAGCACGGTGATATTCACATCCCCATACATTCAAATCAAACTTTACATTTTGACCAACTACGAACTTCGCTTTCCCTAAAGCTTCATTAAATTCTAAAAGAACATCTTTAAGCGGAACACCTTGTTGATGAGCTAATGCTGTAGATATACCGTGGATTTTTTCCGCATCGAAGGGGATATCAAAATCTTGCGGTTGAATGAGATAATCCTTATTATCGATAAGTTCACCCATGTCATTATGCACCTGCCATGCGATCTGAATGACACGGGGCCAGTTATCAGTATCAGTTATTGGCGCATTCCAATTACGCGGTAAACCAGTAGTTTCAGTATCGAATATAATGTACATGAGTCATCAAAAATTGAAGAATAAAGATAGTACATTAATCAGTTACATTTGAGAGTTAGTGTAGTGACATATCAACAAGATATTAAGACTTAATAAACGATAAAATCACAATACAGAGAGCCTTTAAAACAAAGATATTTCAAGGTGGAAGCCTAATTACTGGTTGCCAAATTGATTACATGCTACATTTTGAATTCCTAAACGGGTTAATTGAGTATACCAGGTCAATAAAAAAATAATTGATCCAGAAAAACGTGTTAAACAGTAAGGTTACTACTTCAGATCGAAAAAGCTCTCTACCCCGATCAAACGATCTACGGTAAAGCCTTCTCCGTATTTTGCTCCAATTGGGCGACCAAACTCGTTCATTCGGGCTTTAACAAAATCAGTGAATCCTTCTCCGGATATTGGTGTTTCTGGTTCCGTGGAATTAGGATCGAAAAATTGTGATTTAAACGCAAAGATTGCTTCCATTTTGCGGTCAACATAATCTGTAACATCAACAACGAAGTCTGGCTTGATATAATAATCTTGAATATAATGATAAACAGCATTTGGGCGGAATTCGGATTGTTCTATTACATTCCAACTAGTTTTAACCTTACGAAGTCCCGATAAGAAGCAAGCTTCAGAAACAAGTTGACTTCCTCTTCCGTGATCTGGGTGGCGATCATTGACAGCGTTTGCTAGGACAATCTCTGGCTGAAAACGACGAATTTGTTCAATGATCAATCGTTTGTTTGACTCATTGATTTCGAAGAATCCATCCTTCATCTTCAAGTTAACTCGCGCATGAATCCCCATTATCTTGGTAGATGCTGCTGCTTCATTGTATCGGATTTCAATAGATCCTCTAGAACCCATTTCACCTTGAGTTAGGTCAACAATCCCCACTTTTCTCCCTGCTGCAATATGCTTCATTAAAGTACCTGAAGCAGCTAATTCAATATCATCAGGGTGTGCTGCAAATGCTAGAATATCAAGTTTCATCAGTTAATTCATTTGGTGTTTATTCTGACTCCTATTCGTCGCTAAAAATGCATAGAGGAACATAACCAAATTCACAAGTACTAATGTTGTAATCACGATTGCACCGTTTTTAGTTGCCGTATCTATCTTTGCAAGACCAAACATATATGCCCAGAATGATATAAATATCGTCAATCCTAAGAAGACAAACAACTTGTTTCGTAATGTCCGCATTGAAATCATCTTCCCCTTTAAGACAAACAATTGATTTCGCACCCATGCCCATTCCGTAAAGATGTAGAATATAAGAATCACCCATTTTAACCAATCTGGAACTTCTCCCGCTTCTCCTTGAGCATACGAATGAAGTCCACTCAAGTAAAAATTCACACCGAAGAATGTAAAAAGAATCGATGCATATCCCCACATCCCAAAGACGTTAAAAGTAAACTTACTTTTCAGAGCTGGAATAAATCTAAAGTGAAGGATGATTGCATAGACAAGAACTGCTGCCAACGCCCAGGTTTCTTTTGAATCCCATCCCCAGTAGCGTCCCCATGATTCATTTGCCCATATCCCACCTAAGAAAGTACCAATTGTGAGCATAAACAATCCGATCATCATAACCATCTCAGAAATAAACGTCAATTCATTGATCTCCATTGAGATTATTTTCGCATTCTTCTTTCCTCTCACTATGTACAAAATCAGTGTTAAAAAGCCAAGAATACCTGACAAACCAAGGGGCGCATAACTTCCTGTAATTATAGCGACATGAATCATCAACCAGTATGATTTAAGAACGGGAGCCATCGGTGAAATTTCAGGATCCATCAAATTCATTTCAGTTACAAAAATCATTAAAAATGCCATAATTGCTGCTGCCGCGACAATTACAATGTGTTTCCTAGAAAAGATAAAGCCAACAAGCATCGTTACCCAACTGATGAAAACAACAGCTTCATAGCCGTTACTCCATGGAGCATATCCTGTGATATAAGATCTCATTAAAATTCCAGTGCCATGGTAGAGAAATGTAACAAATAGAAGTAGCCATACTACTTGGACTAGACGCTTGAATACTTTTTTAGCACGTTTTGTTGGACGAACAAAAATTCGAATAAAGAAGATGATTAATAATAAAAAGCCGAAAGAGAAATAGCTATAAGCTGAGTTTCCAAAGATCGTCATCTTGTTGTACATCACCTCCACATTCACTGCTGATCTACTTGGAACAAAATCTCCTCCTTCGCTATATTGATGATTTTTCAATTCGAGCAATAGTTTGTCGGCAATTTTGTAATCACCATCTGAAGCTGCCTCAACAAGTGCATTGAAATAATTAAACCCTTTCTTACCCCAGATTGAATCAAGTGGCATCACCTCTTGAGATAATGGTACATACCACTCATTGTTTGGAGCATTCTTGACAGGTAGAATTTTCATATCCTGCCACATTAAAAGACCGAGCATCATCTGATAATGATCTGCAAGTTTCAAGACCTGCTTATCATATTCATTTCGATTTCCCTCCATCTTTCGATGCGACTTTTCATAGGCACCTGCTAAAATAAATTGCCCCACAGAATCTGTCAGCTCAATAAAAGTTGCGTACTTCCCTCCATTTTTCAATTTGAGTTTATCTCTAAGCCCACCTTTGTTAGAGACGTACAATAGTGGTTCTTCCGCCCAATAATTAGGAAACATGTGGAGACTGATAATCGTTTGAACTGCGTTTAGATCGTTATGAGTATTTGATCGACTAATTTTACGCAGAAACTGATCGCAATGTGTATGCAGAGGAATTATTCGCCCTTTGTAATCTTGAATTAGCAGCGTTGCAAGACTATCTGAATGCTCTTTTGTCATTACAACAAGCTTTCTTTCAAGCTTTGGTCTTGAAGGTGCTTCAACATTTTCTTGAGATGGCGCAGCAATAATTTCGTGATTATGTCCATCATGCTCGCTGTGCTCAACTTGTGCAAAAGTTGCAGGAGTGAAGGCTAAAAGAAATGCTACTACTCCCATAAGTTCAGCTCGCCGCTCACTCGATTTCTTCAATTTACGATTGAGTTCCCTAAAACGCCCTGTCTTCGAAATTAGTGTTAGAATCATTCCTAAAGCCATAAATAGGTAGCCAAGATAAGTAATGTTTGTACCCCACCAATCGTGATTAACACTTAATATTGTTCCTGATTCGTCTTGAAAGTAACTTGATTGAAAGAAGCGATATCCACCAAAATCCATGACATGATTCATCAGAATTGTTTGGTTATGCAACTCAATTCCGGTTGAATCGAGAACAGTAAGATCGCTTTCATAAGTTGATGCCGTTGGTGATCCAGGGTATCGATCTAATCTAAAATCATCACAACGAAGGGAGAATGGTAACTTGATCACCTTTACCCCATACTTCATCTCATAAGTTAAATCATTCATACTGAACATAACAGGAGTTGGTCTTACACCATACCCCCCCTCTAAATCAACTAGTTTCACATGATTACCATCAGAAACTTTAACCGTTAAAATGTCAATACCTTCGTCCTTTAAAGTTGATGGCATTTTCATTAGTTTAGTATTGCGTTTCAAATCGCGGTAAACGAACTGGACCCCACCAATAGAATATAATGTTGCTTTTTCAAGAGCAACCAAGGTATCTATAGGAATCTTGTTGTAAAGCGAATCAGCAATATTCGGGTTTTCGCGATCAGACATTCTTAGTACGGACATAGGAAGGCCAGTTCCACCTGGAACCATCACTTTCATTCGAAGCTTATTCTTCTCCCGAAAAATTTCAATTCCTGGCATTGCATTCTGAACCTCATACGAAACTGCAACTTCTCCCCATTTCAGAAATCGTCCTTCAGATAAGTATACCGCTCGACCTTCAATCATAAAATCAATTGTCGTCTCCTCAAATGCTGTATCAGTAACTAGTGAATCGACCATGTTTTTTTTGAAGTCGTGGTATTCTACTGTAATAGGTGTGTTGTGTTTGGGAAGACTTGCATCATAAGAGAAGTAGTTCCATGAGTCCATTTCAGACAGCAACATTTTCTGGCTATTCACATTTTGCATTTCCTTATCATCAACCTTATACCAGAGATAAGGATCAGAGGAATAAATGAAATTAGCCGATTCACCTTCCGCAATAAGCATTTGTCCCTCAAAACTGGCAAATCGAGTAACCGCAGCACCTATCAGAATAATAATAAAAGACAGGTGAAATGACAGTGCCGCAACCTTCTCTTTCCGAAACATTTTATATCGTAATACATTAGCCACAAGGTTAAACCCAAGATAGACAAGCAAAAGGTCAAACCAGATTGCATTGTAAATAAAAATCTTGGCAGTCTGTGTATCATATACAGACTCAACCATAGTGGCTGTGGCAATTGCGATAAAGAAGGTAAACATGGCTACTGCCATCATACGCATCGAAAAAAAACTTTGGGCAAATTTATCCATTGATTGTGTACTAAAACTGAGGACAAATATAGTCATTTGATGTGGCTTGCGAACTACTTATTGTAAACCTAAAAGCACTAATTAAGAATTAACAACTCCCACCAAGTTACTCTCCCTAATTCCGTGTATTTTCTTAGGAAAAAGCTGTTTTTGTCTAAAACAGAGCTGTTTTTGTCCAAAATAAGACCTCCAAACAAGTATATTGTGCTGAACTTTGATCTATTGAATAACCATGAAATATGATTCATTATGAAAAAAATTAGCTCACTTAAAAAATTGAAAAAATCGCTATTACTTTTCACCCTGATTTACTCTTCTTCGATCTACTCTCAAGAGATCACAACATGGGTAGAGTCAAACACAAATGCCTCTCTACAACTAAGTACAGATGGTTATTTCCAATATTCGGGGAATGACGGGCAGTTTCAAGGAGTCTATGGTATTCAAGGAAACACCATGTCCTTACAAGATGTAAATGGCAATATTTTACAATACACCATTCAAAGTTATTCAGAATCCGAAATGGTATTAATGGATCAATTTGGAGCAATCTACAATTTCATTTCCACAGTTATATCTGCGCATCCACTCCCTTGGGAACAAGATAAGTTCAACAAAGTTATTGAAACAAATAAGGATGACCAATGGCTTGAATCATACACACAAATTTATGTCAACTTCGTACAACTTCTAATAGGACAACCACTTAGCATAACAGAGATTAATGATATACGAACAAGTAATCTAGTTGATTTCAAAAACAATCCTCAGTCAACATATACAGACGTTTCTCAGACTGAAGCTGCACTGAAACAACTTTATTCATTAAACAATGCCGAAGCGATTGCCTTATTTAGGGAAGAACTTTTTGCTAGTTTAATTGAATCTGCGGAACAAAATCCAGCAATAAATGAAACTATATTAATGAAAATCTATTCGACTCATGTTTCAATCCTACACTATGATCCGCAAACACGATTAAGTTTGAGTAACCAAGATGTTGAAGCCTACATCAATTACCTTCAATTTCAAAACATGCTAATGGGGCAAGCAGTTACATTAACAAACAAAGAAGGGCAAATGATTCAAATGCAACTTGTGAATGGTTTTGGTAAAATGAATTTACAACAGCAACAATCTGTCGCATTCGCAAATTATATTTGGTCTAGCGTTGAGCAGCAATGGAGTAACTTAAATCCAGAAGAACAAAATCAATACATTGCACAAATTCAAGAACAAATGAACATTGAGAACATGAATGTTTCTTCTCAAGAAGTTAGCACCTCTATGAATCAAAATTACAGTTACGGAGATGACATTCCTTCCGTTGCTGATCAATACAGACTTGAAGCTGCTCAAAAAGGAATGACAATTGACGATTATATCGCTTTGAGGAAAAGAGAAATGCAGGCGGATAGTAATATGTTCACAATCATGCAGAATAACATGATGGAAGATAATGCCATGATGTTAAACATCATTAATAATATGGGCGATGGAGATACTTACTACACCGTTGAATATTAAGCTGGTTATAGGCAGCAAACAAATATCTTGTAAGAAAACGGAATTATTTTCTACAAATGCATTGAACATTAGATCATACAAGCATGAAGATCACTCTACTCATCACTCTGAATTTGTCACTAATAGATTCTAATGATGCATTATTACTCCTATTGACGCTCAAGTATTAGAGAGTCAATAAGCTAAACAAAAAATATGTGTTAAACATCTTGGTATTTTGTGAGATTTGACCAGTTAGCCCATTGAATTACTATTACTATCACCATCTAATCAAATGTAAACTCTTCTAATGCTTTGTGAATCTTAGAACTTGTATTCCACTTCTCAATGTGATTTCAATCAGATAAGTTCCTGAAGAAAGAGATTCGATCGAAATAGGACTCGAATTATAATTAATATCCTGTACTACACCAAAAAGATCGAAAATTCGAATGGAATTCAGCTGTGAAAGAAATAAAATCAACAGGCAGAGGAGTTAGGCAACTTACAATTTCTGAGAGTGACGCAAGTGAAACATCATCCACATAATAATAGATTTGCTGACCATTTTTAACCTTTGCAACAGAATTATCTAAATAATTACCAATCATAAGCCACTCCTCCCCTCCAGCTGCAATAAAAGCACCTCCAATAGGATACCAATCTACTCGGTCAAGGATAATATTAGTGTCTATAATTTGAGGAGTCAATGGGAGAATTCCTGAATGCGGAGGAATAAACTTTGTAGCTCCGAGATAAATTCCAAGGCCGTTTCTCGCTCCATCCGATCCCAAATCCCCCACACTAACAAACATATTAACTGCGTATTCTACACCTACCAAAAGCGGGGTTAAAAGTTGAATTTGTAAATACTCTGAATTAGCATCCCACCAATACCCTATACCTGCATAAGCATTACCCGTTCGAGCAAGCTGTGAACCAGAAACATTGATTGGAACACCAACAGAATTGGTTGCATCACATGCATTAAAATAATCTGAGGTTCCGTTTATCATGCCACCAAGTCCATAAGTTGGAGACTCCCAACCGAGAACACCATGATCAGTAAAACTACTTGTTAAACCAAACCCAGTAGTCGGACAAATCGTATATGTTTCGAAGCTAGGATTTGGCATCCTATTCAATCCGCTCAAAAGACTGAAATCGTAATTAATAAGTCGGTTTCCAATAGTCGAATTAGCTGGAAAAATGGTCGTGTCATTGATAGTTGCATCAATAATTGCCGACGAATTGAAGATCATACGTCTGAAAAAAAATAATTATCGCCTTTTGAAAGTGTAAAATTGGTAAGAAAAGAAGTTGTACCAATTGGATTTATTTGACTACTAATTAAAATATCATAATTGGAATGAAAAAAATTTTCTGTCCCAGTGCTGTATAATTTCACTTGTTGGATTGATGCCATATTTATTGTTCCAGATTGACTCAAATTAAATTGAGTTGCAATTGGGAATACTCCTGTCGATCCAGATACTTTAACATTAAATGAAACAACTTCTTGCTCTAGTTTTCCAATTTGAGCATTAGAGAAATTTACTTTTTGCTCTGAAATACTTTCTACAAAATAAGGACGAGAAGTAATGTTGAACATAGGCACTCCATTGTGATGATAATAATTATAGCCAACATTACCACTACCTGTATAAGTACTATTTGGAAGACCAAGATACACCATTGAATTACAAGGCGCAGCACTGAAGTAAGTGTTTGATACAGCTCCGCACGCTGCATTGAGTGGTGGATTACGAATTGAATTTAACACTATTGTAAAGCCAGTTTGAGCAGACATATTCATCGGAATATCGAACAAGATGGAGTTAACTTCTACTGAAGGTGTATATACTACTACTGGATAGGTTGTTGCTCCAATTATCATTGAAATTCCAGTACATGACCTAACGTCTGTTCCAATTGGAAAGACAATCACTCCTTGGCTTCCAAATCAAACCACCGAATTTCCAGATCCACCGTCTATTACTCCATTCGTTACTATGGTATATTACTTAACTTACTTTCTCCATCATTTGTCAAAGAAACAGAACTAACAGAACCGAGATAGTCAACTTGAGAAAAGCTGTTCATCGAAAAAAAACAAATACATAAAAGGATCAATAACCGCATAAACACTCGAATTTACAACAAGATAAATCAATTCTAACGATGAAAATAATACCACAAGATAACTGACTAGGTTCATCTATTAATTGATAGTATTGACTTATTATCTGTTGTCTTTACATATTAAAATGAATCATTTTCGAAAGATTTAAGCATATAACTCTTCATTATGAAGTCAATAAAAAAAGGAGGTCTCCACCTCCTTTCTCGATCTTAACCTCCTTACAAGTCAAGATCCTTATGAACTAAATAAAACTAATTGATACAATGTAGTATGCATTAGAATAAATTTAAATCAAACATGATCAATATACCTCTGGATTAGATCAATCTGACTTCGTGCTATCCTCCCGATAAATCAATCAATGCTACTAACTAAACAGATTTCGGTACAATAGACACTAAAGAAATTCTCCCGAAAAACACAGATCAAAAAAGGGCGTTCTATTACTAGAACGCCCCATCTTATCTATGAAAAGATACTACTACTTCTCTTCTACTTCTTCAAAGTCGACATCTGTAACTTCATCTTCAGTGTTCGTGTTGTCTTCAGACGCACCGTCTGTAGTTTCACCACCTTCACTAGATGCTTTGTACATATCTTCAGATGCCGCTTGGAACACTTCATTCAACTTGTCCATTGCTGGTTCAAGGTTATCCATGTTTTTCGCCTCAAACTCCTTTTTCAATTCAGCCAACGCATCTTCGATAGGTTGTTTTTTGTCTTCTGGAATTTTATCTCCGTATTCTTTCAACTGACGTTCAGTTTGGAAAATTAATGAATCTGCTTTATTCACAACTTCAACAGCTGCTCTTGCTTTTTCATCTGCCTCAGCATTTGCCTCCGCTTCCGCTTTCATTTTCTCGATTTCCTCATCAGATAATCCTGAAGATGATTCGATTTTAATTGATTGCTCTTTTCCTGTCCCTTTATCCTTTGCCGAAATATTCATAATTCCGTTCGCATCGATATCGAAGATTACTTCAATTTGAGGAACTCCTCTTGGTGCTGGTGGAATGTCCGTCAATTGGAATCTTCCAAGAGACTTGTTGTCATTAGCCATAGAACGTTCTCCTTGTAATACATGAATATCAACTGATGGTTGATTTTCTGATGCTGTCGAGAATGTCTCAGACTTCTTCGTTGGAATTGTTGTATTTGCATCGATCAATTTGGTGAATACTCCACCCATTGTTTCAATACCAAGTGATAATGGAATCACATCCAAAAGAAGTACATCTTTCACTTCTCCCGTCAATACTCCACCTTGAATTGCAGCTCCTACAGCAACAACCTCATCTGGATTCACTCCTTTAGAAGCTTCTTTTCCGAAGAATTTCTTTACTGCATCTTGAATAATCGGAATACGTGTCGACCCCCCAACTAGGATAATTTCGTCGATATCACTGTTTGATAATCCTGCATTTTTCATTGCAGAACGACAAGGCGCGATTGTACGCTCAACAATACTAGAAATTAATTGCTCAAATTTTGAACGTTGCAATGATCTTACAAGGTGCTTTGGTACACCATCAACTGGCATGATGTAAGGCAAGTTAATCTCCGTTGAAGTCGTAGATGATAATTCAATTTTTGCTTTCTCAGCTGCTTCTTTCAAACGTTGAAGCGCCATTGGATCTTTTCTAAGATCTAATCCTTCATCACTTTTAAACTCTTCAGCCAACCAATTAATGATTGCATCATCAACATCATCCCCTCCTAAGTGAGTATCTCCATCTGTAGAAAGAACTTCGAATACTCCATCTCCCAATTCAAGGATTGAAACATCATGTGTACCTCCACCGAAATCAAAGACAACGATTTTTTGATCAATGCCTTTCTTGTCCATTCCGTAGGCAAGTGCAGCTGCCGTAGGTTCGTTGATGATACGCTTGATCGTTAAACCTGCAATCTCTCCAGCTTCTTTCGTGGCTTGACGTTGTGAATCGTTAAAGTATGCAGGAACAGTTACTACTGCTTCAGTTACTTCATGTCCAAGGTAATCCTCAGCTGTTTTCTTCATTTTTTGAAGAATCATTGCTGAAATTTCTTGTGGTGAATATTTACGGTCATCAATTAATACTCTTGGTGTATTGTTATCACCTTTTACTACTTTATAAGGAACGCGAGCGATCTCTTTCGCTACGTTGTCAAATGTTGTCCCCATGAATCGTTTGATCGAATAGATCGTTTTCTCTGGATTCGTGATGGCTTGACGTTTCGCTGGATCTCCAATTTTACGTTCTCCTCCTTCGACAAAAGCTACGATAGAAGGCGTAGTTCTTTTTCCTTCCGAGTTCGCAATCACTACTGGCTCACTTCCTTCCATTACAGAAACGCATGAGTTCGTAGTTCCTAAGTCGATTCCAATTATTTTTCCCATGATTATTTTGTTTTCTAATTATCTTCTCTCTCCCTAAGTCAATCATTATGCCATTGAGTTTTTCTGACATTATTCTGACATTATTGACATTTTGAGTGTCAATAAGGGTTACAGCGCGCCTATTTGACAGACATTTTGGCAGACTGTTGGAGAAGAAAACTATCAGATACGAAGACATAAGACCGACAGACTGTGTTTGTAAGGAATGTTTTGATGTTAGTTGTTAGAGAAGAATACCGCCGAAATCATCTTGTATGAACCTACTTCTAATCCAACGCTTTATGTGAATTCTCGCTTGCCTTCAATAACTCTTCATACTGGGCAGGTGTAAGATCGTTGTGATAATAGCTAATCGGGTTAACCTTAGCCCCATTCTTTTCAACTTCGTAGTGAAGATGTGGTCCAGTTGATCGCCCAGTAGAGCCAACAAGTCCTATTAATTGTCCACGAGTAATTTTATCGCCTTTTTTGACTTTGAATCCACTTAGGTGAGCGTAACGTGTTTTGTAGCCATAACCATGATTAATAATGATGCTTTTACCATATCCCCAACGTTTATTCTCAATTTCTTCAACATAGCCATCTCCAGTTGCATAAACATCCGTTCCACGTTTCGCGGTGAAATCCATACCTGTATGCATGTGCCTTGTCTTATAGATTGGATCAATTCTCCATCCAAATCCAGAAATTGCACGCTTCAAATCAGAGTTTCGAATTGGTTGAATAGATGGTATGCAGGTAATCATCTTTTCCTTATTCTTGACAAGTTTCAATAATTCTCTGAACGACATACTTTGTGCATCTAACCGCTTTTCAAGTTTGTCCATGCTAGATGACGTAGCTCGAAGAAGTTCATCATTCGTCACACCTTTTAAATGCTCGTATTTATCACTTCCCCCTGTACCCATTCTACGAAGTTCTTCTGGGAATTTATCAGCGTAAAGTACATTGCGATACAAATCTTCGTCGCGCCCTTCAATTACGTCGAGAACATCGTTGCATAAATCCATGTTCTCTTGTAGCCGTTCTAATTCAACTTTATTTAGATTTAAGTCAGACAAAAGACGTTTCTCAGATGGTGAATCTATTTGTCGCGTAAAAAAAAGAGACAAAAGCAGTCCGACAATTAAACTTGGTGCAATAAAAAGTAATGTTTTCAGTATTCGTCTTCCAAGACTAACATTAACCTCTTCATAAGAAAGGTTATCAGGATTATATTTATACTTCTGTTTAGACACGAGTACAAAATTACAAAGAATTAGAGGAAGGGTTTGTTAAAAAAGGATAAGGAGATTGAATTCACTAGCTGGCATTCTGTATAAATTGACCTAAAGAAATCAGTATCTTTGCGTCAACTATTTTTTTTCTATGAAAGATTTAATTCAATCATCCCTATTAATTATCTTCCTAGCAGGAATTTCCATAACAGGTTCAGCACAGTTCGAAGGTCCAGCGGGAACTTTAGGAACAAGTGCAATGCACAAAGATAGCAGTGACTTTATTGATTGGGCTATTGGCTGCACCCTTGAGTTAGGATACAAAGACATTTCCGATCAAGCATTAGGGTTTGTTACATTTGGAACGCCAATTTCTGCAACAGGTTATCCAGATGGACAAGTTGTAAGTCTTGGAGATAGTGGAGTTGCAACAATCACTTTTACAGTGCCAATAACGAACGGTCCAGGGAATGATTTTGCCATTTTTGAGAACAGTTTTAGTGCTACCTTTCTTGAACTCGCATTTGTAGAGGTGAGTAGCGATGGGGTTAACTACTATAGATTTCCAGCGACATCAAATATCCCAATATCTCCACAAATTGGTCCATTTGATGCAACAAGTGATGCAACACTATTGAATAACCTAGCAGGGAAATATGCCGCAAACTACGGAACTCCTTTTGATTTAGAAGAATTGAACGGGATCTTTGGTCTTGATTTACAAAACATCACACATCTGAGAATTATTGATGTGGTTGGTTCAGTTTCAAGTTCTTTTAGTACTCAAGATCAATTTGGCAACTATATAAATGACCCTTTCCCAACTCCATTCGCATCCGGTGGGTTTGATTTGGATGGTGTTGGCGTAATCAATCAACAACCAGCTGGGTCTATTTCCATCGAAGATCAAACTCAGATAATAATATTTCCGAATCCAGTTGGTCATGGACAAGCGGTTCTAGTGCAATCAAGCGAAGAATTCACACAAGGAGTTCTTTATTCAATGAGCGGGAAGCAAATAGCATCATGGACTACATCATCACATGTATTCCAATCGCTAGCTTCTGGAGTATACTTGATCTCGTTGATTTCCGAATCAACCAAAGTAACCCAAAAATTAATTGTGCGCTAGCATTCTCATTTTAGAGCCAAAAATAGAACAAAACCGAATCCATTTTCTTTATTTTATAATCAAGTCAATTTGACGAATAAAAAACTACAAACGGAAGGCACTGAAATTATTAGTGCGTTTTTTTCAATTGTTGATCATCTTATTTATCGATTCATCATCTGATTATATTTATGTGACCAACCTTCTCTCGAACATCCGTCATTTCTACATCAAAGGAATTTTTATATCGCATTTTCCAAATATACGCTCCATCTTGAACGTGAACACCTAATCCGTTCGTTCCATCCCATATAAATGTATCATCGTAAGCCTCAAATATTTTTTGCCCCCATCTATTGTAAATAACAAACTCAAATTCATCAAAGATGCACTCATGAGAAATTCTGAATCCATTATTATGTTCATCAGCATTTGGCGTGAATGTATTTGGGACATAAATTGGGCAATCACAATCAATCACGAAGAACAATACTGTATCTCCTACATCTCCACATCCATAAGCCATTCCTGCTATTTGTATTGTATCTTCTAAATGATATAATTCTGTATATGTAAAGATATTCCCTTCAGTTCCATCGTACCAATGTAAGGAATCCAAATTGTTTATTTCAGGCGCAATAAAAATGATTTCTCCATCACAAATTTGTTTATCTGGCCCTAGCGTAAAGTCTACCCTACCAACTATCACATCAATAGAAGCGTATGCTGCACATACTGCAAAGGCCTCAACAGTGTACGTACCTTCCCCAACAATAATAGACGCTGTTGTATCACCTGTATTCCACAAATAGGAAGCATTATCCATGGATGCTGTGATTTCAACCAAAGCTGTATCACACAGTAAAATCTGATCGATCAAATCAACAGTTGGAGTTGGCACCATCTGAATATCAAGTGTATCATACCCAGTACAGTTATTGTTTCCAATTACCTGCACCCAAACTTGATTTTGAGAGTCAAATACATTCATCGATGTTGAATCACTTCCATCTGACCACAAGTAACTATTATAAACTTGTCCTAGAGTATATGTGACAGTATCTTCATCGCAATATTTAGAAGGCCCAACAATAGAAGGCGTTGGAGCTAATATTTCAGTAATTTCTATTGTGTCTGATGATAGACAGCCAAAAACATCAACTACGTCAACATAATATATTCCCCCATCATTGATATCCACAGAAGAATTTGTCTCTAAAGTATTCCAAAGATAAGTTACTCCTAAAGGGATTGCTGCATCAATCGTAATTGTTTCATACTCACAAATAATTTGATCCAAGCCTAAATTGATGTTTGATATTGCATGATACCCAACGGTAATTGTATCCCTAGCAATGCAACCGTTCGTATCCATTACTTGCGCCCAAACAGTTGAGGAAGAGGAGATCAAATAGGTTGGCAAGATAGATCCGTCAGACCAAAGAACACTTCCTCCAAGAGGAATTGTTGGCACTAAAGCTAATGTGAATCCATCGCAAAGCATTGTATCATTACCTAAGTTATTTGAGAAATTCAAGAAATCACTAACAATCAAGGAGTCTGTGGATGTTCCACATCCAGTTGTGATTGTTAACCAATAAACCCCTTGGTTGGTTACTGTAATATTTGGAATATTATCTCCTGTGCTCCACAAATAAGATGGGTTAGAGACATTCACTGTTGACTGCATAGTTACAGGTGAACCAAAGCATACAGAAGTATCATTTCCTAAATTTACAACAGGTAATTGCGTTACATACACTTGCATTGAATCGTCAATCCAACAACCTTCAGGTGTCATGTAATTCACATAGTAATTTTGATCTAATGAAGGGTTAAAAACAGGTGTCGTTGACGTTGGATTTAATATCCCAGTTGTTGGTGTCCACGTAATATTAGATGAATTACCTAGATCAAGAGTGATTGTTTGACCGTTACAAATTGTGCTATCAAAAGGAATATTGATGGCTAAAGATGAACTAAAAGTAATAGTAACAGTATCAGTTATAAGGCAAGTTCCATCGTCGACAGAGAGTATAAATTCTAATGTAGAATCTACTAAAATGGTAGGCGATGCTATAGTGGAGTTATTCAAATACAATCCATTCGACCAAGAAAAAATGGGATTAAGAGCACTTGTAGTTCCATTCAAAACGTAACCAACTGTTGTACATAAAATAGAATCCTGTCCAGCGTTTACACTAAAATCAATTGTATTCACTAAAACTGAGTCAGAATAAACGCAAGAACCTTGAGCTACATCAATGACATAGTAAGTATTGGATGTAGGAATGGCCATAGGTGTAGAAAGCGTTGCATTATTTAAAGACGCAGTTGGCGACCAGATAAATGTAAATCCAGTGCTATCCACAACTTGTATAGAGACATCTTCTAAGAGCCAAACATCATCACCAGCAGCTGTAAAATTAGGCTGAATCCATCTAAATCTAGTTGAAGCCGTCATTGCTCCAGCAGGTATCGGTATAGATAGAGCCGTAATATTAGGGTATGCATTTTCAAATAAAGTTATAATTGTTATCCAAGAAACGCCTCCATTGGTTGAATATTGAAGAAGAACATCTTCTCCTACATTCGCGTTTTGGCATGGAGCAATTCCATCTGCTATTTTAATGCTAAACTCAATACTTCCGCCTAATAGAACATTAATATCTATCGTTTCAGCACTTCTGTTTGGTGTACCATTGAAGAACAATGCATCACCCGTAAGTGAGCCACAAACATTGGTGGTTTGATACCCAACTATGGAGTTCCACATATTAGGATCTATTCCTCCATTAAAATCATCATAGTAGGCAATTTGGGTAACTTCGAAATGGAGTAAAGATGAATCCCCAGCACATAGTAAAGGGTTATCTGCGTAGGCAACAACAGATGCTATACTCCCACCGTCAACATGAATATAGACACTGTCGGTGCTCGTACTACATGTCGATCCAATTGATGAAACAGTAACGTAATACCACCCACTCACCATCGCGGTCATAATAGGTGCTTGAATACTCGGATCGTTGAAGTAATATGCAGGAGCCCATGAGAAATCATACAAGCCAGGCGTCAACACGTTTACATTCATTTGCACATTATTGAACATACAAACAGTATCGTCACTTGCAATAGCGTCAATAATTGCTGGGTTAGGAACTGAAACACTATATGCATACTCTTGAATACATCCTGAAACTAGTGAAGTACCAGTAATTATATAAACATCATTAATAATTGGGGGAATCAAAAGCAATGTATTATTGGTTCCAATTACGGTTAATGAATCAGACATTGTCGTCCATTGAGGATTAAACAAGTTAAAAGGTGGCGAAAGGTAAACAGTATCAGATGTACATAAGGCAGAATCAACCAACAATGGAGGTTCTAAAGAGAATGAGCCAACTGAGTAAGCATAACTTTCAGCTGTCCCGGTCCCATACGCATAAGCACTGAACCCGTTAGGTGCTTGTAAATTATGGCTTCCTGCTGGAATGAGAATAGACGCATAAGAATTCGTTGGATTTGCTGGGTAGGTAGTAAAGTCAATCACTGGAATAGGAATTCCATCTAACAAAACCGTGCCAACATCAACTGTTTCGACAACCAGATTTAAGTTGTGAGAATTAATGATTCCTGAAATCACTGTTCCAAAAGTGACATTAGAAATTCGTTGATCATCAGCGTTCAAGACTAACATCGAAGGGTCTCCACTACCACTACAAGAAGTACCTTGCATAAACTGTGTTACAGAAATAGGTCCAGATCCTATAATTTGATCAGCAGTTGAAACAGTATTAAAAATTTGAGATTGTCCAGAATTCAACACGAATGGAGCAGCTCCATTTATTGACACTGAAGTACCATTATCTCTTGCAATTACATTATAGGTATAACTTGTTGTGCCATCAAAGGGCACAGTATAATATTCAGTACCCCAAGTATCAACAGGTAGCATTTGATCACAAATATGATCGCAGTACGTGCAACCCATTGGAATATTAGAGCACTCGGATCCTCCGAAGACGGCAAAAGGCCTACAATCTCCATTTGCTACAGTACCTTTAATCGAAGTTCCAGTAAGATCTGCCAAACCACTAGCAGCTGCTACTTGATAGGATTCTCCTTCATTTAATTGTATAATATATGGAACGCCAGCAGCATGCCCCCCTTTTGTTAAAACATTTGGAATAATTTCAATTTGAGTTCCATCTGCGGTTGCTACAATTAAACACTCTGAACTCAAATTCGTTGCCCCAAAAACCAATCCATGATAAGAAGAAACGATATAATCTGTTCCAAGAGATTTTACAGGGAGAATTTTTGTTGCATCGGCACTAGCAGAAGCGAAATTAATCCCGAACACACTCACATCATCAAGCGTAGTAATATGTACCCCACGCATTGCAACTACATCATTTAAAATATGTTCTCCAATCCCTAATGGAACAATTATAGTTGTAACGACATTAGGGACAACAACAAAGGCTTGACTCCATCCTTGCAGCGGCACAGACACGGTGCCAGAAGTGGAAGTGGAAGATGATATAAATAAACGCAATTGGGGATTTGTAGATCCATAATTATTCATATATCCCATCCAAAAATCTGTGCCAACAGTTGGAATAATTCCTTGGCTATATGAATTCGTACTCAACAGTATAACTAGAGCAATAATTGACTTGCAAAAAAAAGAGGTGGTCTTGTTTTTCAAAGGTTGTAGTATTTACTATTTTATGCAAGTTACATCAATGATCTCACAAAATCAACCAAATCAATAAATTGTTTAAGAAGCCCCCCTCCTGTCACATTCCTTATTTTGGTTTAAGGTGTAAATTTTGATCATCATCCAATGCTAAAATTCAGATGCCTTAAATGTTACTTTAATTTGCATATGCATGATTAAATCTACACAACGGTTTTTAAACAATGAACAATTTGAACTCAATTGAATCATTTGGTTTGATGCGGAATAGTTGATAGAAACTATATACTGTTCGAATTTTGATGCGATACTAAAAGCAATAAATGTAATTCTCACTCCTGATTGAATAGGAAATCATAGCGATTAATTGATCTTGAGTTCTGACACTTATTGAGCGACCCAAGAAGCTACATTAAGTGAATAGAAATAATTGGGCAAATAGGAGGAATATTGGAGGGTAAAGCAGGAACAAACAATTGATCGAAGCACAATTAATTTAGCGCCCTAAAAAAACAGAAATATTATTTCCAAGAGATCGGACAAATCGACTATTTTTGTAGGTCAATAAAGAAGTTTAATTCGATATGACACTTTCAGAAATTAGAAGTCAATTTTTCACGTATTTCGAATCTCAAGGACATAAAATCGTTCCTAGCGCACCGATGGTGGTTAAGAACGACCCCACACTTATGTTCATCAATGCTGGTATGAATCAGTTCAAGGATGCTTTTCTTGGAAATGCTGCGCCTCCTGCAAAAAGAGTTGCTAATACGCAAAAATGTCTTCGTGTTTCTGGAAAACACAATGATTTGGAAGAAGTCGGTGTTGATACCTACCACCATACGATGTTCGAAATGCTCGGAAATTGGTCGTTCGGTGATTATTTCAAAGAGGAAACGATAAAATGGTCATGGGAATTGCTCACTGAGGTGTATAAGTTATCACCAGATCGGCTATATGTCACTATTTTTGAGGGCGACGAGAAAGACGGAGTTCCACTCGACACTGAAAGCTTAGAGGTTTGGAAAAAATACATTTCGGAAGACAGAATTATTCCTGCGGATAAAGCAGACAATTTTTGGGAAATGGGAGAAACAGGTCCATGTGGTCCTTGCTCAGAAATTCACATCGACCTAAGATCTGATGAAGATCGTACTAAAGTTGATGGGAAATCACTCGTAAATCAAGATCATCCTCAAGTCGTTGAAATCTGGAACAATGTGTTCATGGAATTCAACCGCAAAGCGGATAAATCATTAGAATCTCTACCAGAAAAGCATGTCGATACAGGTATGGGGTTGGAACGTCTAGCAATGGCACTTCAAGGAAAGCAATCAAATTATGATACTGATTTATTCCAAACGCTCATTCAGCACATGGAAAAAGTCGCTGGAATCGAATACGGGAAAAATGAAACAACAGACATTGCACTTCGCGTTATCGCAGATCATGTCAGAGCAATTGCATTCTCCATAGCAGATGGACAATTACCATCAAACACAGGCGCAGGATACGTTATCCGAAGAATACTTCGACGTGCTGTTCGGTACGGTTACCAAACATTAGGATTGAAATCATCGTTTCTTGCCGATCTTTCAACAACATTAACGGAAATTATGGGCGATCCATTTATAGAATTAAAACAACAGCAATCACTCATTCATAAAGTTATCAAAGAAGAAGAAAATAGCTTCTTTAGAACGCTTGAACAAGGACTAAGAAGAATGGATTTGGTCATCAACAAGACTAAACTCGCCAAGCAGACCAGTATTGAAGGATTCATTGCCTTTGAACTATACGACACCTACGGATTCCCGTTGGATTTAACTTCATTAATTGCACGAGAAAATGGACTAGAAGTGGATAAAAAAGGATTCAAGGAAGAATTAGAATTACAGAAAACAAGATCACGTGCGGCAACTTCCTTGGAAACTGATGATTGGATTGTTCTATGTGAAGACAATGTTGAAGAATTTGTTGGTTATGACCTGCTTGAAACCCATGTTAAGATTGTCAAATACCGTAAGGTCATTCAGAAGAAAAAAGAATTCTATCAAGTTGTATTTAACCTTACCACCTTCTATCCCGAAGGCGGAGGTCAAGTTGGAGATACAGGCCACATCGAATATGGAGATGAAAAAGCATATATTTTCGACACAAAGAAAGAGAATGGACTAATTATCCATTACATGAAGGAACTTCCTGAAAGTTTAAAAGCAACATTTTTGGCAGTTGTGAATAAATCAAAGAGACTAGCTTCGGCTAATAATCACAGTGCCACTCACCTGCTCCATCATGCATTGAGAACAATTCTTGGAGATCACGTTGAACAGAAAGGATCATTGGTGAATTCAGACTATTTACGATTCGATTTCTCTCACTTTTCAAAAGTCACCGATGAAGAAATTCAGAAGATTCAAGAAATGGTTTCTCGATTAATCAGGACTAATCATTCCCTTGAAGAAAAACGAAATACTCCCATGGAACTTGCCGTTGAAATGGGTGCGATGGCACTATTTGGTGAGAAATATGGAGATACTGTTCGCGTAATAAAATTTGGGAATTCCGTTGAATTGTGCGGTGGAACTCATGTTAAATCAACAGGAGAAATTGGCTTGTTCAAAATAACTTCAGAAGCGGCAGTTGCTGCTGGCGTTCGAAGAATTGAAGCAATTACATCACAAAATGCAGAAGTGTACTACTCCGATAAAGCGGATAAACTCGACTCCATAGCAAGTGCATTGAAGAATCCAAAAGACATCGGAAAGGCAGTAAATGATTTACTGATTCGGAATTCGATGTTGGTAAAAAATGTCGAACGTCTCCAACGAGAAAAAGCACTTTCTATGAAAGTAGAACTGAAGAATCAAATTATTGATCGAAATAATATCCAATTTTTAAGTGCAATTATTGACCTAGATGGTGGATCAATTAAGGATATCCTCTTCCAGTTAAAAGGCGAGGTCGAAAACTTTGTTGGCGTAATTGGCGGCAAAGCAGATGGGAAATGCACGTTAAGTTTAATTGCATCTGACAATATTGTTAAAGACAAAAACATCAACGCGGGATCAATTATTCGTGAAGTTTCAAAACACATCCAAGGCGGCGGAGGTGGACAACCTAATTTCGCAACCGCAGGAGGAAAAAATGCAGATGGGCTGGAACAAGCAATCGCAGAAATTCGAGAAAAATTTTAAGGCAATTAAAGTTACAGTATTTAGGTAGAGGACTTAGTTTATGCTTTCTTCTTAATTCGTTTCTTTACATATTTCAAGCTTTTTTTGAAATATGTAATCGATTCCATCTCTAGTGAAAATACATAAATAGGAACGATAAAGGCGATTACAAATAATACCGTATCTAGCATCAATTGAAGCCATTTATTAGAAAAAACATCACCCAGTAACCATCCGAGTAATAGTGTAACCACACCCAATCCAATAACAATGAATTGATTCCTTTCAAAGGGGTGAATTTTGTAAACTTTCCACACGAACAACAATCTTCCTACGTTGTAGAAAATCAATGCTAAAGCAGTTGATATGGCTGCTCCCGAAATACCCCCTATGGGAATAAGTAATAAATTCAAGAAAAAGACAGCAAAAATTAAAAATAGTGTAAACAAGATGTCATATCTGTATTTTTTTGACGTGCTAAAAATTGCTCCGTTCAAGCCAAAATACATGTCAAACATTCTTCCCATCATAAGGAAGAAAAACACCCAAATTCCATCTTGAAATTCAGGTTTAAGAAACGAAAAGAGTAAATCAATGTTAAGCCAAATAATAAGAAAAGGGGCAAAACCAGCTACGAGAGAAACTGAACTAACCTTTCTATACAATTCTTTGAGTTTTCCCATTTCTTGATTTTTCCAATGATCAGCTATCAGTGGTGTACTAGCCCGCAAAATAGAATGATAAGGAACTCTAAGGAAACTAGTTAAAAAGACAACAGTTGCATAAACTCCCGTTGGACCTAATCCATAAAACTGAGCAATCATCAAAACATCTAAGGAATTCACAATTGTGGATGAAAGTGTATTGACATAACTAAAAGCAGAAAATTGAATTAATATTTTTCGAAACCTTCTTGAAATCTTAATTGTTTTGACCGACAAATTTAGCTCACCGATCTTGTAGAGGTACAAAAATAAAATCACAGCAGGAATGCCAAAAGCAATAGCATGTAAAGCCACAAAATCGGAAAAAGAAATAAGGTCGCCCCAAAGTAATAAGAGTAATATGAGAACGATTAGTCGGAAGATAATATCCATTGCAAAAACCGAGATGACGATTTTATACATTGCTCTCAAATAAATTTCTAACACTATATATAGTGCATACCCGATTCCAATTGGAATAAACCAGAGATAAAAATCTACAAAGAGTTCTGAACTTTCATTATAATTTGCTGCAATAGCTCCTCTAAAAATAAGTGAGAAAAGCGTGCAAAGAACAATCCCGAAGATAACTGTCAGTAATACTAATGGAAGAAAACCATTGTTCCTATTCGTATCGTTTTTAAAAAATGGAAAAAATCTCCAAACAGCACTGTTCGTTCCTAATTGAGCAAATTGAGCAAATAAAATACCTACGGAAGTTAGTAAACTGATCAACCCAATCTGCTCTGTGGATAATATGATCAAAAAAAGTACGCCTTTATTAAGGTATCCTAGTATCATTCCGACGTATGAAATGATCATTGCACGAACTCCATTTTTTTGAACAATTCCCATAAACTCCAACAAATATAGCGTTCAGCTATGAACTAACGAATTAAATGAGTGGATTAACCAAATACTTACACGAAACATAACAGTCATTATAATGTTTGGAGCGGATGATTTCATGAAAAAACACATTTATGTGAAAGTAAAGTGCAATGAAGGTGTAAACCTACTAGTTGAATTCCAGAATATATTCTATCTTTGATAACCATAGATGTTTTGATAAAAGCTCTACTCAAAAGAGTGAATTTTACTGAAATATTTTAACTATGCAGGAAATAATTCAGTTTCAAAACTAGGCTATCATTTGAAACTAAATTAACATCCTTTAACCAGAGAAATCTGAATGTTAGCTATCTATAAAAATAAAACAGTGGCCTAAAAGATAAGTATCTACCTACAAATATGGATCTTATTTTGAACATTTTCAATTTGAACTAATAATCTTATTCGATTTAAAAAATGATATCGAAAATCAGAAAAAACCTTAAGCAATTAAAATCTATTCCAATGTTCCGGATAATTATTGGAAAAACTAGATACTTTTATTACAAAAAATTAAGACGCAAATATCGATCAGTTGATTCGGAGTTTGCTGTTGTTAACACAGTTGATCATAATGTGAAAAGCTTATCTAAATTTGGTTTTACCAGAATGGATAGGATTATCAAACCACTTTCTGCTATCGAAACTCAAAATGATAAGACAAAGTTTTTAATAATTGGGCCAAGAAATGAGGAGGATCTGCTAAACTTAAGCGGACATGGTTTTCCACTGAAAAACATTAGAGGTTTCGACTTAATATCCTATTCTCCGTTGATAGACGTTGGCGATATGCACGCCATGCCCTATGACGATAATTCCTTCGATACAGTTATTTGTGGATGGACTATCGCTTACAGTAATACTCCTGAAAAAGCGGCGACTGAATTTTTAAGAGTTGTAAAGCATGATGGTCTGATCGCGATATCATTAGAATATTCAGAATTGACAAATGAAGATCAAGTGAAAAAACTGGGATACGCTCTTAATGACACACGCAATAGAACTAACTCAACAGAGTCATTAAAAGCATTATTTCAAAATCATATCGATAAAGTCTATTTCGAGCATGACGCACCTATGCGAATTTCCCACACCTTAAATGAAACTAAAAGAAATGTATCATCCATTGTATTGATCTTTTCTGTAAAAAAATAGTCATGTCGTCCACTTCAAGGTTTTTAAGAGTTATTTATTTTCTCCCCACACTATTTCTTTATTCATGGGGACTATTGATATTTAAAGTTTCAGGAAAAACTCCTAAACTTTCTTATAAAAGTTTAAGATTTCTACATGTAATAACGAACGGTTGGATTAATACATTTTCTAACAAATTGATTTCTTTTACGAGACGTCCGAAAAAAAGCAGTGAAAATATTCATTCCGTATTAGGAGACTTTAGCAATGAAAAAATTGATAAAATCATTGATTCCTTAAATAAAGATGGTTGCTACATTTTTGAAGAAAAATTATCACCTCAAATAATTCAGGACATCTCAGATTTTGGAAGTACAACCCCTGCTCAACGAATGGAAGGTTTGGGTAAATATGATAACAACGGAACCATTGTCAATAAAAATACTATTCCAGAATCTCCGAGATACCAATTCAAGAATGAACAATTGCTCCAAAACAAAAACTTAACGAATGTTATCTGTGATGATTTATTCCTCACTATTTCTGAGAAATACTTAAAATGTCGTCCAATATTTGACTACTTCGTAATGTGGTGGAGCTTTCCATATCGTGGTAAAATGACTAGTGAAGCTGCACAAAAGTATCACTTTGACATGGATAGGATTAAGTTTCTTAAATTCTTTTTCTATGTCACGGATGTTGACACAAATTCAGGTCCTCACTGCTTTGTTAAAGGAAGTCATAATCACAAACACACTAAGCTTAGAAAGGATGGAAGAATTGAAGATTCTGAAATAGAAAAATACAGTAAAAAAGAGAACATAGTAGAAATATGTGGTCAAAAAGGAACTGTTATGATTGTTGACACTATAGGTTTTCATAAAGGAAAAGTTCTTACAGAAAACTCCAGATTACTTTTCCAAATTTTGTACTCTAATAGCCTTTTTGGCGCGAAAACTAATTGTATTGAACTACCCAAAAATGTTTATGAAGACAATAAAGACTTTTTAGAAGCAAATAGGGATGTTTTCAATAAAACATTGACCTATTAATATTAAATAAACAACTATACATGTTTAATGCACATCCAATTAAGCATTTAAGCCGATATTACCGAGAATCATTAAATTGCCCCATAATTTTAGGATGAAAAAGGTTCTTATTATAACATATCACTGGCCACCTTCTGGTGGAATCTCCGTACTAAGATGCCTCAAATTCGCGAAGTATTTAAGGAGTTTTGGCTGGGAACCTATTATTTACACTGCAAAAGATCCTGCTTATCAGTACTACGATTCTAACAATGAAAAAGATATACCATCTGGACTTGAAATTCACAAAGTCAAGATTTCGGAACCAATAAATGCGTTTAAAAAATTATCTGGCCGGAAAAAAAAGGCTCCAATGCAAGAAATCACCTCAGTTTCTGCCAATAAACGATCTATAATTGATGAATTTGCAATGTGGATTCGTGGAAATTTCTTCATTCCAGATGCACGATACAGATGGATCAAACCTTCAGTGAAATATTTAACTAACTACCTTGAGAATAACTCCATCGATGCCATTCTTACCGACGGTCCAACCCATACGAATACAGTAATAGGGATGCGAGTCGCTCAACATTTTGGAATTCCCTGGCTGGCTGATTTTCAAGACCCATGGACACAAGTTGATTATTATGCAAAAATGCACATCGGTAAACGCGCTGATCGAAAACACAAAGCCCTCGAACAGGAAGTATTTAAAACTGCATCGAAAACGACAATTGCAAGTCCAACTTGGAAAACAGAACTAGAGTCCATTGGGGCAAAAAACGTTAGTGTAATCTACTACGGTTTTGACGAAGATGATTTTAATAATTATCGGATTCAAAAAGATGACCATTTTACATTATTTCATGGAGGTCTGCTAGGAAGTGATCGAAATCCAGAACAGTTTTTGAAAGCTTTGCAAAAGCTCCGAAACGAACTGCCAGATCAAGGTAAATCGATTCGTTTGCGACTTGCTGGAGAGGTTGATCGATCGGTTGTGAAGATGATTGAAGAATGTCAACTTACAGATATTACAACTTATCTTGGAATGATTCCTAGATCTGATGTCTATACAGAATACTCAAAGGCATCTATGCTATTACTTCCAATTAATATAGCTGTGAATGCAAAAGGTAGAATCCCAGGGAAATTATTCGAAATGCTTCGATCTGGAAAGCCCATTTTAGTCTTCGGCCCTAATGATGGAGATGTAAAAGAAATTGTAGAAAAAAAGAAAAGAGGAAAGTCATTTGAATATGATCAGTTCAAAGAAATATATTCGTTCTTATATGATTCGATCAATAACGGGAATGTCACTGATTTCGATTCAGAATCGAGCATTTCTGAGTATTCAAATAGGCTTATCACTGAAAAAATTGCACATTATCTTGACGAAATCGTTCTTTGAAAAAATCAGCTAACTACACATGAAAGTACTATTTTACTCAACATACCACTTCAATACTGAAACATTTGGTCCGTATCTTGAAATAATTCAAGAGCATCTCGATAAGGGTGATGAAGTTATTTTTCTAAGTTGTAATGGAGAGCTAAGTAGTTGTCAAACCAACCCGAACCATTCAACGTTGATTTGTAAAACTTGTGTCAGTATGAGGCAGAATGGTTTGAAAAATTTAAGTTCTGATATCCAACAAATTCAAATTGAGAATATCATCCCCAAAAATTCCATTAATTCTCACCTACAGTTAATCAATTATGAATCTGTGGATGCTTTTAAAAGTACCTATATAGAGTCTTTTGATATAGGAATGGCTGTTTTATCAACTGTCATATCCATCTTCAGAGATCCTTCTCCTAACTTGGAGAAACATAAAAAACTGATAGAAAATCAATGGGAATCATCACTGTGGGTATATGAGGTGATTAAAAAAATTATTAATGACGAACAAATAGAGTTAGTATATGTATTCAATGCAAGATTTGCGGTATTGCGAGCGTGTTTACGGGCATGTGAAAATAAAACGGTGAATTGTCATGTTTTGGAAGAAGGTCAAGACAGGAAACATTACTCAGTTTGGAAAAATTCAATGCCACATTCATTGACTTATGTAGAAAAAACGATACAGGAACTTTGGGATTCTGGAAGTAATACGAAGGAACAGGATGCTTTCGAATATTTTAAAAATAGAAGCCAAGGTAAAAATAATCGAGTAGGTCATTTTACGGCCGGACAGAAAAAAGATAAACTCCCCGAAGGATGGGACTCTACCAAGCAAAATATCGCGATTTATATCTCTAGCGAGGATGAATTTGTTGCCATCGGTCCTGAATGGGAAAACAAAGTTTACAAATCTCAACTGGAAGCAATTAAACAAATTAGTGATTCGCTTTCTAATGATAATAATTTTGTCTTGTATGTTAGAGTTCATCCAAATTTACACGGTATTCTAAATGAATCTGTTACCTCACTATATGCATTAAGAAGGGAGAATGTTGTAATTATTCCTGCAGATAGCCCTGTAAGCTCATACGGACTAATGTTTAACGCTGACAAAGTACTTTCTTTTGGATCATCGATGAGTATAGAAGCGACTGCATTCGGTAAGGTCTCCATTCTTGCTGGAAATGGTTTCTATATGAACTTGGGGAGCACTTATAACCCAAAGAGTCATTCCGATTTAATTGAGTTAATCAAAAATGATGACCTTAAGCCTAAGCCTATTTTAGGAGCTATGAAGTATGCAAATTTCTTGTTGCATTTTGGAAATCAATATCAATTTTTTGAAAGAACTTCCACTTTTGAAGGAAAGCTAAATGGAAAATGGTTTGGTCCAAATAAACCTTACCTAATTATTCGAAAAATTGGTCGCGCTATACGTCTTAAAAAAGAGAAAAAACTGAAAGAACAGAATATAAAAGCCATTCGAACTTTTCAAAATTGAGTTCATTAAAAATGAAGCATCGATCTCCTTGCATCAAATCAACGCGGAAATTAATTAATTGTGTATTTTTGGATACTCAAAGAATGAAGCGTGAAAGATAAATCGATATTAATAACAGGAGGTACAGGATCACTTGGAAAAGCCTTAACAACACACATTTTAACCAACTTTCCTAGTATCAAACGACTGGTCATTTTTTCAAGAGATGAACAGAAACAATTTGAGATGCAGCAAGACTTTCCGAGTCATCTTTATCCTCAAATTCGATTTTTTATCGGAGATGTACGCGATCAAGAAAGGTTGGAACGAGCATTTTCAGATATTGATTATGTAATACATGCAGCTGCAATGAAGCATGTTCATATAGCCGAATACAATCCGGACGAGTGTGTTAAGACAAATGTAAATGGTGCGGAAAATGTGATTAAGGCAGCCTTAAAGTCTAATGTTACAGATGTAGTTGCACTTTCTACTGATAAGGCATGCGCTCCAATTAACCTTTATGGTGCAACAAAATTAACTTCTGATAAACTCTTTATTGCTGCAAATAATATTCGTGGGAAAAAAGATATCAAGTTTTCAGTAGTTCGCTATGGCAACGTAATGGGATCTAATGGGTCTGTTATTCCATTTTTCATAAAAAGAAAGAAAATTGACAGTATTTTACCAATCACAGTGGAAACAATGACCCGATTCAATATTTCTCTGCAAGGTGGTGTTGACATGGTTATGCATGCATTAAATACTGCTTGGGGAGGTGAAATATTTGTTCCGAAAATTCCTTCATATCGAATAATGGATGTTGCAGAAGCAATTGGTCCAGATTGCGAGAAACCAGTAATTGGAATAAGACCTGGAGAGAAAATCCATGAAGAAATGATTACTGCTTCAGATTCGTTCTTTACTTACGACCTCGGAAAATATTACGTAATTCTACCGCAAACACCTAATTGGAATATCGAAGAATTTGAAAAGCATTTCGATACTAAAAAAGTCCCAGAAGGATTTTCATACAATTCAAATAACAATGCAAACTGGGAGAGTATTGGAAGTCTTAGAGAATTAATTAAAACTCACGTGGATCCCACATTTGAAGTATGATGAATCCGATTCCATACGGTCGCCAATCAATCGATGAGGACGATATCAAAGCGGTTGTGGAAACGCTAAAGGCTGACTATTTAACTCAAGGTCCTAAGATTGCTGAATTTGAAAAAGATTTCGCAAAATACGTAGGTGCAAAACATGCTGTCGCTGTAAGTAATGGAACAGCAGCTTTACATCTTTCTGTTATGGCGTTAGGATTAAAACCTAACGAATTTGTAATCTGTACTCCGATTACGTTTGCAGCATCAGTAAACTGCGTAAAATATTGTGGAGGTGAGGTCCTTTTCGCGGACATTGATCCAGAAACTTATTTAATTGATATTGAATCAATTAAAGAACTAATTAGAACGAATCAAGATAAGACAATTAAAGGAATAATTCCCGTTGATTTTGCTGGACGAGTGCCACAATTAGATGCAATTAAAAAACTTGCTGATAAGCATGACTTATGGATTTTGGAAGATGCTTGCCATGCACCCGGCGGTTTTTTCAATGACCGTGATGGAGTAAAACAACTTGTCGGTAACGGCGAAATATCCGACCTGTCTGTTTTTTCGTTTCATCCTGTTAAGCATATAGCTACCGCTGAAGGAGGCATGATTACAACAAACAATACTCAGCACTACAAAAATCTGCTTGAGTTAAGGACTCATGGTATAACTCGAAATTCTAGTGTTTTCGAAAATTCAATTGAATTAGCAAATGGTAATAGCACACAAGCAAATCTGAACTATCCAGGTTGGTATATGGAGATGCAAAATCTTGGATACAACTACCGCCTAACGGATATTCAAGCAGCACTTGGAATTACTCAATTAAAGAAAGCTCCAGCTGGAATTGAGCGAAGACGAGCAATTGCGAAAAAATACACAACTGCATTTGAAGGCATTTCACAAATCATACGATCCTCTGGGAATATCGAAGGTCATGCCTATCACTTATATATCTTAGAAGTTGAAAATAGAAGAGGGCTATATGACTATTTGAGACAAAACAAAATCTATGCTCAAATACATTACATCCCTGTACATTTAATGCCCTTTTATCGCGAATCAGGCTGGAAGGAAGACGATTTAGCCAATGCTGAAACATATTACAGTCGATGCATAAGTCTACCGATGTTTCCAACCTTAAAAGAAGAAGAGCAAGAATTTGTAATTGAACAAATTACAAAATTCTACGAAATTTAAAGCTTGATATACAACCATCTATTTTTTGGTACTACTAACTTAGTCTCGATTCTAAAATATTGTCAGATTGTATAGCTAATAAAACAAAATTAATCTAAGCGATAACCAAATGAATGTAGCAATAATTCCAGCACGAGGAGGCAGTAAAAGAATTCCACGAAAGAACATTAAACATTTTCATGGAAAACCAATAATTGCTTACGCTATCGAAAATGCGGTATCCAGTGGACTTTTTGACGAAATTTTTGTTTCAACAGATGACCAAGAAATTGCAGATATCGCTGTGTCGTTCGGTGCAAAAGTACCAACCCTAAGATCAAAAAAAAATGCAGATGATTTTGCTTCAACATCAGATGTGTTGCTTGAGGTTATTGAATATTACAAGGGAAATAACACTCCAATATCCTTCGCGTGTTGCATCTATCCTACTTCACCACTAATTAGTGAAAATGATTTGAGATCAGCACATTCGATCTTCAATTCAGGGAAATTTGATACGCTAATGTCCTCTGTTGAATTTTCATTCCCAATTCAGAGAGCATTCAACTTAACTGAATCAAACCAAATTGAATTAATTCAGCCCGAACATATACATAGCAGATCACAAGACCTAAGATCTTCGTTTCATGATGCTGGTGCATTCTACTTTATTAATGTTAAATCTTTTTTAACTAATCGAACATTATGGGATGGTGAAATTGGCGCCTATGTAATGCCCGAATCCAAAGTTCAAGACATTGATAGCTTAGAGGATTGGAAAATTGCTGAGATAAAATTTTCTAATCTTTAAAACATCAATCCACCCTAGAATTAAAAACGGAGAGTTAAGATACTCAAGATGATTCAGAATTAAACGTTATTTTGTATCCTTGGAAAAAATTAGAACTAATTTTCATATAAATTAAATGAAAGCACTTTTGATTGGTTGTGGGGGTATTGGTGCACTATACGACTTCAATACAGACCAAATACTTACACATGCTAAGGCTTTGAGTACTTCTGGAATTGAGTTCGATCTATTCGACACGAACATTGAACTAGCAGAAAAAATTGGCCAAAGGTACAATGCTAAAATTCTGAAGGAAATCTCTCAATCAACTTTTCAAAACTATACATTAGTTTCAATTTGCACCCCAACAGAGTTTCATTTTCACTATTTAAAACTGGCTCTAAAATCAGGGATTCCAACTATTATTTGTGAAAAACCTATTAGCTTGAATTTAGAGGAGTTAGATCAAATTGAAAAAGACTATAATAATTCCAGTTCCATTGTTTCAGTTAATTACATTCGTCGATTTACTCCAACATTCAAGCGTTTGAAATCAACGATTGAGAATGAGGTGATTGGCAAACCAAAATCTATTCTTGTTAACTATAATCGAGGATTTATGAATTATGGAAGTCATGCATGGGATACAATAGTGTTTTTAACCAATATAGAAATCGCCACTGAAAACTATAATGTAATATCAACTCAGGAATTCAAAAAGGATGATCCCCTACTCGATGTTGAAATTTACTCGAATGAAACTAAAATTCATTTTCAAAGTGTCATATCTAAAAAGCCCGTATTCGATATAGAACTTATTTATTCTAATGCTGAGATTTATATGACTTATTACGGAAACACAATTAAATTTATCAAACGCATACCTGCCAGTACTGGCGACGAGCAATTTAAAGAAAAAATTCTGTATATAGAAGAAGACGCATTGAAGGACTATTTGAAATATTCTCTTGCGTATCAACTAAATATTAAGAATCGGGCTGACAGTAATTTTATGGAAAGTATAAGATTAAATAGATCCATGTTAAAAATAATAAACAAGCAATAATGTCCAACAAGCCAGCAATTTTAGGTGGAATACCTGTAAGATCAAAACCATTAACTACTCGTAAGACGATGGGGGATGAAGAGAAAAAAGCAGTTTTAGAAGTAATGGAATCTGATACTCTGTCAGCATTTATTGGAGGACCTGGTGCTTTTTTCGAAGGAGGAGAAAAGGTTCAAGAATTTGAGAAAATGTGGGCGAATAAATATGGATTCAAACATGCAATTAGTGTGAATTCTTGGACTTCTGGTCTTATGATTGCAGTCGGAGCCATTGGAATTGAACCAGGAGATGAAATAATTTGTAGTCCATACACGATGTCTGCCTCTGCTACGGTAGCATTATTCTATGGAGGGATTCCTGTTTTTGCTGACGTTGATCCGAATAACTTCTGTCTCGATCCAACTTCTATCGAAAGTAAAATCACCCCTCGAACGAAAGCGATAATCATTGTTCATCTCTTCGGTGGAGTAGCAGATATGGACGCGATAATGGCAATTGCTAAAAAACATAACATTAAGGTGATCGAAGACGCCGCACAAGCCCCAGGAGTCTTCTATAAAAACAAGCCCGTTGGTGCCATAGGCGATATTGGCGGCTTTAGTTTAAACTTCCATAAACACATTCACACTGGAGAAGGTGGAATGCTTGTTACCAATGATGACGATTTGGCTCTTCGGTCTAAGTTAATTAGAAACCATGGCGAAAACTGCATCGAGGCAATGGAAATTGAGGATTTAAGTAACACCATTGGTGGAAATTATCGCCTAACAGAACTTCAGTCTGCCATAGGCATTGAGCAATTAAAGAAGTTAGATGCTATCATAAAGCTCCGGACAGAACTAGCAGAATACTTTACAAGTGAATTGGAGCAACTCGAAGGAATAACTACCTTTCAAACAAAACCGAATACTACTCACGCATACTACATATACCCCTTCAAGTTTGATCAAAAGAAGGCAGGAATGACTAGAAATCAATTTGTAAAAGCTGTCAATGCTGAGTTCCCACAGGCAGAAGGTTTTGAAAGTGTTCCTCTTGTAGAAGGCTATGTTAAACCTCTTTATCTAGCTCCACTCTACCAGCGACAAATTGCAATCGGAAAAAATGGATTTCCATTCACCGTAAATTCAGACGTTAAGTATGATTATTCAAAAGGTATTTGTCCAGTTACCGAAAGACTTTATGAGAGTGAAATGGTGCTCTCTCCTATTATTAGAGACCCATTAAGTATTGACGACATTAAAGATCTTGTTCAGGCAATTAAAAAAACTTTGGAACATGCTAAGGAAATTTCAAATGTCCTTAAAAGCAAAATAAATTCGACAGATGTTCTAGACAGTATTTCTACAGTAAATGCGACAAACATAAAGTAACAATGAAGGCCCTATTTGAGCATGTAGGTTCTTTTAAGAACATCCTATTTGTATATAGTGATCCGGGTGGAGCAAAGCCAATATTGTCCTTTGTTGCACTGTTCAGAAAAACCTATCCTAAGCTGAGTATTACCGTTATTTCTGATAGGAAATACAGCTTTTCCAAAGAGTTTTCGGACGTCGAGATTGTGACTAATATTGAAGACTGGCTACGACAAAATAATGGGTTTGATTTTGTTTTCACCGGTACATCCTACACCTCTAATATTGAAGTATTAAGCCTGAAATGGGCTATACAGAGGAAATTGACAACACTTTCCTTCGTAGATCATTGGTCTAGTATGAAAAACCGATTTAATTACCAAGATCAATTTTACTTACCTAGCACCGTTTTAGTCATTGATGCAAAAGCAAAATCCAACGCGATTCAGGATGAAATTGAAGAAAACCGAGTTGAAATAATTGAAAATCCTTACCACCAGTATCTTAGTACATGGCAACCTCAACTTTCCAGAAATGATTTTTTAGCTGAACTAGAGTTGGATCAAGAGAAATTTCAAGTAGTTACTTTTGCTCCAGATCCCGTAAGTAACTTAGATTGGCTATCAAAATATGGCGAAGATGAATCCACCATATTAAATACTATTCTATCCTCGCTACTTGAACTAAAAATGACCAATATTCAAATCTTAGTCCAACCACACCCAAATCAAGATATCGCATTATTGCGAGCAGTAATTGATCGCAAAGAATTCAAAATATTAAAAATTAAGGTACTATTTGAAGTTGACGTACCTACTTTGCTATGGCATTCAGATATTGTAATAGGTTTATTTTCGAATATTTTACTAGAAGCGGTAATTTTCAATACACCTGTTATTCGATATATTCCAAGTTCAATACCAGACTACATGGAAAAATCCATTGGTACTAAAATCACTGATAAAGCAACCTTTAAGGACTATATTCTCAATTTTATGCTACATTTAGACTAAATAATATCCTATGTTGGAAAACGAATTTTTAGCAGGTGAAACGATAATTTTGAGAGGATTAGAAGAATCTGATTTAACCGCAGAATACCTTCAATGGTTAAATGATGAAGAAGTCTGTAAATACAACTCACATGCTATCTTCCCCAACAACTCCTCAAAAATGAAAAAATATTTTGAGAGTTTGGATCAAAAGAATTCTGTTGTTTTGGCTATAATACATCGTGCAGAAAATAGACACATCGGGAATATTAGTTTGCAATCAATTGATTGGGTATCCAGAAGTGCGGAATTCGCGATTTTATTGGGCAATAAAAATTTTTGGGGTAAGGGTGTTGCTATTGAAGCGGCGAATTTAATTGTCAATTACGGATTTGAAAGATTAAACCTTCATAGAATTCATTGCGGAACATCTTCTGAGAATATTGGAATGCAAAAATTAGCTTCAAACCTTAAAATGAAGGAAGAAGGAAGAAGAAGAGAGGCAATGTATAAAAACGGAAAATTTGTTGACATGGTAAATTATGGTGTTTTGAAGAGTGAATTTTTTAGTTAAAAACATGACCAAGAAGCACCTCTTGCTTAGAGCAAATGGCAATTCGTCCATAGGACTAGGACATTTGTTTCGATTGATTGGAGTAATCGAGATGTTAGCAGATCAATTCGATTTTACATTTTTAACTTCTGCCAATTCGGCATCGGACATTATTCCACCGCATTATCCTAAACGCAATGTTCCTGAAGTATATTCAACACTAGATGAACCGGATTGGTTGGCTAAAACATTTACTCCAGAGACTACAATAATCATCACAGATGGCTATTCATTTGATTCAAATTATCAAAAAAAAATTCATGATTTAGGCTTTAAACTAGTTGTGATTGACGACTTAGCAATTGAACACATCTATGCTGATATTCTTGTTAATCACTCTCCTAATATTACACCAGAAAATTATTCAGCCGAATCCTATACTAAATTTGCTCTAGGACCTCAATTTTCGATGCTTCGCCCCTCATTTATAGAAGTTGCAAAAGAAAAACGTAATATAAATTCGATAAACAATTTATTTATTTGTTTTGGCGGTGCAGATCCACACAACATCACAATGAAGATCCTTCAATATGTCCTTGACTTTTTTCAGTTCAATGAAATTCATGTCCTCATTGGAGTATCATATTCCCATAAAGCCATCCATGAGGCATTTATAGATAATAAGAATGTAACCATTCATCAGAATTTGTTAGAGCTCCAAATAATTGATGTGATGAAACGTTGTGAATTGGGTATCGCTTCATCTAGCACTATTCTGTATGAGATGTGCGCTGTAAACATGCACATTCTTAGCGGTTATTATGTAGACAACCAAGAGAACATATATAACGGGTTTGTGGAAAACGGGTTAATTCATGGTCTAGGTGACTTACAAAAAATGAATATAGAGCAGTTATCGCAACTTATTAAACAAACTATGGAAAACCATGATGAATCTGACCAAATAGAAAGACAAGCGAAATTATTTGATGCGAAAATCAGTGACCGATTTAATTCATTAATTTCGAGTCTATGCTAGCATTAGGAATTTTAGTTAGCGGAAATTTAGGTAAATCATCACTAGAGCATCTATTTCTTCACTCAGAACATAACGTTAAATTTGTCTTAACCGATTCAAATTCAGAAAAAATCATTGATTTCTGTAAGGCACAAAATATTGCTGTGTTTGCTGGAAATCCGAATACATTTAAATGTTTAAATTTTTTCAATGAATTCTCGATCGATGTACTCTTATCAGTCAACTATTTATTTATTATAGGAGCAGATCTAATTAACTTACCAGGTGGTATCTGTGTGAATCTTCACGGCAGTCTGCTACCAAAATATCGTGGTAGAACACCACATGTTTGGGCTATTATTAATGGAGAAACTGAAACAGGAATAACGGCACATTTAATTGATGAAGGATGTGATACTGGCGCAATAATTGAGCAAATCCATGTTCCAATTAATCGGAATGACACAGGAGCAACAATTCTTTCAAAATACACTAAACTCTATATTCCACTAATTGAAAAGGTGCTTCTGGATTATACTAATAACCAACTTTCGTTTACTGAACAAGATGACGCTACCTCAAGTTATTTTGGTAAACGAACCCCAGAAAGTGGCTTAATTAACTGGAATCAATCTGTTGAACAGATTCGGAACTGGATTCGAGCTCAATCTGATCCATACCCTGGAGCTTTTACGTATGTAGGAGGAGAAAAAGTAATCATCGATTGGGCAGAACCATACGATATTGGCATAGATACGAGGACTCAAATCCCAGGTACAATCATGTCAGTTAGCCCAGTAGTTATTGTTGCTTGCTTAGATGGTTGCATAGAATTAACTTCAATTCGCATTAATCTTAATAAATTAGCACCAGATTTAATATTCAAAAATGAAAATAGGAACGAGAGTAGTAGCTAAAAACGCGCCTTGCTTTATAATAGCGGAACTTTCTGCTAATCACAACGGGAATTTAGAAGTAGCTATTGAAACTATCAGAGCTGCTAAACGTTCGGGTGCTGATGCTATTAAATTGCAAACATATACCGCCGATACAATTACACTTGATTCAAAGAAAAAAGATTTTAAAATCAGCTCAGGAACAATCTGGGACGGACGCTATCTCTACAATCTATATAAAGAAGCTTATACCCCATGGGAATGGCATAAAACACTGTTTGATGTGGCAAAAGAAGAAGGTCTGATTATTTTTTCTTCACCATTCGATAATACAGCAGTTGATTTTTTAGAAAAACTAAACGTACCAGCCTACAAAATAGCATCCTTTGAAATCACTGATATTGCCTTAATTGAATATGTTGCAAGCAAAGGAAAACCTATCATTCTTTCAACTGGTGTTGCCGAATACGCTGATATTGAATTGGCAATTAGTACTTGCAGAAGAATGGGGAACAATGATATCGCATTGCTCAAATGTACATCCAGCTATCCTGCTCCAATTGACCAAGCGAATATGGTAATGATTCAACAATTATCTGAGGATTTTGGTGTCGTCTCAGGACTCTCTGATCATACAATGGGAGAAATATGTCCGGTTGTTTCTGTATGTTTCGGTGCTAAAATAATTGAAAAACACTTTATTCTTAACAAATCCATTGGAGGACCTGATGCTTCATTCTCGTTGGATGAAATGGAATTCAAAAGTATGGTCGATGCAGTTAGAAAAGCAGAGTCAGCAATAGGAGAAGTGTCCTATGATCTCACGGAAAAACAGAAATCAGGAGTTAATTTCAAGCGTTCATTATATGTATCTCAAAATATTTCAATAGGTGATGTTATTTCTGAAAAAAATATCAGATCCGTTCGACCTGGATACAGTTTACATCCTAAACATCTCAATGAAATTCTGGGAAAAAAATCACTCAAGGACTTTACAGTAGGTGACCGTATTCGTCTTGACGATTTTATATAAATAACGTAACAAATTTACAGGCGTTAATCTTTTACATTATCAATTGCGGAAAATTACAAAGCCTTAGAAAGGCTATTCCTCTACTACCTCAACCTTTTCTCCTGTCTTTCTTTTCTTGTAATCCATAAATAACAATCCGCCAATCGCAACAAACAGGATAAATGAGAAGATATATGCTAACGTATTTGATGTATGGTATTTTGGCACATCATACACAAACTCGACCTTGTGATTACCTCCTTGTAACTCTAACCCTCTCAATAAATAATTTGCCTTCAAAATTTCAGTTTCTTTTCCATCCACAAATGCTTTCCACCCATCAGTGTAATAAATTTCTGAAAAGACCGCGAATTGCTTTCCTTCTACATTTGCTGAATAAGTGATTTTATTCGGAGCATAACTAGTCATCTTAATCGTTCCTTTACCCGTAAATTTACGTGCAGATAATTTCTTTGCTTCTGACTTCAGCATCACGGCCTCAACTCTTGGTTTAAAGTCTGTCATTACTTTAAAGGAAACCAACTCTTGGAATGAATTAAGCGTATCAGCATCCAATGTTGCTCTAGGCACTAGATTAGTTTGACCGTTTACATCCATAACGAAAGATGCTTCTTCACCCACTTTCAATCCTGCTCTGATCTGAACTTCCATCGTATCCATTCCAGTAATGAAATAGCGCAGTTTTTCAGCACCATAAATAGTCGTTTTCTTATTCACAACCTCATCGTTGATCAAAAAATCACCTCTTCCCTTATTCTCAATTTCAAAGGAGTTACCCAATGCACGTATTTCGTCATCAGCAGTTTCATGTGCTTCAATTTCCTGCACGAGCCAAGCATTTCCTAGAGCCGAAGTTCTAGGGTTTGCAACTTGACCTTGCTCAGTATTCTGCAAGAAATACTTCACATTCATCATGTCATAAACAGGTTCATTCATTTTTGACAAATGGAAATTAATGAGGTTATCAATATTTCTCAACTTAGCGGCGTGAAATCCACCAAGAGACTTATGCCAAAACGATGCATTTGTACTTCCGTATCCACCATTGAAGTCGAAAACGCGGTAATTTGTTGCCATGTTTAATGCATAGAAACGATGTGCGTCGATTAAATTTCGTCTTGCTGAACCTTCGAATTCCTTTTCATCAGCTTTCTCTTCTCCAATTTTCTTTCCTTTTTCAATTTTCGCAAAAAGTGTGGAATCCAATGTCATTTCACTTTGCATGACCATCGCATCAGCATTACTTGACGCAACTGGCATTGTCGTTTTTTCAATATCAACCCAATATCTGTCTACATCTCCAATGTAATCGTAAGCGACAGGAATAACATCAATCATAGTTAAGAAAAGCATACCAAATGAGAGCATCATTGCAGACATGGAGGTCATTACGAAAGCAACCAGCAATCCTCCTGCCAACAAAACAAATATGATGGATCTATTCATACTCGCATGAAAAATATCCGAGCGGATAGATTTTAGATTCGCAAACCCTTTTACATAAGGTTCAGCTTGAGTCTCAATAAATTTATCAAGTTGATCTGGATTTTTAACATCAACGTTATAGTTCGTCATTATTGCTGAAGGGTCAGCTTGCAAAACCTGTTGACGAATACTGTTTGAAACATTATCCAATTGTTTCCGGTCACCTGTAGATGAGTAATTATCCCCTAATCCAACAACCTTGATGAGGATGATAAATACTGCAAATCCTCCCATTGCTATAAAGAATTGTTTCTTCTTCTCTTTGATTTCCTCGCGGTGCTTAATTAATTGTGACAAAAACATCATTCCGAGCATTGCCACCGTTAGTTCAACAAGTATCAGAATCATCGTAATCGATCTAAACTTGTTATAACCTGGGACATAATCAATGAAAAAGTCTGTTAATCCAGCAAAGTTTTTACCCCACGATAGCATGACTGCCAACACTGTTAATGCAAACAATGCCCATTTCATTTTTCCTTTCAAAAATATCATCCCAAGAAATGCCAGAAGCATTACAATAACGCCTAAATAAACTGGCCCTGAAGTAAAAGGTTGCTCCCCCCAGTAAGCGGGTAAATTCTTTAATTCCTTCTGTTCAGAGATGGAGAAATCCGAATTATCGACGATGTCCTCAAACTGACTTTTCTCAAGAACGAACGACCCTCCACCTTTCACATTTGGTGACAATAATGTAGCTGTTTCTCCAATACCGTAAGACCATTTGGTGACATCATCATCGGATAAGCCATCGGTTTTAGCGAGTTGAGTACCATCTGCCTTTAGCGTTAAATCATTAGCCCCACGAGTTGTATGCTTTGCATAATCAGAGGTTAAGGCTATATTCCCATAATTGATCATTGCTGCAACAACGAATCCTGCGATAAGTCCTGCTGAAGTGATCAAAAACGATTTCATTTCTTTTGATTTCAATGCCTTCACAAAGAAATAGATTCCAACGGCTAAAAGTAAAAATGCAAAATAGTAGGTCACTTGTAAGTGATTTGCAATCAATTCGAAGGTCATAAATAACGAAGCAAACACAATTCCCCAGAGCCGATTATTCCTATATGCATAGATGAGTGCTCCTAACGTTGGAGCCAGGAAAGCACTTGCCACAGATTTCGTAAAGTGACCTGCCTGTACAATGATTATCTCGTAACTCGCAAAACTAAAAGCAACACCACCAAGAAGTCCAATTATAGGACTAATCCTAAGGAACAGTGCAAGAACATAGAAACCAATCAAATGGAGAATTAATAGTCCAATTGGAGACGGGAACATCTTAAACCATCCAAAATAAAGCTCTTTGAACATATTTCCGGGATAATACACCGAAATTTGAGTGGTTGGCATACCACCATACATTGAGTTTGTCCAGAGCGGTTCAGTCCCTGTTAAGTCTCTGTGCATATCTGTTTGCTGCGCCATGCCTTTCCAAGTTGCCGTATCATGTTGACTTAAACCATACCCGTCCATTTGAGGCTTGTAAAAGACTACAGCAATGATGAAAATGACAGCAATTACAAAAAAGTGCTGCCAATTCTTACTAAAAAATGCTTTGAAATTCATAGGAAACAGTATTTCGATTATCGATTGAACAAATATAAAAAACTAAGCGTAGTTTTTGATGAACTTTATTGCATGATTGTTGTACTGAGTTATGGAATCAAATTAAGAACATAAAAATTAAATCATGCACTATCGAATACTGATCATTATCCTAAGTATTTCAATTTCCTCAGCGCAGGCAGAAATGGAATTTTATATTTTCCCAATTGTGTTAGATAGCTTGAACATCGACCTTTCTTTACCCCAGGATGAAGCCATCTACTTTTTTACTTTTAAAGGAATTCATAATAAAGATAAATCGCAGGTGATTCAATACAACATTGATAGTAACAAAACTAAAGTGTATCAGAATAATGGTGAAAGTAAACTTGAAATTAAAACAATTCCTGGTAAACATATATTCCGATTTTTTACACAGAATTATCACGAAATTTATTCGGATTCTATTGAAATTTCATCTCAGCAAGTAGCCCATTATTCCATTAACATGACATTTGAATTTCAACAGCTTCATGATATTTCAGAGAAACCAGTGATTTATCTTTATCCAGAAGAGCCTACAAATGTTGAATTTCGAATCGATGTCAAGGGCGACAATGCATTTTATTATCCTACCTATCAAGATTCATGGAAATTTGTCGCACAGCCAAATGGAGAACTGGAATTCACTGATAAATCGTACAATTATCTATTCTGGGAAGCATCAGGGGCCGCTCCGTTCAATCGGGATGAGGCAGAGTCTGGATTTATCATTGAAGGTGCTTCTATCGTTCAATTTTTGGAAGAAAAACTGTCAGAAGCAGGATTAACATCAAAGGAACAAGCTGATTTCATCACCTATTGGGCACCCCGAATGCAAAAGAACACGTACAATCTCATTCATTTTGTATTCAACGAAGCGTGCGAGGAGTATGCAACTTTCGATATCAGTCCACAGCCCGATCATATCTATCGAATTTACATGAAATGGACGAACATCAATACACCCTTTACCATCGAACCTCAAGAAATCAAAAAAATGAATAGAAACGGTTTCTCGGTTCTAGAATGGGGTGGACAGCAAAGTTACTTCAAGCGTAATGTATGCAGATTCCCACCATTAGAATCAAGTAACCATGAATAAATTAATTTCCATTCTACTAATCGCTATTTCGATTAACGTTAGCGCCAAAAAAGACGATATCGATCCGCAGGTTTGGTTAAAAAGTAGCTCAATTGATAACACCTTAACCGAAAATCAAGCCGTTTACGAATTCAATTTCGCGGCTCCTGAGAAAGATCATCGTTTGATATACACAATTGACGGCCATCAGGACACATCAGACCTAGTTAAAGGAGCATTGAGAATTCAAACAACTCCTGGAAAGCATATTTTCCAATTCTATTATAGTCAGGATTATGAAGAAATATCTACGGATTCACTTGTCATAAATCCGCACTATGTAAATAGGTACACAGTGATAATGTATGGTTCACAAGAACCCATTATCGACTTAAAACCCATTATCTATTTGTATCCTACAATGGCTACCGAAGTTACTGTTAAACTAACAATTAAGGGAGAAGATCAATTCTACTACCCCGCGTATAATGATCAATGGAAATTTCTAGCCTATCCGAATGGTGATCTTGTATTTGGTGAGAAAACGTACAATTATTTGTTTTGGGAAGCACCTGTTGGATCTGAAATCATTACCAATGATGGATTCGTAGTTGCAGGAAAAAATTCGACTACGTTTCTTGAGAGGAAATTATCCGAAATAGGATTCACACCTAAAGAGCAAGCCGATTTTATTACGTTCTGGGCACCGAAACTTCAACAAAACGAATTCAATTTCATTCAATTTATTGTCAATGATGCTTGTGATCAATATGCACTGATGGATATCTTTCCAAAGCCTAACAACCTTTATAGAATCCGTATGCTTTGGTCGATTGTTGATGGAAGCTACCAAGCACAAAAGCAAGAATTACCAAAAATCAACCGGACTGGATTTTCCGTTCTCGAATGGGGAGGACAACAAACTCGTTTTAGAAGAATTAATTGTACATCTTACAATACTATAGCACTATGATAAAGTCATTTTTAATAGTCATTTCACTTGGATTTGTAATGATTTCTAATGCGAAGGATAGGTTTGAGCTCATTCCGACCTATATGCTAGAATCTAGTAACAAAGATGTAAAACTTAAGTCAGGTGAATCCGTTTTTGAGTTTCAGTTCAATAACGTAATTCTAGATGGAAAGCATCAGGTGATTTACAGCATTGATGGGATTTCAGACACCGTGACGGTAAATGGTAACTCTTTCGAAGTTTTCACAACACCTGGAGAACACATCTTTCAGATATTATACAACGCTTATTATCAAGAAATATATACCGGTAAACTTTTGATAAAAGACCAATATCGTGATGTCTACTCATTGAATTTATGGGATAATTATATGGAACTAGAGGTGGATAAACCTGTAATTTACATCTACCCAGAGGAAGAAATGAAAATTTCCGTCAATTTGGATATCAAAGGCAAAGAAGTATTTACATATCCTCCTATAGAAGGCAATTGGGAATTTACCGCTCAGCCAAACGGGGACCTTTATTTTGGTGATAAAGTATACAATTACTTATTCTGGGAATCTGAACAAAGCCGTTACTTCAATCATGTTGAAGTGCAATCAGGATTCATTGTTGAAAAAGAGAACGTCGTATCTTTCCTTGAGAGTAAACTTACAGAAGTAGGATTGACAAGTAAAGAACAAGCAGATTTCATCACGTATTGGGCGCCAAGAATGGTTCAATTCGATAAGACATTTGTTCGTTTCGAATTCAATGAGGAATGCAATCGTTATGCAGAATTGGACATCTCCCCTACCCCAGATCAACTCTATCGTATATACATGGGGTGGATGCCTATCTTTGAAGAGATGAATCCAGCACCAACTCCTCAGGAGATTAAACCAATAGTGAGAAAAGGATTCGTTGTCCTTGAATGGGGTGGATTTGAGACAATTTTAACCGAAATTTACTAGTATGAATCGAATAATCATCATTTGCATCTTGTTTTTAGGTGTTTCAACAACTTCAAAAGCATCGATCCGCCTTGTTGACTTTCTAAACTACTGGGTAGAATCTGTCCAAGATCTAGATTCTTTAAGTAATTCAGAAGTGATGTACAGCTTTCACATTGGCAACGTCCCTAACCTCAAAGTCTACTCGATTCGATTTTCGGACAATGGCATTGAATCCTCTCAGGTGTGCGACTCTAATGGATCTATTCATATAAAGACGACACCTGGGAAGCATCAGTTTCAAATCTATGTTAGTTCTGCTTTTTATGAAATTTTGACGGATTCGCTTCTTCTCGAACAAGGAAAAGAAATGATATTAAGTACTCACTTTGGCAGGACACCAGTGTTAATCACTCCAGCCAAACCTGTAATTTATCTTTATCCAGAGGAAGAAACCGATGTCGAATTTGTCCTTACATCAACGGACGAGATCCGTTCTATTACCCAGAATATGAAGAGTCTTGGAAGTTCACCGCGCAACCAAATGGCACACTTCATTTTGGAGACAAAACGTACAATTACCTCTTTTGGGAATCCTCGCAGCGCATTCACCCGCAGAAACTAGAAGAGCCGAATGGTTTCATTGTAGAAGGTATAAATGCTGTTCCCTTTTTAGAAGGAATTTTGGATAAGGCAGGATTGACCACAAAAGAGCAAGCCGACTTCATCACTTACTGGGGGCCACAACTAGCAAAAAATAAACTCAATCAGGTTCATTTTAAGTTTAATGATGATTGCACAGAGTTTGCAACGTTTGAAATAACACCTGAACCAAAAACGGTTTATCGCATTTATATTTTATGGAAACCAATTGAGAAAAGTATCTTACTGGAAGAGCAGTTTATTGAACCAGTAATTCGTGATGGATTTACCGTAATGGAATGGGGTGGACTGATAGTTCCTCCAATGCCAACAAATTAAAAATAGAGCTATGAAAATATTAATAATTCTTTTTTTTGCAACTGTAAGTTTCACCTCTACCGCTTTAGAGTACAAACGACTTCCGAGTTGCTATCTACTTTCAGATTCTTTAGACACATCACTTCCTAGTGACTCAGCAATGTACACATTTGAATTCAACGGATTGAGCGAAGAGAATACTCAGTTAATCTATAGTTCTGGAACAAATACAATTACATACAATTTTGAAAATGAGCATACCTTAAAGTTGATTTTGCCTTCAGGTAAATATAAATTTGAATTCTACATTAGTGGTTATGATGAAATAGTAACGGGGAAACTCGAAATTCAAAAACAACATCATTCAACATATCGAGTTCAAATGGAGCATCAAGTATTCAAAGGACAGATGAAAAAACCTGTTATCTACTTATATCCAAAAGAAAATTTAGAAGTAAGTGTTCAATTGAATATTCATGGTCAGGATCCGTTTTATTATCCAGAGTACAAGAATAGCTGGAGCTTCACAGCTGATCCAACTGGACAATTGAAGTTCGGTGAGAGCACCTACAACTATTTGTTTTGGGAAGCAAACATGGATGCTCCAAAAATTGATCACAATTATGGTTTTATGGTTGAGGGAGATAATACAGTTACATTCTTAGAAGAACAACTGAATTTAATGGGTTTCACGAGTAAAGAACAAGCTGATTTTATTACATTTTGGGGGCCTCAATTAACACAAAACAAACTCAATTATGTTAATTTCATATTCAATGAAGCCTGTGATGAATTTGCCGAACTATCCATTTCACCTCAGCCAGATAACATTTTCAGAGTATCAATGATTTGGCAGCCTGTAAATGAACCTTGGGAATTAGAATCACCACTCATGGAAAAAATGAATCGAAATGGATTTACAGTTCTTGAATGGGGAGGAATGGAACTTCCAGCTATTTATGATGCAGCGGAGATATAAAATTAGTAGCCTAGTCTAAAGCCTGTTATATACATATATCCCGTAAAAAAAACAAACGTCTCTATTGAGATTGACATTTTCGGGACAGATAAATTTCTGTACCCCAAATACGATGAGAAATGGGAATTTATAGCACACCCGAATGGAGATTTGGGCTTCGGTAACGCAACTTACAACTACTTATTTTGGGAAGCTAAGTCAACTAATTCGATTGATATTAGCCAAGTGAAAACTGGTTTTTTTGTTAAAAATGATGAGGTCATCTCATTTTTAGAGGAAAAATTAACTGAGGCAGGACTTACCTCCCAAGAGCAAGCAGATTTCATTACTTTTTGGGCACCAAGATTAAATCAAAACAAACTAAATTTCATACATTTTATGTTTAACCAAACCTGCAATAGATTGGCAGAACTTAATATTAGTCCAACACCTGATAACATTTATCGAATTTACATCCTATGGTCAAAGGTTGATGAAGAGTTCGAAATCGACGAGCAAAAAATTATTCGTGCTAATCGAGAAGGCTTCACCGTTATCGAATGGGGTGGACAGCATCATACTATGATCCAAAAAAAATATAAGTTCATTGGAATAAATATGTGCTTGATCTAAATTATAGAAATACTTCCCACTTATTTTGATAACAATAATGACTTCGGAAAGAATTACCGTCCAGATGAAGTAAACTAACTCTGAATGACTAACTATTCCTTAATAAATCTGAGTGTTTCTGTTGGTGTTCTTAATAAATAAACCCCATCCGTAACATTTCTAAGATCAATTCTGATGGTGTTTACATCGATAAATTCAAAAGATAATTCAGAAGTTACATCATTACCAATGAGAGAATATACTCTTAACTCATTAACATCCTGCTTTGGTCCTCTGAGATAAATTGACAATTTCGCAGGATTCGGATACAAGTTAAATTCCATTCCAGCATTATTCTCGATTGACCTAATGTCAAAATGTTCTTTACGACCATCGATATCGGTTTGGGTCAAGCGATAATATGAAATTCCATAATACGGTCTAATATCTGATGTTTCATAATACGAACTATTGATAGTTGTTCCTACACTTTCCACATCTGCCACAAATTCCCAATCTCGTCCATTAAGAGAGCGTTCGATTGTGAAATAATCGTTGTGTATTTCAGATGCCGTAGACCATTCTAAATTCACCAATTTATGATTAATCAATACTGAACTAAAAGCAACTAATTGAACAGGTAAGGCAGTGCCACAAAAAATAGTATTTGTATCAACAAAAGCATGATCTGGAAATGGATTTGTATAAATTATAGGGTCAGGAACGACATTACCATCAATCTCTAGAAATGGAGTCGTATTAATGCTTGTACAATAAGTCTGACAAAGCGAAGTCCCTGGTCTATCTGGTAGGCCGTTCTGCTCAAATTCAACGCTAGGAGTTTCAATGTATCCGCAACAATCAACGGTTCCTCCCTCAATTTCCATGCCGCCGGTAACAAATATACTGTCTTGATTGCACAAATAACCTTCAACTTCAAGTTCTACGGCAGAAATAGTTCCACCAGGAAAGTTATATAAACTACCGCTACCACAAGTTTGCCCTACTTCTATTTCATTAGTAGCTGTAATTGTACCAAAATTATTAACAACAGGATACGGATCAACAGGGGCATAGGGCATAAGGCAATCATCAGGAATTATATACAAATTAGTCACAGTAACATCACCATAATTAATTAACTCTCCCATATTAGTACCTCCTGCTCCAATGAACAGGTCATTAGCACCACTTATAGATGCTCCTAAAGAGACAATCATTGTTCCCAAAACTCTCTGAGTCACATCATAAACAATTGTATTATTAATAACAATTGTATCCCCGAAAGGCAAAGGATTTGGAGGGACTCCAAAAACCGACCAAGAGGCAGCTGATGACCATGGACCATTCGCTACAGTTGTGTAAGAAATTTGAGCTGTTGAGCTAAAAGTCGAAAGCAAAAAATTGAAGATAAGAATTCGAGTGATCATTTTGTAAACTTGCTTCATATACAGGAGATTAATTACTAAATCCGATTAGTAATAGGGGTAAGATAGGAAATATTCTCTTATCATTCTCAATAATATGACCAAATTGGTAGTTTCATCCAACAAAATGAATGCTCCATTGAAAATTTCACAACAAGACGTACTTTTTAACTATCACCTCGAAATAAGGTTAATTTAATAGACTATAATTCTATTTTCAGAAGAGATGAAAACAAGAAAAAGTAAGCAATCAAGTTCTGAAACAATTCATTTTTAGATGTCTAGAAAAATAACTGTTAAAGATTAATAATTCAAATTTCATTCTAAAATAGTGGCAAATCCCATGATAATAATGAGAGATGAGCATTTGGAAGGCTTGATTAACTATTGAGACAAAACTAGATAAGACAATTACGCTTTAAAACCCTGAATTCACGAGCAATGAAAAAGTTAATACCATTTCAAGATTAATCCCTAAATAAACAAGAATAATCGATTTTTGTATATTTGTATATATGTATATATGTAATGGTGCATGCACTAAATTTACAGGATCGTTGATCATAGTAGTGCAAGATGTACTCGCTCGATTTTACACAATGTACTCACCAGTAAATGAATATATTGACACACCTTGTATTTAGGAGCAGAATTTGTCATTTTTGATACCGAGAAGAATGAAGGTCAACTTTAATGAATTAAAAGCAATTAATTAAACCTATGAAAGTAAGGCTACTGTCCTTATTGTCTGTTGTACTTGTTTTGTCGATTAAAGCCTACGAAACAGCTGCGCGTGAATCGAACAACCAAGATCAAATTGATGTTTACCAACCTGATATTTCATTCTTGGACGGAGATCAATTTAATCCTATTTCAAAGGTTGATAGTATTGTCCGTATCCTAAGTAAAGCAACTACAGTAAAGGAACGTCATGTCGGCTTTGCAGGAATCACTCCACAAGAATACCAACTTTTCGAAGGACTCATCGCTGAAGGAACACTGGAAGAACTTAATGGTTTATTGACACATTATTCACCTGTTGTTCGTGTTTATGCTTACCGTGCATTACTTGCCAATGGAATGGAAATCAATATTAATTACGAGGCAACGATGTTCAAAGACACAACTGCTGTTGATTGGTTTTCAGGGGTTTTCTTAACAAGAAGTAGTGTTCAAGAACTCGTGTCTCAAGGATTTACAGATTAGAAATTGTACAATCTACTACTCCTTAACAAAGGTAAGGTTCACGCCATCATCGTCTAAACCACTGCACGCTGTTAAAACAATCATCAAAAAAGATAATGTAATAATTTTCAGTTGACTAGGTTATTTCATAATGACAACCTATTTAATAACATGTGGATTTGCGAACATTTTCACTTCCGCTGCTGAAATCACCTCACCACCGAGAATGATTAGTCGTTCCACAATATTTCGAAGTTCACGAATGTTCCCTGTCCAATCAGTTTTTGTCAATGCATCAAGTGCCCCATCATCGAACGATTTCCGTGCAATCCCATGTTCTGCACACACCATTTTCATAAAATGATTTGCCAACAAAGGAATATCATCTCTGCGCTCGTTTAAAGATGGAACATGAATTAGAATCACAGCCAATCGGTGGTATAGATCTTCTCGGAAATTTCCTTTTTCAATTTCTTCGCGTAGATTTTTATTCGTTGCAGCAACGATTCGTGCATTTACTTTGATGTCTTTCTCTCCTCCTACTCGTTGAATCACATTTTCTTGCAAAGCACGCAACACTTTCGCTTGAGCACTTGCTGACATATCACCTATTTCATCCAAGAAGAGCGTTCCTCCAGATGCCAATTCGAATTTTCCTTTCTTTTGCTTAATAGCAGATGTAAATGCACCTTTTTCGTGACCAAAGAGTTCGCTTTCGATTAATTCTGTGGGGATTGCAGCACAATTCACTTCAATAAATGGCTGTGATTTTCGTTCGCTAAGATCATGCAATGATTGAGCAACCAATTCCTTCCCTGTTCCGTTTGCCCCTGTTATAAGAACACGTGCATCAGAAGGGGCAACCTTTTCGATCATTCCCTTAATTTGATTGATCTCGTCAGTATCACCAATGATTGATGAACCTTTAAAACGTTTCACAACTTTCTTGAGTACTTTCTTCTCTTCAATAAGTACCGTTTTATCATTCGCATTCCTTATTGTCACCAAAATACGATTGAGATCTAACGGTTTCTCTATAAAATCAAACGCACCTTTTTTTATCGCATGAACAGCAGTATCAATGTTCCCATGACCACTTATCATTATAACAGGAGTATCAATCTTGGCTTTTAACAAACCATCAAGGACTTCCATTCCATCCATTTCAGGCATTTTAATATCACAGAAAATAATGTCAAACTCCTCCGCTTTCGCCATGTCCAGCCCTTGCTTTCCATTTTCAGCTTCCGACACTTCGAATTCTTCAAATTCAAGGATTTCTCTCAATGCACGTCTGATTGCGCGCTCATCATCAACGACTAATATTTTGCCCATGTAAAGTACTTTTGACGAATATAGTGAGGATAATTCATGCCGCCAAGTGTTTACAGTTATCGAATTAACTGGGGTTAATTTTTAGTTAGTATTTGGCCGCTAATTCCTACTTTCTTTGCAATAGAGTCTGTACATCAAATCGCGGCATCATTTAGTGGTTGAAGTAATTATCAATCCTAAAAATCTCGCAATAAATGTGATTTACATTGTGTCAGCCTCTTTATGCTGTCGAATTAGTTGAGGTAAACCTTTGATGAACTCAAATAATGCCCTAAAACCACCAATCATTAAAGTTCTTATTGCAGTTCCTATAGGTGGTTTTACAACCTCGTAAAAATCTTGCTTTTCAATATGATTACTCTCAATTTCTAATAGAACCTTTTTTAAAGCATCAATATTTGTCCAATTTGCTCTGAATTTAACAATTCCGTCAACGCCAATAACATAGGTCATATTGGGCATTGCTCCATACAACTTATGAGCGGTTCCTTCCAAATCATCTACTAGAATAATTCTTTTTTCATTGTATAACTTATGCGTAGACTTGGCATTTAACATTTTCTCGTCCATAGAAGTTATTCCTTTTGTTCTACCACCCGGATGAGCCTCTCTGACATATAAAAGCAAGAAATGTACATTTGGGTACTTTTCCATTAGCAATATCATTGGTATCTTAGAGTTTGCGTACATAGGACAAGTAATACTTCCTGTATCTAGAACAATAGGTTTGTCTAAATAATCCGAGAGAGCCACTATTTTTCCATCTATGGTTCGTGCTTGAAAGTCTATGTATCTCTCTCCAGCTTTAGGCCCTCTGAAATTCTTAAAATCATAATCAGTCGGTTTAAAATGCTGGTAATTGTATTTAGGTATTATTTCATTCGAATTCATGGTAGTATTTTTAGAACGCAAGTTCATTTAATATCTATTCTGGAAATATAACAAATGATAAAAACACTATTTAGTTGCCCTTATCCTACTCAATGAGACCTGAGTTATACCGAGATATTTTGACAAATCTCCTAAACTTATCCTTTGCAGTAAGTCGGGATACTTAGCTGTAAAGTTCGAATTTCGTTTTTTCGCATCTTCCTCTAGCATTTCCTTAATTCGATCCATCATATTTACGGTTGCCATAGTCATAAACTGTCTGAAAAAAAATTCTAAACTATGGTGTTCTTTGCATAGATTTTCAAATTGATAGAGGGGAATAATAATCAATTCAAGATCTTCAATAGCAGTAATTTCATATTTTGAAACTTTTTTTGATCTATAACTTTCAATATCCGTAAAAATAATTCCTTCCTCAAAAAAACGCATGATGAATTCATCACTTTCGGAGGTAAATCCCATTTTTACAATACCCTTTTTTATGAAAAATAGATTGCGGCAATAAGTATTTGACTTTAGGATTGAACTTCCCTTAGAAATCACTGCTGATTTTAGGATCTTATTTAGATCCACAACAACGTTTCCGTCAAGAGGGGATATTTTTTCAATAAATTCTATCAATTCATGCATTGAGTCCAACATAAATATTACAATCTGAAATTTAACTATTTAAACACTATTTAGCAGGTTAAATTCTCGCTATTTATTCACAGTACATCATTCTCCCAAAAGTCTAAACCTCATCATTAAAAAGTACGAATAGGACGAACATAACCTGAGAGCTGCTTACTAATGACACTCACAGAACCAGTAGAAAAAGAACAACTCCACGAAACATTGTAATTAGTCACGTCCTCGGTAGAGCTCCAATAAAAATTATTGACATTAAAAGCAACACCTCCATTAGCAATAGCACTCGCATTTATTATTGATTTGTTTTGGTACATGATAAATAACTCTTCTTTTGAAGGTAAATACCAATCTCCACCTTGAGATGAAAAAAGTTCATTGCACATCCGAGCAGCATATAAGGTATTATCACCATTACTATTAAATGTTGTCGCAAGCACAATTAGAAAAGTATTCGTTTCCCCAGCAAGAGGGCCATCACCAGAAGCCCTGGTATACTGTACGGAAAAACCAAGATTCCATGGTGCACCAAAACCGCTTCCATCATCTAAATCAGTTAAGTTACAAACAAGGCCATGCTGTGCAGTTTCATCCAACCAAAATACAATGCCACCATGTACTATATCACCAATTTGATACGTATTAGTTGAGTGTAGTCCTGCTACAAAACCTAATGCTGCTATTCCTGTTGAATCTATTTGGGTATCAGTATCTAGTGTGTGCTGGCCTGAAACAAACCCCAATCCTACTATTCCTGTTGAATCAATGTGTGTATCTGTGTCGGTCATATGTTGTCCCACCACAAAACCTAGTGTTGCTATTCCTGTAGAATCTAAATGCGTATCAGTGTCTACTGCGTGTTGCCCTGAAGCAAAGCCCAATGCAACTATTCCAATTGAATCAATGTGCGTATCTGTATCTACTGTGTGTGATCCTGAAATAAATCCCAACCCAGTAATCCCTGTTGAATCAATGTGGGTATCTGTATCGATCGTATGTGATCCTGTAACAAAACCTAATGCAGCTATTCCCGTTGAATCAATGTGAGTATCAGTGTCGATTGTATGTGATCCTGTAACAAAACCTAATGCAGCTATTCCTGTTGAATCGATGTGCGTATCTGTGTCGATTGAATGTGGCCCTGAAACAAAGCCCAATGCTGTTATTTCTGTTGAATCTATATGCGTATCTGTATCTACTGCATGTTGCCCTGAAACAAAACCTAATGCAGTGATTCCTGTAGAATCAATGTGTGTATCTGTGTCGATCGTATGATTATTCCAATTTGTTGTATCAACTGCTGTTATTCCACTAGCCACAGATACTCCAAAAACAGGATCATTTTCAGTGTAATTTATTGTTCCGGTAACACTTTCAGCTGTTTTAGCGTGTAGAGCATAAGGTACGCTCAATAATTGACTCGTACCAGTTATCGTATATGAAACCCCACCTGTTGGGTCAGTTTCTGTTTTAATAAAATAGGTATCATTTGCCCAATCAATTGTAGTGAAGTCTCCACTTACGACCGTCCCTGTTCCTATCTCTAAGCTTACTAACCCATTGGCGTTTGTTGTTGGTGTTTGTGTTTCGATATAAACTGATACGCCTGTAACTGTGGATTGCATTATACTAATCTGCATACCTACGGGTTGGTTCGTTACTAAACTGTTACTTGCATTTCTAATTACTAATTGGTAACTCATTTTTTGAGGCACTTGCGAAAACATGCTAAAGTTTAGCAACAGTCCTATTAATAGTGTGTACAATTTTTTCATCTGTTTTTTTATTTATTTCACCCAAATCATAGGTGTTATTGAATCTTTATTACTTTAAATATTTTAATTACTTGATTGTTTTTCAGTATGGTTAAAAAATAGATGGCCACTGACGGAGTTTCCAAACTAATATTGGTAGTTGAATTACGAATGACCTTACTTTCTATTATCCTACCTTGTGGATCACATAATTGATAATTCAAACCTACATTATCGGTCACACTCAATGTTAAATAGTTAGTGGTTGGATTAGGATAAACGGAGAGTTTCAGATTTACCGAGGTTTCATTTAACCCAATTGTTGTAGAAATTTCATAGGGTTGTTGTACACCTTGAACTACAGACCCATTTGCACCTAGATTAACAGTGTAGACTGCTTGACCAACAGTATAACTACATTTACCTCCTGTACCTATCGCATCACCTCCTGTTGCAGGAACTGTTTCTTGCGCGAATAATCCTCCTATTCCCAAGAAAAAAAAAGTGACATTTATTTTGATTTGTTTCATAAACTTCATTTCAAATTATCCAATACTTGTTACTATCAATACCATAGTTCAATTAAAGCACTAAATTCATTCAAATCCCTTAGAGTTCTTTTAATAAATGATAAAAACTACTAATCAGAAAGCTCTAATGGCGCGAACATTATGATAGGTCCCGAATATTACTGGCGAATAATCCCCAGAACCACCAATAAGACTTGCAATCCATATTGGTCCTGTAATACTAAGAAGAGGATACTGAGTAGAGCTCCAATATCTATCACTGCTAAAAGGAGCTCCTCCATTTGCAACAGCACTAGCATTTATTACTATTCTGTTACCAGACATAATTCCTAATTCTTCAAATGAAGGCAAGTACCAATCGCCATAAGATTTTCCACCTTCCGTTATCTTCAGTTCATTACACATACGCGCAGCATAGAGGGTGTTATTTAGAGGGTATGAATTCGCGACTGCTCCAATTATTAACATTGTATTTGCTTCTCCAGAATAAACTCCATCTCCTGTAAATCTCGAATTCAGATGCGTCATATTTCCTAGCGACCATAGAGCTCCATTCCCACTCCCATCATCTAAGTTATTTTTAGCACAAACTAAACCGTGTTGCCCCGTTTCATCTAGCCAAAAAACAATGCCGCCTTGCGCAAAATCTCCCACTTGATAGGAATTTGTTGCATGGAATCCCGCCTCAAAACCTAATGCCGTTATTCCTATTGAATCTATATGCGTATCAGTGTCTGTAGTGTGTGATCCTGATTCAAATTCCAACCCTGTAATCCCTATCGAATCTATGTGCGTATCGATATCGATCGTATGTTGTCCAGCCACAAAACCGAATGTTACTATCCCTATTGAATCAATGTGTGTATCTGTATCTACTGCGTGTTGCCCAGTGACAAAATCTAACGCGGCGATTCCCGTAGAATCAATGTGGGTATCTGTGTCTAATGTATGTGGTCCTGTAACAAAACCTAATGCAACTATTCCCGTTGAATCAATGTGAGTATCAGTGTCGATTGTATGTGATCCCGAAGAAAATCCCAATGCTGTTATACCCGTTGAATCAATGTGAGTATCCGCGTCGATTATATGTGATCCTGCAGTAAAACCTAATACTGCTATGCTCGCTGAATCAATGTGGATATCAGTGTCTATTGTATGTGACCCTGTAGTAAAACCCAACGCTACTATTCCTATCGAATCAATATGCGTATCTGTATCTACTGCGTGTTGCCCTGAAACAAAATCTAATGCAGTGATTCCTGTAGAATCAATGTGTGTATCCGTGTCGATTGTATGATTATTCCAATTTACTGTATCAATTGCTGTAATTCCACTAGCCGCAGACATTCCAAAAAGAGGATCGGTTTCAGTATAATTTATTGTTCCGGTAACACTTTCAGCTGTTTTAGCGTGCAGAGCATAAGGCACACTCAATAATTGACTCGTACCAGTTATCGTATATGAGCTCCCTCCTGTTGGATCTGTTTCTGTTTTAATAAAATAGGTGTCATTTGCCCAATCAATTGCAGTGAAGTCTCCACTTACGACTGTTCCTGTTCCTATTTCTAAGCTTACTAATCCGTTGGCGTTTGTTGTTGGTGTTTGTGTTTCGATATAAACAGAGACACCCGTTACACTGCTTTGCAGTATACTAATCTGTATCTCTACTTGTTGATTTGCGACTAAGTTATCACTTGCGTTTCTTATTATTGATTGATAACTCATTTTTTGAGGTACCTGTGAAAATACGCCAATACTTAGCAATAGAAATGCTGCTAGTGCATACAGTTTTTTCTTTCTTTTCATCTATGAATGACTAATTGGTTCATCTAGACGACTAAATTCCAGCTATTTTCTTTTTATTCTTTTAACAAATGATAAAAAACTCCGATGATGCGCTTGTACAATCCTAAGACTCCTCGTAAGACTAGAATGGAGTTAGGGATTAGACTCAAAAATGTTAAGAGGAGAAAATTTAAGACTAAATACTGGAAAACACGCCTGTCTTTCTCGATACATTTTATTCTCCTAACGTCGAATTAAATACTCGAAATGACAGGGTGTATAAAAGTTATCTATCGAATAAATCTCCCTATCAGATCGATTTAAATGATATGGTGAGGACGTTTAAAGTTTCGAAGCACCTGCCCGTTTGTAATTGGATAGCTGGGTGCAGAACTTAGTGAGGTCGATTAGATTAGAAGCTGCGACCAACGGAAGCACCCGCACGATATAAACCGAGCCACTAAGTACAAGAACACTAGGAAATGAAGAACGATTTGGCAGCCAAAAAAATATGCTAATCCTCATTCGGTAGTACTGGAGGCCCTTCCATTTCCATATCGTATAAAACCTCCTCTTCATCTGAAGGCCAACTTCTATGACCAAGAGGTGTTTTTTCGTAAATAAAGCGGTCAACCAATCTATGATTGTTCACATTATACCCATTATTTTCTGAGACATTAATGATTCTTTTAATCAATAAGTCATTCTCATAGATGTTATCGATTGTATATATAATGATTCGCGACGGTTCAATATTATTCACCGACTCAGATTGCTGCCCTCCATATTGAATATGGTGCAGATTGTACATCGAAGAAAGTCGTTCACTATTATCAGTATGTCGAAGTAAGACTAAATCATTCATTTCATTATAACTGACTACTGTTTCATTTAAAGTGTCTAACCTCCCATTAAGCTGACAATAATAAGTAATCTGATCTGTGTCATTTTTGCTGGTATATTTCACTTTCGAAGTCAAAGAATCCTTAAAATAGGAAGTAGAAACCATTCTCGTCTCTGTTCCATTGTCAAGGTATTCATATGTGCTAAGGTGTCCATTTCCTTGCCGCATTTCAGAGATTCTTCCTTGAGGGTTATATGATCGTTCAAACAAATAATTGGTCTCTTCCAAAGCTGAATACTTTGCTTCTACCATCAGTCCATTCTTCCATGTAAATGTTAATAGACCATCATTTACAGAACTACCCTCACTCTTTATTGAGGTTATTTTATCCTCATCATTGTATGTCATGTACTGACAGCTAGACTGCCAATTTCCTCTGGAGCAATTACTTGAAACTCTTCTTTTATCATCATACGTATACGAGATATGCCTAGTGTTTTTATCTCCAAGTGCCCGTGAACGACTATTGATATCATCACCCCTTTCATAGACACGCAGCCCTATTTTATTGAACTCAATTTCACTTCGTTTTCTAGAAAAAACATAATTTTCAGAATCATTGTAATTATTTTTAGACAACTCTGAGTAAACATGTAAGGATAGTATGTTTTGGTTTCGTATTGCAGAGCTATCTGTATAAATCATACTCAAGATTTGATCATGCATCTCTTGAGCAGAAGAACTAATAACAAGTGCATTAAGTACTATTAGTATTAAGATATATTTCATACTGTAATTCAATTAATTAACGCATCATTCCCTCTTTCAAAGAATAGGATGATAGTAACATTTGTTTTACACCTAGTTTCTCAATAGCCCACTTGATCTGAAGCGCTGCAATTGGCAACATTGTTTTTCTGATAGGAACAATCCAAGGATTACTCATTCGGTCTTCAAGCGAAGAATTGATTGCCCAATCCAGTTGAGGCATTAATGACTCGATATCCAATTCAACAATTTTATTCGATGGTATGAACTTAGTCTTATGAATCATTTCATAAAACGTTTCAAAACTTCCTGAAGAACCGATCATGGTAGTGCAAATCATTGAATTCAATTCACCACTTTCTTGCTGGTCCATAAATTCTACAACTCGATTTTTTTTGTCAGAATCATATTTTTCAGATTTATCCAATAATTGATAGATTCTTGAAACACCGATATCAAGACTAGCCATGCTCAAAACCCCAGTACGATCTGCTAAAATAAATTCACTACTTCCTCCACCAATGTCCATTATTACAGCAGGCTCTTCAAAATTGTATGTCCATTTAACCCCTTGATAAATCAACTTAGCTTCTTCATTTCCCGAAATGATTTTAATTTTAATCGAAAATCGCGTCCAAATATCATCAATCAAAACAGACGAGTTACTTGCTGTACGAAGAGCGGAAGTTCCAATTCCAATAATACTTGCAGAGTTAATTTGATAGAGGTCACAAGCCTCTGCAAATCGAGCTAAAGTAGCTAAAGCGCGATCAATAGCATCTTTAGTAATAATACCATCGTTGATTCCTCCCATCCCAAGGAGCACGGCTTCCTTTGTTTTGTAAAGAATTGATAGATTATCATCTTCAACTTCAGCAATCAATAAATTGAACGTATTCGTTCCAAGATCGATCACTGCTTTCTTCATACTACGTGCTTTTCAGCCATTTAAAAAGATGCTTTATTCGAAGTCGGTGTCCAAATTGTAGGATTCCATTTTTGTACAATCTAGCAGCAATTGCCAAAGCGATGATTGCGCTTAGAACCAATGTGAAGAACGCCACATAAATCTCATAAGTGTGTCCAACTTCATAACCTTGTGCTAATTTAACCATCACAACAACAGGTGCAGTGAATGGGAAGTAATGCAGGAATGTTGCCATTTGTGTCTCTGGATTATTCATCACATAATAGCCCGCGTAAAGTGAAAGGCAAAGTACAATTACGATTGGTATGACAAATTGCTGACCGTCACTTTCAGATCCCATGGTTGCCCCAATTGTAGCAAAAATTGCACTATAAAATAAATAGCCACCGACAAAAAAGAGCAAGAAAAAGCCGAGTGTATTTACAAACTCAACCCGATCATATACTAAATTAATAAACTCGTTGTACTCTCTAGCTGCATAATAACTTTCTTGGTAAGAAGCATCATTCGCATCTAGTGTTAACTGCTCAATATTGATATTTGAAGCATCCATAACATCTGGAAAGATATTCTCGCGCATAAAATAAAGTCCCCCGCCGATAATGGAAATCCAGATTACAAATTGCAGAAAAGCTGACATTCCGATGCCAATAATCTTTCCTCGCATCAATTGAAAAGGAGTAACGGAAGCCAAAAGTACTTCTACGATTCGATTGCTTTTTTCACGAGACACACTTCGAAGAACTGTCATTCCAAATAAGAAGATGAACAAGAAGATAAGTGCTCCAAAAAAGAAACCTGCCCAGCCACTTAGATCATTTGCTTTATTGTTAGGATCATTGACATCTGCAAAGGTGACATTAATAGGTTGTTTTATACTTCTAAACTTTATCAAGGACATTTTTGTTAATTCCTTTACTACTATTTCCTCCAATCTGCGTTCAAACTGATATTGAATTCGTGTCTGCATTCGAACTGAAGGCTTCTCTCTATAAAATACAAACCCCGTTTTATTGGAGAGCACTTTCTCGTTAACTTCAAGTAAGGCATCAAACTTTTGGTATTTTTTTGCATCACGGAATTCATCCATTTCGATGTAGCCATCCGCAAAAGAATAAGTTAAGGAGTTATCCTCTTGCGCCATGATTTTATTCTCCATTATTCCACCTGGATCTGCAATTAATACATTCCAATGTTGCTTGGAGTGTCCGCCTAAAGCAAACATTACATACACTAAACCCAGAACAATTAAAGGTCCTATAATAGAGAGCATAATGAACGAGCGCGAACTCACTCTTTCTCTCCATTCTCTAAGCGCTATCAACCAACTGTTTTTCATCTCTGTCTAATTATTTGGTTGAACTAATTGAATAAATACATCTTGCATTGACGGGCGCATTTCCCAGGCTGCTTCAATTTTCACATGCCCAATAAGCACTTTCAATAGATCCTCAAAAGTACTTTCACCACGCATGGATAAGTGAACTTCAAATCTATTATCTCCTAGTGTGATTTTATCTTCGACTTCGAAGCCTGTCCATAAAGCATTTACAAAGGCGATCATATTTCCTTGGAATCGAATGGCGTGCAAACCACTTTTTTGAGCGTCCTGTAATTCAGAAATAGATCCTTCTGCAATTTTCTTCGACTTATCAATTAACACAGCTCGGTCGCAAATTTCTTCTACACTTTTCATGTTGTGGGTTGACAGCATGATCGTTTTTCCAGCAGCTCTCATTTCGGATAGTTCTTGTTTTATCAACTCAACGTTTACAGGATCGAAACCACTAAATGGTTCATCAAGTATCAGCAGTTTAGGTTCGTGGAGTACCGCACATATAAACTGCACTTTTTGCGCCATCCCTTTGGATAATTCTTCGATACGTTTTTTACGCCAATCGTTAATATCAAATCGGTCAAACCAATAATCGATTTTCACTTTCGCGTCCGATTTTGAGAGTCCACGAATACGAGCAAGAAATAATGCCTGTGCTTCGACTGTCATGTTTCGATACAATCCACGCTCCTCTGGAAGGTAGCCAATATGGTACAAATCGCGATCGACCATAAGATTTCCATCAAAACGAACGGAGCCACTATCAGGCGAGAAAATTCGATTAATTATTCGAATGAGCGTTGTTTTCCCAGCTCCATTAGGGCCCATCACTCCAAAGATTTCTCCCTTTTGAACTTTCAAAGAGAGATTTGTGAGTGCCGATTTCTGGTAAAACGACTTATTTATGTTACGAATTTCGAGGATAGTGTTCATTTGATGTGAAGATAGCAATTAATTAGATTGAAGAAAGGAAGACGTGAAGACACTAAGATTTCAAGACAGAATACGAATCACTTGAAGATAGATGTTTTTTACTGCCTTGTGGTCATTGATCCACAACATACATAAAAAAAAGCCCCGATCATATTGACCGAGGCTTCTTATTATTCAATTGTAACTTAAAAACTACTAGCAGCAACCGCCACCATCATAGAAGAAGGTAGATTCTGATATATAGATATCTTCTCTGCCAAGTGCTTTGAGATCTCCAGCAGTTTTGTCGCAAATTGCTAATGGAGAATTTTGAACGAGTGTGTGTCCCAATCCATCATCAAAAAACTCATCGTCTCCGAAGTAGATTCCAGTCTTTCCGGTGAAAATACACGGCCCATCTTCTGGCATTGGATCTTTAATCGCGCAAACTTCAACGCTTTCTAAGAAAATCATTTCATCCGTATCGTAATGACCTGGATCAAGAACTCTGTATGGACGTTTTGCACGAATTTCAATTGTCCCGAAACCTTCATCTGTTAGCATTTTAATATACTCATCCAATGGAAGTGACCCACTTAAACAGAGAGCCCGCAAACGATCATCATTCTTCAAAGATTCTGGCATAGGATCTTCCGTAACTGGATCTGACAATACTAATCTTCCATTCGGCTTCAATACACGATACATCTCCGCGATTGCTTTTTTCAAGTCCTCTTTATTGAAGATATTGAATAGGCAGTTTTGTGCAGCAACATCAATCGAATTATCATCAACTGGTAGATTTAATGCATCCCCTTTACGCACGTCAACAAACTCAGATTTAAACCAAGGATTCGTTGCTTCAGCATCTTTCAAGTTCTTTTCACAAGCCTCAAGCATTTCATCAACGACATCAATTCCGATTACACCATTTTTCTTACGACTAAAGTAGGAGAACTGGAACACTTCCATTCCACCACCTACTCCTACATATAAAACTGTTGGCTCATTTACCAAATCGCGTGGATTCACAGTGCTTCCGCATCCGTAATTCATTTCCAACATGATGCTTGGCATATCCAATCCTGGAAGTGCCCAAATAGGAGTGGTAGTACAACAAAGCCCTATGTCTGGAGACAATGCTGCGTCTCTATATACATTTACTGTTTCGTCTAAATATGATTTCATTCTCTCTAATTTATTCTTGATTGTTATCTTTAAGCTGTTGTTCCTCCACAACTAGATCCTGCCCCTGCAGTACATCCGTAGCAATGTTGATTTACTATAACATCTCGATTATTCAATGCGTCTAAATTAAATTCTGACAAGTGTTGACTTCCTTTTGAAGCAACTTTCAAATCGAGCATTTGATTAAAATCACAATCGAAAAGATAGCCATCCCATCCAATCGAAATCGTTGAGCGACACATTACATTTTCAGCAGCGCCAGGATTGTAAGCATTCACCAATTTCTCCATGTAGCCAATGTAATTATCACTGGCAACTAAGTATTCTAAGAATCGACTTACGGGTAAATTTGTAATCGCATATAATTCATTAAAATCAATATCGAATCGCTCTTTGAGTTTCTTTTTGAAATCCGTTTGCAATGATTCTTGACTTGGGGGTAAAAATGCACCTGAAGGATTGTAAACTAAATCTAATTTGTATCCTGATCCTTCAATACCATAACCAACGGCATTTAACATTTTCAATGCTTTGATACTTTGATCAAAAACACCATCTCCACGTTGAGCATCTGTCTTTGCTGAGGTAAAATAGGGCAACGACGAAACTACTTCAACATTATGTTTTTTGTAAAATTCTGGTAGGTCATAGTACTTCTTGTTCGCAACGATGATTGTCAAATTACAACGCACCAATATTTTCACCCTTCGTGTTGAAAGTTGTTCAACAAACCATCGGAATTCAGGGTTCATTTCAGGAGCACCACCAGTTAAATCAACCGTAGAGCAGTTTGTTTTATCCAAAGCTTCGAGACATAATTGCATCGTTTCTTTGGTCATTATTTCCTTGCGATCAGGTCCTGCATCAACATGACAATGCTTACACACTTGATTACACATCTTCCCCATGTTGATTTGAAAGACATCTAAACCAATTGTTGTAAGAGGAAATAAATTTGTTTCTTCTAATTTCGTTTGGAAAGAAGGTAGATCTGTTTGCTGCAATAATTTAAGCTGACGATCCGTTTCCGAAAGTTCATGATTTTGAGCAGCAAGAGATTTGTGAGTCAATACAGCCATTACATCGAGAGGTCTTTGTATTTATTCATCATCTGAACACCATGAACAAGCACAGCACCACTTTTAATTGCCGCAGCAACATGCACAGCTTCCATCATTTGCTCCTCATCACATCCTTTTTCCATTGAATCCTCCGTATATGCATCAATACAATATGGACACTGAACAGCATGTGAAACAGCCAATGCAATTAACGATTTCTCGCGTGCAGTTAGTGCTCCTTCTTTAAAAACACTTCCATAATAATCAAAGAATTTACCTCCTAATTCAGGTTGAAAGTCTTTAATTTCACCGAATTTTTTCAGATCATCTGGATTGTAATAAGTTTTCATTTTATCTATTTTTTGTGACTGTCAATTTTCTTGTGCAGTCATTAAAATCTTTAGACGACTGACACGCACTCCTCTTACATTTTTCGCAAGATTTTTTGCTTCCAATTTTCCCACTTGTATACACGAGCAAAGATAAGGATAAGCAAAGGTTGTAGAACTATCAAAGTTAGAATACTTTCCCATCCAAATTCGGGTGGTGTCTGATCAATAAATAATGCATCTGTTGTAAACGCCTGCCAATCATTTGTAAGGATCACAGCAGCAAAAATATTATTAACTGCATGATATCCCATTCCGAGTTCCATTCCATCATCCATGTGTGTGATGATTCCTAAGAATATACCGCTCAAAATGTAAAAAGCAAGTAGGCCATATCCTAACTTTGCAACCTCCGGATTTGCGACGTGAAGTAGGCCAAAGAGGATTCCAGAAATCAAAATAGAAATTCCAGCGTGTTTAAATAATCGGCCAAGTCCTTGAAATAAATACCCTCGAAATAATGCATCTTCAGCAGCAGTTTGGAGTGGTAGAATCAAAAATGAAACAAGAATAAGAGGAATAAATGTAGTCGCATTGAAATTCCATCGAACATTAACACCTGTGAAAATTGCACTAATCAGTGAAACAGTTAAAACACCTCCAAAAATGCCAAAAGAGAGAAAAAATCGCTTCCAGTCAAACCTCTCCCGCGAAGTAAATAAACTCAATACAGGCCGTTTATGAATGTACTTAATACAAAGCATTAGCGTAGAAAGAAGGAATATAAATGGAATCAATAGCAGAAGCAATGTGAGATTCTTATCGACACTCGAATCTACATCAAATAGATCAAGATCAAACCATTGAATTATTCCAAGTGAAACAGTATTACCAACAACGAACGAGAATAAAATCAGCGCAATGGTGAGGATGTACGAATTAGAGGAAGTAAGTCCTTTTTGATATTGCTGAATAAATTGCATGAACTACTGGAACATGTCCTTCATTTTTTGAAAGAATCCTTTATCATGGTGATCTGGATTTGGCTTGAAGTTATCACTCTCTCTCAATTTTTCCAAGATTTCTTTTTCGTCTTTAGATACTTTCTTCGGTGTCCACACATTAATATGTACGAATAAATCACCGGTACCATATCCTTGTAAAACAGGAATTCCTTTTCCTTTCAATCGAAGCGTTTTACCACTTTGAGTTCCAGGTTCAATTTTAATTTTCGCTTTCCCACTTACGGTTGGGATTTCAATTGAGCTTCCTAGGACTGCATCTACAAAATTGACATACGATTCAAAATGCAAATTTTCGCCATCTCTTCTCAAAGATTCATGTTGAAGTTCCTCAATTACAACAATCAAATCACCTGCAACGCCATCAAATGGACCAGCATTCCCTCTTCCAGTAACACTCAATTGCATCCCTTCCATCACACCAGCAGGAATATCAACCTCTATCACTTCCTCTTTGCGGATTAATCCATTTTGATCAGCTCCCGACGGTTTTTTGTCAATTTTCTTGCCAGCACCTTGACATGCGTTACAAGTCGATTGAGTTTGCATTGCCCCCAAAAAAGTTTGAGCAACACGCGTTACACGACCAGATCCATGACAAGTTGAGCAATCCGTAAAAGTTACTCCATCAGCATTGACAAGTTTATTGACTTTAATTTTTTTATTGACACCTTCAGTCACTTCTTGAAGAGTCAATTTCATTTTAACACGAAGATTAGATCCTCGAACACGTCGAGAACCACCTCTAGCACCACCGAAGCTACTGCCACCGCCAAAAGCACCACCGAAAACATCTCCAAACTGAGAGAAGATGTCATCCATGTTCATACCACCATGTCCACCACCACCAGCTCCGCTCATTCCAGCATGTCCATATTGATCGTACCTAGACTTTTTCTCGTCTGAGCTTAATACTTCATAGGCTTCCGCTGCTTCTTTGAACTTCTCTTCAGCGGCAGAATCTCCCTCATTTTTATCAGGATGATATTTCAACGCAAGCTTGCGGTACGCTTTTTTTATCTCAGCTGCTGTTGCATTTCGGGAAACCCCAAGAACATCATAAAAATCTCTCTTCTCACTCATACTATTCTTCTAGCCTCAAATTATTGACCTACTACTACTTTAGCGTAACGAATTACTTTATCTCCGAGGCAATATCCTTTCTCAACTGCATCGATCACTTTTCCTCTCATCTTCTTCGAAGGAGCAGGAACATTAGCTATTGCTTCATGCAACTCACTATCAAATTTTTGACCGATAGAGTCCATTCCTTTTAATCCTTTTGCCTCAAGAGTGGTTTTATACTTATTAAAAATAAGTTTAAATCCTTCCTTCACGCTATCGATGTCATCAACCTCATCATTGTTAGCAATTGCACGTTCAAAATCATCGATTACAGGAATCAAATCTTTAAGTAGTCCAGCATTTGCAGAAACTATGATCTCAAGTTTCTCCTTATTGGTTCTCTTACGATAATTATCAAATTCAGCGTGAATTCGAAAATATTTATCGTTCAACTCTTTATATTTATCTTCAAGCGTGGGTTCTGTGGGAGTTTCTTCCGCTTCTGGCTCAGTTTCGTTTACCTCTTGCGTGTTTTCCACTTCTTCCTGCTCGTTTTTCACTTCTTTCTCGTCTGACATGCGTAAATCAATTTTTCTTGCAATTCGAAAGGCAAAGATACTGCCAATCTAAGAAACTGGACATAGTGGCAGAAAAAAAGTTGCATAAGGTGTAAAGATGGCAGGAAAGGGAAGTAAGACAAGAAGACTTAAGGATTGGGTGGAAAATTAATTAGACGATGAGATACGAAGACATAATTCAGATTGAATCCACAAAACTTCTTTTGCATTGTGGATTGTTACTTCTATTTTACGCCTGTTTCTAATGATCAAGGTATCATTGTAAGTAATCGATCTAGATCATTGTCGTCATAATTTGTAATTCCGCCAACATCCCACGTGTCAAATGCAATCTCAAAACATTTCTTTTTATTGAGTATGATTTTCTAAGAGAGTCCCACTTGATTGATCTCTAAGATCATTCTTCCGAATAAATCATTGTCTATTTCAGCAGGGTATCAATCGATATCGTTGTGTTAATCAATGTAAACTTGTTTTACTTTGGGAGTTTGTACACTAGTCGCAGTAGCACATAGTTCTATTTTCTAGTAATTATTTCTAATTTATTAATCAACTGTTCAACGCTCTTTAGCTTTGCAATTTCTGACCTAGATAAAAGTAATTCAAAACCATTTTCAACAATTTTTAGTACAACAGGATACTCATAACGCTCACTATAAGCTTTCTCAAATTGCCGGATATACCAGAACGAGAAGTTTGAACATGAATTCTCCTTAAACTTCTTCCATGCTGATCTTTGACCAAGATTATGATGTGTTAATGCACAGAGATCACACTTATAGGTAGATGGTTTAAATACTTTATGAGCATAATCAACCATAGCGTTAATTACGTCGGTATTTGCATTGTAAACAAAAACAAATTCTGAGTTCATTCATTGAAAGGTATATACTTTTGACGAGAAAAAATTCATTTTATTACTTTTACCATCATCGAAAACAACATTTCGTCTATGTCAGTATATTCCTTCAACGGGTTTATTCCCGTAATTAAGAAAAGTAGTTTCATTCATCCAAAGGCGAGCGTCACAGGAAATGTAATTATTGGTGAGAATGTTTACATCGGTCCTGGAGCAGCAATTCGCGGTGATTGGGGTCAAATAATTATTGAGGACGGCTGCAATGTTCAAGAAAATTGTACCATCCACATGTTTCCAGGTACAACGGTGCTATTGAAAGAAGGCGTCCATATCGGTCACGGGGCAATTATTCATGGTGGAACAATCGGGAAAAACTGTTTGATTGGCATGAACTCAGTGATTATGGATGATGTAGAAATGGGTGATGAATGCATTATTGGAGCGTTGAGTTTTGTTCCTGCGAACACATCTCTCCCAAAGCGAAGTCTTGCCGTTGGAAATCCAGCGAAAGTGATAAAAACTGTTTCTGATGAGATGATTTCATGGAAAACAAAAGGAACCTCTCTATATCAAGCTTTGCCAGATGAATGCCAAGCAACGCTAAAGGAGTGTGACCCACTCCGTGAAATTGAAGAAAATCGTCCTTCACAGGAATCTATGTACACAACTTGGGAGTCGATTAAGAAAAAATAAAAGACCATGTCTAACTACGATGTTACTATACTAACAGATCGCCGCTATCTTGAATCGAGTTATGAAGATCAATACTCTCAAAATGTCATCGATGAAGATTATATGCTTTTCCATGCACTAGAAAGGAAAGGCCTGAAAGTACACCGTACGAATTGGGACGATCCAAATTTTGATTGGACAACAACTGAATATATTATTTTTCGCACCATTTGGGATTATTTTGAGCGTTATCAGGAATTTGCCGTTTGGTTGGAAGATGTTTGCACTAAGACAAAACTGATCAATGATAAATCACTCATTTATTGGAATATTGACAAGAACTATTTACAGGATCTCGCTTTGAAAAATGTGAGAATTCCAAATACCGTGTTCATTGAAACGGGAGATTCTCGTTCACTTGAGGAAATAGTAAAATCACTGGGTTGGGAAGAGTTAATTTTGAAGCCAGCTATCTCTGGAGGTTCAAGACACACCTATCGATTTAAACCAGAAGATGCAATGAAGTATTCTGGAATTTATTCTGAATTAATTGTTCATGAGCGTATGCTAATTCAAGAATTTCAGCGACAAATATTAACAAAAGGAGAAATTGCTTGTATGGTTTATGGTGGCGAATACAGTCACGCGATATTAAAAAAAGGAAAGGATGGCGATTTCCGTGTCCAAGATGATTTTGGAGGTTCCGTTTCTAAGTACGAACCTAATCAAGAAGTCATCGCTTTTGTTGAACAAGCAATTGCAGCATGTGATCCTAAACCAGTTTATGCTCGTGTAGATATTATTTGGAACAATGAAGATCAACTTTGTATTGGAGAACTTGAACTAATTGAACCCGAATTATGGTTTCGATTTCATGAACCTTCTGCGGATGAATGTGCAGAGGCTGTGTTCAATCATATTAGAAACTAAGATTTTTTTGGTGGAGAAGGATCATCATTCAAACTTGATAAATCTAGTGGTTCCGTTTTTTTCTTAAATGATCTCCAGAGAATAAAAACACCAACTAGTACGAATGGAATGCTTAACATTTGCCCAGTATTCAAGTAAGAAACCTCATCGCGAGCCGTTTGTCCAAGCTTGATAAACTCAATAAAGAATCTTGCCCCAAAAAGTAAAATTAGAAAACTTCCAAATAGCATTCCCCGCTTTTCGTATGCCTTCTTCTTCCAGAACATAAAGAGCAAGAAAACGAAAATTAACAGGTAAGAAATCGCCTCATACAATTGTGCAGGATGACGTGGAGTTGAGTCATAAATATGTAGTTCCTCATTGTAAAAATTGGGGAAACTAAATGCGAACATTCCATTTGTAGGAACGCCAACAATTTCACTGTTCATTAGGTTTCCCAATCGGATAAAGCAAGCAGCAATGGCAATGGGAGCAACAATACGATCGAGAATCCACATCATAGGTAGTTTAACAACACGTTTTGAGTAAAGAAACAATGCTAAAACGAGTGCCAATGCTCCACCGTGGGATGCTAATCCGCCTTCCCAAATTTTAAAAATAGACAAAGGATGCGAGAAATAACCTTCCTGCACTAGTCGACCTGTTATAGGGTCTAATTCATCAAAGTAAGGTCCATAAAAAAGTACATGTCCAAGACGAGCTCCTACAATAGTAGCAATCACAACAAATAATACTAATTGATCAAGGTATTTCTCATGTACTCCTTCTCGCTTGTACATTCTTTTGATCACAAAATACCCGATAATCAGTCCTGAAACAAAAAGAAGTCCGTAAAAATTAGGGGTCTTCCAACCGTCGATAATTTCGGGAGTAACATCCCAATTGATTACTAAATTCACTTCTCTTTTTTATTGATTTCAACCAAAGATAACGGTTTTTTGGAGTTAGCCATAAACGGTAATTTCTCCGATCTTCCTTTCTTGAAAATCTTATTGCTAATTGACTTTCCCTTGCGTGCTTCTTTTTGCTCCTCAGGTGACAATTGAATCATCTCTCTGCAATCATCGGTGCAGCAATTCTCCATTTTTTTCTTACATAAATCACATTGAATAAATAACAAATGACATGCGCTATTTTCACAGTTTGTGTGAGTGTCCGCAGGATTACCACATTGATGGCAAACGGAAATAATATCGACTGAGACTCGTTCAGCTCGACGCTCATCAAAGACAAAATTCTTTCCTATGTATTTATTATCGAGTCCTTCGTCATTGCATTGATTGACATAATTGATGATGCCTCCTTCAAGCTGATGTACATTCTTATATCCTCGGTGTTTGTACCAAGCTGAAGCTTTTTCACAACGAATTCCACCTGTGCAATACATCACAATATTCTTGTCTTCATGTCCTTTTAAGTACTCATTTTCAATAAACGGCAATGATTCTCTAAATGTATCTACATCAGGCGTGATGGCCTCTTTGAAATGCCCAACTTCGTGTTCGTAGTGATTTCTAAAATCAATTAAGATCGTTTCTGGATCATTGGTGAGTGCATTGAACTCTTCTGCCGATAAGTGCTTTCCAATATCTCGAACATCGAATGACTTATCCTCCAATCCGTCTGCAAGAATTTTACTTCTCACTTTGATCTTCAATTTTAGAAACGAGAATTCCGCTTCACTGTCTTCAACTGCGATATTCAATCGAATATTATCAAGGAAATCAATTTCGAATAATTCCTTTCTAAATTGTTCAAGATTTTCTACTGGAACAGCAATTTGAGCATTTATTCCTTCGGATGCGACGTAAGTTCTTCCAACAACGCCAACCTTTGACCACATTTCGTAAAGATGATCTCTGAATAAGGCAGGATTATCAATTTTCGCGTACTGGTAGAATGAAATTGTCATCAATTCAACTCCACTTTCGCGTAATTTCACTTCTAATTCCTCCTTACTTAATTTATTCCACAGTTGCATGCTATGTTCTTTTTAAGTTAAGAACTGCAAAGTTAGTGAAATATCATGGTTGAAACGAGAGAATTACTTACCTGAATCATAAGGTGACTCATAAGACGCATTAAACTCTTCCCATTTTATTGGGTTATCCACAGCGTTATAAAGTTTAAAATAATCAAGTAGCGCAATAAAATCTTCAGGTCCTTTGTAACCTGGAATTGGTGAAAGTATTGACAAATCAGTTTCTAAAAATATAATCGTTGGGTAACTCATTTTCCCACCCATTAACTGAGCTGGCAATTCATGGTATCCTCTTCTACCACTCTCCACGAACGAAAATTTTTGTTCACCTAGCACAATATCTTTTTTATATTCTCCGTCTAATGCAACGGCGTAATAATTTTCATTCACAACACTTACTATAAGAGAATCAGAAAAAGTATCCGTATCCATCTTTTTACACCAACCACACCATGATGTAGAAATATCAATCACCCAACGTTTAGGTTCAGTTTTATTCAATTCGTACGCCTCTTCGAAAGAAAGCCATTCAATTTCATGAGCCAACTCTGCGCCAGTTTCATTCTGTCCTACTGCACTTCCAATTGCTATAAAGAATGTAACAATCAATCCTAAATACTTCATCATCCTGTTTTATTAATTGATTCATAAATTTACGTATTAGCGTGGTACTTTCCAATTTCCTATAGAATTTACCGCAGATTTTGAATTAATCGTATATTCGTAGGAGTGAAAAATTGGCGCAAAATATCTTTAGTAGGGTTACTGTTTTTATTGACAGCTTGTCCCCCAACCACTCAAAGAAGTTCTGCTATAAATCAGATCAAAGAGAATGGAATGGATTTCCCTGATCTTCAGCCTCGATCTTACAACGGGATTATTTTTGAACTTTCATCGTTATTTGAACAAGATTACGCTGATCAATATGTGTTAACTGACTACGCTTCAACCCACGTTATTTATTCCATGGAAGTAAATTTTAGTGTTGAATACTTTGATAATGATGACGCAGAATATTATCAATATTCATTTGATGATGAGATTGAATTAATGGATGCGGTACATGACAATTATATATTGAAACGCCAAGTATCGCTAGATGACAAATGTGATGTCACAGTAAAGAAACCACTACCAAAAGAAGTTGGTTTTCCAGGTTATATTCAGGTGGTTCATGGTTCATATAATACGTATGGTGAATCCTCATCTTATTTTACAGCAACAATGCAAGTAGGAACTGAATATTTCGTCTTTCAATTAATTGGAAAGCGTGATAATATGGGCTATTTATACGATGATTTCATCGATATTCTTAGCTCTGTCCGCACATAATGGATACCTCTAATTTTATTAGGCAACTTAAAAAGTTTAATCTAACGAATCTTCCAGGTGAGGAGGCCCATTTGTCATTAATGCCGCTTAAGCGTCCTCTTTCGAGCAAAGTCAAAATAAGGTCGGCAACCTACCGAGAATCAGGAGTTGGCATCTTGCTTTATCCGAAAGAAGATACCATTGAATGCATTTTAATCGAGCGACCGGCCTATGATGGAACACACGGGGGGCAAATTAGCTTTCCTGGAGGAAAAAGAGATCCTGGCGATATCGATTTGGAATACACAGCTCGACGTGAATGCTTTGAAGAAGTAGGACTTCCAACTGGACATGGTGAGCGCATATTAGCACTCACTGAAGTATTCATTCCTGTTTCAGACTTTTTAGTACAGCCCTTCATCTTTTTCGTGGATGACTTACCTACGCTTCATCCAGACGAACGAGAAGTTGAGAGTATCATCGCATTTGATCTTTTTTCACTTCTAGATGATGATTTATTAAAGCGAAAATCGCTAAAATTTAAGAATGGAACTACTGCTAAGGACATTCCCTATTTTGACATCCATGGGCATGTCGTTTGGGGAGCAACAGGCATGATACTTTCTGAAGTGAAAGCAATTCTATCGCAAATAGGTTAATCTAAATAACTATTTCAAATCATCGACTTCTTTCTCTAAAGCTTCAATTTTCTTATTCAACTCCTTGATTGATTCAAGCAAAACAGGGATTAATTGAGTATATTCAACCGTTTTGTAGACAGTGTCGTCTCCAGTATTGCTGAAAATTGCTTTTTCTTTAACCATTTCAGGAAAAACTTCCTCAACCTCTTGCGCGATTACTCCATACTGTAATCTTGAATGAGTTTCAATTTCACCATCCGGTTTCTTTGTTTTATAAGTGATTGTATAATGACGACCGTTCAACTTTATCAATTTATCAAGCGGGTTCTCAATAGCAATGATGTTCGACTTCAATCTTCTATCAGATGCATTTACCCACCCGCCAAGAGCATAACCAGTGCCATCAACACCTAAATCCGCAGTGAAGTATCCTGCCCAACCTGTTGTCACGTTTGTTGTTTGTCCATAAACGCCATTAAAGCCAATTCCATAAGCACCAATTCCAAGTCCAGTTACTCCCGTATTGGAACCATATACGGCAAATCCATCACCATAAGCAGTTTGACCAACCACACCATTGTAACCAACACCTAGCACACCAAATCCACCAGTCGTTCTAAGATTATTACCATAGACACCGGCATCTCCAGTTGCAGTTGGTGGAAGCTGTCCGGTAACACCATATCCAGCACCAGAGTTACTCCCTAAGATAGCTGAATTCAATGCAGTTGCACTGTTAGTCGTTGCTTGAATCGTAGATAAGTTGTTTGATGCATTGGTACTTTCTGCACGGATTGCTACACCAATTCCGCTATGTGATCCGAGGATAGCAGTGGAATTTCCTACAGAAGAAGTTGCCTCCAATCCAATTAAATTAGTACCTGTATTGTTAATTAATACTGAACCTGCATCGGCAGTTATCGTTCTTCCAACGCCGACTCCTCCTTGATCGTATGATCCATCCAATGTGTTTCCAGCAGCACTTGTGATATAGCCTGCGTCATTTACAAAAGCACTCACGTTTGTTGGAGTGTTAGTCAATGAATTATAATCAGCACCGTTTGCCCAGATTGCCACATCTGATGTTTCAGAAGTCTCAGAATATAGAGAATAAGGTACACTTAGGAACTGAGATATAGAACTTGAGGTAAAGCTTGTACCTCCAGATGGGTCTAGCTCAACTTTCACATAATATGGTCCATTACTCCAGTCAACATTCATAACAGTGGATGATCCAATTTGATGTGTAATTAATCCATTGTTATTTGAGAGTACTGTGACCCATTCGATAAAAACAGATGGACCAGCTATTGACCCTTGCAAAATCGAAAATTGAGCTCCAACATTTGTGTTTGTCACTAATGTTCCAGAAGCATCTCTCACAACCGCTTGATAAGTCATTCGGGGTGGAGATTGAGCAATAGTTGTAACTCCAAGTAGGCAAAATAAAATTGTGTAGATATTTTTTTTCATCGTCCTAGTATTTGATAAATTTCAATGTTGATAATGACTCTTTTGAATCCGATATTTTAAGGATATAAGTTCCTTGTGATAAGGATTGAAGATCTACGATTGTCTTAGACTCAGTAATAGAGCTACTGGAAATTAAACGACCTTTCGCATCAAAGAGATTGTATGTGAGTCCTAAATTAACTTGACTTATTTCCAGAACAATTGCTTCGGAAGCAGGATTTGGATATATCGAAGTAATTATGGGTTGAAGATCACTCAGCCCAAGAATATCATAGTACTCATAAGGTTGCTGAACCCCTTCTGAGATGTAGAGAGAGCCTGAAGTGTTTATGTAGTCGATTTGACCAATTGAGTAACTAAACGATCCGCCAGTTCCAGAACCATCTCCGCCTGAAGCGACTGTATTTTGCTGTGTAAATCCCATCATGCTCAATAAGGTACAGCAAGTGAGTAGAAATATCTTCTTCATATTTGTAGTAATAAGGGACTCAATATACGACAATCTTTTGAGGATAGAAATAAACAGGTTCAGATCATTTGTAGGGTATTTCCAATGCATCTATTAACCCTTGATTGAAGCTATATTCTTGCTTCTTAAGACAATTAATTTTCTCTTTGTATTTGGTGATTGTAATTTCTAAACGGGTATTTCCCTGTTAATTGTTGACAACTGAGAGATCTATCAGTTAAACATTTTAGTTGACAATGGTGCAAATGCCCTATTGGTTTTAGTACACTTACAAACGATCTTTAAACTAAAAAAACGTGATCAAATTCTACCTATTTCTTGTTTTAATCATCTGTAGTTCTTCGCTTTTCGCTCAACAGTCTCATCAATTTTTCTACACCGACGAATCGGATTTTCTTGAAATTTCTGATGATGGTTTATATGCCGTGATCGGTAATAGTACTCAGGCGTTAGTTTACGATCTTAAAAACAATGAGTTGAAAGCCAACCTTTTTACAAAGAAAGAATATGAGATTTTATCTGAAGTAACAAAAACTAAAACCACCATTCAAGTAGATCATCAGCGCAACTTTAAAATTGATCGCGTTATTTTGGTCCCAAATTCGAGCTTCCTATATGTAAAGGGGAGTGATTATAATGGTCCAAATGGTTTCATACTCGATTATGCAACAGGTGATCTTCGAGGAAGAGGTATGAAACCAAGCGGTGGATGGATTTACAGATGCGGTGATTATCTTGTAGTGGCAGGAGATTATGGATATGACTTTAAAGCCAACTATCAAACGTTTGTTGATCGGAAATGGATATTTGATGGCCCGATGGGTGGACAGATCATTCCCGAAATGAGCAATCGATATTTCTGGGGGAATAAGTCCTATGCTTACAGCTACGATAAAGCTGAAAGTTATGAGGGCTTTCCTGACAAGGATAGATCATACGAACTTTATAGTATTGCTTCTCATAGCGTTATTGACGTAAAGTCATTTGGCTTAAACAAAGGACTAATTCTTTCTCAAGCCGACTGGCTCATAGCTGAAATGGAGGATGACAATTATCTCTTGTTCAATCCTAAAACTCAAGAAAAATATAGTTTCCAAACAGCACTTTCGATATCAACTTTTGAGTTTCATGAATCAACCAAATCTATGGTGCTCACGAATTCCGAATTTCAAACAGAAGTGTGGCAATTGGAAAACCAAGAAATAAATAAGATGTATGAAGTAGATATGTCCTCCAAAAGCTTTTGCGCACCAAAGATAAATTCGAGTTCAAATCATGTCTTGTTTTACAATGAGTGTCAACTTCTCCAACTGGATTTAACAACATTTGAGCTAACTATTTATCACAACTTTAAAGAACCAGCGAGAGAACAGAAACAAAAACAGCAAGATGAACAGGAACAGTACGAGTATCAAATCATCAATAGCGACATAACCAACTTTTTAGATTTATCTGACGATGGTTCTACCGCAATATTAGGAAATACTACTCAGCTTTTAGTCTATGACCTAAAAGAGGGAAAAGCATTAGCCAATACTTTTTCAGAAAGCAATTTCAGACCCTATTCCAAAAAATTAAATCAGAGTATTAATGTATCAGTAAGTAATGATATAGACTTAACGATGAACAAACCCTACATGGTTCCAAATAGTTCTTATGTATATGTCTCAGGGAGAAACATTGGCTATGAAGAATTTGTCTTCAACTATGCTACTGGGAAATGGACCGATCCAGGAGAACGTGAAAGCAATGTTCCAGATCGCTATGGTAATTACCTTGTATCCTATGCTGACTATCAACGATCCGTCTCCACATTGGTAGATGGAAAGTGGAGTTATGGCTTTCCTCCGGGAAACAAATTTTTCCCAAAAGTAGACATTGATCAAAAGTTCAATGGGAGCAGATCATACGGATTGGTTTACGCTAGTGATGAGTGGCAAGATGAATTTCCAGATAAAAAAAGAGCTACTTTACTTATTGATGCAGAGACGCACACAACGATTAATTGCAAAGCACTAGTTGGCCCACATAAAGGAATTCAATTTACCCAAGGAGATTGGTGTCTAGCCTACTACGGAAATGAACAATATCGATTATTCAACCCAAAAACACTCGAGAAACATGATTTCACGTCAGATATAGGTTCACGTATTGTGCAGTTCCACGAACCGTCGCAAACCATGATAATTATCGGTTACCCTTATAAAACTGAACTATGGAAAATTGAAAACGGAAAATTAATTAAACGGCTCGTTTGTGACGGAGAGTATTGTAACCCAAAAACAGTCAACAACCTTGATTATCTGCTCTTATATAAGAATTCGCAACTGATAAAAATAGATTTCCAAAATTACAAAGAACAAGTTCTGAAAGACTTTAGTTGGGAGGCATCAGAAGAACAAATTGCAGTTGTAAAGAAAGCAGAAGAACAAGAAGTTCTAGCAGCTAAAGCCGAGGAAGAAGAAAAGAAGAAACAAGAACAGGCGTTAATCGCTCAAGCTAAATTCAAAGAAGAACAAGAGCTTGAACTAGCAAAAACAAAGGCAGAAATTGACACTACAATTTTTGTTAATCCAGCTACCATTTCAGATCCAGTGCCTTTTCCTAAAGACTTTGCTCAACATCCAATATATATATACAGGCAATTAAATATTCTGAAGCACAGGCCTATGAGCAAGCTGAGAAATATTGGATTGAATTTTCCATGCGTTATCCAGATTCTTGGGCTGGATATTACTACAAAGCTGAATCTAGATTCTATCAAGGAAGATATGAAGAGTCCTTCATCGACTTTGAACAAGCTCATCAAATGAACCCGCTGAAGACACAAATTATGGTCAACTACCTCAATGCTATGTCGGTATTTAAATATGATGAGCGTGGAACTGAAATTGGTGAGAAAATGGCAAGAATTTCAGATAGGCGTATGTATGTTGGCTTGGATCAAATTTTAACGGATCTTATTGCTCACAATGGATCAACATCTCCTTACTCTGCGACATTAGTGAGAGCTCAATCGGAATTTCATAGTAGTTTTAAACAAATAAATCCCGATGATGAACTCCATCAAACAATTGGAAAAGTGATGGCCTTTGAGGGTAAGACAGTTGAAGAAGTATGGAATGATATCATGCTCATCAAATCCAAGTTAAGAGTTCGAGGAGCTAAACATTCAATTTATCATCACATTTTACGAGTATTTCATGACGACATGTCAATTAGAGCAAAAGTTTACCGAGATTGGTTCGAACCAAAAATTATCACAGAGTTTAGAGCTGAATATAATAATGTGAATGCTTCTAACGACTATTACTCAGTCCATCTCGGATTGGTACAGTACTCGGAGTACTATCAACAAGCAGATTTTGAAAAAGCGAGCGCACTTATTGACAAGCTCATTGATGAATTAAATCGAACAGGGCTTTTCAAATTCAAGCTCTTAGAATTGTATCAAGTAAAAGCTCGACTCTTATTTGGAATGGACCGAAACGCAGAATTTGCTTCAATTGCTGAAAAATTGGAAGAATTAAACGGAAAATACAATACCGCCGAAGTCAATTTATCTCATCCAATATATTGGGCTCCATTTGTATATAATGGGAGATAGAAAGATGATGAAAATTTGAACCAAAATATAAATGTTAGGAAAGATTAAGAAATCGTGGATGAACAAGAGTTAAAAATCTTCCGAACTAATGAGAATTAGGATTTGGAAACTTTACTTCTATAGTTTTCACTATTGGGAATAATTGAGGATTTATAGCAAGTCTTCCTTTTTCGCTAATTTCAATAGAAACAAAAAACAAATTATGAAACAGATTATCACACTTGTTTGCCTTTCAATATTTTGCATATCAAGTAATTTATTTGCTCAAAGATCGCACCCTATTGGCAAGGCTTTGGTTGTTTTAACTGAAATAGATGGCAATCCGAATAAAGAGAATTGGGATGTGCCAACTATTGCTATATATAGTTCAGGTTGGGTGATCTATAAAGGCATCGCCGAAAATGATAGCAACTACTATAGCACTAATCTTGGGACGATTGCTCTGCAAAAATTGATAGCTAGCTTAGAGATTAGCGATGAATTAAAATCTATGGACAATAATTTTGATGCAACATCTGAGGGTGGGCAATCATTCAATACCTTGGTCTTGAATTTTAAAGAAAGGATAGTCAAACGAGTTTATGGTGATATTCGAATTGATTCGACTGTCATTGGAGAAGTGCCGAATGATTTTATGCATACATTTAACACCTTAATTGGCTATTCTAATGAAAAGAGTAGCGTTTGGATGCCAGATAAATTTGAAGTAACAATTTCCGACTATATCACCGAGTATATGGGAGGCCATGAAGGTTCTAAAGATTGGCCAACTAAATGGTCTGAAAAATTTAAGGACAATGGCTACTATGGCGAAAGTATCATGCTGGAGCAAAGCGAGTTTGAGTCATTCAAAACATTTTTTAAGTCGCTTACCGGTACTTTAGGGGTGATGGTTGATGGAATAGTGTATGAACTTACTTATCGATTTCCTTTTCCAAATATAGATTATCCACCGTATCGTTTCGATTGATTATAACCTGGGTTAGGCAAAATAATTAGCGCTTACGGTTTATCAGAGATCTCAGAAATCCAAATCCAGAGACCGATCGATATGACTTCTCATTACCATCTTTTTCTGCGGAGTAAAGGCAAACTAAGCAAACTCTATAATCTACTTCAAATTCGACAGTGGAATATGTAATTGATTCTAACTCGTGAGATGTATAAAATTTGGATGATATACATCTTGGACAATACTCTCCATTTCCTTCTAGGATAGAATTATATTTTGGAAAGTGATTGAACTGATTCATTTGTTGTTCATCAAGTCCTCGTTTATCGATTTCAGAATCAATACGAGATTTAGAGTCCTTCAAGAATTCTTGATAGCGATAATGATAAAAATTAACAAGTTCTTGATCTGTTAACTCCTCCAAAAAAGATTGAAGTCGACTCATGGCGAATGAAAATAATCTAGAATCTTACGCGAGCAAAACCAAAGGCTGTTGAGATACTATTCGATCCATCTAAGAAAAAGCTAAGTACATCTCTGGAAGAAATTCCAAATTCATAGGTTCCACCTCCCAAAATAAAGTTAACTCCCAAGGGAATGTTATGTTTATAGATGCCTCCACCAAGATAACCTGCACTCAATCGCAACCATCCAATAGGTGTGAAATCTCCACCGAATGAAATAATAGGGTTTGCTATACTCCCAGGGTTGTCAGCATCAAACGGTCCAACAACATCCATTCCAACTCGAATCATATCTCCAAGCTCAAGAGATGCCCCAAAGCGATACGTTGCAGCATTTTTTACTTTATAGTCTTCTTCCCCGACTAATTGTAAAAGGCCACCTTCTTCCAAGAAGTTGTAAATTGAATTTGTTAAATTGTAATTCTCTAGTCCAGCTAAGTTCATTGTTGTAACAAGTGTATCTTTCACGCTATATACATTTCTATTGTAGGTAACTGATCCAATATTATTGACAGCAACAGCGATTCTGAGTTTTCCAAGTATCATAGCACTTGCGGATAAATCTATTCCATAACCATTTCCAACTGCTTTTGGCAATGCTCCCGATGCTGTAAAATTGGAGATGTTCGTTGCCGAGATTGCTCCATAATCAATATCATAACTAGGACTATAAGACGAGTAGATGTAGAAATTCGTTCCGTCGGATTCCAAATTGAACATCGCCATTGACTGAATGAAGCGACCTCCAATACCTCCATAAATTGCGAATGTAGAATCCTCGCCAAATATTTTTCTTCCATATCCAAAATTGTAATGTCTATTCCAAGCAAATCTAATTTCAGAACCTTTAGTGAGATCACTTATATTTAACGGAACAGATGCAGTTCCATTGATAGCTGCAGCCAGTGTATCATTTGGAAGTGATCCTGAATTAAAAACAGTTGATGTATCAGTTCCAAAAACGACTGTCAATGAATCAAAGTAAGACGATGCGCGCCCATTAAATAATAAGTCGGTTGTGTTTTCGCTCAATTTCGAGTACCAATTGTAATTCTCTGAAATATTAAATGCAATTCCTCCAAATTTTTCACTTTGGAAAGCAAACCCAAGCCAGTTGAAGCTAAAATCCATCGACAATCCAGAGTTCATATACTCAATTGCATATTGACGTTGAGTTGCCCAATCCGCTGGATCAGAATTATCGTCCTTTATATCCTTTCTAATTGCTGAATACAGTTGCTTCAATTTATCTGAGTTCAGCGAATCTGAATAAAATCCAAGGTTGAATTCAGTAGATCCAGTAGTGAATCTTTTATTGTCATAACCTGTTCCATAACCAAGTGCTGAATTATTAATTCCAAGACAATGGTAATCAGTCACAAAAGTTGTAGCACCCCCTTTACCAACCGCTGGGTAAGCAACCCCTTGAGTTTGTGAGTCAACATTAAAGTTAAGTGTAAGAAAAAGGCAAGATAATACAGTAGCGATAGATTTCATTCGTGCAATTTTAATTTCCTCTAATGTACGAGGAATTGTTATAAATCAAAAAGAGGAACAAATTTTCTTGAAACTTGTTCCTCTTTATGCTAAACTATGCTAAAACTATAAAACCCAAAAACAATTAAACCTAATCTGTTGTCTTTAGACTTGTTACAAAGATAATAGTAATCCTTAAACGACAATAACTTTTTTGAGAAAAATGATCAAATTAAATGTTAAAAAAAATAAATTACCCCAAGACGACATCCAGTAGTGCGCGGTTCATTTGTTTAAAAAAGAACACCAAAGATGCCCCCATCATTGTAATGAACCATGTGAACGTCGTTGCATAAAAAGCAGCGAGTACGGGATCCAATTCACTTAAATAGTGTGCTAATTTATCCATTCCAACGCTAAGGCGTTATGCAAATTTAACAAGATTTTCGATGAAGTAAATTGCTCCTCAGACTTGAATCATTACATTTGCAGCCAAAATAGTTAAAACTAATTTATAATGGCAACAAATAGAACCTTTACAATGTTAAAGCCTGATGCAATCGAGAATGGTTACATGGGAAAAGTTTTGGATATGATCGTGGAAGCGGGATTTGCAATAAAAGCAATGAAATATACACGGTTGACAGAAGAGCAAGCGAAGAAATTTTACGAAGTTCACTCTGAGCGTCCATTTTATGGAGAGCTTGTTGAATACATGACCTCTGGACCTATCGTTGCAGCTATCTTAGAAAAAGACAATGCTGTTGCAGATTTCAGAGCATTAATCGGTGCAACTGACCCAGCTGATGCTGAAGAAGGAACTATCCGTAAGGCATACGCTGAATCAAAAGCAAAGAACGCAGTTCATGGGTCTGATTCAGATGAAAATGCTGCAATTGAGGGTGAATTTCACTTTAGTGCTGCTGAACTATTTTAGTTAAGCAATAGACTTATAATAAATGAGTCGTCCTAAGAATAAACTTAGGACGACTCATTTTTTTTTAGAATTAATTCACAATTCTATTCCTTGATAATTCTATAAACACCCGATTGCGAATCCGATGTAATTTGGATTAAATAAATCCCCCTCGATTCTTCACGAATATCAATTACTTGCTTACCGAATGAACCACTCTGTAAGTTTGAGTAAACAATTCTTCCATTCACATCAGTAACTTCTATATTGAAATCCCCTGTTTCTGCATTATCAAATTCTAACGTATAGATACCATTCCCTGGATTTGGATAGATAGATAAGCCACTCAAGCCTATATCATCATTAATTCCTAAGCATCCATCAACAACTATCTGAGTTGAATCAGAATTCGCACAGCCTAAAGTATCAGTATAAGAGTACGAAATCCAATAACTACCAATGCCAGCAATTGACGGATCAAAGTTAGTTCCACTTATTCCAACTCCAGAATACGAACCTCCAACAGGCGTTCCAGTTGGAAGTGCAATACTAGCATAATCTATACAAATTGTATCGGTACTAAAGGGAGCCAATGTTACTAATGGAAGTGGATAAATTTCAACATCGAATGAACTACTATCTTGATTACCAGAAGCATCAGTAACTGTATACCAAACAGTCGTTACTCCAACATTAAACGCCGTTCCGTTAACATCTCCTGCTCCAGATCCTGTAGTTGCACCTGTAAGCGTATATGCTACTGTTTCACCTGAGCAATTATCAGTAGTAACTGGTGTTAAACCACTAACTACTGGGTCACATGTAGCAAGGTTTGCTGGTGAAGTAATCGTAGGTGCAATTGAATCCATTACAGTAATAGTAAACGAACAGAATGCAGAATCTCCAAATACATTAACAACTGAGTAAATTTCTGTACTAACGCCAACAGGAAATACTCCTCCAGATCCAATACCAGACTCCAAAGTTGAAGTTGTTGCACCTCCATAGGTAATAGTTACGCCCCCATTTCCAGAGTTATTACCAATTGTATTGAACTGGTTAGTTCCATTATTAAACGACCCACCGCCGCCGCCGACACCACCGCCGCCAATACTATTAGATCCTCCGCCACCGCCAGAATAACCACCGCCGCCGCCACCAACAACATTTCCAGAACCGTTTCCACCACCGCCGAATCCGCCGATACCAAATCCAACATTTGCTCCAGCTCCACCATTCAAATAGGAGTCTCCGCCTGAATTGGCTGTCCAACCATCGGCGCCATCAGTATAAAATCCTCCGCCAGCTCCACTCGCAAATGAAGAACCAACATTTCCACCAAATCCAGAAGCACCTCCGATACCACCACCACCGGCTCCAGTACCTCCAATCGACGTTATTTGGCCATGCTTATTAGGTGAATCTACTGCTGCTGCACCACCACCACCACCAGCAGCAACGATAAGAGGGTTATTAAGCGCATCAACAACGTAGGTTCCACCACCACCACCATTACCAGCGTTGTTTTGTTGACCAACTAATATTGAAAGTGTTTGTCCTGGAGTAACACTAAAATCACCCATCATTGTTGCACCTAAACCAGGAGAGACACTAGAAGCACCGCTATTTCCACCTTCAGCTCCACTAGCATCTATAGTAATAGATGTAACACCTGCTGGCACTATCCATGAGTCAATTACTCCTGTGAAGACAAAAGATTGAGTGGATGTATTACATGTGTCAATTCCAGATGGGATTGTGTACATAATTGTTGCTCCGCAACTAGAAGAATCACTATTTACAACTATATCGGTAGGGCAAATAACAGTAGGACACTGAGACCACACCCCTACACTCACAATCGAGCTCAAGATTGTTAGTCCAATTTTTTGTATTGTTTTTTTCATGTTATCAGTTTTTTAATGTGAATTAAAATTAGTGTAAATTAAGTTGAATAGAATAATCAGCATACGAATTATTTTCTTCGAATGGAATCAATTGAGTTGCATCAAAGATTTCAATTTTACTACTGGCTTCAATGCTATTTTCAACATTGTCAATCAAAATATCTTTCCCTTTCAATAATGACCATACGATCTCTTGAACTTGGTTCGTTGGGTTTTCCAGTTGAATTGCTAAATACATTACTCCTTCAATATTAATTTTTGAAAAGGAAATAACAATATCGTTTTGTATTTCTGTTTCTGTCCATTTAGAAGTTGGATTCTCTCCAGCCTGTCCTAAGGAACTTTGTGCAAAAGATGTGTTGTAGTTCGCTATACCGATGAGCAATAGCGTACCGAATAGATACTTTTTCATAGTGTGAATGTTATAGTTTTTTATTTATATACTAACGAAAGTAAATATTTCCAGATACTTCACTTATTAATCTAAGTTATTTTTAGTCGAATAAATTCAAACTATTAGCTAGAAATGGAGATATAAGAATAATTTGACACTAAAAAATTGTCATGCTCTTATATTGATGAATGTAAAAATATTTCAAGATCTTTTATTTACGAAATGATTACATTTGAATCTAAATTATTTTTCAATGAACAATTACACGTCCACCGTCGAAAATCGCTTTGTTAAATATGCAAAAATTGACACATCTGCTGATCCCACATCAATTACTTTCCCATCATCTGAAATTCAAAAAAACTTAGGCCGAGAGTTAGTAAAAGAACTACTAGAACTAGGAATTGACGACGCAAAGATGGATGAATGGGGATATGTCTACGCAACAATTTCAAATAACACAGGGAATGATTCGCTGCCAACAATTTGTTTTTGTTCTCACATGGACACGGCACCAGATTGCAGTGGAACTAACGTAAAACCAATTATCCACCGTAATTATGATGGAACGCCAATAACACTTCCAGATGATACCAGTCAAGTAATTACTGTAGAGCAACACTCTTATTTAAAAGAAAAAATCGGAGATGATATCATTACAGCAAGTGGACACACTCTTTTAGGTGCAGATGATAAAGCAGGCATTGCAATTATTATGGATTTCGCGCATCATATAGTTAATAACCCAGAAATTGCACATCCAACTATTAGAATCTTATTCACACCAGATGAAGAAATTGGTCGAGGTGTTGATCATCTTGACATGGACCGATTAAACGCAGATTTCGGCTATACTTTGGATGGTGGAGTTTTAGGCTCACTGGAAGACGAAAGTTTTTCAGCTGACGGTGTAAAAGTGACCATTAATGGTGTGAGTGCTCATCCTGGATATGCAAAAGGTAAAATGGTGAATAGCCTCAAGGTGGCTGCTGAATTTGTTCAACTCCTTCCAGAGGACAGTTGGTCTCCAGAAACGACGGAGCATCGTGAAGGATTTGTGCATCCAATGAACTTTAGCGGAAGTTTAGAACAATCAACAGTTGGATTTATTATTCGTGATCACGATACTTCTAAACTTATTGAGTATGCATCTCGATTGGAAGGGATGGTCAAATCTGTAGTGGACAAATATCCTGGAGCAACCTACAAATTTGAAATTACTGAGCAATACCGAAATATGAAGGAGGTACTTAAAGCAGTTCCTTTTGTTGCCAATTACGCTATTTCAGCTATGGGAAAAGCTGGTGTAACTCCTCTTCCAACAATTATTCGAGGTGGAACAGATGGTTCTCGGTTATCATTCATGGGGCTGCCTTGCCCTAATATCTTTACAGGAGAAATGGCCATTCACTCGCGTCACGAATATGTAAGTATTCAAGATATGGAGAAAGCAGTAAAAACTCTTGTTGAACTTGCACAAATCTGGGCAAAGCACTCTTAGAATGAGTCATCAAAAAATCATATCAAATATTGAAAATGGAGTCTTCCATAAGATTTATTTCCTTCATGGAGATGAGCCTTATTTCATTGATATGATTACCAATTCACTCTTGAAACACGCACTTAAGGAACACGAACGCGATTTCAATCAAACAATATTATACGGAAAAGACTCAGATGCGCTAAGTATGATTTCCGAAGCTAAGGGCTATCCAATGATGGCCGAACGAAGATTAGTAGTTTTGAAAGAAGCACAAGATTTTCGACAAATAGAAGATCTTACACCCTACTTTGAATCACCATCTGATCAAACAATATTCGTCCTTGGGTACAAGTATAAGAAATACGATAGTCGCAAAAAATCGATCAAAGCAGCTGCCAAAAATGGAATTGTTTATCATTCCGAGAAGATCAAGGAATACAAATTACCCGATTGGATTTCTAATTATGTGAAATCAAAAGGCTACGGAATTACTCCAAAAGCAACGATGCTACTTGCAGAATTTTTAGGTAATGATTTGAGTAAAATCGTAAATGAACTCAATAAATTGGACATCTTGATGGAATCAGGAACGACAATTAATGAGATTCACATCGAAGAAAATATTGGCATCTCAAAAGACTTCAATGTATTTGAACTCGTCAACGCAGTTGGAAATAGAAATGTCGCAAAAGCGAATCAAATTGTCAACTATTTTGATCATAACCCGAAAGGAGGATCAATAATCATGGTGATATCTAGTCTATTCAAATTGTTCTCTCAGTTGATGAAGATTCACTTTCTACAAAATAAATCATCCCAAGCAATTGCGAGTGCGATTCGAGTACATCCGTTTGTTGCTGGAGAGTTGTTAAAGTCAACTAAGATTTACAACCCCAAGAAAATTGCAAGTATAATCGCAGTCCTACATGAATATGACCTTAAATCGAAAGGGGTTGGGAACTCATCATTTACACCCGGACAATTGATGAAAGAGCTTATCTATAGAATCATGCATTAATGAGACTTTTCTACGACTCAAATATCTCAATCGGGGCTAAAACGCATCAACTTTCAGAAACGGAATCAAAGCATATCGTCAAGGTTTTGAGGATGAATGAAAATGATTCGATTGCTTTAGTGAATGGAAATGGCGGATATTTCGAAGCGAAAATAATTGACCCACACCCCAAACGTTGCTTACTTGATATCATCGCAGAAGAACAAGAGAAAATTTCAACTGAAGAAATTCATATTGCTCTCAGTCCAACAAAGCAGATGGAGCGCATTGAATGGTTTATTGAGAAGGCAACCGAGATTGGTGTAACTGAAATATCATTTATTACAGGAACAAATTCGGAGCGAGTTAAAATGAAACCAGGTCGATTGGAAAAGAAAGCAATCTCGGCGATGAAACAATCTCAACGTCGCTTCTTACCGAAGATAAATGAGCTTACTTCGGTTTCGAGTTTTATTGCATCACACCCAAATGGATTGATCGCTCATTGTTACGATGGAGAAAAATCAATTTTAACAACTATTTTCAAATCGGCTAAATGCCCTATACTTATTGGGCCTGAAGGTGATTTTACGAAAGATGAGATTGAATTAGCATTGGATAATGGCTATAAAACGATTACATTAGGAGAAAATCGCTTACGCACCGAAACAGCAGCACTCTACGCGTGTATGCAAGCTCAGTTAACGCTCGACAAATGAGAAAATGGATCATCCTAAATATTGCACTATTAATTGCGGGATTGAGCCTTAGCCAGAGCTATCAATTAGGTGTACTCAAGTATGGCGGCGGTGGAGATTATTATGCGAATCCAACCGCACTACCCAACCTTATTGAATTTTGTAACTCGAATCTAAAAACTTCAATTTCAAAAGAAACTCCTTATGTAGAAGTTGGATCTCCTGATTTATTCCTCTACCCGTATGTCCACATGACAGGACATGGAAATGTTGTCTTTTCATCTCAAGAAGTAGAAAATTTGCGTACTTATTTAAAAGGTGGGGGATTTCTACATATTGATGATAATTACGGAATGGATCAATTTATTCGCGTTGAATTAAAAAAGATTTTTCCAAACAATGAACTTGTTGAATTGCCATTTGATCATGCTGTTTTTCATCAGAAATACGACTTTAATGGATTGCCGAAAATTCATGAACACGATGGCAAACGCCCGCAAGCATTCGGAATAATAGTCGATGGAAGGTTAGTCTGCCTTTATACTTATGAAACAGACCTAAGTGATGGCTGGGAAGATACCGAGGTTCATAATGATGCAGCTGAAAAACGAACTCAAGCTCTTCAAATGGGAGCCAATATTTTGATGTACGCATTCTTGCAATAATGCTCTAACACTAAAGTGTAATCGAGAGGGGAATCATAGTTAACTTGATTCAAGCTAACTATATCCAATGAATAAAAACATTAAAACACCTTCTCAAGGAGACAAACCAATTTATATAACTAATCATTTACGACTCGCTACATAGTTTGCAAGATCAAAAAACATTTCTCATGCTTAAATCTGCCTTATTCATTGTTCTACTATTGATCTCTTTCAGTTCTTTAGCGCAATCAAACCCAACCAAAATCCAGCAACTTCACGATGCAATAATTGCAAACAACCTAGCTGATGTGAAAGTCCTAATCAATTCTGGAGTGGATATTAATAGTGACCGAAATGATCAGCATTTGTCTCCAATTTCAGCAGCAATCAAGCACAATCATTTCCCCATTTTAAAATACTTGGTAGAGAAAGGCGCCAGAAGCGCCAGATCAATTTATTGGCGGTCAAAAACGAAAATTTAGAGATGGTTCAATACCTTTTGGATCATAATCATAATCCTGGGAGAACAACTGTAAAGGCTGCCGAATTAAACAACCTAGAAATGGTTAAAA
>JAJRQK010000048.1 GCA_024280295.1 Bacteroidota bacterium
GATTACTCAGCTGGAAGCTGGTAAAAAATTGTTCTTGATAATCCTTTTTGCCTTGCATGACCCAAGATAAGAAAGAATGAGCCTGGATTGGAATTGTTTGCGTATGTTTATCAATAGTTGTGCAACAGCCACAATGCCTAAGAAGCATACGGGCGTATGCTTCGTTTTGTCATTTTTTGTTTGAGACACTATTCCTAACTTTAAATGAAAATCTTGGTGAGGAGTCCGTACGACTTCCTAGCCTTGAACGAAGTGGGTAATTCAAACGAAACTAAAAAACTCTTACAAGTATTTACTTGTAAGAGTTTTTTAGTTATAACTTGACGTACTTACTAATTCAAAAATCACTTCAAGCTTACAATAGTCCTTGTGCTTTCTCAAGTCCCATACTTCTTGATCCTTTGAGTAGAATTAGTTTATCAATTAGTGGATTCGAAGACAAGTGTTCGAGTAATTCATCTGTCGTTTGAAAGGATCGGATGATTTGCGAAGATTGTAGGCTATAATATTCATTTCCAACCGTATAAGCATTGAGTTGTAGTGACTCAAGCAATGAAATTATTGCTTCGTGTTCATCTTTGCTGTCGTTGCCTAGTTCTTTCATGTCTCCAAGAATTAATACCTTGCTATTGTTGTTGATCATAGCAAAACTATCAAGGGCTGATCGCATGCTTGATGGGTTTGCGTTGTAGCAATCCATGATCAACGTATTCCTTTCTGTTTTTGTCACTTGAGAACGATTATTCGTTGGGGTGTACTCCTCAATTGCTTCAGAAATTGCCTCATTTTCTATTTTAAATAATTTCCCAAAGGATATTGCCGCCATATAGTTGTAGAAATTATATTTCCCAACCATTTTCGTTTCTATTCTCTTAGATTGATGTGTACCAGAACTCCATTCCATTTCAACGAAAGGGGAGAGAGCGAGTAATTCCCCATTGATTGCAGTATCACTAAAAGTACTATAATCCATGAATTCAATATTGTTAGGTAGAATATCTACTAAAATTTGATCATCTCTATTAATAACAATCTTACCATTTACATTCTCAATAGCTTTATATAATTCACATTTGGTTCTCAAAATACCCTCAAAATCGATAAATCCTTCGAGGTGAGCTTTGCCAATGTTCGTTATTATTCCAATGGTTGGTTCTGCTATATCGCAAAGTTCTTCGATATCCTTGAGTTTGTTTGCGCCCATTTCTATAATGGCAATCTCGTGCTTTTTGGTTAGTCTGAGTAGTGTGAATGGAACTCCTAAGTGATTATTCAAATTTCCTTTTGTTGCCAAAACGTTAAACTTCTTTGAGAGAACAGCGTATATAAGTTCTTTGGTTGTTGTTTTGCCATTACTACCTGTGATTCCAATAACGGGGATGTCAAATTTTCTACGGTGATGATTGGCTAGTTGTTGAATGTATGTGATACTATCTGCAACAAGTGTCATTTTATTTGGGTGAGTAAATGATGTTTCATTATCTACTATAACATGATTAGCACCTTGTTCCAATGCTTTTTGTGCAAAGCTATTCCCATCAAAATTATCTCCCTTGATGCATACAAAGATACAATTTGCGAAAATTGCGCGTGTATCAGTGCAAATACCTGATGATAAGTAGAACTCTTCGAACTCATTTGATTCCATACCCCAAAAATAAAAAAGCCCTCCGAATCCAGATAGGAGGGAAGGCTTTTAATTCGTTCTTCAAAATTATTTTTTCTTTTTCTTCTTTTTCTTTTTTCGACCGTAGTTGAATCCTGTTGGAGAACCAACTCTGTCCATCGCACATCTAAACCCGATCGCGTCAGTAGATTTATCCTCATCAAGGTAACGACGGTTACTTGCTACCAACCAGTAAGCTCTATCTTTCCAAGATCCTCCTTTGTAAACTCTCGATTTATCAGAGATCAGAGTTGTAGGCCATGAAGTTCTATCTCCACCACCCGGCATAATTTGACCACCTTGTAGATCGTATTGTTCGTGTTGATCTTGATACATAACTAGATTTGCATCACGTGTTGCTTGATTGATTCCTTGTTTTCTAGGGTCGTTTGCATAGAAGATTGAACTTTCGATATCACCATCAAGGTAATCAGCGTAATCTGCTTTACGGTAGTTCAAGCGACCGATGTTTTCTTCTTCAGTTACTTCACGGTACTTCAATTTACCAGGAGTATTGATGATGAAATCATTGAATCCATCACGAAGCATGGAGATGATCTCAAATGCATATTCTTCTCCATCTGGACCTGTTCTAATTTCATCAGCGAATAGTCCGTCGAATAAGTTATCTTGAACATAAGCAGAAGCTTCGATATCGTGCTTATTGTTTTTATAGTCCATTGCGACATCTAGCACTGCATTGATGCTTGCAAATAAAGTTAATTCGATTGAATCTTTGACTTTACCATGGGAAATGTAGAATGGATCCGGAGCATAACCAATTTGTGAAGGGTTACGTGATTCGATATTCGCAGCTAATCCAATTGGAATGATAGTATCATTTGGGTCATGTTTTTGAGCAGAAACACGTTGGAAACGAATACGTTCGAACTCATTCATGTATTCTTTCATACCATGAACGTCGTACATCACCTGTGCGTTTTTCAACTCGATGCTTCCTTCATTATTAAGTAATCTTGTTTTGAATACATTTCCACGGAAAGGGCGAAATTCATCATAATCTTCACTTGTAAGCGGACGATATACATCCATTACCCACTCAGAAACATTTCCTGCCATGTGGTAAAGACCATAATCATTTGGCCAGTAAGACTCAACAGGAGCAGTTACATCAGCGCCGTCATTTAATTGACCAGCCACTCCCATGTAATCTCCACGACCTCTTACGAAGTTCGCTCTAATTTGTCCTGTGAATTGTGCTTCATCTTGACGTACCCAGTGACCATTCCAAGGGTATAGACGACGTTCTGAGATGTTTTCAGCACCTTCTTGAAGGTTTCCTATTAAACCATAAGCGGCAAACTCCCACTCGGCTTCAGTTGGTAGACGGTATCTAGGGAGAAGAATTCCATCTTCCATCCGCACAATTCGTGTTCCTAATTTCTTCCCATTAATATTTGAAGGATTCAAATCCGTAATATTTTTTACCAATCCCTCCTCATATTGACCTGCATAATATGATTCAGTATTGAATGAGTTTTCATCTCTTTGTTCGATATTAAAATCAAGAACACCTTCACGAATTAGAATATACTCATTTACACGATCAGTTCTCCATTTACAATAATCATTGGCTTGAAGCCACGAAACTCCAACAACTGGATAATCTCTGTATGCAGGATGGCGAAGATAATAATCAACGAATTTTTCATTATCGCCTAATTTTGATCTCCATACTAAGGTATCTGGAAGCGCATTTTTATAAACCATTGGATACGTTTCATTGTACGCTCTAGAAATCCAATACATATATTCTAACCATTGGAAGTTTGTGACTTCCGTTTGATCCATGTAAAAAGATGAAATTGTAACTCTAGCCGCTCTATTGTTCCAATCATGCATTACATCTTGCTCTGCACGTCCCATCGTGAAAGTTCCTCCCTCTACTAATAAAAGACCTGGACCTGTTTCTTGATCGATAAACGGGACTTTCTGAAAACCACCTTGATTTGGATTGTTATAATCCCAACCTGTGGCATTAGAAGCTTGATTGTGACAAGAGGAGACCATAAAGGCTCCTATTACAGCTAAAGATAAAATCTTTAAAAATCGCATATTGTTATTTTTATTTTTCATCGTCTAAGATTCACAAATTTAATCATTACAACGGATCAATAATGTTTTGTTACACTTTTTAGAAGGAAGGACAAGATATTGTTCTGAAACTAACTGGCTTGTTTCTACAATTCAAGTTTAAGCCAAGTGATATTTCATGTGAACCACCAGATACACCATTATTTAATTTCGAAACAGTAACATCGTAGCTATATCCTAATTTGAATTTTTGGGTACTCAACCCAATGGATAAGATAAATGCATCTTTATTTCTGAACCATGCACCAACTGTAAAAGCACCATATTTAACATAAGTACCTATATTAATCTCTTGAAAACCGTTTTGATATTGATAAACGATGTTCGGCATGATTGAAGTCTTATTCTTGTATTGAGATTTTCCTCCAAGTTTAATCTCAGCTCCCATGTGTCCAGTGAAACGCATAGGTAAATTAGACTCACCAACAATAACCGATTCGTTTGGACGATTCAAGTGATGCACAGCTAATCCAAAGAAGAAATTTTTACTATATCCAACAAATCCAGCAGAAGCATCAAAGAAATAGCGACTTCCTCCACGAGGTACATCGCCAGTTTGATAGATAAATCCTCTTCGCGGATCAATCATATCACCGAAAGTCAATTTATCCCAATCCAAATATTTATTATACATAGCTGCCCTTGCTCCAAATAGCATCGAAAATTTTCGATTCACTTTCAGATGATAGGAATAAACCAAGCCTAACATCGATGTGTAGATCGTTCCTTGTCCTTGCTGATCATGTGTTGCAATAACACCAATCCCTCCAGAAATGTTTTTAAAATATTGATCGTATGCAACGCTGTATGTTACATAATTTCCAGTCAGATTAGGCCATTCATTACGATAGTTCATTCCAAATCTGGGGCAACCATTAGAGCCAGCGAATGCTGGATTTAAGTATATCGGATTTGCGTAGAACTGCGTGAATTGCGGATCTTGTGAATAAGCATCTCTCGCTGAAAGACAGAGAAGGCTAATTGTTAGTATTTTTACGATCTTTTTCATTAAGACGGTTATAGATGTCCAATTGACTATAACGATAATATTAAAATTAAGTTACAAATATTACAAAAGCAGTATGATATTCAAAGGTTTTAGTTGTATTTCTTTTCGTTTAAATTAGTTCATATCTATCTTGTGATGATATTACCTTTTAATTTATGCCGTAAGTTTCTGTCAGATATTTCTCTTGTGGACACAATATTATGATTTATTATTCGAGTTTAAATTGCATCAATTCAAGATATTACACGTCTCTATATCCTTTAGATTTGAATTGCCAATTTATTTTTTCGGTCTTTTTGAACAGATATTGAAATACGTAGTATCGTTCTTTTACTATTGCTGAATCGTTGGATGATTTTTCTGTTTTAGAACTGTTTCCATCTTTGTGACGCATATAGTAGTGTAGGTAGAATGTTAAAATTGTTGTCATTAAGTAATATTACGACAAACACTTCGTTAGTTGAATTGAAAGCATGAAAACAATGAATAATCAACTTATGAAAATCATTTTTGGAGCATCTTCTAAAATGGTAGTACTTATTATCGCGATAGTATTTGGTAATTGCGTTTTTGTGTATTCGCAGAAAAGTGTTTCACTTGACCTAAAATGGGAAGAACCAAAAACACTTACACAAAGTGAACGAACTATAATTGTGCCATCAATAGAAGGTCAGGATATGAATGGGGATATACCTAATTATTTCTGGCTAGAAAGAATAACGACTCCTAATAATCCTAATCTGGCGCTGAATATTATCTCTACTGAGCCAGCTAATCCTAAAGAAATAGACTATCTCAGTTTAAGAGGTATTGATGTTGGGGAGGCTTCTTATAATTTGTCTGTCTCTAAAGCTAGATCTGAACGACATGCTATGCTTAACCTTTTTCCTTTTGTTAAAGTAGGGAATCAAATTCATCGGATTAATAAAGTTGAGATTGTATATTCACCTTTAAAAGGGAAACCGATTAATGGTTATCAAAAGGATTTTATCGCAAGTTCAGTTTTAGCGAATGGTTCTGGAACTTGGGTGAAGATATCTATTACTCAAGATGGAATATATAAAATCGATAAGACATTTTTGCGTACCCATTTTGAACCTCTAGGTGTGGATGTTGAAAATTTGAATCCTGCTCATATTCATATTTATGGTAATGGTGATGGCACACTCCCTGAGTTAAACTCGGTTCCTAGGACAGATGATTTGGCGAAGAATGCAATTCAAGTCATTGGAGAGGGGGATGGAATGTTTGATGAAAACGATTATGTATTATTTTATGGGTGGGGACCAGAACGCCTCTACGCTAATGGGACTGCTGAACTATATTCCGACATTAATCCGTACTCTGAAGTCTCATGCTATTTCGTTAATATTAATAGTGAGGAGCCTCCAATGAGGATTCAATCGGTTATGAATTCCACTAGTTCTGTCACGAATTCCACTTCAAGTTATTCTTATTTTGCAAAGCATGAGAATGAATTTACTTCGTTGGTGAAGGGGGGGCAACGTTGGTACGGTGAATTTTTTGACACTGAATTGAGCAAAACTTTCGTGTTTAATGTTAAGGATGTGGATATCTCTTCAAATGCTAGCTTTAAAATCTTTTTGGCTTCTAATTCAAATGGTGGAGCATCAAATACACATTCATACTATGTAAATAATTCACTTGTGAATTCTGCTGGATTGCCAAGTGTAAATGATGACTATAAACGAGGATCAACTGTTTTTATGACAACTCCTGTGGATCTAATGATTCTCCGAATGGATGTTGCTCGATCTTCACCAGATATACTAACGTATTTGGATAATATTTCATTAAACGTTAGAAGAAACTTGACGATGGATGGGGCTCAATATAATTTTAGAGATTTGAGTACTGTTGGAGTGGGTAATGTAACTGAATACACTGTTTCAGAATTACCATCTACCACTGGCTTTATCTGGGAAGTTACAGATAGACATGTCCCTGGGTTGATTTTAGGGTCTTATGCTGGAACTAATTATCAATTTGTCGCTGATTCGGATTCTTTACGCGAATATGTGAGTTCAGATGGACTCACATTTCTGTCACCTACTTTTGTATCAACCATCGCTGCTCAAAACTTGCATGCACTGGCTCAAGCTGATCATTTAATTGTTACACATAAATCTTTTGTGACTGAAGCAACTCGATTGGCAGATCTGCATAGAGCAAATGGATTTACAGTTCATGTGGTAACTACCGAACAAGTTTACAATGAATTTAGTTCAGGTATGGTTGACGCAACTGCAATCAGAATGTTTGCTAAGATGTTTTATGATCGTGGCACTGCTGCACCAGAAACTCAGCCTAAGAGTTTGCTGCTATTTGGAGACGGAACGTATGATCATCGAAATATTTTATCGTCTGCTAATTTTGTTCAGACGTATCAAGTTTCAGAATCGGAGAATCACATTCGTGGACTGGTAACTGATGATTATTTTGGACTCTTAGACGATAATGAGTCTATTAATCCGAATGATGGGATGGATATAGCTGTTGGGCGTTTATTAATTTCTACAAGTGAAATTGCACGTCAACAGGTAGATAAAATTGAGCATTATATGAGAAATGGATCAAGCCTTTATTCCACTGTGAACACAAATTGCTCTTCTAATAATGGGTCAACTACATTCGGCGATTGGCGTCAGAAATATGTTCAGATTGGTGACGATGAAGAAGGCGGCTATTTTATCAATATCGATTGTGAACCAGCGTATGAAACCATTAAAGATTCGTTCCCATCAATGAGCACAGATAAACTTTACTTGGATGCTTTTCAACAAGTTTCAACTGCAGGTGGACAGCGCTATCCAAATGTTGTAGAAAAGATAAACGATAGAATTGAACGCGGGGCTTTAGTTGTTAATTATGTAGGGCACGGTGGAGAAGTTGGTGTTGCTGAAGAACGGGTTATTACCATTCCTCAAATTCAAGATTGGAAAAACATTGATAGATTAACACTTCTTGTTTCTGCAACTTGTGAATTCACAAAATACGATGATCCAGATAGAATTTCAGCCGGTGAATGGGCTTCAATAAATCCTTATGGGGGTGCTATTGCACTTATGACAACAACTAGATCGGTATTCTTTGGCGTAAATTCTCTTGCAATTAAGAAATTTGTTGAACGCGTTTTTTCTCGTGATTCTTTACATCAGCCGTTGACTTTTGGTGAAATCATGCGCTTGACAAAAAATGCAGCTGGAAGTTCTTCAAACAAAAGAAGTTTTACACTAATTGGAGATCCTGCCTTGCAAATTGCATTGCCTAGAATGAACATCCTTACAGATAGTGTAAATGGTTTTTCACCTGCGTTATTTGTAGATACGATTAGTGCTCTCAGCACGGTAATAATCAAAGGGCATTTAGAAGATTTTGAAGGTAATTTATTATCTGGATTTAATGGAGTTGTTTATCCTTCTATTCTGGATAAGCCGAAAATTCAGCAAACGTTAGGAAATGATCCTACTTCGCCGATCATAAGTTTTGAACTTCAAAACAATAAGCTGTATAGAGGTAAAGTAAGTGTAGTGAATGGTTATTTTGAGTTTTCATTTGTTGTCCCAAAAGATATTAATTACGCCTATGGTTTTGGGAAACTGAGCTATTATGCTGAAAATGGTACATCAGATGCTCTTGGGTCAGATACAAGAGTGGTCATTGGTGGTATTGATCCGAATGGAATCGTTGACAATGAAGGGCCGCAAATTGATCTTTATTTGAATGAGAATACTTTCGTAAGTGGAGGCATTACAGATGAAACTCCTATTTTGATTGCTCAATTGTACGACGAAAATGGTATCAATACAGTCGGAAATGGGATTGGACACGACCTTGTAGCAATTATTGATGGTGAAACAGGAAATCCGATTGTTTTGAATGATTATTACACTGCAGATTTAGATTCTTACCAATCAGGTGAGGTACGATACAATTTTAGTTCTTTGGAACCAGGCCCTCATACACTAAACATTAAAGTTTGGGATGTAAACAATAACTCTTCTGAAACTACGATCGATTTCGTTGTTCAAGAGAAAGAAACGGTGACATTAGATCACGTTCTAAATTACCCGAATCCCTTTACAACCTATACTGAATTTTACTTTGAACACAATCAAGCATGTGTTGATTTAGATGTTCAAGTGCAAATATTAACGATTTCTGGACGATTGGTGAAAACGATCAGTCAATCTGTTCAATGTGATGGGTTTAGATCGAAAGGGATTCCTTGGAATGGAACGGATGATTTCGGTGATCAGTTGGCAAAAGGAGTCTATATCTATGTTCTTAGAGTTAGAACTCCCGATGGAACTACTGCCGAAAAAATAGAAAAATTGGTTATTTTAAAATAAGACACAATAAAGAGTCGTTCTATGCGTATATTTGTTGTGAAATTGAAAGCTAATATGATTAAGAAGATTTGGACTTTGGGGATTTTTTCGATTGCAGCATTAAATGTTAATGCTCAAGCTAACGAAGGAGATCTCCAACTAAACACAATTACTACAGCAATGCCATTTGTGTCGATCACACCTAGCTCAAGAGCTGGAGCAATGGGAGATGCAGGTACAGCTTTAAGCGCATCCAGTACTTCAATATATTGGAATACATCAATGCTTAACTTCTCTAAAAAAAAGTCGGAAATAAGTATCTCTTATACTCCGTGGTTGCGCCAGTTAACAAATGATATTCATCTTTCGTATGTAGCAGGATATTATAAATTCAGTGATCGTCATTCTATTGGAGGTGCATTGCGCTATTTTAATTTGGGTGAAATTACATTTACCGATGCGCAGGCAAATATTATTCGTGACGACAAACCAAGTGAATTTGAATTTACTGGAGGATATGCCTTCCGTCTCGCTGATCGATTTAGTATTGGAGTCAACGGTAAGTTTATTTACTCGAACTTAACAGGTGGACTTCCCGTTGCTGGACAAGCTACTAAAGCAGGTGTTGCAGGTGCTACGGATATTTCATTTACATACCACAACGATCAAGCAAAAATAGGTAATACAAAAGGGTCATATACGTTTGCTACAACAATCAATAATATTGGAAACAAAGTTGCTTATTCAACTGTGGCAACAGAAGGAAGGGATTTTTTACCAATGAATTTGAAAATTGGAAATGCATTTGTTGCTGATTTCGATAAGTACAACAGTGTTACCTTCTCATTCGATGTTCAAAAATTGTTAGTGCCAACGCCACCAACATTTGAAGTGATTGGTGGAAATCACACCATGATTGCTGGTAAAAACGATAATGTTGGAGTGATCTCTGGCGTGCTTCAATCGTTTTATGATGCTCCAGGTGTGGTTCTTACTGATGAGGTGACGGGTGATTTCTTACAAAATGAAGATGGTTCGTACCAAATAAAGAAAGGATCAAGGTTGGTTGAAGAATTGACTGAAATTAATCTAGCTGCTGGAATTGAATACTGGTATAATAAAACATTTGCACTTCGTGGCGGATTCTTTTTTGAAAATAGAAACAAAGGAGCTCGACAGTTTTTTAACTTAGGAATTGGATTAAAATATAATAAATTTGGAATTGATATTTCATACTTAGCAGCGTTGAAACGTAATAATCCTCTAGCAAATACATTGAGGTTTACGATGAGATTTGAACTTGGTGGATCTGAATCCTCCAGTGCTAGTTCGGCTCCAGAATAGTATGCAAATTCGAATTGGTTACGGAATTGACGTACATCGACTAGAAGTCGGAATCCCTTTAATTATTGGCGGTATTAAGATCGAGTCTGAAATAGGGGCAGTTGGTCACTCCGATGCTGATGTGCTTTTACATGCGATCTGTGATGCCCTTCTCGGTGCTGCTAATCTAAGAGATATTGGATATCACTTCTCTGATACAAACCCTAAATACAAGGGAATTGATAGTAAAATTTTACTAACCAATGTTGTTAAGTTGATTCAGACGAAAGGTTATCATGTTGTCAATATTGACTCAACAATTGTCATGGAACGCCCTAAATTAAATCCTCATATATCAGCAATGCAGGTAACCATAGCAAAAATCCTTGAGGTCGAAATAGATGCAGTTTCAATCAAAGCTACAACACATGAGCAGGTTGATTCTTTTGGAGAAGGAAAAGCAGTGAAAGCATACGCAGTTTGTTTGTTAGATAAATAGAGGGATTCGAGTTTCCAATTCTCTTCCCTATCCGCAAAAGATTAAATTAAATTCCAAAAGACGTAATTATTAAAAATCAACCTCAAAGTTGACAGAAAAGAGTGTGCGACTAATTACGTAGCCCTATTGTTTAATCTCGATTTTCATCAAGTATAAGTAGTTTTAAACTAAATTTACTCAGCAGAATTGTCTTCTTTACTGAGTTCTTCTCCTTTCAGATAATTTGGCAATTGCATTCCCGCCATATTAAACATCTCCTGAAGTGGCGGAACAGCCTTATACATTCCTGAAATGAAGTTTGACGTAGATGTTTTACCATCTTTTCCTCCTCCATTTTCCCAAACCGTAATTTTATCTATTTTAATATTTTTAATTGCATCTGCTTGAATTCTAACAAGTTCAGGCAGTTTATCTGCAACCAATAAAAGAACAGCATCTTTGGAATTATTGCCTGCTGCCTTCACAATTCTGTCTAACCCTTCAGCTTGTTTGGTCAAAATTTCGTAGATCCCTTTCGCTTCAGCTTCTTTCTTCAAGAAGATAGCATCAGCTTCCCCTTTTGCAATTCGTCGAATTTGTTCAGCTTCTGCTTCTGCATCAATTTCGATTTTCCGTTTATCAATTTCCGCAGGAACTATGATATCAGCTCCTTGCTCCGCCTTCTTACGCGTTGCTCTCGCTTCCTCAGCAATTTTCTCAGCAGCATAAGATTCTTCGAGTGCTTTGGCTGCCTGAACCTTTTCTGAAGCCTCCGCTAATCGTTTTGCTTCCGCCTCCCTAGAACGCCTATCAGCATCGGAGTTTGCTACTTTAATCTTCGCTAAGTTTTCGCCTTCTACAGCTTTTGCATTTGCAGCAGCAACTTGAGTTCTTTCATCTTGTAATGCTTGTGCTTGACCAATCGCTCCATCTCTATCTTTTTGAGCTACAGATATAATCGCATCATTAATTGCTTTTGCAGCAGCTTCTTTACCAAGTGCCTCGATGTATCCCGATTCATCGTGGATATCAGTAATGTTTACGTTGATTAGTTTGAGGCCAACTTTTTTTAACTCGGCTTCAACACTATGTGTAATGTGTGATAGAAATTGATCTCTATCCGTATTAATTTCTTCAATATCCATCGAAGCAACTACTAAACGTAACTGACCGAAAATAATCTCTTGAGCAAGATCTTGAACAAGATCCAAATTCAAACCTAAAAGTCGTTCAGCAGCATTTTGCATCACACTTGGTTCAGTAGAAATACCGATCGTAAAACGAGATGGCACATTCACTCGAATATTTTGCTTACTCAATGCGTTAATCAAGTTTACTTCAATTGAGATTGGGGTTAAATCAAGAAAAGAGTATGCTTGGAAAATTGGAACAATGAATGCAGCCCCTCCATGCACACATTTAGCAGTTCCCTCACCTCCAGTCTTACCATATATGACAAGAATTTTATCTGACGGACAACGCTTGTATCGACTTAAAAGTGAAAATAATATAACTACGAATATTAAAACCGCAGCTCCAATAATATAAATTCCAGTGGCACCACCAGCTTCTTCAATAAGTAAGAATGACTTCATAAGTGTATTTGTATATTGATTATTTGGTTAATGTTTCAACTAGTAATAATTCATCACTGACAATTTCAATCACTTTTACCAGAGATTTTGTTTTTAATTCTTCGCTCGAATCAGTAATTGCCTCCAATTCTCTTAAGCTACCTTGTACTTTAAGTTGAACCTTTCCACTTCTTGAGCGATTCGCCCCGATTGGCAAGTACACTTCACCAACTACTCCGATTGCATTTGCCATTTTCAATGTTCCTGATTGAACCATTTTTGACATCCAATAAAACAAGAGTGCGGTCAAAGCCATCATTGCCATTCCAGCAAGTGTAGCAACTAATAAAGTCGCCAGATTTGATAGGCCATTGTCGATACAAGTTATTCCAGTCCATCCGAAAATGGTAAAGAATGCAACAACACTCTTGAATGTGAAAAACTGAAAACCTCCACCAGCATCATCAACCTCAAGGTCGGACATGTCAGCATCCATATCTGCATCTCCACCACCTACGAAGGTCATAATAAATATTCCAGCAAAAATAACTGATCCGAGTAAGGCAACAATCCAGTAGGTTTGTTCAATTGTACTCATTCCATCAAAAAAATCCATATAATAGTTTAAGGTTTCTTTAAATCTACTTAAAAAAAATAGATAACCGAAAAAAAATAGGATAACTGGTAAAAGAATAAAGTACTAAGCTGACTAGATAGTTGCGAGGCTTATACTTTTCATCTTACCAGAATAAGCACATAATGTGAAATAAAACTCCCTAAGATAGAGCCATCAAGTATCTTCATTAAATAGATTTTATCTAAAACTACCTTCAATTAAATCAATCGTTTAAATTAACTTCTGCATTATGGGTGGAGATCAACGCTAAAAATTCTTCGATTTGAAATTCTTCTGGAGAGAAATTACTGTATCGTTTTTTGGTGTGCTCAATCCTTCGAATACTTCGTGCAAACCTACGTACACTCTCAACCGAATTCAACTTCAATCCTGGAACTGGCATATTATTACCTGTTTGATCTTTCGCCACCATAGTAAAGTAGGATGAATTACAGTGTTTAATTCTCCCTGTTTGAATATTCTCAGATTCTACTCGAAGACCAACCAACATTGATGTTCGTCCAGTATAATTTATAGCTGCTTTCAAAGAAACCAACTCACCCACTTCAATTGGATTTAAAAAATCGACTTTATTAACTGAAGCAGTGACACAATAATGTCCAGAGTGTTTTGATGCGCAAGCGAATGCAACCTGATCCATAAGTTGGAGAATATAGCCTCCATGAATTTTCCCGCTAAAGTTTGAGTGTGATGGTAACATTAATTGTGTCATTTTTATATGTGACTCTTTACTTTCTTTATACTTCATAATTGATAACTTTCAGGTATTGAAAGCATCAAGGTAATAAAATCAAGCAAAAATAATAATGCTATATTGTACTAACTATTTATCTATGAAAATAATTATCGATCCAAATTCGGTTCAATACCTTGAACTAAAAGAAAAATTGGAAGTCAGATTTCCAGAGTATGAATTTAACATGCGTGGAAAGGGACTATTAATTGTCAAGAAGACTAGTTCAATTGGAGCAAACATCCTTGTTCGAAAGAATAAAATCCAAGTCGGAGGCAATTTCCCAACAATGGGCGGAACAATAATGTTTGTCCTCAGTTTGGTTTTATTAGGATTTTTAATACCTCTGATTATCTATTTTTCAGTATTTCATAAGAAAATGAAAGCGGTAGAAAAAGAAATTGGAGCATACATTCAAGAAGAATATCAAACGATATAATTAAGCTATAAGCAAATCAAGGTGCATAAATAGATATGCACCTTTTTTTATTCAATTAGAGGATCCAGAAAACGAAAAATTCTCCACAAGAACAAACGTTTCATCATTGAGTGCTGAGTTTCCTCCATTATTTAGTTCCATGGATGAAAGCACTGGAATAGGCTCTTGAGTGTCTTTTAGAACAATACCTTTCTGCTCTTGAATTAATCGTGGCGATAGTGCCTTATCAGATCTTTTTCTGACATAGATGATTCTATCCACGATTTCTTTTTCGGTTAGCACAATTGTATCTCGCTCAACCCTATCAATATAAAGTGTGTCAGTTGATGCAATTGTATTCCCAACTAGATTCAAATCTTGAAGTTGCCCCGTCCTCATTATTAAAAAACCAATAACAAATGCTGCTGCAACGGCTAATATTGCTTGATAAAGGGGGACAACTACATCCCTCTTTTCATCCTTTGGAAGAATAAGTGGGCGTAGCTCAACTGCACCTGATTCGGATCTCATTTCTACCAATATCTGGTACTCCAATTGATAGTGAATTTGACTTCCATACTTTTGAACGAATGCCAGTTCCTCTTTAGAAAGTTGGCTAAATGACTTTTCTTCTACTAATTTTTGCCATTTTGATTGATCTTCGGTTAGTTCCTTATCCATATCTTCAAGTATTAATTATCGTATTTACTCCATCCGAGAAGCTTTGCCCTAATTGCTCATTTTTAGGATTGAATTCATTCATTTTAGTTGCCACCTTCTTTGTTGAGTAGTATAGTCTAGACTTTACAGTTCCTACTGAAACTTTTGTCATCTCGGCTATTTCTTTCAATGACAATTCTTGCATATAACGAAGAACAAATGTCAGTTTATGTTGATCATTTAAATCATCAACAGCATTATTGAGTGCTTTTTTAAACAGTACTTTATCGAAAGAAATCTCATTCCAGTTCGCAGATTGATTGAGTTCATATCCATCATCAGAAAGGCGTTTCATTATCGGCTTCCTAAATTCAGTTTTACACATGTTACTAGCAATAGTAAACAACCATGAATAAAATTTCCGCTTAGAGTCAAATTGCTCATGCTTTTCTGAAATTCGAATAAAAAGGTCTTGAGTGAAATCTTGAGCTTGTTCTATATCCCCCCTATTCATTTTGATGAAAAAACCAAGTATTCGTTTTGCATACCTAGAATGAAGTTCCGTTAAAGCTTCATTTTTTCTACTCGTGGAGAGTAACTCAACAAGTTGCTCATCCGAGAATAGTATAATATTTTTACGGAAAAGCCCCATTTACAGCTCCTCCTTGAGCAGTTCATTAATGTATTCTTCTTGATCCGTTTTTTCACTAATTGATTTCATTAAATCAGATAATTTCTGAGCTTTATGAGACTCTTCTGTTGATTTGTAATGCTTGTATAATTTCACCATTGAAGGCAAATACAAAACCTCAAGATGTTTTGCAACCTTATCAGCAATGTGTGTTGTGAAATGTTCAGAAAGATGATCAATGAGATAGCGTTTTTCATAATTCCGACGGATTGTACTGAGGTTATCAATTTGTTCTGTGCTGTATTTATATTCAAGTCCAGTTAAGTAGAGGTTTTTCTTTACTTCTACATCATCGAATTGTCGAATGGCAGATATTGCAACATAAACTGGACGTTCCTCATTATTTTTAAAAATGTGGGGGAACAGTTTTTGATCCTCATCAGTAAGTGCTGGAATATTCAACTCTGTCAATACTTTCTTTTGATAATCCTCCATCAGAATTAGTGATGTGTTTAAAATCATAACATCAGGTCTAAAGTTTTTCGCTCCTTGAATCAACCACAAAGCATAAGTGTCGTTATCTCCAGCTGCAAAAATTATCGCATTTTCATCCAACCCTGCAAGAACGTTATAGCCCCAATTCAGAATTGCAGCAGGTAAATCATTGTTTGCATAAATTTTCGCGCAAATTTCTTTGATTTTTTTCGTTTCACACGCTAATACATAGTTGATCAAAATGTCATAGAAGTAACGGGAGTCATCTGGTGATATCTCTGCTGCCTTGTATAAATAGTGTAATCTTTCTTGATCATTACCTCCATCTCTCCACATCAAATGATTTGCCTCGAAAGAATTTGGAATAGCTTTATAAGAATTTTCAGAAATGGTGTGACAAAGTTCAATATACTTTTCACATTTATTACTATCTGAGACAATTTTCAATGCGCGAGAAGCATTATAGTAATTATACCAAGCATTCGCATCTTGATCATTTTTATCAACTTCTTTTTCCCACAAATTAAGTTGTTGTTCATACCAACTAATTTCGTGGCGAACTTGAACAACACTAAGTACGGTTTCTAGTTCTTGTGAATTAACATGCCCTATTACGCATAGTGCGATTATTCCAATTATTTTTTTCATGTTTTATATTTTTATGAAGAACAGGTGCACCTAGTTCAAGTTTCTCGACAGTAATACTCAGAAGAAATCAAAAGGTTCAATCGAAATTAAAAAAAGCATATTTTATAGAACTTCTATGCTAAATAACCGCAGCATTGAGGAACAAACAAGTTAGTTCTTTGGAGATTTCGACTTAGTCTGAGACTTCTTTCTAGGTGTTGAGTTCGACGTTTTTGCCTTTGAAGTGGAAATAGTATTCTTGGTAGTCTCAGTATTTTTAGATACTGGTTCATTCTCTTTCTCTGCCTTGACAATTTCCGCATCTTCAATTTGCTTAGGAACAACAGGAGCTTTCGCATGTGAATGAATGGGTCTTCTACTCACCACATCTTCTATATCGCTTGCGTATTGATCCAAGGGCTGTTTGAAATCTTCAACAGTTTCCCTAACGATCCCCGTGATATCCAGTTCTGACTTTATGTTCATCCCTGATTTTCTAATTTCACTTTGAAGATCAGATGATGCATCTTTGACTTTACGGATTGTTTGACCAAACGTGCGTGCCAATCCAGGGATGCTTTTTGATCCGAAGAAGATAAGTATAAACGCAAGTACTAGAAGCACTTCACCTGTTCCTATGTCATTTAGGAATAAAATCATGGCACAAAGATAGCGTTTTAAGACAGGTATGAAACCCAAGAATTGTGAATTCTGTCACCAAAATAATTTTCATTGCGGATATTCAATACATGTAGCTTCTCAATGCATAAGTGTAGCAAAATACAAATAGGTGTCTATGCTTATTCAACTGCTGTTATATACTAAGAATAGTGAATCAACTAATCCTCTTATCTTTAATCTTATCAAATAAGTATGATTCGAATAATCTTATTTCTTTTTTTTCTTTTCCCAATAATTTCTTTGGGACAAGAGCCATATTATCAAAAAATAGGCAGTGCAAATGGACTCGCTTCAAATAACATTTATTATAGCTTCCAAGACAGAGATGGTTTCATGTGGTTTGGAACAGATTTAGGAGCAAGTAGGTTTGATGGATACAACTTCGAAAACTTCAATCATTCTGACGGCTTGCTTGGGAATGAGATTTTTACAATCTTCCAAGACCCACAAGGACGAATTTGGTTTCTTTCTCTTAACGGTGAACTATGTTACTTTAAAGACGAAAAGTTTTACAACTCAGAGAATACAGGATGGATGGGAGAATTTAAAGCCAATTCTATCTTATCCTCCTATTGCTTCAACAAGAAAGGAGAAATGTATGTATCAACTCGTGGGGGTGGCGTCTACAAACTAGACCTAAAAAATAAGTTCACACAAATTACGAAGACAAACGGACATTATGCGCTATGGTACACAACAAACGATGAATTATTTTCATTATCAGCGTTTGGCATTGAAAATTTAACTGATGACAGCAGTGACAGTGTAATTGCGATGGACCTACATGAGCAATTTGCACGAACTCATTATTTTAGGAATGAACTATTTGTTGGGTTTACCAATAAACTCTATATCTACACTGATCATTTAATGGAATTAGTCAAACTCAAAGAATCGACTGTTATTACTTGGGTCCAGCATTTAGATAATAGTAATATATTAATTGGCACGAGGGATGGAATGTATTTTTATGATCGAATCAAAGATAAACTGTCCATTGAGTCAACTATGACAGGATCATTAATCACAAGTTCATTTCAGGATCGAGAAGGAAACTTATGGGTAACCTCCCTTGGAAATGGAATTTTCTTTTCGTCACAGCCAGAAATAAGAGTTTATGACAATCAATCCTATTTCCCAACACAACAAATAACTTGCTTAAAACGGCAAGATTCAACGCTTTGGGTAGGTGGCAGAGGTGGGTACTACGGAAAACTAAATTCATCGAGTCTTGTTCACTATAAAACGGAGACAGACATAACACAACCTGTAACTCAAATTCTAACTATTGCGGATGATTCAACAATTATTACAACAAAAACTTCTATCATTTTTCGTGACCGGAAGAATGTTTCGCACATTAACTTACTAGCAAATGATATTTTATTTACTCCTAAGCACGTTTACATTGCCAGTGGTGGTCTTGTGAAAATTACAACCAAGGAGTTTGATGAAATACGTCATAACGGATACGTATCTTCAAGAAATCTAAGTCTTAGACTTAGAGACAATGTGATCTTAGAAGCGAATTCTACGGGGTTAGCAATTAATTCTAAGGAGATAGTATTCATCGCTACTCAACGTGGATTATATCAAGAAATTGGAGATAAACCCCCAACTCACATGGGTAATGTTGACAGAAGATTTCATTCTCCCATCAATGATTTGATTTTTGACACACTAAATAATTGCCTCTACATTGCGACCACTAATTATGGACTCATTGTTTTAAAAAATGGAAAGGTGATTTATTCACGAGATAGCAAAGAAGGACTTTCGAGTAATAATGTACAATCACTTTATCGAGATGATCATCGAAATTTATGGATTGGAACAGCGAATAACATTGACCTCTTACGAATTGATAATAGCAACCATCCTGTCATTAAATTTGGAGCTTCAATTGGGTTGAAATCGATGCGTGTTTCCGCAATAGAAAGAATTAAAAACACTTTGTACATAGCTAGTGAGGATGGCTTGATTACCTATCAGTTAAACAAATCGCATAGATCGGAAGTGCCAATAATACTCATTTATCAAGATGTACTTGTCAATTCAATTAAGAAATCATTTTCATCAAAAATGGAGCTTGAGCATTTCGAAAATTCAATCACTATTCGTTTTCTAGGGCTTTCTTATAAGGACATGGGGAATTTGACTTATGCGTATAAGCTTCAAGGATTCCAAAATACTTGGAACTTCACAAAAAATCGTTCGATTACATTTGAGGCTCTTGAAGCTGGCGAATATTCTTTACAACTAAAAGCGATTAGCGCGAGTGGTAACGAAAGTCATATCATCATACTTCCATTTATAATTCACCAACCTATTTGGAAAACAACATGGTTTATCGTTCTTACTTTAGGTTTATTAACTCTTGGAATTGTTATCTCTTGGTTACTTCGCATCAGGCATGTAAAAAATAAATTCACATTACAGAGTCAAGTCATTCTTGCTGAAAAAGAAAATCTTGAGTTAGAGAAGGCCTATTTGTTAGCAGAACAAAAAGCTGGAATATTGCAAATAAATCCTCACTTCTTATTCAATTCACTTAATACCATTAAAGGATTTTATGCTCGTGAAAAATTTAATGAGGGAAGTCGATTTATCTCTAAATTTTCGAAACTACTTAGAAGTATCCTTGAGATTAATACACAATTTATCTCTTTAGAACGAGAAATTAATCTCCTTGATCTTTATATTGCATTGATGCAAAAACGTTATGAGGATGTATTCGAGTATGAAATCACTTCAACCTTCAGTAATCCCAAGCAAATATTAATTCCACCAATGATACTCCAACCATTAGTAGAAAATGCAGTAATACATGGAATCGCGCCATTAGACAAGGGGAAACTTATTGTCTCATTTACCCAAGAAGAGGACGAACTAGTTTGTAAGGTTATTGATAATGGGGTTGGATATAAGCAAGAAAGCACTTCAAAACACAAATCCATTGGGATTTCGAATATACATGATCGGTTAAATCTATTAACACAACAATTCGGTGCTGATTACTCATTAACGATCAAAAGTCCGCTGGATGAACGAACATTTGGAACTGAAATTTGCTTGCGTACGCCTATTAAAGAAGAAAAAAATGAGAGCAATAATAATTGACGACGAGAAGAATGCAATAGCATCGCTTGAAATGGAGTTAAAAGAAATAACACCCGAAATTGAAATCATCGGCACAGCTGATTCAGTCAAATCTGGAATCGAACTACTCAAAAAGAAGACTCCAAATATCCTATTCCTAGATATTCAACTTAAAGATGGACTTGGGTTTGATATCTTGGAAGATATTGCAAGTTTCGGGGAATTCCGAGTTGTTTTCACAACAGCCTATGATCAATATGCAGTTAATGCTTTTAAGCACGGAGCTTTCGACTATTTACTCAAACCAATAGATCCTGATGATTTACAATTAACCATTGATCGAATAATTAAGATGGATGCGCTTAAAAAAACCGAATTCCCAATTGATCAGCTAGATCAAATTATTCAACTCACCTCAAAAATAGGACAAGAAGCAAAAATAGCATTGAGTACAACGGAAGGAGTTTTCCTCAAAAAAATAGCCTCAATTATTCACATTCAAGCGGATGGAAACTATACCAAATTTTATTTCGAAGGAATTAAAAAATCCATGTTGATTTCACGAATTTTAAAAGATTTTGAGTCCATTTTAAAAGACTATGGATTTGTACGTGTTCACTTCTCTCATTTAATCAACTTGAATCACCTCGAAAGCTATCACCCTAAAGATGGAGGACACGTTATGATGAGCAATAAAAGTTTACTCCCAGTTTCTGTTCGAAAGAAATCAAATTTATTAGAAATTTTACGAAATCGTACCCAATTTCCAATTTAGGAATTAATCATTGGACTAAAATCCTGCTTTAGATGATGGATATGCATTAAATGTTCCCGAAGCCATTGCGATGAGTTTGTCATCTTGATTGTGAATCTTTCCCTCTACGAATATCAAGCGACTTCCTTTTTTGATCGTTATTGCAGTGCCTTTCAATACATCACCGAGTATAGCTGGAGATACAAACGAGATTTTCATTTCGATAGTAGAGACAACATGATTTTCGTGAATCACTTCTGAAAGCGCACAGACACCCATCGTTGCATCCATCATTGCACAAATAGAACCACCATGAGCAGCCATAGGAGTGGCTAGATGTTTATCCAAAATTGGCATTGTATAAGTAACCTTTCCAGCCTCAGACATTTCAAATGACATATCTAGCATTACTCCAAAATGGTTATTCTTGATATACGCTTTTGCAATTGGATGTTCCCTTAATTCTTCCATTAAGCTTCTTTTTTCATGTGCACATCCATTTGTGGGAATGGAATACTTAAGCCAGCAGCTTCAAATTCGTTGTACACTCGCTCATTCATATCAAAAAACACTCCCCAGTAATTCTCTGTTTTCGTCCAAGCTCGAACAGTAATATTGACTGATGAATCACCTAATTCGCCCAAAACAATCAATGGTGCTTCAGGATCAGAAACAATTCGTTCATCTTCAGAAGTAAATTTCTCTAATAGATTTCTTGCTGCTTTGAGGTCATCACCATAGCCAATTCCAAATACCCAATCAACGCGGCGTTTATCTGCTTTCGTATAGTTAACAATAGTACCATTCGCAACTGCACCATTTGCTAGAATAATTACCTTGTTATCTAAGGTATGTAAAATTGTATTAAAGATTAGAATCTCTTTTACAACACCTTCTTCACCTTGCACTAAGATCAAATCACCAACAACAAATGGTCGAAAGATAAGTAGCATAACTCCACCCGCAAAATTGCTTAATGTGCCACTAAACGCCATACCTATTGCAAGGCCCGCTGCGGCTAAAATTGCAACAAAAGAAGTCATCTCAATACCTAGTTGACCGATAGCTGTTATGATAATCAACGCCTTCATTCCAACGGAAGTCAAACTGCACAAAAATCCACGCAGAGATTCATCCATCTCACGTTTATGCAATACTTTATTAATCTTCTTTACAATGAACTTCGTGATCCATAGACCGATAAATAATATTGCAGCAGCAATAACAACTTTGATGCCAACAGCAACAACAGAATCAATGATTTCTTCTTTAGAAAACCCTAATATTAATTCTTCGGCAACAGCATTCTTTTCAGGCATGAGATTTATTTTTTGTCAAAATTAATGGATGTTTTCACTTGAGCTTCATTTTCTAGTACATTTGAGTCATGTTTTTTATCTTATCAAAAGCACTTTTGTTCCTCCTATCACCTTTTTTTTGGTTGATTATTGTTACCAGCGCAGCCTTATTTCTCAAACCAAGTGAACGTAAAAAGAGAATGAAGTGGTATGCATTGGGTATCTTTCTGTTCTTTACTAATACTCATATATTCTCTGAGTTTTGTCGAGTATGGGAAATTCCAGGAAAGAGAATTGAGCAAGTTGGGAACTACGATGTCGGCATTGTATTAGGTGGTATGTTTGAGTACAATGGGGATTTAGATGAAATCAGTATTCGAAGGCAAGGTGATCGATTGATCCAAGCAGTTACTCTTTATAAGACAGGGAAAGTAAAAAAACTACTTATCACAGGTGATTCTGGCTATGTAACAAATAGAGGATTACATGAGGCAAAACAAGTGAAAGAATTACTACTAAAATGGGGCATTCCAGAGATAGACATTTTAACCGAAGAAAAGTCGATCAACACTTATGAAAACGCGATAGAATCTGCTAAAATTCTAAACGAGTATAAAGAAATTAAGAGTTATCTACTAATCACATCAGGAATTCACATGCGCAGAGCATTGGCTTGCTTTGCGAGTGCAGGAATTAAATGCGAATCATTTTCTACTGATTTATATGCAAATCAAACTGGCAGTTCTCATTGGGATCAGTATATCATACCAAATGTAGATAACTTCAATACATGGAATAAATTGTTTAAGGAGATGTTTGGTTATATAGCCTATGAGATGAAAGGCTACATTTAACAAAATCACTTTATCAAAATTTATCTTTTCTATTTATTAGAGCTCAATTGATTCCTTATATTGTGATTCAATTTAATTCAGTCAGATGAGCATCATCCATAAAGAAACATTCACTTTTCTTAAGAAACTAGCGTCAAACAACAACAGGGATTGGTTTGCCGAGAATAAAAAGGAATATGAGGGTCAGCATACATTAATGATTGAGTTTGCTGATGCATTTCTGCAAAAAATGAATGAGCATGATCAAATCGAAACAGCCACAGGCAAGAAAAGTTTAATGAGAATCTATCGAGATGTCCGATTTTCGAAAAATAAGGATCCATATAAGATACATTGGGGTGGTGGTTTTACACGAGCAACAAAACACTTGAGAGGTGGCTATTACTATCATATACAACCTGGCGATAAATCATTCATTGGTGGTGGTTTTTGGGGGCCAAATAAAGAAGATTTACTAAGAGTGCGCGAGGACATCTCAACAGATGCATCTGAAATGAGATCAATTATTACTTCCTCAGAGTTTGTCGAAATGTTTGGTGAACTCAAAGGAGATCAATTAAAGACAGCACCAAAAGGTTTCGATAAAGAACATCCGGATGTAGACTTGTTAAGATATAAGCAATATGTTTTTTCAAAGAACTTCTCAGATCAAGAAGTATTAAGCCTTGATTTTCTGGACCAAGCAAATGATACGTTCAAGCAAATGCGTCCTTTTTTCGATTACATGAGTGATGTACTTACCACAGATTCCAATGGAACTCCTTTATTTTAAAATAAATTGAAATAATACTACCCCGCGATATTTAGCGATGAATTAGAATTTTGCCACAAGAGGCGATCCTTATTCATTGACCAATAGAGTTCAATAGCCGATTCTGAACAACCAACCTTTACCAAGCAATGTCGCACTATTTTTTCTGGGCATCCCATTTTCAATGAAAGATCTTTAATCTGTTCTGGGTCTGAAAGTTGAATTTTTCTTTTTTCCACGTTAATCAATTGATACAGTTAATTTATCTTCTTCTCAAATGTATTGATTAGAATTTGATGACACAAGACGGAAAAAACTAAAAAAAAATACGGAATCCCGCATATACATCATCGAGATTTAATCTGATTACGTTACATTAATGGTTAGATTTACTAATTTACTAATTTACAGATAATTGTATAGCGTTTCAATAAAACTCCTAAATTTTCAGTTTGAATTGACAATTTAATTTGTACATTGGATTAAATATAACCCTAAAAATTAATAACTACTATGGCATTTAATGGAAAAGAAGGTGGAGCAATTTCGCTAACAGATGGAGCAGCAATGACTTCAGCTTACAGAGGCTCAAGTCTAAATGGAGGAACTCTCGGACAATTTTTAGGAAAGGATATTCTTGAGCAGTTACTTGCACAGGAAAGTGCAGTTGGAATTCGAATTTACTATGCAGCCGACCCTAATGAAGATAGCGTGCAAAAAGTAGTACTTGTGGCAGCAGATGCAGAAGAAAATGATATGTTAGATTTGGTAGTGGATTTAGCATTCCCATGTCCATCAAAATGCGGCGCATCTAACCCTCTAAACTCATAGAATATTGAGTTATGATGGATACTCAGCATTATCAATATGCGTGCCTACGATAATTGGAATTGCGGTTTTTACAAGACAAAAAATAAGAGCATTCAAAAAATTGAGTGTTCTTATTTTTTTTACGTTTATTTTTCAAATAATTGCTTTCTCTATAGGATTGTCAGGAACAAATAATATGTGGTTATTCCACCTTCATACTTGGGTTGAAACAACACTTCTATCTTTCATTTTTATTGAAATTTTGACCTCTTGGAGAAAACGAATGACGCAAATCCTAATCATTTCTTTTTTTATTTTCTCTATAATTAATATAGCCCAATTAGAATCATTGTTAGAATTTAATTCTAACCAACGATACATAGCTGGAGTAGGAATAATAATTTGGATTCTGATGTTTTACTTTCAACTTTTTCAAGAAGCGAAAATTGAGAGGCTGGAACATTCTCCCTATTTCATTCTAAATTCATCTCTGCTAATTTACTTTACGGGAACACTATTTTTGTTTATCTTCGGCAAATACGTGATTACTGAACATAATCCCGAACAAGTAACTGACTACTGGCATTTACACTCCACATTTAATATATTACTCAACATTGGATATACGTTTACTTTATGGATGGGAGTGAAAAAATCGACGTAATACTTTTCTATGGTACTGGTGGGATGCTTTTTTTAGCACTTGCCATTATCATTTTCGTGGTAGCCTACCAAAGAAAGATGTTTTCGAAGCAAAAAGAAATCAGTCAGATGGAGTTGCGTGTGCAGAAAGAGTTAATGGCTGCTGTAATTCTTGAAAAAGAGAAAGAACAAAAACGAATGGCACAGGAGTTACACGACGGTATAGGTTCAGCTCTTACTGCTTTAAAAATGTCGCTGATTCAAATGTCTATTGATAAGGAAGAGAAAAAGCTTATCAACACGATGATTAAGTCGATTAGTACTGATGTTCGCAGAATCTCAAATGAACTTATGCCTTCCATTTTAGAAGATATGGGGCTTCAAAAAGCGATTGAGAATCTTACCGAGCAACTCACATTGTCGACAGAAATCACATTTAAGTATCAAGCAGATGATTTAATTAGTGAGATCTATGGTGAGGAAGTAGAATTGGCCTTATTTAGAGCCATTCAAGAACTTTTTAATAACATTATTAAATATGCAAACGCTACCGAAGTTTGTGTGAAGGAATCTAGAGAGGGAAATTTCTACATTTTATCCGTAATTGATAATGGAGATGGTTTTATTCCTTCAGAAGAAAATTTCTCAAAGATAGGGTCTCTCGGACTGAAGAATATCCGAAGTCGTATTCAGCAGATCGGAGGTGCAATCATTTACGAGCTTAAAGATCCGAAGGGAACAACTGTAAACATATCACTACCGATTTATGAAGAAGATTAATGTAGGTATTGCAGAGGATCAAGAAATATTCCGATCCGCACTAGGTCATTTGCTCAATAGCTTTAGTAATGTGAGTGTCATCGCTATGGCTGAAAATGGAAAACTCCTAATCGACCATGATGAAATAGATAACATAGACATTGCAATTGTAGATTACAAGATGCCAATTATGGGAGGAATTGAAATCAGCAAGGTACTTAAGAAGTCTCATCCCAATATTAAAGTTATCATACTTTCCATGTTTGAGGATGAAAAATTCGTCGAAAAAGCCATTGAAAATGGAGCAAATGCTTATCTCTCTAAAGATGATGATTTAGAAGAATTAGAGCAAGCGATTCACAGTGTGTTAGAGAATGAATATTATTTCAACGATAGAATTTCGAAACTGTTCATTAAATCAATGATCAGCAAAGGAAAAATTACACCAAAATTTATTGACACAGAATTGAGTTTCACTCAAATGGAAATCTCTATTCTCGACTTAATCTCAAAAGAATACACAACTCAAGAAATCGCTGATCAACTGTTTCGAAGCACAAGGACTATTGATAAATATCGAACGGAAATGATGAGAAAAACGGGAACAAAAAATTCGATAGGTCTATTAATGTATGGTATTAAGAAAGGGTTGATCAAGCCTTGATCGAGAGGAATAAAAAAGTCCAGTTTCGGTGTTCGAAACTGGACTCGCTACTACTAGAAATTAGATTTGCCAAATTCCAAAAAATCAATCTGTTATGATCATATCATAACTCGTAAAGCTAAACATTTCATATAGAGACTCCCGGCTCAGTGTGATTAACTTATGCTATACTCATCATTTACGGTTAAGCTTCTAACATATCAAAGTTACGAATGATACATTGTAATAGCAATGCGGAAAACTCTATTTCTGCAATCGGAAATCACTAGATATTAAATCGACGAAAGAAATTTTTCAATTTGATCAAGTGAATTGTATTTCATGATCTTTCCTTCAGGAGTAATTAAAAATGTGGCAGGAATTGACGAAACTCCATAATCTCTAGCTGTTTTTGACATAAGAACAAGACTACTTTGCTCAACAATTTGATATTTCCACGTGAATCCATCAGATAGAGCAGCCGTTTCACCATTTTTAGCTATTTTCTCTAATGCATAGGTGACAAGTTGAAATTTATCTCCAAAATTCTCATAAAGTTTAACTAATTGCGGATTCTCTGCACGACAAGGACCACACCAAGAACCCCAAAAGTTTAGCAAAACATAATCACCACGTAAATCTTCTAGGTTAAATTTAGAACCATCAACAAGTTTAGTCTCAATTGAAGGTGCAAGTTCGCCTTCTTCTACGGCAGTCATTTTAACATAGAAATAAAAACTAATAAATGCGACTATCAGTAATCCTAATACGTAGTATATTATTTTCCTCATTTCTATAAATTAATTATTAGTCGATTTGCGGTATATATTCTTACAACGACTCACATCCTTTGTTCGTATCTTTGCAAAAGTACTTATTAACCTATTTTTCGAAAAATGAAAAAACGATTGTCCTATATCATATTTCTACTCTTAATTACACCACTATGTTTTGAAGGGGCGTTGCGAATTATGGGAGATTCAGCATTTCGAAATGAATACTATTCAATTAAGAGTTCACCGATCAATTGTTTGATTGCTTCTGCAAATATGGGATTTGCTTTATCGGATGGTAGTTTTGAAGTGACAATAAACAAAGGGCACACCTATATGGCAACACATAAAAATGGTGAGCGAAGAACATCAAAAAAAACTACAAACGACTCTTTACCTCAGCTCTTTCTTATGGGCTGTTCATACACCTATGGTATGGGGGTAGACGATGATGAGAATTTTCCATTTTTGGTTCAACAAGAGTTAGCAAGTTATCGAGTTCGGAATTTTGGAGTGCCTGGATTTGGAACTGTTCAATCGTATTTACAATTGAAAAAAGAATTTGAAGGCGGTAGTATCCCTAAGGTTGTAATTATTAATTATTGTGATTTTCATGCGGAAAGAAATGCTTTACTACCCTCTTATCGAAGTAATCTTTCTATCGGGTATCAAAATTCGAGTGAACAAGCAAAAAAAAAAATGAATTCTGCAAATATTCCTTATTTGAAAGGAGGAGAAATCAAGTACGAAAAATGGGAGGACCTCTATAGGAATTGGACTGGTCGAGAAACATTTGCGATGATCAATTATCTTCAACGTAATTTCGATCGAGCTACAACGGATAAAATTAATGTAGATAAAATCAATTTAGATATCTTTCTTAAAATTCAAGTTTTGTGTGAAAATGAGAATGTCCGACTCATTGTTACACAACTTATTAGGAATAAGGCTTCAAAATATTTTCTTGAGATATTAAAGCTACATGATTTTGAGATATTAAATATCTCCCTAAATCTTACGACAAAAAAGTACACGAACTTGCCGTATGATTCACATCCCAATAACAAAGCACATGTTCATTATGCTCAGAAAATTTCACAGCTTTTCTGAACCATTCAGTGCATCTTATAATTTTCAATCAATCAATGATATTTGAGATGAATTGGAAGAAATGAGAGGAAATTGGAATCAAATTGTAAGGTAATCTTAAATCGGCCGTCTTAGGAGTGCATTGTCCCTTGTGGGCAATGAATAGTGGTTAGGTTATGTAGAGCGGCTCGCCAGAGTCGCTCTACGTTTTTATAACATTGTCTATCTCCACTAACATATAGAGAATGAACTTCTAGTGTAAAGTTTAAATTAGGGTAAGAAAGAATGACTAAGACCCGACGATGGATTAGACTTAGCACTTAGACATCCGTACAAAAAACACTATCAGGCATCAAATAAAGTTGTTGGAAACTCTACCGAATTTCTAACCAAAAGGAACCGCCATGCCTTTCGACTCCTACAAGATTAAGGTGTTCCCATATTGGTGCAATCACCTTACTCAACTCTGGGTCTTCTGAGATGAAGTAATTTGGAAGAATCGTTGCATATTTATCAGGATTCGCTAAAATGAACATCGCTAATCCATATTGTTCAGTATAGAAACGATCACACATAAACTGTGGATAATCGTATGGCAGGTAGATGTCATGGATATGCACAATCACCCCTTTTTTAAGTTTAGGGAGGATCTCCATAAAGAAAACCATTGCATCAGAATTAGGCAATATTCGATGTGAGTTATCAATAAAGAGGAATTCACCTGCTTCGAGGTTTAAAACTTCTTCGTAATTGATGTTTTCAAAAGGCTCTCGAATGATTTTATCCGTCAACTGATCAATTTCTGCACGTGGCATCGGATCAATTGAGATAATTTCAGTGTCAAGATCACAGTCTATCTTAGCTTTGTAAGCAACTTTCGTAGAATTGCCTGAACCGACTTCAATATATCGTTTTGGTTTCTTGAGTGCTAACATCGTATAAATTGCAACAATGTCCAATCCTGGCAACATTCCATTATTCCACCCAGGTTTATTAGGGTCACCTTCTTCTACTGCCTTTTTTATCTCATGTATTTTATCTGTGTATTTAAGTGCTTCTTGTAAGATTGACTTATACTCTTCTCGATTTGCATTAATGATTTCATACAATTCTGAGTGTGGAGGGTTCCCATGTCCATAGCGTGGGACAAAATTCACCTTGTACTCAGAAAAGAGTGTTTTAAACTTTGGAGATAGGAAACGGTAAATCGATTTCATAAGTATTTGAGTTGTCAATCAGGGTTGTCAATTGATTCCGCAACAAATGTATGGAATAAGATCATTTATTTGATTGTTCGGCGAGTGAAAGTTCATTGATCAAATATTCTCTAAGCTGATTCGCATAACGAGGAAGTTGATGGATTTAACTTAGGCTTGCTCAGATGGGATTTGAATAAACTCAATATTACCCAATTCCAAAAAACTGATAAACCGTTTCATCTACAACTAGTTCATTACTATAATAAATGTTCATTAGTTGAATATTCGATTTTCAATTGAAAATCGAATATTGAAAATCTGTAAAATTCTACTCAGTCGTGAATTGAACATTTCAGACTTAATAAGCAAAGGTAGGTTTGGTTTGCGTACCTAAAATGTTGTACATTAGCCGAAGTTATTTACTAAAAAATCAAATTATATGAAAAAATTACTACTCTTAAGTGCGATGGCATTTTTCACAGTTAGCATGGCAACGGCTCAATGTATTCCAGACCCATTATATACATCTTCGGGTGTTTATCCAGACAGCGCGACTGGATTTTCAGCAGGGTGTGTAAGCGTACCTTATAGTCAATTAATTACAAACGTAGTTCCTGCTGACACGCTGGTTGAAATCATCCCAGGGATCCCAAGTATAGTTACGTTAGATAGTGTAGTAATTACAAATGTTACAGGACTTCCTCCAGGCTTTTCTTATGTTTGTTATGATGGTGGTAATGTAACTTCACCCGTTGACCAATGTGCATTCGAAGGAGGTACTATTGGATGTGTATTAATTTCAGGAACAGCAGCTCCTGGAGACGAGGGGAGTTACAACCTAGTCATTTCTCTAGATGCTTATGTAGGAGGGATCGCATCTGCACAAGCAATTAACGATATTACTTATTACTCGATTGTAATTACCACGACTTGTGCAGGAGTAGGAGTAAGTGAAGTTTCAAATTCGAAATTTAACTTGTATCCAAATCCAGCTTCGGAATCATTCACATTAGAAGGATTAGCAGGACTTGATGTCTCAGAAGTTGCGATCATGAATGCTGCGGGTAAAGTTATTTCTGCTCAATCAGATATAACGTCAGAGTCTATTGATATGAACGTTTCTAATCTTGAAGGTGGTGTTTACTTTGTCCGAATCACTTTTGGCTCATCTGTTGAAGTTGTTCGATTCATAAAGGAATAACAACATCACAACCTAAACTAATGAGAACCGTTTCGAGAGGAGCGGTTCTTTTTTGTTAGTATCTGACTGTCAAAAAGTCGATTAGAAAAAAAGTTGTTTTTTTTCATCTGACTCTTGTTTATTTATGGAAAAATGTATTACATTTGCCCACGCTTTAAACGTAAAGCAGGAAACAATTTCCACGTGATCGACTGTTGTCGATGTTAGTCGCAAGATTAATTGGAAACTTGGTCTGGTAGTTCAGTTGGTTAGAATATCGCCCTGTCACGGCGAGGGTCGCGGGTTCGAGTCCCGTCCAGACCGCCAAGAGAGATTGAAGCTTCATCGAAAGATGGAGCTTTTTTTGTTTTAAATCGATTCATTTTTACGTCTCGTCTGCGTCTCGGTTGTCAATTCAAATATTGTACTTACCTTTGGTGCCAAGACATTAAAACATTAGGCACCGGCTTCGTCCGGACCGCTTAGTACAAATTAAAGATGCTTGTTTTACAAGCATCTTTTTTGTTTTCAGCCCTTTACACTTTTTCAATACAGACAGTAGGAGATGAAAAAAGCCTAATGGAGACACAAATGTTTCAGTTTTCGCTTCAGCTGAAACTTAAATGTTTCAGTTCTACACAAAATGACCAACATATTGGTAACCTTAGTTAAAGTGAACAAAAGTTTGTCATGGAAATCATTTTTAGCTCATTTCCATTTAAACAGCCCCATTTCATTCCTTGCTTCTATATTCGAGTAAATCAAAACAATATAGATATGAAAGAAATAAAAGTGTATTTAAGTTCAAGATGTGATGCGTCAACAGGGAATGGTGGTTATGGATATTTTATTAATTCCGAAACATACATATCTCACAAGAAAAAAACACTTCTTAAAACTACGATGCCTCGAATGATGATGAGAGCAGCAATTGATGCAATGCAAGAAGTTTATGAAAATATTGGACAATGTAAAGTTATATTATACTCAAATCAGGCTGTTTTGATTAATTCAATGCATTATGGTCATTGTAAGAAATTTGCTAAATATCCAAATAAGGATCTAGTGTTGAAGAGCAAAGTGGCTAGCAAGTATCTTACTGTCTATCCAAGATCAATCAAAAATTTAGATTGCAGAGATATTAACATCGCTAATGAATTATCTTGGTTGGCAATGAATGATAGCACTGAAGAAGAAGATAGCCGAGATGAAGGACCAAAACCTACTCCACTATTTTAGATTGGAAGTTGATCTATATCTATTAGGTCTTTCAATTCAATGTCTAAAGCTATAGCAATCCCTCTTAATACAATAATTGTTGGGTTCTGTTCTGCTTTTATTATTCTTCGAATAGTTCTTGTGTCTACATCACATGCTGCTGCAAAGTCACTTTGAGTTTTGTATTTCTTGATTGATTCTTCATCAATCTTTTTACCAAGAGTCTGTAAAAATTTGTCATTTGTTAACATGGACATAAATGTCCGATGCCAAATAGCTATTTACTAGGCGTATATGTCCGAATTTGTAAATGATTTCTTATATTTGCTTAAACTCAAAAACGATATTGAATGAGAAATCTACTAGCACTATTCATTGCTTGCCTAATGACATTAAACGTTTTTTCGCAAACACTTAAAAAGACATATTACGATATATGGGAAAAACAAGTACATGAAGTCTATTATGCTAATTCAGCAGGATATGGAAATGGGTCTTATAAAAAATATAATAGAACAGGGACTTTAATTCAAACGGGAACCTATAAGAACGGAAAGGAAACAGGGCAATGGGTGAAATATACTACAGCTTCAGGGCAGAGAAAAATTGATTATAAAGAGACTTATAAGGATGGTGAACTAAATGGTTCTGCAATATATTACTTTGAGAACAATGATGGACGAGTAATTCAAAGTAAAGGGCTGTTTTTAGATGGTAAAAAAGACGGTAAATGGGTGTGTACTAATCGTTTTTACAATAGTGATTTTGACGGAAAAGGCTTTAAGGGTGCTAAATTTATAAAGTTCGAAAAGTTTTACGATAACGGAAAAGTAATTTTTCCTGATGGCGAACACAAAATATTTTACCTGCCATCTAATAAGACTCAATCTATATCACATTATCTAAATGGACTTAAAACAGGTGAATGGAAATTTTATTTCCCCAATGGAAACATTCAAGGTGTTCAAAATTATAAGAAAGATAAAAAAGTAGGCAAACAGATTGAGTACAACCTTGATGGCACTATTAAATCAGAAGATTATTATGATGATTATGAAGCTTTGAGTGACATGTACCTTGACAGCGCTTTAATCGCAATGAAGAATTACAATTTTGAAGAAGCTGAAAAGCTATTTACAAAGATGAAAAGTACTGATGATGCTAATAGAATGAAATATATGTCAAATGCGGTCTCGTTAAGGGGACAAAAGAAGTATTATGAATCTATTCAACAAATTAACTTGGCGTTGAAAGGTATTAAAAATCCATCTTTACAGGCATATTGGCAAGAGGTTTATGTAGAGTACATTTCAAAGTTGGATGATGATTTTGCTAAATTGATAAAGTTTGAAAGTGAAGAAGGCTTGAAAAATGAATTGCAAAAATGCAAGGCAGCTTATAATAAAGGAGCAATGTATAAAAAAGATTTAGATCGTTACACAAAAATGGTTGACGATTATAAGCTTGATTTAGAGCGCAGAGCGGAAGAGTTAAAACAACTTAATATTGATGTTAACACTTCAGTTGACACCTATAAAGCAGAAAACGTTAAGCAAGTTGAGACATTATTGGTGGACGCTACAACTGGAAAGCCAATAATGAAGGACAAAAGTGTTAAAGGGAAATTTCTTTATAAAAAGTCAATGCTTATATTAGAGCCTCTAATCAAAGAATTTAATGAGGAAACAGATTTAGAAAAAAAGAAAGTTCTTGGCAAGGAAGTAATAGATTCAATTAACACCCTAAACAACATTTCACAATCAGAATGGAAAGGTTTAAACAAACAACTTAAAAAAGTAGAAGATCCAGAACAGATAAAGTCCATCTTAAAGATATAATGTTGTAAATGCTCAATGATAATGGAGGTTTATTAGGTAGCCCATTAAACAACTACATCTCGGAAACACCTGAATTAAATTTAAAAATCATCGAACAACTGTTTTTGAGTGATTTTTCAAAAGTAGATGTAGTAATTATTAAATCTCAGCAAGGTTGTGGTGGTACACATCTGTTACGTCAAATAGGTAATCAACTTATAGATAATGACAAAAGTGTCTTTTGCGTGTCCGCAATGAAATTATGTAAGGCTATTTTGAATGACCGAAAAAAAATAACGGGTCACTTGCTCAAACAATCCTATATCCTAGTTGATGATTTGGATTTTCTATTCAGAAGCGATGATAATGCTCGCGTTGATTGGTTAAAGTCATTCCTTGAAACTTATCTTAAGCTTGGGGGTAAGTTCATCTTCTCACACACAAGTCAAAACCTATCCAAGAAGAATCTCTCATTGTTTTTCGGTAATTATCGAACGGTAGAATTAGAATCAAACTATCCGTCTTATGAAATGTTAGAATCAATCGCCCTACAGTATGTACCAGATAATATTGTAAGTGAATACAGTAAAGAGGCGTATCAAGTAGCTACTTCTACCAGAACTTTTTTAAATCAACTAATTTCTATAAATGCCAGAAAAGTCTTAAGTCATAGACTATAAAAGGACTTACGTTGTAGTTTTCTCATAGACAACATCCCGAATCACATCAATCAGCATCTCCTGATGTAATACAGTCAGTTCTGGCACATCCGTTGTGATGGTGAGCATATTTGTATAGATGTTACGATTTGGTATCCTCAGGAGAGCCAATCCTGATGTGATCATTCCGAATTCATATTCGTTTCCTTCAACTGTTATTGACTCAGGCGTAAAAACAGTCGGACTAACAAAATCAGTTTCTTCACATGGAACCTTATAGCACTTTAACCTTTCACTAACTGCTATACTGGAAATCATAGTAACTAATTGTCCGTAATCCATGAACTGAATCTCAGGGAATTCAGTAGTTAATGTGTCGTAATAGCAAATGATGGTTCTTCCAGGTATTGATAGTGTTAGGTCATTCGTTCTCGGATTAAATTCCCCGGTGTAGGTTATTCCTTCTACTTGGAATGAAAACGGTTTAGCAATACTCCTTTTCTTTGGTATAGAAATATTCCACTTCAAGGCTAATCGAATCCACTCTACCAATCCAAAATCAATAATTTCGAAATCTACAGGGGGTGATTTAATGAACTCAAAATCCTCATTATACGCCAAATTATCAGGTGTTTCCAATTCAAACTGTTTGGTTTCGTAATTGACTCGAAGTATAAAATCCTCCAATACAAAGATGAATTCATTTGTATTCTTGTTGTAATCTACCGGTGCTATTTCATTTGGAACTATCATGATTTATATATCCCATTCAGGAACTAATTACGGTCTTAAAACATGTTTACTTATAGTAAACATAATTTAAGACGGTAATAGGAGTATTTCCGTTAGCAAGTTTTTATTGATTTCCTACATATTTCCAATGTAACTGCTACACTCGTAGTGTTGAACCAATAAAAAACAAATAATATGAAAAATGATGATGTGATTGGACATGTGTTTAATCTTTTTGAAACGCAGAGCAAATTAACAGCTAACGAAATTCAGGAATTGATTCCTTTTGATATTGCAATGATTCAAATCCATAAAGCAATTAAAACGTTGAAAGAAGGAAAATTTATGAAAGAAGAATTGTCTTTGGATCTTAAGTACTATTCAATGGTGAAACAGAAAACTAAAGTTAATATTGACAAAGGTGGTCGTGATGTTTCTAAATACAAGTTCAATGGTGTTGAATATGGTAAAAGTAGATTGGCTCTTGCAATTATCTCGTTCTATGTGAAAAAGAACAAACCAACCTTCAAACAGTTGTGTGATGTGTTTCCTGTTAAACTCGTTCCTCCTTATGGTTTAATCAGTAAAAAGAAAGAAGCATTGGAGGTTAGTAAAGATAGAGCAAGATTCTTTATCAAAGAACACGAGCAAATAAAGCTTCCTGATGGATTGATTTGCGTGAGCAATCAGTTAACCAAGGATAGAATTGATAAGCTGATTAAACTAGCTCAGGAGAGTCTAGGGTATGAAATAAAATAATTTCTGTGGTGTTGAAATGTGAAAGAGGCTTATTTAGCCTCTTTTTTTATGCTTACATCTCCCGTGTTTATTGAGAAATGTAATTTATTGTTTTAATGAGGCAACCGAAAGAGATGTAAACACGTCTAATTGCAGTAAAACAAAACTATCCACTATAAGTTTGGAAAATCAATAATAATTTCCGAGCTTTGTAAAACAGTATTTGATAACTATGCAAAATTATTACTTAAATAACGTTTCTAAGATTGATTCAGGTAAGTCGTTTCGACATAGAATTGAGAGCGTCCCTAATGGTGAGTGTTTGGTTATTCAGATGAAAAACATTTCTTCTGACCATTCTTCCATTGTAGGAGAGCCTCAATCTATTAGATTAGACGGAATTAGCCACAGTCAGTTGCTTGGTAACGGTGATATTTTGTTTATGGCAAAAGGAAATAGGAATTTTGCAACATTGTATCAGTCTGATCAACCAGCAATAGCAGTTTCGTTGTTCTTTATTATTAGACCTGATAGAGCCAAAGTGTTGCCAGAGTATTTAACCTGGTTCTTGAACTCGTCAAAAGCACAAGGTTATTTTGAGCAAAGACGTTTAGGAGTAACGATTGGAAACATTAGAAAAGATGCCTTGGCTCAATTAGAAGTTGAATTACCTGATATGAAGAAGCAAAAACAGATTGCCGAACTGAATAACTTAATGCGTACAGAAAAATACCTAACACAAGAGTACCTTGAGAAGAAAGAAGTGTTCTTAAACCAAACAATGATTAATTTAATTAAATGATATGAGTACTAAACCAACAACAGACGAAATAAACGCAGCCTTATGGGCAGCTTGTGATACATTTAGAAGTACAATGGATTCGCAGAGCTACAAAGATTACATCTTGGCGTTTCTATTCTTTAAATACCTAAGTGATAAGTATAAAGATAAGTACAACGAATTTAAAGAACAATTTGGTGATGATGAAGCAATGATTCAGCGGAAGATGAGCAGAGAACCATTTGTTTTATCGGATGATTGCACATTTGAAAATGTAGTAGCCAATAAAAACAACCCTAATTTGGGTGAGTTCTTGAATAAAATCTTTGAGAAGGTTGAAGATGAAAACAAGAAAAAACTAGAAGGAGTATTTGGTGATTTAGATTTCAATTCTAGTACAAAACTAGGCGACACCAAAGACCGTAACCGTAGGTTGAAACACTTGATTGAAGATTTTGATAAACCTAAATTGGATTTCCGTCCTTCTGTAATTGGTACAGAAGACATAATTGGTAATGCTTATATGTATCTCATAGAACGCTTTGCAGATGGTGCTGGTAAAAAAGGTGGTGAATTTTTTACACCACATGAAGTGTCTGTATTACTTTCTAAATTAATGAAGCCAGAAACTGGTGCACGAATTTATGATCCAACCTGTGGATCGGGATCTTTATTGATTACCGTTGCAGAAGAAGTACCTCATAAGCCTAACACAACTATTAGAGATTGTTCTTTATTTGGACAAGAAAGTAATGGTGGAACTTGGGCATTGGCAAAAATGAATATGTTTTTGCACGAAATGGATGCCGCTCAAATTGAATGGGGCGATACGATTAATAACCCTAAGTTAATTGAAGGCGACCATTTAATGAAGTTTGATATAGTGGTAGCCAACCCTCCATTTTCTTTGGATAAGTGGGGACACGAACACGCAGCGGGTGATGTCTATAAAAGGTTTACTAGAGGTGTACCACCAAAATCGAAAGGTGATTATGCTTTTATTCTACACATGGTAAATTCTGCCGCAGAAGGAAGCGGTAAAGTGGGTGTTATTGTGCCTCATGGTGTGTTGTTTAGAGGTAGTTCCGAAAAGACCATACGTGAGGCATTGATTAAAGAAAATCTACTAGAAGCAGTAATTGGTTTACCGTCTAACTTGTTTTTTGGAACAGGAATACCAGCAGCCATGCTAATTTTTAACAAGGGCAAAAAACATAAAGATGTATTGTTTATAGATGCCAGTAAAGATTTTGATGGTGGTAAAAAGCAAAATAAACTGCGTGACCAAGATATTGATAAGGTTGTTAAAGCTTATACTGCTTTTTCTACCCTGAGCGAAGCCGAATGGGAAGATATAGAGAAGTATGCTCACCGAGCTACGTTTGAAGAAATTGAAGGTAATCAATTTAACTTAAACATACCGCGATATGTAGACACGTTTGAACCCGAGGAAGAAGTTGACTTGAAAGTAGTAGCACAAGAGATTGAAGCACTTGAGTCAAATTTAACTAAGGTTAAATCCGAGATTCAGAATTATTTACAAGAATTAGGACTTTAATTATGGAGGTGCTAAACGAAAATAAAGAAGGCTTTAAAGAGACTAAGTTGGGCTGGATACCAGACGATTGGAAAATTATTCAATTAAATGAAATTGGAGAAATTATTAATGGGTTAACATATTCCCCAAATGATATTCATGATGATGGTGTTTTAGTTTTGAGGTCTTCAAATATTCAAAATGGTAAGCTATCATATAAAGATAATGTTTATGTTAATACAGGGAAATACAATCCTGTAAAAGAAAACGACATATTAATTTGCGTAAGGAATGGAAGTAAAAATCTTATAGGAAAAAACACATTAATAACAAAAGAAATTGGAAATGTTGCTTTTGGTGCATTTATGACTATTTACAGGAGTGTTCACAATGGATTTATATCACAAGTTTTTAAAACTGATTTTTTCAAAAAGGAAGTTTATAAAAATTTAGGCGCAACCATAAACTCAATTAATGGCAGTGATTTAAAAAAATTTAAAATACCTTTCCCTCCCCTCCCAGAGCAACAAAAAATTGCAGCCATACTCAGTAAGTGGGATGAGTTAATAGAACAACAAACCCAACTCATAGCCGCCAAAGAAAAACGCAAAAAAGGCTTAATGCAAAAATTGTTAACTGGAGAGGTTCGGTTTCCTGAGTTTAGTGGGGAGTGGGAAAGTGTTGAGCTAAATGTTCTTGTTAAAAAATCAAAAGGAAATATTGTTCTTCAAAATGAAGATAAAAAAGGGCGGCCTGTAATTGACACAACATCTTTTGAAGGAGAGCCTAGAATGTATAGTGCAGATGATAAGGCGATTGAATGTCAGAAAACGGATGTTTTATTACTCTGGGATGGTTCTAAGGCAGGTAAAGCAATGACGGGTAAAGTTGGAATAGTTGGCTCTACCTTTTCAGTTTTAAAACCCAATTCTAAAATTGACAATAATTATTTGTGCTACCATTTGATTTTTAATGAAGGGCGAATTATGAATGTTAGAGAAGGGTCAGGAATCCCACACGTACCAAAAGACTTTCTTGATTGGTACAAAATCAGTTTGCCTAGTGTTGAAGAGCAGAAAAAAACAACATCATTGTTAATGAGTTTAAGTGAAGAAATCAAATCATTAAAAGATGAATTAGGCGCCATGCAAAACCAAAAGAAAGGGTTAATGCAGCAATTATTAACGGGTAAAATTAGGGTTAAGGTATAAGTTATGAAAAAATTGAATTGGAGCAGTTTTCAGGTAAAGTTTGATGGTCAGGAGCAATCTGCATTTGAACGTATGTCCAATTCCTTGTTCTGTTCTAGATTTAATAAACCCTTTGGAATATTCGCACATAAAAACCAAGTAGGTATAGAAACAGAACCTATTAAAATAAATAATGAATGGATTGGATTTCAGTCTAAATACTTAGAACCAACTTCAACCTTTCTTTCATACAAAAAGAAAATTATTAGTTCATTAGAGAAAGCAAAAGAAAAGAACCCCAAAATTAACGTGGTATATTTCTATATCAACAAAGCATTTTCAGAGTCTAAGAAAAAAGGGGAGAAAAAAGCAAAGTATATTATTGACATTGAAACAAAAGCGGAAGAATTAAACCTTTCCATTGTTTGGCAAGTCCCAAGTCATTTTGAAAAACAACTTTCGCTATCAAAAAATATAAGGATTTTAAAAGAGTTCTTTCCAGAATTAGTTGAAGAAGAATCAAACAGTACAAAGAAAGAAGAGTATTTAGAAATAAATCGCACAGCTATTATTCAAGTAGAAATAGCCAAAATCAAATTTGATTTTACTTATGATTGGTCTAAAAGTAAAGAAATACTTGATAAGCTTTATGTCTATACCGATTTCCGAAATGAAATCATAGCAAGAGACATACTAAGCTTTTTAAATATTAATGTATCAAGTGCAGCTCGGTCGAATATGCCTTCTTCTATTGCTATATCCATTGAAGGGTTAGTGTTAACTTATTTTCCTTCATCTTATGGAAAAGAAGACAGAGATATGCGAATTAAGAATGGCCAACAATGTATTTACATTGGGTTCAATCTAGCTTATGATTCATTAATTCATACCAATAATTTTGAAGTTGCTCAATGGGGGTTGTCCATTTGGAAATTTATTTACAGAGAATCCAAACGAAATGATATGCCTGAGTTAGTAGAGGCAGTTTTGGAACAATATAAAGAACTAGAACAAACTTTAGAGAGACCAGAAAGGGATGATTTAGAAAATGCAAAACAATTAGTACAGGCTTTTAAAGATGATTTAGAAACTTATGATTTATCGTTTCCGCCTTTACCTGAACATTTGTATAAATTGATGAAATAAAAGAAAAAATGAATAATTCTAAACACGACATCAGTAAATTATCTAAACGAAAGCAAATAGAAATGCAATATCTCTATCCAAAAATGAAGTGGATTTACTCAAGATTTTATTCGTTTTATGGGTTCTACTGGGCGTATAAATTAATTATTGGAGATTATCAAATTCCATATTGGGAACAGTGGGCACTATGGTTATTTGCAATGTTAAGTCTTTATTTTTTTGCTAGAGAAGAAGGTTTGGATGGGTTTTATGATGAGATAAAAGGAAATAAGATATAACAATATACTATTATGAGTAAAACATTCAATTTCTACTGTGACGAAAGCACCCATTTACAAAATGATGGCATGCCCTACATGATGATTGCTTATGTGAGTACAGCATACAATCAAATGAAACTGCATAAGGAAAATATAAAACAGATAAAGGCTAAACATAAAATTAAAGGAGAAATAAAATGGAGTAATGTATCGGAAGGTGCTTATCATTTTTACTCTGATTTAATTGATTATTTTTTCTCTACAGATTTGAATTTTAGATCCATTATAGTAGATAAAAATCAAATAAAAGAAGATCAAGAAGGATTTACTTATGATGATTTTTATTTTAGAATGTACTATCAATTAATACATCATAAAATAGACCAAAGCTATACCTATAACCTATACTTAGATATAAAAGATACACGTAGCCACAAGAAGTTAAAGAAACTAAATGAGGTATTGAAATACAACGCTTCAATTCGTAATTGCCAATTTATCCGTTCTCATGAGAGCTATTTTATGCAGCTCACCGATTTAATAATGGGTGCAATTAATTATAAATTAAGAGGACTGAATAAAGTAACAGCAAAAAACAAAATCATTGAGAAAATAGAATCGCATTGCAAAGTTCCTATTACAGAATCAACTCCAAAATCGGCAGATAAATTCAATCTGTTTTTTATTGATTTAAAATAAGAACAGATGCCGTTTAATTTAATTAAGAAATATCCACAATTACTAGAGTTAGCTTCATTTAACGAATACCAACGCAAGAATTCATTAATGGGTGTGTTTGATAGAGACATTGCAAATAACTCTCTCTTTAAATTTAGAAATAAACAAATTCGACCAACTAAAAAAGAAGGTGAATACCCAATGCTTACTTTGTATAGACACCTTACTACTAGAGAAGATAAAGACGAAAAGGGAAATAAGTTAGGGTCTAGGTCTTTTGAGATGGCTCGTTCAATCCGTATGCATTGGGTAAAGGTGCATACAGAAGAAAACACAAAACATGATATAGTTGTTTTTAGTTATGAAGACAGAGTAAAAGGGAAAGATGTAATACGAACATATATTTATAACAAGCAAGAGAAATATGTGATTATTCTTGAACCCCAAAGAAGTAAAACAGATTATTATTTATTAACTGCCTACTATTTAAACGAACCGGGAGGAGAGAAACAGATTAAGAAAAAATTAAAAAAGAAATTGGATGAAGTACATTAAAACGCAAAGCCCGGTACATATCTTGATGTATCGAGCTTCGAAACTCCTTTCTCCTATTATGGAAGAATGAGCGATACAAATGTAGAGATATTTTTGTGAATTCAAACTTTTTCACAAGTTTTTAACATTTCGCTCTCTACTATTTACAACGTAAAACATGCGTAAATGTTACAATTAAAAGGAATTAAATGAAATCATACACAGAAATAAAAGACTCACAAGAACCAGCATTAATTCTATTACAGAAGTTAGGTTGGCAATACATCTCCCCTGATGAAACGGAGAAAGAACGAGATGGGATATTGAGCAATGTAATACTAGAGAACATACTAGAAAAGCAACTGAGTGAGATCAACTCATTTGAATACAAAGGCAGTACATACGATTTTTCTAAAGGCAGTATTCATGATGCAATTTATGCAATAAAAAACGTGCCAGATGAAGGATTGGTAAAAACATCTGAAAAGATATTTGACCTAATCAACCTCGGTAAGAGTTTTGAAGAATCAGTACAGGGTAACAAGAAGAGTTTCACTATCAAGTACATTGATTGGGAACATCCAGAGAATAATGTTTACCATGTAACTGACGAATACATTGTAGAAGGTGTTGATTCAACAAGAAGGCCAGATTTGGTTTTATTTATCAATGGTATTCCCTTTTGTGTTTTAGAGAATAAACGTAGGGATAAGAATCAATCCATAGAGGAAAGTATCTCTCAATTTATTCGTAACCAAAAGAAAGAAGATGGTATTCCCAAGCTATTTCATTTTACACAATTATTAATAGCAGTTCAACCCAATGAAGTAAAATATGGAACGACTAATACACCTGCTAAATTTTGGAGTTTTTGGAAAGAACAATCCAATATTGAGGATGCAGTTCATGCCGTAATAAAATCTGATACGAATGGTCAAGTAGCAGAAAACAGACTGCCAACGGAACAGGACAGAATGTTGTACTGTTTGTGTCGTCCAGAAAGAGTAATTGAGTTGTCTTATAACTTTACTTTGTTTGATGGTGGTGTTAAAAAGGTAGCAAGGTATCAACAGTATTTTGCGGTAAACAATACAGTAAAACGTGTACAGAACTTTGATGAAGATGGTAAACGTAAAGGTGGTGTTATTTGGCATACACAAGGAAGTGGTAAATCATTAACTATGGTAATGCTTGCCAAGTCTATCATATTAAATGACAACATTCCTAATGCAAGAGTTGTAATCGTTACTGATAGAGTTGAATTGGATAAGCAAATATTCAGGACCTTTAAGCATTGTGGTAAAGAACCAGTAAGAGCAAAAAGCGGTAATCACTTAATAGATGTAGTTCAAGAAAGTAGTGTGGAAATTGTTACTACTATTATAGATAAGTTTGAGTCAGCACTTAAACGAAAAGATTTTAGAAATAGATCCGAGAATATTTTTGTCTTGGTAGATGAAAGCCATCGTAGTCAATATGGTAAGAACCACGCTTTAATGAAGAAAGCATTACCAATGGCTTGTTACATTGGGTTCACCGGTACACCATTAATGAAAGATGAGAAGAATACAGCTCATAAGTTTGGAGGCTACATTGATAAATATACGATTGATCAAGCAGTAAAGGATGGCGCGGTATTACCTTTACTATATGAAGGCAGATCTGCTAAATTAACTGTCAATCAAGAACAGATTGATAAAGGGTTTAGTCGTTTATCGGAACCGTTAACAGAATACCAACGGAAGGATTTAAAAAAGAAATTCTCTTCCATTACTGAGATTTATAAGTCAAGCCAAGTCGTAGAAGAAATTGCTTACGATATTTCGGAACACTATTGTAAGAACTGGAAAGGAACAAAATTCAAAGCAATACTGGCTGTGCCATTAAAAGATACTGCCTTGAAGTATTACAACTATTTTGAGAATCAAACCAACCCAAGATTGAAGATTGAGACGGCTGTTGTGATTTCAAATTCCGATACACGAACAGACCATGAAGAAGTTGAGGAGGAAGTAACAAGTGAAGTTCAACAGTACTTTAAAAAGATAAATGCGAGGTATGGTTCTATTGAGAAGTATGAAGAACAGATTACCAATAAGTTTGTTGAGTCTGATGATGAAATAGAAATACTGATAGTGGTTGGAAAACTCCTTACAGGTTTTGACGCACCAAGATGTAATACCTTATACATAGCCAAACCTTTAAGAGAGCATGGTTTGTTACAAGCAATCGCAAGAGCCAATAGATTATTTGAAGGTAAAGATTTCGGTTACATTGTAGATTATGTAGGTGTATTGGGAGATTTAGATAAAGCATTAACTCAATATAGTGCTTTAAAGGATTTTGATGAAAGTGATATTTCTGGTGCTATCATGAAGGTTGATGAGGAAATTAAAAAGATACCTCAATACCATTCTGATGTTTGGGATGTATTTAAAGAAGTCAGTAATAAGCAAGACGTTGAAGAAGTTGAACGTTTCTTAGCACCAAAAGATATTCGAGATAATTTCAGAGCTCAGTTAATCACTTTTGCAAAAGCATTACAAGGTGGAATGGCATCTGATGTATTCTATAAAATGTTTAATGAAGATAGACAGCGAATATTTATCAAGGATTTAAAGTTTTTCCAAAGTTTGAGGAAATCTGTACAAATTAGGTATTCTGAAAAGATAGATTATAAAGAATATGAAGGAAGAGTTCGTAAATTATTAGACACTCAAATTGGAACAGACGGTATTGAACAAACAACAGCACCAATCAATATTTTTGATGAGGAAGTATTTAAAAAAGAAGTAGAAGCATTAACTGGTTCTACCGCTTCGAAAGCAGATGCCATTGCTTATAGAATGAAGAAGGTTATTACTGAGCGAATGGATGAAGATCCTGTATTTTATAAAAAGTTCGGAACCTTAATTGACGAAGCTATTCAGATGTTCTTAGATAAAAGATTATCAGAAGCTGAGTACTTAAAACAAATGCTTCAAGCACGTGAAGATCTAGTTGAAGGAAGTATGGGAGATGTGCCTGAAAATCTAAGAGGTAATCCAGAAGCTAGAGCATTTTACGGAATTGTAAAAGAAGTATTACAAAATGATATACCTGAGTCAACTTTAACAGAGGTTGAAAAAGTGTTGGCAAATGCCGGAATTGATTTATCAAACATACTCCAACGTTTAGTCATTCGAGACTGGAAGCGAAATGAAGATATTCAGAAGCAAATGAAAAATGATGTGGAGGATTATCTTCTGGAAAAACGAAAAGACTTTAGTGTTGAGTTAAGCTTCACGCAACTCGATATAATTTTGGATAAAGTATTAATGGTTGCTCGAAACGTATTTTAACATGAAATCAATCAGTTACGGCACCACTACTATCGCTTATAAAGTTGAATATAAAGAACGTAAAACTTTAGCTATTGAAGTCCATCCAGATAGCTCTGTTTGGGTTAAAGCTCCTATTGCAGCAACTCATGAAGAAATACAAAGTAGAGTTGAAAGACGAGCCCCATGGATTGCTAAACAACAACGGTTCTTTCATGGTAAACCAGAAGCTACCGTAAAACCTGAATGGGTAAGCGGAACAGCTATTAAATATTTGGGACGTCAGTACAGGTTAAAAGTAATAGCGGGTGAACCTGATGTGAAATTGTCAGGGAAATATTTGAAAGTGCATGTCAAAGATAAAACGGATGAGAGTAAAATTTCAGGATTGGTAAACACCTGGTATCTCAAACATGCACGAATCAAATTTGAAGAACGGTTACAATTACTACAACCAATGATGGAACATGAGAAACTCCAACTGAATAGCTTAATGATTCGTAAGTTAAACAAGCGTTGGGGAAGTTGCACAAAAAAGGGAAACATTGTAATTAATGCGGACCTTATTAAAGCACCAGTCCATTGCATTGATTATGTACTAACTCATGAAGTTTGTCATTTGAAGTACCATAATCATGGTTCTCAGTTTTGGGCACTATTAAATAAGTACTGCCCAGATTGGAGCAAATTAAAAGATAGATTAGATAATTTTAATGTTTAATTCAGATAAAGTTATACTTGTATAGTATAAAAAAGACATTTTATGAAACAGTTAATCCTTCACATACCTCATTCTTCTGTCAATATACCTTTAAAAGATGGTTATGTTGTATCAGATGAAGTTTTGAATAAAGAAATATTAAAACTTACAGATTGGTACACGGACGATTTATTTCATTCACCAGAAGAAATAAGTGTTATTGCAGAATTTTCAAGAGTTTTCTGCGATCCAGAAAGGTTTAGTGATGATAGTCAAGAAACAATGGCAAAATTTGGAATGGGCGTACTCTATGAAAAAAGTGATGCTGGAAATATTATAAGAACAGTTAGTTCTGAATTAAGAGAACGAATTTTAAAAGAATATTATTGGAAACATCATGGTAAATTAAGTAATGCAGTTGCTGAGCAGTTAGATAAATTTGGATCTGCCTTAATTATTGATTGTCACTCTTATCCAAGTAAACCTTTTATTAGAGACTTGAATAAAGATGATAATCGTCCAGACTTCAATATAGGTACGGACAGATTTCATACACCCCAAAAACTAATAGACATATCGAAAGAATTTTTTAGCAGTAAAGGATATTCTTTAGGAATTGATTGGCCTTATAGTGGGTCACTAGTGCCATTAGAATATTATCAGAAAAATAAAAATGTAGAATCAATAATGCTTGAAATAAATAGAGGACTTTATCTGAATGAACCAACAAACGAAAAATCGGAGAATTATCGTGAAATAAAAAATGTGACCAATGAATTCCTAAACGAAATCAAAAATAATTTTTAGCAGTATCCTAATCCCAAGTAAAACGAAAAGATTCCCAACTTTTGATTAATTGAGATTATATATAATGTATGTCAACATCAAACTACCCTTACAGATTTGATTTCTACGGAAATGAAGGGCACTACATCTTAGCTATTTCTTCCGATACAACAATGTACCGCCTCCACTTCCCTTCTGGGAAATACATAACAGGAGTTGCTACTGCCGTTATTGATAATATGAAATCGCATCCACTTAAAAAGTATGAGGGTGGATTACTAATCGACTGGGTTTATTTTAAGCTAATGAGTTTTGAATATAGAATTTCCGCAAAGTAGAAACAAGTTAGTTATATAATAGACCTGCTACAAATTTGTATGGCATTGATTTCTGTCTAATTTTCTTGCAATATAAATTTATAATTCTTAATGTTACTCTCCAAAATGTTGCATTATGAAACCATCTCGAAAAAACTTTGTTGAATATCTTGAAAATCGTTTAACACCTGATTCTGCAAAATCTTATTTAAGTTATGTTGATGCTTTTTCGAGAGCAGTTGGAAAAAATGAGGAGTATTATTTTTCATCAACTGAATACTTTCAAGAAATTGCAGAGTTGTTAAAAGGTGGGGTAAACAAATTTTCTAATTTCAAAAAACACAGTCCAAAGTTCCAAGCAAATATTAAAACTGGAATCAGAGCATTGCTAAAATATTATTTGTATTCAGATAATGTAAAAAAAGTACAAGAAGATAAAAAGTCGAAAATCCCTTCAGATTTAAGGGGAGGACAAATTGTTGAACATTATATCGATAAGTTTGGGAAGTGGTTAGAAAATTTCCATATAAAAAATAATGGTGAAAGATTCAGGTCTTCAAAAAACTATACAATTGGATTAAAAAGGGCTATAGACGATTTGAATATAGATCCAAAAGAATTTTTCTCATATACCAGAAAATTTCAAATAGAAATGTTCCACATTAGATTAGAAAGTAATAAGAGTTTTTGGGATAGGTCTGAATCGGTAAAACGAGAAGTAACTAGTAGTATTAATAAATACAAATTTTACATTGCGGAGAAAAATGGTGAAAAATTAGAAAACCTGTTCAAAGCATAAATAACAAAAACAGTCCCACTTTCATCAAAACTGGGACTATTACTGGTTTCCAGTAAGTTAACAATCATCCCTCTTCACATTGTCCCGTTTACATAAGAAAACTGCTGTAAATGGGACAATAGCATCCAGATTTCGCTTAAACTCGTCATAAACTAATAATTATGGCAAATAGACAAACTACAACTTCCGGGATGGACTGGAATACAATGCTTGGATTAACAGGTCGGTTGAAACGAGATAATGAATACAGAGATTACTTACTAATAACTATGGGCTGCTACTTTGGATTACGTATTGGTGATTTACTGTCGATTAAATGGAGCGATATAATGGGTAAAGAAGAATTACAGATTCAAGAATCAAAAACCAAAAAACTTAGAATTATAACCATCAATGATAAAGTGGTCGATGCAATCAACGTTTGTTCAAATGAACTTAGGTTAAAAGATAATCATTGGAATAGCGAATATGTGTTCGCTAATCAATGGGGCGGTCAATTATCGGTGTCTTATATTAATAAGCGATTAAAAGTAATATTCCAAAAGTATAATGTGCGGGTTCAAAATCCAAGCTCACATACATTACGGAAAAGTTTTGGGAAGCACGTGTTTGAAATGGATAACCAATCTGAACGTTCTTTAATCTACCTATCTGAAATATTTGGACATTCATCTTCCTCGATTACTAGAAAATACATTGGATTAACACAGGAAAACATTAAAGATGTATACTTAAGCTTATGATGAATAAGCAAGAAAAGCAGAAAGAGGTTTCTAAATTGGCTAAGCAAATAAAGTCACTTAGAACAAATCTTTGGGTTTTTGTAAAAAATGAAGAGTTTGAGAATGCTCAACTTGTTAAAAACAATATTTCTAAGCTCCAGAAACAATTACTAGATACTTTGATTGGTAGCAGAAATAATTAAAAGTATCTTTGTAATTGACTGTAAGCCATGGAAAAAGAATATTTAAAATCCAAACTAGAAAAATTGTTCTGTGAAAGAATTATTGCTGATTCAACGAGTCGGGTTAAAAAACTTATTGAAGTAACCGAAAAAAAAATATTAGAATTAGATAAAACTGGAAGTATAGAGTTTCTCCAAATGGAATCTTCAGAGTTTAAGGTAACTTTCGGCTCTGTTTTTTCTTCTCCGATTGACTATACACTTGGTTTAAATGATTGTTTGCAACGATATGCTAAGAAGATAATTAGGGGGAATGAACTTTCACTTGGAAGACTGAACCCTTTTCTACGAGCAATTTCAGACCTAGAAAAGATAGTACATTCAGCTTTGTTAATCTTAGATTCTTCAGAAGGAAACTATTCACAGGCCTTTGATTTAAATCTAACTTTAGATACTCAATTGAGGGATCGACTTTATTTGGAACTTGGAACATATTATTTATCCGAACTTGAAAAGTTGGAGCAAGTTTTTGATGATTTTAATGAGATAATTACGATAAAATTATCTAAAGCACTTAATGATTCTAATCATAAGGAGATTAAAATCAAACACATCCTCACAGACTTACATCTGATAACTAAAGAACTTGAAGAAGTTAAAGTGTTGCTTCTCGATGAGGAGGTGAAATTTATTTATCGTAATACTTTTACAAAACCAAATATAGATTCAGTTGTTAATTCTTTAACAATTTTCAAATACTCAAACTGGTTAGAGAACGAACGTGATAATATTCAAGGCATATCTCTTAAAGACATCATTATTGATCAAAGTCGATTTATTTATGTGTGTAATGATTTTTGCCGTTATAAAATGTTACCATCCAATAAACAATTTCATATAATTTCAAAACTCAAGAATGGCTACAAATGGAATGGAACTGGAGTCAAGAGTGGGATACCTTTTCTTGCTGCATTTCTTTCAAGGCTAGAAGAACAAAAAATTATTAAAACCTATTCAGAAAAGAAATTTGCTGAATTAATTCTTGATTATTTCTTAATACCACATGAAGATCGTGAATATAAATTCTTATTAGAATCAATGTCTAATATCTCTGAGAAGTACAAATCTTATTTCGCTCTTGAAATAAAGGATTAGCAACCATCAATTTTACTTGCTTTACTGACCAATACATTTGCTAGATCTAACAGCAAGTGAAACCCCTGTTTTACCAAGGATTCGGGTGTAGATTTGTTCTATTGTAAATCGGTAGAAGAGGCCTCCGATACCATAATCTTAAAAAATTATGGAATTAATTAGAATTAAAGTTGAAGATATTCTTCAACATGCAGAGAATAGAAGAATCTATTCCGCAACTAACATTGAACAGTTAATAGAGTGTATTAAGTCTCTTGGCTTAATGCAACGAATTATACTGAACAAGAAAAATGAAGTCTTGTGTGGAAACAGGAGGCTTAAAGCTGTTAAACAACTTGGGTGGAAAGAAGTTGAAGTTGAAATAGTGGATATTCCTGAAGAGGATGAACCTACTTATATGGTCAACTCTAATTCCCACAGAACCAAAACAGATTTAGAAAAATACCATGAAATAAAGGTATTGAAATCGTTTTGGGCAAAAAGTCAAGGATGTCGAACAGATCTAGATGAAAATCTTTCAGAGAATGAGAAAGGAAGCACTAGGGAGCGGATAGCGAATACAATTGGTATAACTCCTTCAGCTGTATACAAAACAGAATATGTGGGTGATAAAGCTTACAATCTTCTTTCTCTAGTAGGAACAGGAAAAGATAAAATCTCCTTGAATGAAGCTTACAAAGCATGTGCTCCTCCAAAAAGGAAAGAGTATAAAGCTGTAGAAGAAGTTGACTTGACAGAGATTAAACCTTGTCATTTCTGTGGAAATGAAACTAGAAGAATTAATACTAACGAAAACGGAGAATTAAAATACGAGAATCATGGAAAATAAAAAGAAAAAAATCAAAATGACCATTACAGCAATAACATTGTTTTGTGGTCTAGGTGGAGGTACATTAGGTCTGATGTTAGCTCAAGTTAAAGAGCTCCTTGGGATTGACAATTGGAGTGTAGCACAAAAAGTATTTGAAGCAAATTTCATTGGAAAACGGCATGTTAACTTTTGGAACACAGATATTAGCAAGCTACAGCCTTTTGAAATTCTAAGACGAATACTATTAGATGTAAGGAATTGGGAATAATGCTTCTGAGCCCACCATGTCAAGGATTTAGTGTGGCAAAAGGAGTAATTAATCCCCTCGACCCAAGGAATAAATTATTTTTAGATAGTATTTCATTAATTGCTGGTGTACTCCCTAAATGTTTTATAATTGAGAACGTTCCAGGAATGGAAGATCCTCGTAATACATCAATTCTTAATGAGATAAAAAGAAGGATTGCTGAAGAATTGGAGCCTCATTATGAGATTAAATGTTTTAAACTATGTACTCTAAATTTTGGAGTTCCACAAAAGCGTTTTAGACTGATTTTTATTGGTTACTTGAAAGAGTATGGTGTGATTCCAACACCACCATCGCCAGATTTTGAAGCTATTGAATCATTAAGAATTGTTGATATAGTTCCTGAAATAGATGCTATTAAAGTTGGACAATCCAAGAAGACTTTAAAATCGAATACAGGCTATATGAATACAATTACGGCAACTGATGGTGTAATTGTCTACTCAAAAGGTGAAAGCCGATCATTGACTGTAGATGAGAATAAAAAGTTTGCAACATTTCCAGATTGGTTTAAAATCCCATCAGAAATAAGCACAGTAAAAGCACATAAACTATTTGGAAACACAATACCTCCAATGTTTATGAAAGCTATAGTGGAGAACATTAAGAATGATCTTGGTGATGATTTACTAAGCGAAATAGATTAATTATAATATTAACCAGCAGGAGTCACAATGACTCCTGCATAAAACAAAAACAATGGAAACAAATTTATACATAGAAAAATGCAATGATAGATTATCCTTTTATTTAGAAGGATTTAAAGACACTTTATTAAACTGCCTTGCTGAAGATAGGGAGTCATTCGAAAACAACAATCCTGAATTCATTCTGACTACAGAAGATGACACAGAGTTAATCAGTTATATTATGTCTAATCATTATTGGTTAAAGGAATGGTCTGTCTTTTTATTCGGTCATTTAATGAATGAATAACATTATTGTTAACTGAAACATTAGTAAATATCATTTATATAAATAAAAGGAATCCGTTATAATATCCCTAATGGGTTCCTTTTTTTAATCCCTTAAGATTCTTTAAAAAATCAGGATTTTGAGAAAGGGGTATATTATAGTATGATGTCGCACCTTTTTTTCCTATGCCAAGTAAATATACACCCATAAAAGAGTTTCTTCCATTGACAGTTGTACTGCCAGTTCATCTAGGAAACATCGATGATTTAGTTCAAGGTACGAAGCTGTGCCCAGATAGAATTAAAGTACTACTCCATCAAATTTATAGCTTATGGATATATGACGAACTGAATGATAAGAAACGGGATAGTTACTATCACCTAGAGGGCTGGGTCAACTTATCAGCAGAAAGATTAAAAGGACTACTTACAAAAGATTATGCCAGATATGATGAGTTTCTTGAAGAGAATAGAATCATAGAAATTAAGAGAAATTATAATGGTACTAAAAGTTATGTGAGTGGAGAACGATGTACGCCATATAGAATAAACCCATTGCTACTAAAACCTAAAAATGGAAGAAGGTTTAAGCATGAGAAGATAACAGATTACAAGACTCTAAAAGCCATACAGAATGATCAACTTAAATTTGAAAAGGAGCAATATTCTGATGAGTTCCGAGCGATAATTCCTTTCTGTTCCATCCATAATAAAATGGAGAAGATGCTTCCTAGGTTCTACTTTGATACTGATGGGGTGGGTAAGTTTATATCCAAAGTTGGATCAGGTGAAATCATCTTGAAACGGGAGTCTATTAAAGGAATTATTGATGCTGAAATGACTACACACCTAATTAATGATAATGGTGTTCCTAAACCAATTGTGTGTGCCTATGGAGAAAGGTTCCATAGTATCTATACGAGATTACCAAGAGAGTACCGATATTATCTAAGAATAAAGAATGTGAACGAACCGCTATGTTCAGTTGACATAGCAAATTGTCAACCTTTCTTAGTAGCATTAATTATAAATTACCCAGATATTGTTAAGCAGATTATACCTGAGTTCACGCCTATCTTAAATAAGATAGATCAACTTCATTTGTCGAAATCTATTCATTATCTAGATCTGTGTTCAAAAGGTGGGATTTATAAATTTTGGCTGATGAATAGACATACTTTACAAGATCGAGATGATGCAAAAGAAGAATTCATAAAACGCATATTGTTTGATTCTGAACAGTATCAAAAGAAAAAATATAAGCTTGCCCGAGAAACATTTAAAATCTTGTTTTCAGATGTTGCAGAAGCAATATCAATTATGAAAACAACTGATGAAAAGGAATTTCCGTTGATGAAGGAAATGTTCTTTGACAAGCAAGGTAGGTTCCCCGGTAAAAAATATTATCACAAGACCATAAGCTGTATGTGTCAAAGGCTAGAGTCAAGATTAATTACTGGCTTAATAATTCCGGCATTAATTAAACAAAATGTTGGTCCATTTCTCACGGTACATGATTCAGTCCTTCTCCCTGAATCAAAATCTATTATTGCTCAGAATATCTTTATAGATTGCTTTAAAAGGTTAGGCGTAAAACCGCCAACTGTTAAAACTGACTCCTATGGAGCAGTTCCTAAAGAATGGTTATAGATTGAGCAGGAGAAAACAATCGACATAATTATACAGTTCAACATTTGTCAATATAAACTGAGGTTATTTCCGCATAACCGCAACAAAGGTTCAAGTCCAGTATATGATAAAAAGAGCAGGATAATCTTGTTCCTTTTTATTACTAACAGCTAATCTCGCATGAACGAAGGATTTGATGAGGCGCTTCAGCTTCAATTAAAAGTACTAACGGAAAGATTAAAATCGATTGAAACTAAGATTGGGTTTACACAAGAACTTGAATCTATTAATGATTGGATTGATGAAGAATCTGCTAAACGAATTACTGGACTTGGTAAATCAACTTTATATGCTTTGCGCAAAAGTGGTAAGTTGACATTTTCAAGATTGAGTAAGCGTAAGCTCTTTTACCGAATAAGTGACTTGTCAAGACTTTTGGACGAAAACGAGAAAGCATAACATTATGACAATGGAATATATTGAGACAATACCCTACACAGTTAAATTCTTTGCGGTGAAGAATTCAAAAGGAGAAACGACAATCCATGTTAGACTTGGGTTAAACCGGTTGAAAGCAGAATTCAAAGCAGACATAACTTGTGAAGATGAAGACTGGGATGCTGAAAATATGCGGTTCAATGATTCGATAGATCATAACAACTATCGGAATCAAAAACTATCAAGAATTCAAGGTAAGATTTTTGAGTCATTCATTTCTATCAGAAATAGTGGAACAAGACCAACAGCAGCAAACATCAAAATGGTGTATCATGGCGAAAATTCTAAAATAGGTTGCCCACTGATTTTAATCTATCTCGATAACTATATTGATATAATAAATGCAAAGACTGATGAATATAGACCTGGTACAATTGCACATTACAAGACATTGAGAAAGTATCTTGCACGTTTTTTATCATCTATCCACTTATCAAATATGAGAATGAATGAATGGAAAAGGAAGCACTTTGTACAATTTGAAACTCACTTGCGTACAACGGACCATCATATTATGAAACGTCCAATTGGTAGGGCTACTTCAAATAAGTATCTGTCAAAGCTTAAAGTGATTTTTAATAACGCTTTAGCTAATGAGGTGATTACAATTAATCCAAGTATAGGTTTTGTAATGCAGCGAGTAAAGGGAACTAAAGAATTCTTAACTGCTGATGAAATCAAAAGGATTGAGGAACATGATTTTGATGGTAATAAGTCACTAGATAAAGTTCGTAAACTGTTTCTCTTTAGTGTGTACTCTGGATTACGTTTTAGTGATGCCAATCAGCTCAAAAGAAGGGATGTAATGCTCGAGTCTGATAAAAATCATTGGATGGCTATAACGCAAATAAAAACAAAAGAACCTTTGTATAGACCACTATTCAAGAAGGCCGTCAAGCTTATGTTGGATTTTGAAGTTGAATATCCAGATTCAGAGTATGTGATACCAAGAATCACAAATCAAAAGGTTAATGCTTACTTGAAGGTGATAGCGGATTTTACTGGGATTCAGAAAACCTTGACGCACCATGTAGCTCGCCATACCTTCGCGACAACCATACTTTTAGACGGTGGAATTGATTTAAAAACCGTAAGTTTTTTCATGGGCCATTCAAGTATTAAAAGTACCGAGGTGTATGGTAAGATCACTAGGAATAGGGCTATTGATGTTGTGAGAGAATTAAATTGTGTTTTATAGGTCTGATTTTGAACGCTAATGTTTAAATTTACACAGAACACTTTTAACTAAATTAGGTGTTCTGTGTGAAATTTAAACTATGTTTTTTTTAACTGAGCAAGACCCAAATTTTAGAATTAAAGGCTCTCGAGATCCTCTTGGGTTTCAACCTATATGGCAAGCATTAGGTAGAACAGTTATAAAGCATCTATCTACTGTTTCAAACAACATTAAAGACTTCCAAGTTCTTTCTTATGCTTGGTATTTCTATGATGATAGGGACCCAAAAGATTTTTTAAACTTCTTTTACAAATTTGAGCAAGCCTGTGGCTTTGCTCGGGGCGAGTATATTAAAGATGATGCGTTTAATGGTATTGACTTTGTAAGAAAAAACTTAGCTAAGGGTCTTTTTACTTTTAGCACACGTAATCAAGATACTCTTTTAAGTAACCAAAAGAGTTATGGTATCCACGGTAAATACAACCGTCCATTTTCAGAAATGAAAATAAAGGAACAGGATGACTTTAAATCTGTTATTGAAGGTGCGTTGAGATCTAAAGTACACTATCTTGAATTAGAAGGTAAAGTCAAAAGATTACTTGAAGAGGATATTGTTCGAATGGGTAAAGACGATATTAAGATTTTTGCAGATATACTTACAACTTTAAGTGAGGGAGAAAAAGAGTTTTTTCAGAAATTGATACTAAAAGTTGAAGGGAACCATGTTCAAAATGAATTGTTTGAATTACTCTATGAATTTCCAGCGTTAATTAATGTCGATTCGTTTAACCTATTCAGTTTTATTGACTCTGTAAGTGAAAAAAATATCACAGAACAACTTAAGCTTAACCTAACGGAGATAACAAACTCTGAACACGTTCTATTACCTTATGTTTACCTTTTCAAAACTATACAATCCTCTCCATTATGGACAGAAGAAGAGATTACCAGTAAGGAAATATTTAACTCCTTTCCTAAATCAATGAATTATAGTTTTAGTAATCCTGTAATCGATCAATTGAACATTGATTTTGATAAGTCACCTTATGAAATAGCTGTTGCTGCTGTGGATAGGAATAAAGATGTAAGTGATAGAAGGGGAAATGCAGCATGGATAAAAAAGGAATATAATAAGTTAATGGTTTGTTATGCTGATGGAGGAAGAGAAACTAATGAGTTTGATTCTGATGTTGCTTTTGAGCATAATTATTTTTTGCCGTCTTATATCTCAATGTATAAACAGATAATGAGTTAAGATGAAAAAGTTTATACTAGCAGAAAAATTAAAAGAAGAAATAGGCGACCAAAGAATTCGGGCAGCAGTTTTTCACACATTTAATTTTGATCCTGAATTTTTTGAAAACTACTTGTTACCATTGTTTCTTCCAGATATACCTTTCGGAGAGAACAAAATTCAGAATACAATACTGTGGAAAAAGTATCAACAGGATTTACCGCCAGTTACTATTTATTGTGATTTCCACGCCAAGGCTCAGAAAGGAATTAATTTAGATTATGTAGTGAGACCAATTGACATTCCTAGATATAATGGAATTAAACCCTGCTATCACCCTAAACATAGCTTTGTATTGTTGGAGGATTGGTCATTAATTGTATTGACAGGATCAAATAATCTAACAGAGGCTGGTTGGTGTAGTAATTTGGAAGGTGTCAATTTTTTTAAGCTGAAGAACAAGGAAGAGTATCCTAGAACATTTAAAGATGAACTTAAGTCTTTTAATAGAAAAATTAGACTTGAATTTTTCGATGAAGAATTTAATGATGAGGATTCTTTAAGTGAGGCAGACAATGTACTGGACTCTTTTTTTAGATCAACGGGTTATACTGATGATAATGGGCCAATATTCTTTGATACCAGAAATAAAACGGCTTCTCATTTACAAACGTTTGCTCAACTTCTTGAATTCATAAAAGATGAGTTCAATGATGGTGAAGGATTTAGAAAAATAGAAATAATATCGCCATATTTTTCGCCAAGCACAACTCTGTTTAATGAGCTTAAAGATATTACAGAATGTAATGATATTAGTTTTTCAATCCCTTTTGAGAATACTGACCTTGTTGGTATAGACAAAAAACTATTTGATGAAGTAACAGCGCTTGGTATGAAATGGAAAGCTATTAAGGGAATGAATCATGTTAAAGGTTATCGTTTTAATCATTCTAAAATTTATCATGTACTAGGTAAGGATTCTACGTTTACAATTGTTGGCTCTGTTAATTTTACTCAAATGGCATGGAAAGGAGTTAAAGCAGGAGGTAATTATGAATCAGCTATTGTTCATCAGTCTGAATCGGATGTCTATGAAGAATTATTGGAAAATTACCCTCTTGAAAACCTTTCTTTTTCAGGTAATAAAGATGAAGAGAATCATGTTGATACACGGATTGATGCGTTTAACTTAGAGTTTGTAATTGATTGGAGAAAGAAGAAGTTAAAGGTTGTAAACAGGAATGAAAGAAAACAAAAAGGTTATATCGACTTTGGCAACTTACCTTCAGTATCTATCAATAAGAGTAAAGATATTTCTTTAAACGAGGAACAAGTGACTTTTCTGTCCAACACGCCATTGATTAAAGTGAAGCCTTCAAATCAGGACATCTATTTTTATTATTACCCTATTCATAAAAATATTGAATCTAAGCCTCTTCCAGAGCATTTGAATTTGAATGATTCAGAACTACTCCAATTATGGATGGACCTCGATGAATCTAATAGCAAAGACTCAACACTTAGAATCATAGATAAATTTATTGATCGAATTACCGATGAGGCTGGAGATATTAAAGTTGAAGAACTAAATGGAACTAGTAGCACACTTAATTTAATGGCTACTCATTTAAGTGGACTAATTAAATTAAACAGAAAAATATTTTCCAAGAGTAATACTTTAAAAGGAGAGGTTGCAACGAGAAAGATTAGAGAGTATTATTTATTTACAAATAATGTTGACACGTTAATAGGTTACAGAAATCTATTGAAGAAAATGTCAGGTGATGGCAGACTCAATAATGGTTTCTACTGGTTGTTACTTAATATCATTGATAGATTTTTCTATAAGCAGTTAACAAAGAGGAGATTTAATACGGAAATACCACGATCTCAAATAGACTCTGTACGAAAAGAAATAACTAAAGATATAAAGGAGTTAAGTAAATCACTTCAAAGCGATAAGCTTACCGAAAAACACATGAATTGGATTTTAAAAATGTTAGAGAATGATCTTAAGTAGAGAGTCCGCTAAACATATTATCGATTTAAATCCATACAATTCTATTGATAAAGGAATTGCTGATCGTCAATTTGAGGTTATAGTCAAAGGGTTTAATTTTCTGATGCAGGAAGATTCGGATTTTCTTTATGTAGCTGATGAAGTTGGACTCGGTAAAACCTATGTTGCATTGGGCATCGCATCACTCCTGAGGCACTTTTCTTCATCTAATAGACAAAGTGTTTACAAAGACGTTATCATAGTTCCTAAACGAAATTTACAGTATAAATGGATAAAGGAAGCGAATAGCTTTATTTTAAATAATTATAAGCTCGAATGTAATATTGTTAAATCAGTTTTAGGATCTACTGTTGGTGATTGTTCTGATAGCAATATACATCACTATTTAGACTTGTTTAATGAAGATTATCCTTCTTATGAAATTTATAGGAATTCATCTTTTAGTATTGCTACAACAGAAGACAAAAAATGGGAGCTAGATCTTGAAAACAGATTACAAAGTGATGAATTGAAAACTATTTTCAAAGAAGCTAGAGGGATTTATAGAAAAGGCGCAGATAAGATTTATTTAAAACGTCTCTTTGCCTATCTTTTAAATATTGAATTTCCTGAAATAGATTTATTAATTGTTGATGAAGCACATCATTATAAACATGGTGTCGGCAACGATGTTTCGTACAGAAATCAGGTGGTTTCTCGACTTATGGGAGTTCTTCAAGAGGAAGATGATGAACAAATATTTAGTCACTTTCCAGAGTTAAAATCAAGAATAAAAAAGAAAGCTAAGAAAGTAATTTTTCTCTCTGCAACTCCTATTGATAATGGGTTGTATGAATTGAAAAATCAATTAGACTGCTTTATACCAAGTCATAGATTTAAAAACTCTGAGAATATAAATGATGATGTAAAAGAAGCATTAAATACATTCATGATTCGTGGTTTAATGAATATAAAACTAGAACATGAAGAAGATAACAATGGAATTGTTAGCCGAAATATGTACAGACATGAACATAGAAATGGTAATGTTGTAAAGAAAATTGATGCTAAGCCTCAGTATATTGAAGATGATTTAGAATCTATGATTATTGGACTTATGCAATTCAAGACTCTACAGCATTTTAATGAGTCAAATAATAAGAGTTTTGAAATAGGGATGTTAGCAGGGTTTGAAACTTTCAATTCAC
>JAJRQK010000049.1 GCA_024280295.1 Bacteroidota bacterium
AGCGACATCCTTTTATGACGACGGCTGAGATTCTCGAAGTCCGAGGTCTAAAAGATATAGCTAACGACCCGACCTGCAAGGAAGCGCCCACAAAAAATCAATCTTCTTTTGACATGGATGTGAATAGTACTAAATCATAAGCGAAGTGTGCTGCTACTGCGAACCACAAACCGAAAATATCAAATCCATAACTAATCAGAAAAATGAACGGAAGCACAACTAAGCCATAGAGTGACATCCTCCAATTAAATGGATTGAGGTAACCATGAATTGCTACGAAAATTATGGTTGTAATAATTGGTCCTAGGTAAAATTGAATACCCGATCGAAAAAGTAGTTCTTCTCCAAGACCTGCGCAAATTGACAAGAATACGCAATCCCAAAAACTCAATTTCATATCCTTGACCATTTTTTCAACGCGGACAGGAAGTTTCTCGAAGATGGGTGCTCGCATGATCCATAATGCAATAAATGCGTAGATAATACCAAGCATAAGGCCAAGTCCAACAGTGAAAATGTTGAGATACTCAAATTCAAAAATAGTTTCTGGCATCGTACCCTCCATAAACCAAAGTCCTAAGAAGGTGGGGATTGGAAAAACAACGAGTGTGATTATTCCTAGAATATAGAGTGAACTCTTGCGCAATTATTTACTTTTGTCTAAAATAAGAAATAATGAGAACTGCTATTATCAACTGGATTAAAAGTTACTACCTAATTGACGGGAAATTTACCGAACAAGCTGAAAAAGCGTATAACGCTGATATGATTTGGTGGACACTAGGTTTATTTGGCGGGTTATTAGTAGCATCGGCTATTGTTTGGTATGTTTCACGATTCATTTTACTTCAAATTGTTCATGCATTTGCAGAGAGAACTAAAGCAACTTGGGATGATCATTTGGTAAACAACAAAGTCTTTCGTGGATTAGCATTATTGTCACCACTGGCTTTCTTGAATTATTTTTTAACAATTGTCTTTTTTCACTACGATGGGTTTCTTAAATATTCTGATAAGTTGGTAACTGTACTTGTCATCTTTGTTATTATGATGATTTTTAATCGGTTCTTTAACGGGCTTCGAGATATCTTCAAAGAAGTTCCAGCGTTAAAAGATAAGCCTATACAATCTTATTCACAGATTTTAAAAATACTTGTTTCAGGAATATTAATGATTATTGTATTGTCAGTATTGACAGAGCAATCACCTTGGTATTTCCTTGGAGGATTAGGAGCGATTTCAGCCATACTCTTGTTAATATTCAAAGATTCTATTCTCGGATTTGTTGGTTCCATTCAACTTTCATCTTATGATATGGTACGTGTAGGTGATTGGGTAACAGTTGAAAAATTTGGAGCCGATGGAGATGTTCTTGAAATTAACATTTCTACTGTGAAAGTTCGAAATTTTGATAACACCATTACAACAATACCTACATATTCATTTATTTCTGATTCTTTCAAGAATTGGCGTGGGATGCAAGAATCTGGTGGTCGACGTGTAATGCGATCGATTAAATTTCAGATTGATTCGGTTAAATTTGCGACGCCTGAACTAATGGCGAAATTGGAGAAAGTTGAGTTGATCGCTGACTTTATGAAAGAGCGTCAAAAGGAAATTGATGATTACAACAAGGAGAATGGCTATGAAGGGACAAATTCTGAGAATGGTCGACATCAAACTAATCTTGGACTCTTTCGTCGATATGTTGAATACGCTCTTCATAAAAACGAGCACATCAATCACGATTTAACAGTAATGGTGCGTCAATTAGAGCCAACAGAGTTTGGTCTTCCATTGCAAGTTTATTGCTTTACACATGAGAAGAATTGGCAGCCCTACGAGGATATCGTAGCTGATATATTTGATCATATTTATGCAACGATTCATAAATTTGATCTTGAGATGTATGAGCGTCCATCGGGATCTGTATTTCGCCAGAATTAGCACCTGTCATTCATAAATGTAGGATATTTCAATTTTATTAATATAGTGTTTTGGTGGTATTGTATAATATGATTTTAGCGTAATTTTTAAATTTCAAAAAAAACGTAACGTGTACGGTCTTTTTGAAATTCACATTAGTTTTTGAGCTTATGTTAAACTAATGTTATCAGAAATAGGTCTTTGTAGAAAGCTACTGTTTAGTGAAATTCTGCTTATAGCTAGCTGTTTCTGTTAGAATAATCATAGTATAAATTCCAGCAGGTAAATTCGAAATATGGATTGAATTATCATTACCAACTGTATTAGCCTTAATTCTACCAGTCACATCATAAATGTTAATAGATATAATTGATTGTGAATCAACTCCGTGAATAGTAACGTACTCCGATGCAGGATTTGGATAAATGAGTAATATTTTGTCAGCTGTTTCTGCTAACCCATTGACTGGATCTAAAATGATTACATTTTTATTTATGATTGAGAAAAATTGCGGCAAATTGTTTATCCCACTAGCTCCAATTCTAATAAAGTCATCAGAGGAGGTCAAGCTCTGAATATTGATTGATGCGCTTGGTGTATTGAAATCATAGTACATTTCCAATCCAGTTTCATTTCCATCTAAATCTGAATTTATTGTTGATTGAATTTCTAGTTGCGATCTTGCGAACGACCAAACTCTTAATTCATCAATATCGGAGAGCAATTGATCAGGTTGTCCGATATACATTTTATTTCCTGCTGTGAAAGTAAACACACCAACAGATGCTTGATAAACAATGCCACCGTCGATATATACTGTTAAGATTCCAGCATTGTGAGTAACTGCGCAATGGTGCCATATTCCATCGTTTACATTTGTGGTAGAAGTTGAAATCCAAGAACCAGTGTAAACACGAACTTCCCCATTTACAATACCAATTTCCATTTCGTAGCCATCGTGAGAGAATACTCGTTCATGATTCATACTGGTACTGGTTGTTCTAAAATGGCATTCGAGTGTGAAATCTTGGTTTCCGATAAGAGTAGTATTTACTGATAGTTGATCGTCATTGCCATCGAAGTTCATACCGAAATCCTCTAAATACGTTCCAAAGCCTTCATTCGAGTAGCTAATTCCTGCTGATGGCACGAGTGGCTGACCTCCCGAAACAAGGTTTCCTAGCGATTGTTTATTAAAAGGATAATAGCTGATTAGTCCACTTTCATCGCCAACAATTTGTAAATGTGAAGTAATGGCAATATCTAGTGCCGTTCGATTATAGTTCCAAACGCGTAATTCATCAACGTCCGCTTGAGTAGTCTCAACACCGCCAGATGTAGCGCAAATAAACATTGATCCTCCAAAGTTAAAAGTTGCAGAAGGTTTATTTAATACTTCTAATCCGTCATAATAAACGCGCATCGTTGTTAAGTCGTTTGTAACTGCAACGTGATGCCAACCAATGTCACATCCAGATACGTTTGGGTTTCTCCATGCACCGTCGTAAATAAATAAATTACCTTGTCCTATTGAAATTTCAAATTCGTTGCCAGTCCAACCAATTAGTCGGTCATAAGTGCCAGTTCCGCTGCCATTAAACCAAAGTTCAACAGTAAAAGCTGAGTTTCCTGATAGGGGTGAAATTACTTGTGCATTTTCTGAATTCAGATTTAGTGAATAATTGGCTGCAAAGAGTCCAAATGAACTGCACAAGAAAAATGAGGAAAGTATAATATTTTTCATAAAGATCAAAAGTTATTAAAGTGAAATTGAAGGACTAATATTAACTCTAATTGATGCTCTTGTGAATAATATTTACATAAGTGTCTAGGTTCAATTACTAATTGTCGAGAATCTATAGACAATTGTTATTCCTATAATTATTGGGCCAAGAGGAGCTTCTGAAACAATCATTACTCTATTGAAAGTGGAAAGCTTAGGTTAGACGAACTAATGGTGTCTGTAAATCAGTTGATAGAAAGTAATTAAACTTGTAGTAGGGATCTTTCGTTACTTCACTAGTGGCTCAATGCAAAAAGAGACCACCTATTGGGCAGCCTCTCTTCAATTTCATTAAACTCCTTGCTTACTTGCTCAAGTTCAATTTGTAAACAGCTTTACCCGTTTCAGTTACAACTTCAACGAAGTATAACCCGCTTGCTTCACCACTTAAATCAAATTGAGTTAAAGAAGAAGTAACTCTTTTTGCAGTAATAATTGCTCCGGTTGTACTTGTTATTGTCACGAATGAATTCCCTTCAAGTTTACTCAAATCAACTGTCACAATTCCATTCGTTGGGTTTGGATATACACTGATGTAAGCCAATAAATTCTCGATCAACCCTGCTGTTAAACAGAAGTTAGTTGTTTCGAAATCTGTATAGCTCCCACCAGATGCTTGCGATACACCGTTGTAAGTAACATTATAGGAACCATTTCCGTAAACACAGCAGAGTCCATCTCCAGCTGCATCGTTAATTGTGAAATCATAACATTGGTCTAACTCAAGGCATACATTTGCTGATTCTAATTGTTGATCATTACCATTGGAGTAAGGCCCACCAGATGCCATTACTGTTCCAGTAGTATTTGTAATTTCCCACGTTACTTCTGCTCCATACTGATCTTGAATAATATCGACGGTTACCAATACTCCATTGAGTACAGCGGTGAAGTTACTTGTTTTGTTATCATTCGATGTTAGCATATCAGCAGAGCCATTTGGAGAGTTCGTTGATACAGTCAATGAATTTGCTCCACCTACCAAAGTAAACGTAGGGAGTGCAACAGATACAGTTGCTCCAGGAGCCAATGAACCAGTCCAGTTAATCGTACCGGTTGTTGTACCAGCATTGAAATCGTAGTTGATGTCAACCGAGGTTAATGTTAGATTTCCATTGTTTTTTAATGTCATTGATGGAGTAATCGTTTGAGCATTGCAATAACTAGGATCAATTCCATCAATTGACGCTGTTGCAGCATCGATATCGAATGTAATACCTGCACACGCACCAGTTCCTAGTCCGTCTAAGGTTTTAATACCAGTACCGTTTGGGTCAAGGTAGTCTTTGACACGAGTTGCAGCAGAACCACCACCATCCCAAGAGACTGACAACCTTCCGTAGTAGTCATCTGAAATAGACGAGCATGAAGCAGTACCTCCGTATAACTGACCAATTAATAGTTGATTCTGATCCCACAATCCAGATCCTGATGATCCTGGTTCAGTAGTTCCATCTTCCCAGTTGCTAATGTTCCAAACTGCTGCTCCATTCCAAGAAGTTGCAGTTGCATTGTCTGTATCGAATGAAATTTTCTTTACATCGCCTGATGGATGGTGAATAGCAGTCTGTCCTGTTGGAATATTTCCAGTTGCATCCCAACCAGAATAATAAACATTGTATGCCGCAGGAATTGCTGATGATAATTCCATCAATGAGAAGTCAGATCCAGCACTATTCGCTAGTAGCGTTGCTCCAGAAACTGATTGACTTGTAGGCCCGTTAGTTGTTGGAGTACATGTTGGACTATCCCAGTTGAAACGGAAAACCCAACTTGATACGCTAGTACCACAGTGATTCGCTGAAAGGAATAGTGGACGTTCATCTTGAGAATGGTTGTTCAATACAGTACCTGTACAAGCTCCAGATCCACCAACTACGATAATTGCAACAGAAGCAATTTGACATCTCCAGTTGTCTCCAACAGGACAGATAACGTTGTTGTTACAAGTTCCTGAATCATTTAGTCCTTTTTCGTAAATGCGTTTTGCATATCCAAAGATATCACGGTAACCATGAGTAATCTGTCCAACAGAAAGTTTAGATTGTTCAGCTGCCAATGGGTTAACTTGACGTAGTTCAACGATCAAGGTTTGTCCAGCAATTGGAAGAGTTGCTAGTTCATTCCATGACTTGTTGTTCAAGTGTGTAAATGGTCCGATTACATCAGAGTGATCTTTATTGTAAATAAACACTTGATCACCTGGAACTAGTTTGAATTGATTGAAAATCACATTCATATTTAAAGCTCCTTTGGATGTAACAGCCAAACGCCAAACACGCTCACCATTTTCTCCTGAATTCCAAACACCACTGTTCTCAGTTGTATAATTCGTTTCAAATGAATTTCCGAAACGCCAAGGTCCAGATTTGTCCGCATCAACGATTACATCTTCTGCTTGTAATTTAGCAAGATCAAAAGTTGGTAATTTAATAACAGAAACTCCGTCGGTTGCTGATTTAAAAAGCTTCCAAGAAGGAGGCGTTCCTGTTTCATACGTAATCTGACCGATCACAGTAGTAGAAACAAAAAAGAGTGCAAGCGTTAGCATGCTGAGTAGATTTTTTTTCATACGAGTTTTAATTTAGAGTATAACTAGAGTAAATGTACTAAATTGATGGTAGTTGGGCATGTTGAAAATTGAGTAAGTTTGGAGGCCTATTTTTTTTGCTGTTAAAAAAATATGGAGGTCTTAGGCTTCGAAATGTTCATTTTTAATCTAGGGCTAAAACAAGTGAGGCTCTCACTTATCAACTTAGTAATCCAAATCTAATAGATCTACAAGCTGCTCATCCTTCATTGTTTATCGTCGTGAAAATTTCTTGGAAATTACTCGTGAATCAGCTTGAATTTGAAGTATGTATAATCCAGATTTTAAATTTGTTACATCTAGGTTTATACTCCCACTTATCGTTGATTGATGATGAATAAATCGCCCTTCTAAGTTATAGACATCAATACTGAAATCGGATTCATTTTCTAGTTCAATTGTTAGAATGTCGTCAGTTGGATTTGGAAATAATGACGCTTCTATTCTTAGTTCATTGATTCCGACAGGTTGAGTAAGTTCAGATAAGTCATACCGTAAGAAGAATTTCCAGATTTCCAGTGAAGCATTAATGTCATAATTAGTTCCAGACCCGCCAAAAATAGTTCCAGGCCATGTATGAGCTCCTCCAGTTACTAACATGTGTTCTGCTGTTGCTCCATTATCTCCGCCATTGTAGATTATATGTTCAACAGTTGAACCATCATTAGTACTCGTATTTGCTAATGCTATTGTTGTTGGTGAAGTTGAGCAATTATTGTGACTAACCCAGTATTGCATAGTGTTATCAATTGACCAAGTCCAAGCGGCCCCGTTGTAAGGGACTGTAGCATCAATAGCTCCATGGATTTGTAGGATCGGCATTGGGTGCTGAGGATTACAAGCAGTGTATGTTTCGGGTGTCATTGATCCTGATACAGATGCAATTGCAGTAATTCGATCGCTTAATTCACAGGCGAGTAAAAAACTCATAAATCCACCATTAGACATTCCTGTAGAGTAGACTTTGTTTTGATTAATGTTGTATATCGCTGACAATGAATCTATCAGTGCAGCAGTAAATCCAACGTCGTCAGCAGTGCTTCCTGTTGTCCATCCTCCTACATTCCAGTGTGTATCACCTGCGAGTAGAGTTCCTTCAGGATGAGCGATTATAAAACCTGCCGTATCAGCGATTGATCGAAAATCACCGTACCACATTTGTTGATTACCATTACTTGTAAAACCGTGATAATTTAATACGAGAGGAACAGATGTCGAACCAGTATAGTTGGCAGGAATATAAAGAATGTATCCTCTTTGAATTCCGTTATGTGTGATTGTGGCATTAATTGTTTGCTGGGAAAAGCAAGCGAATTGGAGAACAAACAGTCCAATAAATAGTGCTAAATTTCTAGTAAATGATGATTTTCGATTGCGCATATTATCGATTTAGAGTTATAACAGATTGCCTTACAGGTAAGAATGCAAAGGTATATGAAATATATAGTGCCAATTGAGATTAAGTGACGAGCGGTAAAAAATGTTTCAGTTAAACTCTTCGCTAACCATGTGAGCTAATGTTTTTTCAAGAATTTGAGTTACCTCGCTAAGAGATTTGGCATAAAGTGTAATTACTGGAAAATCCCAATCGGAAGCATAAATGACTAGAACTTTAAATTGACCTTTATTCGTCGATTGATCCCCATACCAACCCATGTCAATAATAAGTTGACCTTCATCGAAGGATGCCTGAAACAAGTCTTCGCTGAGGTATTTTTCACTCAAGTCTTTTGTGAATTCTAAAGACGGATCATAACGGTAAAACTCTGAAAATGTAAGCGAGATTCCTTCAGGGATTTCTATTTCTTGAAGTAGGAATTGTTGTGAGACCATTTATCCGAAACGTAAATGTTTCACTGTATTCCCGTTATTGATGAGCTGTTTTAGCGACTTAATTCCAACTTTCAAATGGTCGTCCACATAATTAGCAGTTACCTTGGAATCACTTGCCGATGTTTTAACGCCCTCTGCAACCATTGGCTGATCAGAAACTAAAAGTAAAGCGCCAGTTGGTATTTGATTTGCGAATCCAACCGAGAAAATAGTAGCTGTCTCCATGTCAATTGCCATTGCTCGAATCTTAATCAAGTACTCTTTGAATTCCTCATCGTGTTCCCAAACTCTTCTGTTTGTTGTGTAACAAGTCCCTGTCCAGTAATCTCTACCAAGATCTCTAATGGTCGTTGAAATTGCTTTTTGTAAGGCGAATGCAGGTAATGCTGGCACTTCTGGCGGGAAATAATCGTTACTTGTTCCTTCTCCACGAATTGCGGCAATTGGTAAGACGAAATCTCCTACTTCATTCTTACGTTTTAATCCGCCACATTTCCCAAGAAATAAAGCCGCTTTTGGACTAATTGATGAGAGTAAATCCATACAGGTTGCTGCTGATGCACTTCCCATTCCAAAATTGATAATTGTGATTCCTTCAGCGGTAGCACATTGCATTGGTTTGTCCTTTCCCATTACTTCAACTCCATGCATTTCAGCAAAGGAGTCAACATAATGATGGAAATTGCAAAGGAGAATGTACTCTCCAAAGTTCTCTAATTTCTCACCGGTATATCTAGGTAACCAGTTTTCAACTATTTCTTTTTTTGTCTTCATGTAGTACTATTTTAATTTGATATTCTTGTTGGTCTCGATGCATGTTTCTTGATAACCTCAGACGACCTAACAAGGTAGTGTTTTAATAAATTTAGCTTTACTTGAAAAGCAAAGTCAAATTTTCAGAAAAGATAATCCGTTTCGAATTTGCCTCTCACTATTTGGGCTTTTCGATTAGTCTAAATTTCCGTATGTTTTTCCATAGTAAAGCATTTGCTCCACAAAGGATTGATTGTTTTCTATTTTGATGTCGATGATATCACCGGCGTCATTTGTTACAGGAACAAGTACAGGGTTTACAAATCCACGGTATGCAGCAAGCTTTAACGGCTTGATTCTTTGTAGCACTTCTTTGTGCAATTCGTAATCCACTTTAACGCCATAAGTTTCAACAAGACTTTTTCCTGCTTCGTAATCTCCTTCTGATGTAATTCGTTGGATTTCTTGAAGTAATTCTCCGAATAGAACACGTAATTTGTCGTAATCGTTAATGTTGAAATAGGTCTTCCCGTCTTTTTTAACGCGTTCAATAACATTATCTTTAGCCCCTTGTTCAATTACCCAAGCAGCCACTAACTGGCGGTTTTGCATGTGTTCTTCCTCCACATTTTTACCTAATTCCAAGCGCTGAAGTTGAGCCATCATTCCGTTACGGATATAGCCATCATACTCTGCTTTCCCAACTTCTAAGGTTTCAATTAAACCGAAATCAATCATTTTTGGGTCCAGAATGAAGTATAGTCCAACGAGATCAGCACGTGCTTCTTCTAAAGTACTGGCATAATTTCTTAGTGTCTCAGCAGGTTGTCCAACTCCATCATTTAATTGACCAGATGCGTGTCCAACAACTTCGTGAAGTGCTGTATGTAGTTTTCCTGCCAGATATGCATGTTCTTTAGCACGATCGATTTCTTCTTGATCATGTGAGAACTCTGTAAGTATTCCAGGTCCACCTGCTTTATCATAAGCACTAATAATGTTCCCCAAACTTACTGATTTGGAACCATGTTCTTGGCGAATCCAGTTGTTATTCGGAAGGTTCACACCAATTGGAGTAGAAGGAGAAGCGTCTCCAGACTCACTCGCTACTTGTACCACTTTGTAGCTAACTCCTTTGACATTTTTTTTCTTGTGTTCTGGAAGTAATGTTGAGTTATCTTCAAACCACTGAACATTTTCGGTAACTACCTGCATTTGTTTTGACGCTTCGAAGTCTGTGATTTGCACGATGCTTTCGAATGTCCCTCTTTTTCCGAGTGCATCACCATAAACTTCGATGAAACTGTTGATCCAATCAATATCGCCTTCTGTTGATTTGGCCCAAAGAATGTTGTAATCATCCCAGGTTTTCAAATTACCTGTTTTGTAATACTCAATTAGTTTTTTGAGTGCTGCTTCTTGCTGATCATTTTCAGCAACAGTAACTGCTTTTTCTAACCAATAAATAATGCGCTCAATTGCTTTACCGTATTTACCATCAATTTTCCAAACGTCTTCGTAGAGGCTTCCATTTTTTAAGATAAGTGTAGAATTTAAACCGTGTTCAACAGGTCGACTATTTGAAGGGTCTGAAAGTTTCCCATAGAATTCATCTACCATTGATTGAGTTACGCCTTCACCATAAAATCCATTAGCTGAAGTAACGATCATATCTACATCGGCATCTTTGACTTTTCGTTTTGCTGCAATTGCTGGATTAAAAATCACTTCAATAGCTTCGGTTGAGATCTTCGCATCTGATTTCTGTACGTATGACATGAATGCTTCCTTGCTAAATTTCGGCATGAACTTATCCATTCCGTAGTGATGGTGAATACCGTTTGCAAACCACATTTGTCTTGCGTAGGTCATAAAATTAGTCCAATCTGCTCCTTTTTCACCTTTGACATTTTCTACAATTTTTTCGATGCAATGTCTTATTTCAAGATTATAGGCATTGTTTTGATCGAAGATAATATCACGGCCTTCCAATCCAGCTTGTGACATATAATAGACTAATTTCTTTTGATCGATCGTTAACTTATCAAAATCGACAATGTCGTAACGAATTATTTGAATATCTGCAAAACGATCAACTTCTTCACCGCCTACCATTTCTAAATCAGCATTGACTGAACTAGTTTCATCTGTTGATTCCATTTCATTTTCACCGCAACCAATTAATAGGATAGAAAGGAGTAGGGTAGGGAGTAAAGCGTGTCTAAATTGCATAAAATTTTATTTTGGATACCGAAAATACTGAATTTCCTTCGAGTTTGTGTTTTTATGAAGCGATTCTAACCTGTTTAGGTTCATTTTATCTTGATAGTCTGAGATAATAGTGTTGATGCGTAATATTTAAATTACGCACCTGATTGCACGGAAATCATTCTGAATCGGAAGGCCTTGACTACTTGCGTATTTATGAGCGACATTAGAAGCTCCATAAAAAGAATAAAGTAGTTGCCTTGTGAAAAGGATATTGGAGTAATAGCAGGAATTTGCGCAAAAAAAAGAACCCTAACAATAACTGCTAGGGTCTCATTAATTAAATTTTGTCTAGTGACGTCCGTACACGTGAACTTTCGCTTTTCTACGTGCTAAATTTTTAGTATCATAAAAGAATTTGATTTTCTTAATCAATCTTTTTTCACCTCGGATATCAATTACACGTGAAGTACTTCCTTTTTTGAAGTTGTGGCGCAAGTTGATTTCTTCTTTCGTTCCATTCATGTAAGTTACAACCATTCTGTGCATGTTTAATGATCCACCCGTAACAGCGATTTTCAACTTAGTGAAACTACCTTCTTTTGCTCCAACTTGGATAACATCAAACTCGGCTAGGTAGTTGACTGCTCTTGAACCAAGACGTTCCCACTTCACTTTTTATTGGCTGAATCCCGAAAATGAAATGAATAATACTGCTGTAAATAGGATTGATAAAATTTTGCTATTCATAATAATTGGTTTTTTTTAGTGTTTCTATGTATAAGACAAGTGAAAGATAGAAAGGTTTAATTTAAAATGAAAAAATTAAAGATTTAATTCATTTCTGAGAGTTGAATCAGCCACTGAATTTTTATCCCAGTATTTGCTGTTAATGATTTTCATACGCGTTGCCGTGGTTGTTAGTTTTTTTCTATTTTCTCCAAATCCACTGTAAAAATTTTCTTCCCAGCCAGTAATTTTATGTGGATGAGCTGCTTCGAAATTGATAGAAAGTGTTCGCTCGAGTTCGGGGTAATATATCTTATAGGTGTTTTCAGTTCCATTTTTGAGTAATGTAGTTTCGACTTTATATGGCTTATATTCATAGTGCATAAGTCCTGTACTAATCATAGATGGATACATCATTAGGTTTCCCTCTGGGAGATTTTTCCTAATTCTAATCATCGCCCAAACGTCATCTTCAAGTAGTGCTTTAACATATACTTCATTGTGATAGGTCTCACCTTCGAAATAGGAATTTAGGCTTACCATGTAATTAGATTTATTATTTCTTAGTTCCATGTAAGCTTGTCCACACCATTCTTGGATTGATGAAGATAACTTAATTGAGTTATTCCCTTTTTTGAATGGAAAAAATGAGCTAGACATAATTGAGTAAGGATAAATTCCCGTGTAAAACTTGCGCGTTTGATTGTGTTTTAATACTGCGATATTTTCACTTCTATTTTCATCAGCCTTGGTATATGCATTGGGGGAAAATGGCTCTGTGACAAATATGAAAGTTGCTGTTCCTTCATGCAATTCCCCATAACGAGCTTGAGTGAGTTTGTAACTTGTAATCTCCGCATCGTTGTGGTACCAGTAATCGAAATCTTCAGTTGTACTATTTCCTGTATTGAATAATTGTGTGTTGGCATCCTTTGAATTAGGAGCGACTATGTTTGTTGTTAGGTTTTCGCACCCTAGAACAAGAATAATGATTGTGCTGAAAGTAACTAGTTGATTTCGTTTCATAAGTTTATTTTTGAAAACTGTCAAATAAAATGGATTAGTAATTTGTCTCTTAGAGACATAGAAACAAAATTTCTTACACCTACATTAATATAAAAATTGTATTTAGATACAATGTACCACCATATAGAGCTTGAACATTAATCCACAAAGGCACAAAGGTCAGTGCTATTTTTCGAGGTTTATTAAATTTAAGTGCCAGCGATTTGGTCAAATTGAATTCCTACACCAATTTTTGGGCTTCCCATTTCAATTAACCCTCCTTGTGCCTTTGCGCTTTATTGGTCTATCCAAACTAATTACAAATCCCTAACCATAATAAATACTATTTAAGCTCTTTTATCGCCTTAGCTGTTCCAATTTTTACAGTAATGAAATCCTTATCCAATTTTGGAGATCGAGCTGGTGAGTATTCTCGACCATAAAAAATGATTTGCAAATGAATTTTGTTCCACAAAGATTGATTGAAGAGTCGCTTTCCATCTTTTTCTGTCTGTTCAACGTTTTTGCCATTGGTAATTCCCCAACGAGTGAGTAAACGATGGATATGTGTGTCTACGGGAAATGCAGGGAACCCAAAAGCTTGAGCCATGACTACCGAGGCTGTTTTGTGTCCAACTCCTGGAAGTGCTTCGAGATCTTCAAATGAAGCGGGAACCTCTCCGTTATGATTATCGATCAATATATGTGAAAGTGTGTAAATTGCTTGAGACTTTCGAGGAGATAACCCACATGGGCGGATGATTGCACGAATTTCATCAACTGTGAGCTTAATCATATCAGCAGGATTGTTTGCCTTCCCAAATAAGATTGGAGTAATCGTGTTTACCCTAGCATCAGTACATTGTGCCGATAGCAAGACAGCAATCAGCAGTGTGTATGAATCAGAATGGTCAAGTGGAATCGGTGTTTCTGGATATAATCGTTCTAATTCTGCTACAATGTAATCTACTTTTTCTTGTTTTGTCATTTGATCTTAAATCCGTTTTTAATAAATCGTAAGAAATCTTTGAACTGATTCTTTGAAGTGAAAATCTTCTTGAATTCTTTTTTAGTGGTGAATTCCTTTTCGCGAGTTGCGATTGGGTTTATGGCTATACGTTGAGCAGGATTTACTTTTCTTTCAGCTTGCTTTTGCTCCTCTAAATTGTCTATAACCTCAAAGAGATGATCTTCTATTTTGGAGAGTTTATCTGCTCGTTTGAATCTCTTTTCAGCTTGATTTTTGTAGCCCTGTTCTTCTAAGAGGAGTCCTAAATTGTTCTGTGCAATAGCATCGGTTGGGTCGAGTTCTACAGCTTTTTCGTAGTCCAAAACGGCACCTTTAATGTCTCCGAAATTTCGTTTGGCAAACGCTCTAGCTGCATAACGAAACGAATACTCTGGCTGTAGTTCAATTGCTTTGTTAAGGTCCATAAAACAGTTTTTTTTATCCTTATTGTGTAAGTGAGCCACTCCACGATCTGAATAAATATCGGGATGATTAGGAGTTTGTTTAATCGCTTTTGTATAGGTTTTAATTGCGTCCTGAATTTGCTCATTTTTCAAGAGTTCATGTGCTTCTTTATGTGTTTTGTTTGCAAACATTGGGTACATTTGAGTAATGGATTACAAAGATATAGACTTTCCGCAATACAGAAAACTAATCAATGATAAGTCGTTTTATTGCATTTTGGATGGTCGAAATTTCGAGGAGATACAAATCATCGGGAGCAAGATGGTGAAGTATCAATTTCTTGCTGCACAATACCCTGAAATGTTGAGAATTAAAGACATGATTGACTGCTCGCATGGTTACATAAACTACACTAGGTCTGAGTTTAACGAATTGCGTAATCAAGTGAAGGAATAAAGCGGTCATTACCATTGATTGCCTCCAAGAAATTCCGTACTTTCATCCTGTGAAAATTTTCTATTTTTCTTTGCTGCTGCTAATTGTAGGGTGTTCTTTGAATTCTACTCAAGAAGCAGCTCTAAACAACGCTGTAATCAATTACGTAGATTCGCATAATCAAGGTGCGGTAATGAAATATGTTTCAGTGGCACACCCGAAAGTAGTGGCTTATTACAACTCGATTGGGGAGGATGCATTTAAAGATAAATTCGAGTTGTTTTCGCAGGATGAAGGAGGCGATTATATCCAAGATGGTACTGTTTGGGAGATCGAAACAAAAGGAAAAAAAATTCATGCACGCTATACCTTTTTGAGTATTGGAGATGTCTTTGGTGCAAATTCAAGTGAAATTGAAGTTGTTGCAATCTCTGAAGATGCTGGAATTACTTGGTTTTTTGTTGATGCTTCCGACTATAAGAATGATAAGATATTTGACAGCGATTTTCGCTTATTAGAGCTATAGAGAATGAGAAAATACTTACTACTAATACTTTGTGGATCGACATCGCTACTATCCTTTTCCCAAGGATGGGTGCCTATGGGTGCACGTTCGATGTCACTATCGAATGCTTCAATTACATTAAATGATGTTTGGGCGTATCATCATAACCCAGCTGCTCTTGCGGATATCAATAGAGTCACTGCTGGAGTTTCGTATGAAAATCGATTCTTATTGAGTGAACTTCAAAGTCAAGGATTTGCAGTCGCGATTCCTTTGAAGGTTGGAGTCGTCTCTATTGGAGGTCAGCTTTATGGAGGTCAGCAATTTCGAACTTATAAAGGTGGATTAGGATACAGTATGCAACTTGCAGAGAAAATTTATGCAGGTGTTCAACTTAATTATATGGGACTTCAACTTCCTGGAAATTATGGCAGTAAGAGTTCGATGACTGCGGAAGCTGGAATTTATACAAAGTTTACTGATAACTGGAAACTTGGTTTCAGTGTTTACAATTTAGGGCGTGCTAAATTATCAGAATTCGAAGATGATCGCTTCTCAACTATTATGCGAATTGGAACAGCTTACACTTTTTCGGGAAAGGTTATTGTTGCAATTGATTTTGAAAAGGATCTCGATTATGACTTGAGAGTAAAAACTGGTATTGAATATGAAGTTATCAAGAATTTCTATCTCAGAGGTGGAATTGCTACTCAGCCTGTAGAACTATCATTTGGTTTGGGGTACCAATGGAAGCAAATCCAACTTGGACTTGGAAGTTCATACCATCAAATTTTAGGTTGGTCTCCACATTTTGGGTTAGTTTATCAAGGCTCAACGAAGACTAAATGAAGCCTCTAATTGTCATAGCGCTATTTATTTTCACCAGTTCGTTGCTGTTTGGGCAAGATAAGAATGAATTGATTCAGCAGCGATTGGAATTCATCGCAGAACAGTTAGAAACAGAACAAATTGATTTAACAGATGTTACTGAAAGCCTTAATTATCACTTTGACCATCCATTGAATTTGAATACGGCTAGTTTTGAGGAAATGCAGCAGCTTTCTTTGCTCACGGATGTACAAATCAATGACATTATTCTCCACCGACAGGTATTTGGTAAATTGATCTCCATTTATGAACTTCAAACACTTGACTATTGGGACTTGAATACGATTCAAGTTGTTCTTCCTTTTGTTCGTGTCGATGATAAATTAGATCAACTACATGTCAGTTTCAAAGAAGCGATTCAACGTGGGAAATTCGAAGCCTATTTTAGATATCAACGACTTTTAGAACATCGCTCGGCTTATGATGACGTTTCGGACTCACTTCAACAGAATTCAAATTCGTTTTATTACGGAAATCCAGATCGCTATTATACACGTTTCCGTTTTAAGTATCGAACGAACTTAAGCGTAGGTTTTACCGCTGAGAAAGATCCAGGTGAACAATTTTTTCAAGGAACACAGAAAAATGGATTTGATTTTTATTCTGCTCATGCGTTTTATAAGGGTGGGAAGTACTTGCGTTCTATTGCAATTGGTGATTATCAAGTTCAAGTCGGCCAAGGATTGAATTTTTGGTCTGGCTATGCTTTTGGTAAAACAGCTGACGTTACAAATGTGAAGAAATCTGCAAATCCTCTCAAGCCTTATACATCAGTTGATGAGACTCGCTTTTTAAGAGGTACAGCTGTTGAGTTTGGTGTTGGGAATTTTGCCTTAACAGTTTTTGGGTCTCAGAAAAGAGTAGATGGATCACTTGTAGTTCCTGACTCGATTTTAGAAGAACTCGAATTTGTTTCTAGCATTAACTTAACTGGGTTTCATCGAACAAATTCAGAACTTGGAAGAAAGAATACGTTAAAAGAAACAATTGCGGGAGGAAATTTACGCTATTCAAAGCGAAGCCTTCAGGTTGGAGTTGCAGCAATCTATATGGGATACGATAAGGAGTTCTTGAAGGATACTCTTTCATATAATCAATATGATTTCCGCGGTAAAAGCACTGTTGGAATTAGCGGTGATTACAGTTGGGTAGTTAAAAACTTTAACTTCTTTGGAGAGATCGCTACTTCAACACATTCATCTGCTTGGGCGCAACTTCATGGTGTTCTTTTTTCACTAGATCGAAGGGCTTCAATGAGTCTGATTTATCGGAACTATGATCGAGCGTATTCAACTTTCTATAATGCTGGATTTGCTGAAGCTAGTAAAACTCAAAATGAAAGTGGATTATACGCTGGTCTAAAAATCAACTTCACGCGTGCATGGACAATTAATAGTTATGTTGACGTATTCAAGTTTCCATGGCTTCGTTATCAAGTTGATGGGCCTTCACAAGGACATGAATGGATGATCCAACCTTCGTACAAACCATCACGTGGACTTGAAATTTATTTCAGATTCCGAGAACAAGTAAGAGAGAAAAACAGTAGAAATAGTGATGGTACAATTACAGCATTGGAGGATGTTCAACAACGAAACTATCGAATTAATCTAAGCTATAAAGTCTCAGAGAGTATTCGCTTGAAAAGCAGAGTAGAGTATGTAACTGTTGATCGTGAAAGTTCAGGTCCACAAGACGGAATAATCATCACACAAGATTTAATCTTTAAACCAAAATCATTTCCATTAGACATCGCACTCCGCTACGCACTATTCGATACCGACAGTTATGACACTAGAGTTTATACTTACGAAACCAATGCATTGTACGTATTTTCCTCACCTGCATATTACTATCAAGGGAGTAGAGCCTACATTTCTATCCGTTATACATTCTTGAGGCGGTTTGATCTCTGGGCAAGATATGGAGTTAGCATCTTCGCAAATCGTGATTCAATTGGTACTGGTGGTGAAGAAATTTTTGGCTCGAAGAAAACTGATATCACAGTCCAATTGAGAGTGAAGTTGTAGGTAAATTCAAGAATAATCTCCCTCAATTCCTGATCATTCTAGTTGATAAATTCCCCTAAAAATCCAACCAAATACCAGTCTGTTAGACTGTTTATCTTATAGTTTTATTTCTTATAGCCTGCCATGCCTCATAGTCTTCTCCTAAAACTCAATATCCAAATTAAACGTCTTCTTCAGCGTATGTAGATTCGGATTCTTACGTGCCAATGCTGCAAAACGATCTTTCCCTGTTTGAAACTTGATTTGTTCTTCAGGGTTATTCGTTATTGCCAATTCTATATCGATGTTGTAATTCTTAAGCTCCGAGCGTAAGTAACCGAGAAGTTCCGACATTTGAATGCGAATTGTGTCAATCTGTACTTGATTATCGACTTCCATCAAGAATCTATCATTCGGCTTTTGAATCGGATCTCTCTTAATCAATGCATTATAGAATGTTTTCTCTCCCTTTTCCTTTAGTATATGCGCGAACCTTCGCCATGCCATCTTGAAGTCATCCAACCCATATTCGAGCATCGGCATATTCCTTAAATCGATTTTTTCAGCTCCTTCCTCTTTCGGAGCCATCATTTTCTTGATGGAAACACTCGAAGAATACGATTTACCACTTGGTGCATTCATCACCTTAGGCTGAGGTTTGTCGAAAACTTTCTTTATTGGTTCTTTAGCAGCCGGTTTTGCAACTAATTTACTGGCTTTGTCGCGAAGATCTTGATTTGGAAACGGAATGATTTTAACTCGATCCGTTAGTCGTTTTTTTTTTCGAGCTCCTTGTTGATGGAACACAATTGCATAAGAGCCATTTCGACCAGTAGTCGCTGATTCTTCGAAGCCTTATATTCGACATCCGTTTTACTCAGTACGCCCAATGCTCGAAGAAGGTAATCTCCTTCAATTGCCTTGGATTGCTCGATGTATCTTTCTTGAACGGATTCGCTTACTTCCAAAAGTCCAGCAGTACGAACGTCTTTACACACTAGTAAATCTCTAAAATGATCAGCTAATCCAACAACAAAGTTATGCGAATCAAATCCTTTTTCAATGATGTCATTTAAAAGTAGTAATGCTGCGGGAATATCCTCTTTTTGCGCACTTTCTGCTATGCGGAAATAGTAATCGTAATCAAGGATGTTTAAGTTTGTTAATACATCTTGATAAGTTACTGTACTCCCCGAAAAAGTAACAATTTGATCGAAAATTGAAAGTGCATCACGCAATGCTCCATCTGCTTTTTGTGCAATTGTATGCAATGCTTCAGGTTCTGCTGTCACATTTTCTTGCCCTGCAATATAGGATAGATGATTAGCAATGTCTTTTACTTTGATTCTGCTAAAATCAAATATTTGACATCGAGATAGAATAGTTGGAATAATCTTGTGCTTTTCAGTTGTCGCAAGGATGAAAATTGCGTGTTTTGGAGGTTCCTCTAACGTTTTCAAGAAAGCATTAAATGCAGATGTGGATAGCATGTGGACCTCATCAATGATGTAGACCTTGTGCGTTCCAATTTGTGGTGCGATACGAACTTGATTAATCAACTCACGAATATCATCGACTGAATTGTTTGATGCAGCATCCAATTCATAAACATTTAGAGATGCCCCTGAGTTGAAAGATTCACACGAATCACACGTGTCGCATGCTTCAATTTTCTCTGAGCGATTAAAACAATTGATCGTCTTCGCTAGAATTCGAGCAGTCGTTGTTTTCCCAACACCACGTGATCCACAGAACAAAAAAGCCTGAGCTAAATGATCACTTTTAATCGCATTTCTCAGCGTAGAAGTGATCGACTGTTGTCCAACAACAGTATCGAAAGTCTGGGGTCTATATTTACGTGCGGAAACGACGAAATCGCTCATGGGTACAAATATAGTTGAATTTTAAAGCAAGTAGATGAGGTGTTAATAACTCGCTAGTTTTCTTGAAAAATAATGAGAAATTTGGGCGTTCGAGCGGGCTATTTGCTTTATCTTTTTTGAAAAAAAAAAGGATGTCGCGTCTATCCCTAACGTGTTTTATGCTGTTTCAAAGAACTTATTTTTCTTTTTTTGAGAAATGTCACAAATCACATCTCATCGGACTACATATTCTACAATTTGGCCTAATCCATTTGCTTTTCTCCTTTGGTTGACTTTTTTAAATGTAAGCTAATGGTGCTGTGTTTCTAGTTCAAATAGTATCTATTCCAGAATGAATAATAGCATTATTGAAATTATGTCCATTTTTGGAAGGCAAGACTTGGATAGCCTAGTATTAAAATGCTAATACAGTTGGTCAATATTCAAACATAGGAAGTGATTCGAACTTATGGAAAAAATAAAAATTTGCATAAAGAACAACTTAAGTTGTTCTGAGATAGCTCGATGGCTCTGTCTCGCGGAACTTCATTTCAATTACTGGAAAAAAATTACTCCACTGTATCAATACTACGACAAGAAGCTTAGTTAGCGGAAATAAGGTGATTCGCTTTTATTGTTATATTTGGTTAACCATTAGAATCATTGAAAATGAGAGTCGTTATTGGACTTTTTCGAAATTGTATTGTAGTGCTTATATTCCTTTGCATCTACACCTCTGTATTCAGTCAGAAAACAGATTCAACTGAGATAGCTGACTTTTTCAGCATTAAAAATTTATCTCAGATAAATGATTCTTCCAAAGATTCAATTTATAAACTAGTTGGTATCGATCTTATTTTACAAGATCTCTATTATTATTCTGACGCTCGACTTAAATTGCAAACTGGACAGTTTGACGAAGCAATGAAATTAGCAAATTATAGGCTAGATCATTTATCAAAAACATTATCTAATTACACCAAAGCAAAGTACTTCAATATAATTGGGTCGATACATGCAAATAAACAGGAAAACCAGAAGGCTATTATCTTTTTCGGAAAAGCACTACGAATAAGTGAAGAGGCCAATGAAGATGCATATGCAGGGATGATGGAAAACAACATCGCCAACATGTATTTTGTATTGGTTGATTATGAGTCCGCCTATAAACATGCGTTTAAAGGATATCAATTAATGAAACCCTATCCTGAACATCGGTTCTATAATAAGTTAATTGCGGTTTTAAGTATTTCTGAAGCGAAAATCGGGAAATTTGCAGAGGCCAAAAAACATGGTCGAATCGCGCTGAAAAATGCAGAAGAATCAGGGGATGTTATCGCAATTATTGTTGCAAACTTGGCCCTTGGAGAGGTCGCAATTAATGAGAAAAAATACGAAGAAGCAAAAGTTTCGTTAATCGCTTCGTTAGAATTAAGTGAAAAGTATCAACAAGTGTCATTTATTCTGTTGAATTCAATCAGTTTGATGGTTGTAAATTTAGAAACGAAGAATTATAAATTGGCTGTTAAATACGGAGAAATGGCGCATGCTTTAATCGATCAAGTCGGAGATAAAACATCGACCTATTCCATAAAGAAAAATTTAGCCGCAGCTTACTTTGGAACTAACCAATCCCAAAAGGCATATCCATTGATTCGGGAAGCACATGATATTTTTCGAAAAACGAATGACATTGAAAACAAAAAAACAATTAACGATCTTCTATTGAAATATGATTCGGAAAAAAAGGAAAAAGAGTTGATTTCCAGCAACAACGAACTACTCCAAAAGAAAGTTGAACGAAACAACCTGTTAATAATTTTAGGGTTATTGATTTTTGTAATTGTGATTCTCACATTCATTATTGGATTTGTCAGACATAGAAATAGAGCGCGGATGGTATTGATGAACTCACAACAAGAGAAGAAAGTAATCCAAGCTGTTTTTGATGGAGAAGAAATTGAACGTGAAAGAATAGCGCGCGAGTTACACGACGGTGTAGCATCCAATTTAACTGCTGTTAGGTATCAATTGATGGCAAATGATAAAATCTCTCAAAAAGACAAAACTCAACTGGAAGGAATTCTCCTTCAAGCACATGAAGACACTCGGAGACTTTCGCACAATTTGGCACCTTTTTCTTTGGATAAACTTGGGTTTGAAAAAGCACTCAGCCAATTTGCACAGGAAAATTCAACAGAAAAGTGTTTAGTTATTGCAACTGTAACGCCATCTGGTATTTCTATTCCGAAGGACAAAGCCAGCATTCTCTATCGTGTTGCTCAAGAACTTACTCAGAATGCGATTAAACATGCTGAGGCTTCTGAAATCTCGATTCAAGTTCTGATAAGCAACGAAATGTCATTAATTGTAGAGGATGATGGTAAAGGGTTTAATTATATGGAGAAGAAAGATTCAAATGGATTGAGCAGTGTTTCTAAAAGAGCAACTCAATTAAGTGGTACTTTTGAAGTGGACTCAAGTTTGAACCACGGAACCGTTACTACATTTACCATTCAATAATCCAGAACAGATGAAACTATTAATTGGAGACGATCATGAATTAATTTCAGCTGGAATCATTGCCCATTTTGCTTCGAACGGTAGAACAGACGAGGTCAAAACAGCAAAAAACAAAACGGAATTAATTCAATATCTCGAAAATGAAACCTTCGATGTACTTATTTTGGATGTTCAATTCGGAAAAGATGATGCCCGCGTAATTATTAAAGAAATTAAAGAAATGGACTTAAATATGAAACGAATTGCGCTGTCTTCATACGAAGATGAAGTAACCGTGAAATCAGTTCTTGCGGCTGGATTTCAATCGTATGTTTCAAAACGTGCTCCATTAGAAGAATTGATTGAAGCTGTGGAGTCAGTTTCAAAAGGAGAACAATATATTTCGAAGGATTTAGAAAAAAAGCTGTTTGCTTCTCTATTCTCTAAAGATGCTTTTTCTGAAGAAATCAGATTAACGAAACGTGAGAAAGAAGTCTTGGCGCAAATTCAGGCAGGTCTTTCAACTAAACAAATGGCTGGAAAGTTATTTGTTTCTGAAAAAACAGTGGAGACATATCGCTCCAATTTACTATTGAAATTTCAAGTTAAAAATGTTGCAAGTCTCGTGCGAGAATCTATTCTCAAAGGCTTCATCTTTCAATAATCTCTCATCTCAGGGTTTACCCTTGGTTTCATTTTCAGAACATCCCCTCTATTAATTGGAGCTTGATTACTCGAACTTTGATGTATCGAATTAATGGTCTTATTCCATTCTTCGATTAATTGAGTTAGTAATTAAAACATACGAAATATGAACAAGTCAATCCTCACCATTGTATTAATAAGTCTACTATTTACAAGTTGTGATAAAGATCCAATTCCAAATTCTGACGGTACTTTTCCTGGATGTATAGAGCTATCTGGCACGCAATCCACAGCAATTATATTAACAAATCATGTTACTGACCCAACTGTACCTGATTACTGTATTTCAGGGACTTACTTTGTAGAAGTCGATCTCGTTATAGAACCTGGTGTATACATTCAGATGAATGATGGTGCGAAAATTCGTGTGCGAAACGGCGGTTCTTTTAAAAGTGTTGGTACAGAAACAGAAAACATTAAAATTCTCGGAGAGGATAGTATATCATCTGGGCAATGGGGTAATATTCATTTCAGTTCAAACAATTTAGACAACCAGTTAATTCATACAAACATTTATGGTGGTGGGAATACTTCTCTATATCATGCTATGGTTTTTGTTGGCTATCAGGGCTATGCACTTATTGACAATTGCAAGATCGTTTTAAGTTCTACTACTGGAATCAAAACAGAATCAGTAGACGCTAATCTTGGAGGGATATCCAATTGTCTCATCTCTCTTTGTGGATTGTATCCTATTGACGTACACCCTAGTCATGTTGGAGTTGTTGCCTCGTCCAATTGGGGAGACGCCAACACATATAACCTAATTGAGGTTTCAAATGCACAATTAGAATCACCCGCTACGTGGCAAGGTTCTCCCTTTTTTCCATATCACATCAATGGTGTTTTAGGAATTACCACAGATTTGACGGTTACTCCAGGAACCAGTTTTTTCTTCGCTCCAGGAGCTAGAATGCAGGTAACTAGTAGTGGTTCTTTGAACTGTATTGGAACGTCAACTAATAGAATTCGATTTAGAGGTGATGCACTACCACAATCACCTGGATCTTGGGATGGAGTCATTTTCCTCTCATCAACAAGCAATCAGAATGAATTCGATTATTGTGATTTTTCGTATGGTGGAGCTAGTTCGAGTTACCAAGGAATGATTACACTTTGGTCAAGTTCTAATGTTAAAGTAGGGAATTCGAACTTCAATTATAGTGAACGATGGGGGCTATACCGATTTGGTGGCACAAATGTATTTGACGACAATGGAGGCAATACATGGACTGGCAACGGAGGCGGAAACTTTAACTAAATTAAGCTAATTAACTCATTAAAAAACAACGATTATGAAACGAATAATTTATATTTCAGTACTATTTTGCCTATCCAATTTAAGTGCCACATCTCAAACAAACAACACCTTCTTTTTAGGTCATAGTTTGATCAATTTTAATGTGCCTAATATTGTAAATCAATTATCAATTGCCAGCACTGAAACGTTTTCTTACGATGCAAATATTGGAAATGGGGCAAGTTTAGGATGGCATTGGAACAACCCTACAACTGGACAAGGACCTCAGTGGGATTTAACATTGCCGAATGGTGGTTATGAAAATTTCATTCTTACCGAAGCTGTTCCATTAGTCAGTCAACTTGATTGGGGTGACACCTACCGATACGCGGATAGCTTATGCAGTTATGCTAACCAGTACAATCCAAATATTCAATATTACCTGTATGAAACGTGGCATTGTAACTTGAGTGGGAATGGAAGTACGTCTGGTGCCGGTGGTACTCCATGTGATTGGGACCCTGAGAGTACCATTCCTTGGAGAGATAGACTAAACATCGACTTACCCAAATGGGAAAGTATTGCGGACAGTATCAATTTAATTCATGTGAATCCAATGTTAATCATTCCTAACGGTCAAGCTCTTGGTCGATTAGCAGACAGTATTGAGAGTGGTGGAGTTCCTGGTTTAGCTTCATTTACCGATTTATTTGAGGATTCATATCATTTGGATAATAGAGGTAATTATTTCGTTGCTTGTGTAGTTTACTCTGTGATACACGGAATATCTCCAGTTGGATTACCAAATCAAGTCGAAACAGAATTCGGTAATTTATATGCTGTATATCCTACACCTGCACAAGCACTAATTATGCAAGAAATTGCATGGCAAACAGTTTGTGATTATCCAAGAGATGGGGTGGATTGCTCAGGTAATGTTTCGACATCAACTATTGAAAAACCAATTTTTAGCATTTACCCTGTCCCTGCAAATGAATACATTACAATTCAGTATGATGGATTGGCGGGATTTGTTCCGTATACAATTTATGATCATTTAGGGAAAATCATTCTAACTGGCAATCTAAGTTCTAAAAAATCAAACGTCAACATTATAGAATTATCTACGGGTATTTATTTTCTGACAATTAAAAATCAAACAGTTAAATTCATTAAATAAGCATTACTTACATTCTAAGTTCTATATGAACTTGGAATAAGTTCTCGGCACTATACTCAATATTTAAAACCTCTATTTCCCATGAAAATGACATTATCTCTTATTGTTATTTTTTCGACTTTGTTAGGCATTGCACAAATCGAAGACAATCGTGAACTAAAAAAGATTTACACCGAATACGAACGAGATCATTCAGCGCGCCGAATTGATTTTGTGATGTTAGACAAAAGAGACAGTATTCGTCAACTTCGAGTACTCGACATTTTGAATAATTCTATTAAATCGTCAACATCAAACGACTATGCGAATGCGGCAACGATTTTTAGTCATGGACATGATTCAATTTCTGAAGTGAAAACCGTAGAACTAATGACTAAATCCATTGCACTGGATCCAACTCGAGATAAATCGCTCCTTGCTATTGGAATTGATCGTCAATTAATCCGACTTAATAAACCTCAAATTTATGGAACGCAGTCCTATATTTCCATGTATGATGACGATACATTTGGACAGATGGTTATGTACGAAGTTGACTCAACACAGATTTCTGACAGCCAACGAATAGAATATAATGTACGAACCCTAGCTGAACAGCGTGAACATCTTAAATCAATGCCCCAAAGACCATTATTCGATTTAATGACAGATGGTAAGAGCATCCCAGAAATAGTGTAATTTTGTTTAATCTCTTAAATTCAATGCATTCGACAAAATCTCTAAAATTTACAGTTTCGTGTATCTGTTTTTAAAGGGAAATTGTAAATGTTGATCACTGTCAAACCGAAAAGCAAGTGTTTCAAAATTCCTTACTGTTCTTATGCTAATCCTTATAATTAATTTAGTGTTTAGGTATTAAAATGTCTCATTTTTTTCGTATTCTTATACCACATTAGACATTGAAAATAGAATTGATATGAAAAAGAAAATTTTTACCATCGCTGCAATTGCATTGCTGGCTGTAGCATGCGGACCTTCATCAAAATCAGATTATGATGAGGCGGCAGACACCTTATGTAAATGTATGGAAGATGCTTCTGCTGAAGACCCTCCAGGTATGGACATGACAACGACAAATCTTGGAGTATGTGTTGTTGAACTGGATGCTGAGGTAGTTAAAAACGATATGCTCATCGAATCAATTGAAGCGAAGTGTCCAGATATCAAGGATGCATTCGAAGAATACGTTGATAATATGTAATTAACTTAATTGTCAAATCGAGTGATTTTATACAAAAAGACCTTCCACGATCATTCGGGGGAGGTCTTTTTGTGAGTATAAGTTTCGTTAGTCAACAATAGAAATACTTTCAATTCCATCTCCTTCACTAATTTCATCAACAGTATCAACTCCTTCAGTTACTTTCCCGAAACAAGTATGAACACCATCTAAATGAGCTGTGTTATCTCTTGAGTGACAAACGAAGAACTGTGATCCTCCCGAATTTTTTCCTGCGTGAGCCATTGAAAGAACTCCACGATCATGGTATTGGTTTCCACCACTTACTTCACAATCAATTTGATAACCGGGACCTCCTGTTCCTGGCATTCCCTTTTCTCCTTCACGTGTATTTGGACAACCTCCTTGAATTACAAAGTTTGGTAGAACTCTATGGAATTTGAGTCCATCGTAATATCCGTCTTTTGCCAATTTCACAAAATTTGCCACTGTTTCTGGTGCATCTTCTGTATATAAATCAACTTTCATTTCACCTTTTGCGGTCTTGATAATAGCTTGCATACAATTCAATTTTCAGCAAAGATACGTTCTCTTCTGGTTTAAGCCGATTTTTGAATTGGATAATTACCTTTGTATATGCAGGTTTTTAACATTCATCGAAAGGAAACAGGACTTTTCTCTGACCATCAAGTACGACTTGTGTACGATCAAAAGAGCATTCAACCGTACATTCAAGAACCTTTTTCTAAAGAAACTTTCGTTTGCCAAATTAAACTTAAATCGAGTCAGTTTTCGATTGATGATCGGGAAGTTTTAGTGAGTACTTTGCTGAATCAATACGGGAATTCTATTTCTCCAACGGTGAAATCAACTATTGAATCACTGAGAAATGAAGCTACCTTTACAGTTACAACAGGACATCAACTAACACTTCTAGCAGGTCCTTTTTATTTCGTAATTAAAATTCTACACGTAATTAAATTAGCACAGGAGTTGAATGATACTTATCCAAATAATAAGTTCGTCCCAGTTTATTGGATGGCATCTGAAGACCATGATTTTGAGGAAATTCAGTCAACCTCCCTCTTTAATAATACAATCACACACGATTATCAGCAAAAAGGTCCAGTTGGTCGCTTTAATTTGAATGGATTCGAAGGATTTAAAACAGAAATTCTAGCCTTTTTTGGAGAAGATAAGCGAAGTGAGGTAGAAGCAATTCTTGAGGCATATTCTGGTTCTAATCTAGCGAAAGCAACACATGGACTTGTAAATGAATTATTTTTAGACTATGGACTAGTTATCATAGACGGAGATGATCATTCACTGAAATCGCGATTCGCGCCAATAATGAAATCAGAGTTGATAAATCGGGCTTCAGAAGTTTTGGTTCAAGAAACAGACAAGAAATTAGCGACTGATGGATATAAAGTTCAAATTCATGCTCGACCAATTAACCTTTTCTACATCGAGAAAGGAACTAGAGATCGAATTGAATTTATTGACGGAAACTATACCGCTGGAAACAAAACATGGAGCGAAGAAGAAATTATATCAGAACTTGATGCATCTCCAGAAAACTTCTCTCCAAATGTTGTTTTGCGTCCAGTTTATCAGGAGTTGGTCTTGCCTAATTTAGCGTATGTCGGTGGAGCTGGTGAAATATCCTATTGGCTTCAGTTGAAAAGCACCTTTGAGCATTACAAAGTTCAATATCCATTGATTCAAGTGCGAAATTCGTTGTTATGGATCGATAAATCAGTGGTAAAAAAGCTCGACAAAACTAAGTTAAATTGGAATGACGTGTTTACCGATCGAGATCGATTGAAAAAGGACTACTTAGAAACACATGCTTCAGAAGAATTGGATTTTGTGAAGTTAGATGATCTGAGTATTCAATTATCAGTAGAAATGCGTAGTAAAGTCACAAGTGTAAATCCTAACTTAGAACAATTCGCGAATGCTGAGATTGCACGCTTGGGTAAGCAATTAGATGGACTAAAAGCTAAATTGATTAAAGACGCTAAAGGCAAGCACGATCAAGCAATGAAAAATATTGACTTCATTAAAGATCGATTATTTCCTAGCGGAGGCTTGCAAGAAAGATCAGCTAATTTATTCTCCTTTTGCGCTGATGGTCAAGTGAAAAGTAAAATGAATCAACTTTTTAATGCAATTGATCCTTTTGGAGGTGATATGATTGTCCTTGTTGAAAATGAATGAAACTAATACTGTTTCTAAAATAAATCATACTGTTTATCGTTTGATCAATTACATTTGCACGATGCACCATATATTAATAGTACTTATCAGCCTTTTATCTACACTATCCTTCTCTCAAGAAGTCACGGTTACGGGGCGTTGCGTTGATAAAATTGGTGCTCCTGTTTTCAATGTCCAGGTATATTCTGAAAATGCCCTCGAATCTTCTCTAACAGATGATAAAGGATATTATAAACTCGTTTTTACACAACCTGAATCTGTAAAAATTATTTATCGTCTTACAGGGGAGATGAAGGATAAAATGCGGATAGTAGAATTGAAACTTGGCGAAAATAAATTGGATGATCTAGTGCTTCCAATTCAACAGGAAAGTGAAGTGATAATCCGTCAATATGCTGACCCTTTCAGTCTTCCGAAATTGCCCACTATGGATTATCAATTGCTTGCTACGGGTTCTCCAGAGAAGTTTTTAGTTTTAACTACCGCAGCCACTTCCAATAATGAGTTAACTACAAATTACAACGTTCGTGGAGGTAGTTATGATGAAAACTTAGTGTATGTTAATGGTTTTCAGATTTACCGTCCATTTTTAACGCGCTCGGGTCAACAAGAAGGAATGAGTTTCATCAACTCGGCACTCGTAAAAGATTTGCGTTTCTCTGCAGGTGGGTTTGACTCTCAATATGGAGATAAGCTTTCTTCGGTGTTAGATATTACTTATCGTAAGCCAGATTCGTTGAGAGGGTCACTTGTTGCATCACTTCTCGGCGCAGAGTCTCACATTGAAGATCGAATTGGTGCTCGTTTCGACTACCTAGTTGGAGCAAGGTATCGATCAAATGGATATTTATTGAATTCTCTTCCAACCAAGGGTGCTTACAACCCTGTTTTTTTAGATGCACAATTCTTAACTAATTTTGCCATAACCGAGAAAGTAAATTGGTCGTTGCTCGGACATTTTTCTTCCAACAATTACCGCTTTCGTCCAGAAACGCAGCGTACTGATTTTGGAACAGCGAATGAAGCTTTTTCGTTTGTTGTCTATTTTGGTGGACAGGAGCAAACTCGATTTCAAACCATTACAGGCGGTACTTCTGTTAAATGGCAAGCTTCTGAAAAAACGAACATCGATTTCTATGCAACTGTTTTCAATACAGATGAACGTGAGTATTTTGATATCGAAGCGGAATACTTCATCAATCAATTGGAATCTGATCCTAGTCAAGAAGCATTTGGAGATTCTATCGCAACTCTAGGAATTGGATCATTCAGAACGCATGCAAGAAATCGCTTGAATGCAACTATTATGAGTGTTTACCATAAAGGTGATCATCTTTTTAAACTAGGCTTTAAGGATAAGGACAGCTTATTGCTGCGAAAGCATCAGTTAAAATGGGGAGCAAATTTTCAGATCAATGATTTTTACGATATTCTCAGCGAATGGAAAGTGGTCGATTCAGCCGGTTTCTCACTTTCAGAAAGCACAGATGAAAATTTAGTGCTAGCTGAGACGATCAAAGGACAGCTTAACCTAAGATCACAGCGATATACTTCATTTATTCAAATGAATTCAACTTGGTCGAACAACAAGAAGAATACGTTTGTTTCCATTACAAAAAAACTCAAATTACCCGACGGGTCTAAAGTTGATTCGATCTATACTGATACAATTTATCAATCTCTCTCCAAATGGAATCTGAGTTATGGTGCTAGATCTGGGTTTACGACTTCAAATAATGAGTTCTACATTACTCCAAGGGCTTCGGTGACATTCTCTCCACGTGCATACATGGTTCATAAAGGAAAAGTGAAACGAAGAAGTGTTAATTTCCGATTGGCAACAGGTCTGTATTATCAACCTCCTTTTTATAGAGAATTCCGAACCTTTGAAGGTGATCTAAATTTAGATGTGAAAGCTCAGAAATCAATGCACATCGTTACAGGAACGGATATCTATTTCAGTATGTGGGATCGTGAAAGTCCATTCAAATTTACAGCTGAAGCATACTATAAATACTTGTGGGATGTGAATCCGTACGAAATCGAAAATGTCCGAACACGCTATTACGCAACCAACGATGCTGTTGCTTATGCGTATGGATTAGATTTGAACCTTCACGGACAATTTGTTGAAGGGATTGAGACTTTTTTTAAAGCAGGATTCTTGTCAACAAAAGAAGACATTATTGGTGACTTTTATTACAATTATTTGAATGCAGCGGGTGAGATAATTCGATTTGGAATAAGTGAAGACCAAACGGTTGTTGATAGTAATAGAGTAGAGCCAGGTTTCATCCCTCGACCAACGGATCAGATGTTCAATTTTGGGGCGTTGATTCAAGATAGAATGCCAAAATACGAAAGTTTTAGTGTTCAAGTTGGAATTCAATATGGATCTGCATTACCTTATGGTCCACCCGATTTGGAACGATATAAAGATACCTTGCGGTTGCGGTCATACTTCCGTGTAGATATTGGTATGTCTTATGATTTCTTGTACAAGAAGAAAATGCGAGACAAAGAGCGTGCAGCAGCAAAAGATGTACTTTCTCCAGAGGAAAGAGACTTGAAAATGCCTAAAAAAGAAGAAACTTTTTGGACTAAGAATTTCGAAGATGCCATCATTTCATTTGAAGTATTTAATCTTCTTGGTGTACGAAATGTTCTCTCTAAGCAATGGATTCAAGATGTTGAAGGTCGTTTCTATGCAATTCCCAACTATTTAACTGCTCGAAGATTTAATTTGAAGTTAATTCTACGCTTTTAAAATAGAACTATCAAAGTTGGAAGGATTGTGATCTTCTAATCCCTGTCCTATTTTTTCAATCTCAAACGTCATAGAGATATAAACCAATAATTTAAATAGTTATGAAAGAATTTTTAATGTTATTTCGATCTGAAGAAAAAGAAAATCAGGAAATGTCTCCCGAAGAGATGCAAGCAATGGTGAAGACCTGGGAAGATTGGATTGGTGGAATTGCTGCACAAGGTAAAT
>JAJRQK010000050.1 GCA_024280295.1 Bacteroidota bacterium
GCACTCATAATTGTGATCACGTGACTTGATTGAAAGCATCTGTCCTTTGCCAATCTTCGTGCTTTATCTAAACGATCATCTTTAAACGGTTCTGCTTGGATATCAGCTTTCATTTCTAATGCTTCAGCATCTGTAACTGCATTTAAGCAAACAAATACTTGAGGTCCTGGTGGGTTCAATGCGATTCCATCATCTGTGATCACGCATCCTGTTAATAATGCCCCAACTAATAGTAATCTTAAAACTCTCATAGGCGTTCATTTAATTATTTGAAGAGAGTAAATCAAATGCGATACCAAAGTTTTCAAAAGAAGAAACGTTAACGGTTTTTTAACTAAGTAGAGATTTTAAGACACGAAGACATAAGACCGACAGATTGTGTGGAGAAGTAGATTTGAAGACAGGAAAACTAATAGACAAACTTGAAGGTATTAAAACCAGCGAGCATGATAAGTAAACTCAATAAGATGAGCGAATGATTTTATATTCACTCGGTTTCAACTAACAGAAGACGAAACAAGAGAAAAAGATTCTGTAAGAATCGAAGACCAAACGTCAGTGCAGGGAAATCCTCCATCAACGAAAAAGGGTTAGCCTTTCTACTGAACGTTTTGTCGGGATGAGAGGATTCGAACCTCCGATCCCTCGCCCCCCAGGCGAGTACTTTAACCGGACTAAGCTACATCCCGAATTGATGTGAAGCAAAAATAGTTTTTATTACCACTAATCGGCAGACTCAAATGAAAAAATCCTCGCTGCTTTCACAACGAGGACTCATTTATTTCCAATTCAATTTACTTCTTGATCAAGATCATTGTTGAGAACTTCTCTCCATTTGATATTTTCAAGTAATACGTTCCAGGAGCATACGTACCAAGATCAATTTGTCCAGTTACCGAAGTCAATGACTCGTTCCAAATTTCTTGTCCAAGTACATTTGTGATGCTCATTGACGAACTTCCAAAGTCACCTTCGATAGAATAATTGAAGATCGCTTCAGATGGATTCGGAAAGATTTCAAAATTGAAACCAAGCTCCTCGATTGCTGCACAAGCATCAACAAAGATCGTAACATTGTCTGAATTCATACATGAATTACCATCTGTAACTGTAACTGTAACAACAGTAGTTCCAAGTCCAAGAGAAGTACCTGTTAACGATTCAGATTGCGATGATCCACCAGTAGACCAAGTGTAGCTAGAATATCCAGAGCCAGCATCCAAGATCAATGAGTAAGCCACACAAAGTGTATCAACCGATCCTGTAATCGCAGGTGTAGGCAATGCATTGATTGTAACTAGTGCAGAATCAGAACTCATACACCCAATTGCATCAGTAGTTATTACAGTAACCATACCAGCAGTTGTAACTCCAGAAGTACTTAACGAATCGCCATTACTCCACATATAGGTTGTGTAAGCCATTGTTGCATCTAACCACGCCGTATCACCAGCACATGCTGCGACATCAATAATGTCAACTGCAGGTGTTTGGAAAATAGTCGCTGTAGCAGTACTGGCACAACCAGAAATTGTATCAGTCACTGTAACACTCACCGATCCGCCAATTGTATAAATGTACAATGATGAATCAATAGTAGAACCATTATTCCAGTTGTACGTGTAGTTCACATTAGAACCAGCAACGTACATTACTGAATCGTAGTAACAAATAGTTGTATCAACCAATACATCATACGGAGCAGGACTTAATGTCAATAACACAGTATCTGTTGCACACAATCCAAGCGAATCAGTATAAACTACGATTCCATTGTAAGTTGTATCATTTGCGAACGTATTTGTAAATACACCCATTTGATCTGTAGAGAACAATGTAGAAGTTGGAGTTCCTGTTGTATCTTCATAGAACCATTCGTAAGTTCCTGGTAAACCTGGGGTAATTTCATAGTTTGCACAACCAACGAAATCAGCTCCTAGGTTAATTGTAGGAGGAACACCAATTGCGAAATCATCAAAAGCAAATCCTTCTTGCTGTACCGATCCATCGGAAGCGAATACGACTCTAAACAATACATGAGGCTCACCAATAAGAGCTGTATCTAACGCATGTTTAGCAATAACCCATTCACCTGAACCAGAACCTCCAGATCCCGTCCAACCCTCTGGAGATCCTCCAGGGTTTGAATTAATTGTATTGTCAGTATACCAGTTATTTGGATCACCAAATTGACCAATGTTTGTCCAAGTTGTAGCAGTATCAAGAGATATTTGAAGATTTGCTCCATCCCATGAATTTTCTGATTCCCACCAAACTTTCATAGCAACCCACGAACCTGTATCTAGTGTAGTAAAGTCAAAACAAGGGCCTTCAATCCATGAATTTTCATTGGCATTATATGTACCTGTTCCCAAACCGCCAGTTACCCATGCGTTTGAACCTGATGCAGCACCAATAATTGTAGTTTTTGCAGGTGTACCAAATGCCCATGATCCATTAGTTGTATTATTAGCATCCCAACCACCTTGACCATTCTCAAATGTTTCTAAGTATGGGAAGGTATTAATAAAAGGTTTATTTTGTAATACGAAACTTATTGTATCATTACAGCCATCTAAGTCACTCGCAGAGATTATTAGCTCTACATTATATATTCCAACAGTGGAAAAATCAGCACTTACAGCAAATGAATGCTGAAAAGGAATTCCAGGAAATAACGTATCCGTTAATGTTTCACATACTGGAGTTCCACCATTAATTGTATAACAGACATCAAAACCGATCAATGTGTCAGTTGCAATGTTTTCGAATGTTCCAATTACCGTTTCAGTAGCAGTTAAACCACATCCAGAAGCAGGTCCATCAAAAGAAACAGGACGAGCATCAACAAGTGGAGATGCTACGTCAATGTTAATGTTATCAATTGCAACTCCATCAAACTGAACAGAACCATCAGAAGAAAGAACAAAACGAATTCGAACGTTAGCTTGCCCTGCAGTTCCTGTAAGAATATGCCCCGCTGTTCTCCATTCTCCAGGAGTCGTATAAGAGTTCCCATCCCAATTAGCAGGTTGATTGTACCAGTTTAAACCTGCACCAGAAGCTCCGAGTAAAACCCATGTTCCACCACCATCGATAGAAACTTCAACATAATGATCTTCAAAGTTACTTTCAACCTGGAATAAATGATCAAAAGTCATTAATGGATCAGCAGCAATGGCTGAGAAATCAATACAAGGAGATTCCAAGTAGATGAGAGCATTACTGTTATATGGTGTTGACAAACCAGTTGCCCAAACCATCGAGTCACCAACAGCACAACCACCATTCCCAAATACATTCGCTTGATTCAAAACACCATGCTCCCAGTTATTACCAGCACCTGTAGAAGTCCATCCACCTGTCCCTGCTTCGAAGTTCTCCATGTACGGAAGGCCTGAAATAGTTGGAATGCTTTGTACTAAATAACCACTAATAGTATCATTCGTATTTATTGAATCTCCTGCCAAGGTAACAGCTACATCTATATAGTAATCACCAGGTGTTGTAAGGTCCAATAAGGTTGTAAAGTTATGCGAGTATGTCGCTCCAGTTGTAAGCGAAAGACCAGTTGCAGTATCACAGATCCATGGCCCAGCATTTACGCTGTAACATAACACAAGTGTATCAGCGGTCATTGTCCCATTATTTTGGAAAGTAGCGCTTACTGTCTCCATACCAAGACCACATCCTGTTCCAGGACTATCAACAGAAACGATCGATGCTTCATTCGCTGGAGGAGATCCCATAGTTATTATGTAATCTTCAACTTCTCCATACGGAAAATTACTGCACGCATCGGGCTGAAAAATAGCATTAGAATTAAATTTGCAGACTACTCTTAATCGAGTATTTCCACTTGCAGCAATTGCTGGAAGTGTAATGTTATTAGATATCGATCCACCAGCAGCAGCATAGCCAATGTCAAAAAATTCGTTTAATTGATTAAACGTTCCATCTTGATCTAAGTCAATCCATACTGCGAAATATTGTCCCCAGGCTGGCCCTGGAGTACACGTAACATTGTATGTCATGGACTGTTGCAGCGTAATCACGGAACCAAGCCCTGTATTATCTGTAAAGTTATTCACTCCAGGATTTCCACATGCAGTTCCAAGGTTTGAATAGGTATCAATAGTGAAATCATTGATGTAATCTCCTGATGTACAAGCACTACTATAAGTAGGCAGGCAATACTGTCCCCAACTTGTAGTAATTCCAATCAGAAGAGTGAATAGTAGAAGTATTTTTTTCATTTTCAAAAGTTTATAATAGATTTACCACAAATATAAGTCATATAGTACTACTCTACCAAATTTATTTCACCTCCCTCCATTAATTAATCGATTTAATACCTCATCTTGCACATTCAACTGACTAGATGACACTTATTTTACATTTCTAACGCGTAAGTTATAGTGCAAGAAGATTTGAACATAAAAGAGAAAATACTTGAAATTCGTATAGCGAGTGATAAGAAGGAATTTATAGAATACTTTGTCACAATCCCTAAGAAAATTGACGAGCTAGCAAATTGTGTCTTTCAACTTGAAGAATATCCTTATAAAGAATATGCATCTTGGATTCTTATGCATCTCGTTCAATCTAAAAGAATAGATGTCCAACACCTCTACCCTAGTCTTGTTGATGTACTTTTTAAGACTAAAAATCAAACAGTACTAAGGAATGTGACAAATTGTATTTATCATCTTGAAATTACCAAGTATCGAGAAAGCGACTTCATAGATTTGCTTCTTGGTTTTATTAAGAACTATGAAAATAAAGTAGCTGTTCAGGTATATGCAATTTACTCATTGATGCAATTTGTAACTAAATATCCCGAATTAACCCAAGAAGTAAGTGAGATCATTGAATTTCATTCGAAAGGAAAGACAATGTCTTATATGGTTGCGAAAAGGAGGTTTGAAGACAGGAATAAAAGAGAACTAACATGAGGTGAGCAGGGGCGTAGCGACTTTGGTAAATCCCTTCTATTTGTTATTGGGTTTTTAATCGTTTTCGAGTCACATTCTCAAGTCAACACGGATTCGTTAGTTTGGGGTTCTATTTTCAATCAATAATGATCGAGCCGTCACTTTAAGTTTTGAAACACCCTTGCTTGAAGATATTTTAATGAAAGACAGTAAGTACAATTATCACCTTGAATAAGGTACATTTGAGACAGCAGATTCGATTTCCATTCAAACCAACATTGATGAGCGAATAGTCTCAATTTCACTCTATTATGATAGCGCTGTCACCTTTGATTATTATGAGAAGCTTTATTAAAGTGGCTCAATAAGAAGGGCAAACTTAAACGAGGAATGCATAGAAGGCATTTGGTTTGGCAAGATTCTCGAACTCGATTCACTTTGGTAGAACAGAAGAACAGAAAAGGCGTACTTGTGTATTCAGTAATTGAAAATCTCGACTAAAGGTGTTTTGTTTCACTTTCACGCACCCAAATGTTCATTGCATACTTCTTACCCTTTGATACAGGCAAACCAGTATGAAAGGAACTTTTAATCAATTGCCCTTGCTGATCTGTGTTTTCAAATAATGCTGCGCAACCTTTAGTTGGAGTGCATAAAACATCCAATTTCGGGAAATAGGTTTGCCCGCCTTCAAAATCATCATTAAGATAGACAAGAAGTGTGTATTTTCGCTGTCCTCCATCTACAAGAGCAATTTCACCGTCTTTGGTTAGTGGGTCAAAAGTATCGTAATGACTTCGATATTCTTGTCCAACTTCATAGGAGACGCATTGAAAATGTTCAAAATTCTGTTGAGGTAAACCTAGCAATTTAGATGCTCGCTCTCTGACTTGATTTAATATTGAATCATCCGAAAATGGCAGAAAAGCGGAAAAACTTGTTCGACTATCGATTATGGAGGTGTCTCCATCTACTTTACTCCTCTTAAAGAGTGGTTCAGCAAGTTTAATTATATAATTGCATTCTTTCTCCGTCATAAACCCGTTAATATTTTTGAGAATTGACCTTTCTGGATGCTCCAACTTCTCTTGAGCGTACTCATTCTCTCGTTTATCAAAGTCAGTTTCTCCATCAGATGAAATGCTAATTAATGAAATCATCGTTTTGCACCACTTAAATTTCAGGCTATCATGTGATTCATGAACCCACCCTTTACGCGGGTGAATATAAGTCAAGGAATCCTCATTAACTGAATAGAACACAACTGGAACCCCTATTTTAACCCCATCAATAGTCTCGTTCAAAAGAGAAATTGAGGGCATTGGCATTTCAGATATTTTTTGATATGCTACTTGATAAACAAGTGACTGGATTTGCCAAGATTTCAAAATGGCAGCAATTGTTTCAAAAGAAAGTCGTGGGTATTCTTTGTGCTGCTCAACATCCTGTTCAATCGTTTTCTTGGATAATTTATATCCGATGTGATGGATGAATGATTTGAGTGTAGCTGTAATCGCATCAGCAGTATTTCGTTGCGGAAACCAAGTTTTTGTCATATTGTATGTCGTCAGATAAAACTGAACTTTTCGGCTTAAAAAATAAGATAGAGTTCTGTCTAATTTAAGTTAAAATTCTGGTACTGTTTCTTTCTTGCTTTTAAAGTTCTGTTTTTTGTCATTTTTCGTTTTCTTAATTTTCTTTCAGCTGTTCCAAAATATACTTCAGATGGGGTCACATTTTGAAGTGATTCATGATAGCGTTCAAAGTTGTAATA
>JAJRQK010000051.1 GCA_024280295.1 Bacteroidota bacterium
ATTGTTTAATTGTTTAATTGTACTTTCAATAGTGCATTTCCACGTTGATTTGCTCGTAAATTCACTACGTTTTCTGGCAGTTTTTTGCCGCGTTCAGTTTTCAGTATCGTATAATTTTCACAGGTGAGTGAATAATCTTCTTCGGTGAATTTTCCTTCACCAATAATTGTGAGGGTATTATCAAATCCCCGACAGACTGTTTGATTAGTGTCGTGATGCAGTTTAACCGAAATTTGTGCTGTCATTGGCCATGATATTATAACCGTTGTGAGAAATGAAAGTAAGTATTTCATAAATTTAGTTTTGAGTCATTTATAGAATGATACTATTGAAAGAAGTAACACAAATTTCGGGTACAAAAAAAGGCCGTTTCATTGAAACGACCTTTACTACTTTAGAAACAAGTTCTAGTTCTTTTTCTTCTCTCCGCAAGATTTAGCAGCACTAGATGAGCAGCATCCTGAAGATTTTTTACCTTCTGCTGAACAAGCTTTTTTGCTTTTCTTACTTTTTTTCTTCTTCTTTTTCTTCTTTTTATCGTCGTCGTCTTTGTTTACTTCAACTTGAACATCAGTAGTAGCTGAATAAGTTGTAGCAGAAACTGTTCCTACGAACAAAAAGAATGATAATGCAAATAATACCTTTTTCATGATCTATAATTTTGAATTGTCAATTTACGAATATTAAACGAGTTCACCGAGTTTAGTTAGTTTTCCTTGCACTTTATCACCAATTTTAACATTTAACTTAGTTCCAAGAGGTAAAAAGACATCAATTCTAGATCCAAACTTGATGAAACCAAATTCTTCTCCTGTCACTGCTTTTTGCTCAGGTTCGGCATAATAACAAATTCTTCGAGCTACTGCTCCAGCAATTTGTCGAAATAACACTTGCTGTCCATTTGTATGCTCTGTCACAAAAGTTGATCGTTCATTGTCTGTGCTGCTCTTCGGATGCCAAGCAACAAGGAAAAGTCCTTTGTGATATTTCACATACTTCACAATTCCTGAAATCGGATGATAGTTCGCATGAACATTCATGGGAGACATAAAAATTGAAATTTGAATACGTCTATCTTTAAGGTACTCAGTTTCTTCGGTTTCTTCTATCACAACGATCTTTCCATCGGCAGGACACATGACATCATTCTCTTCGAAAGTGCAAATTCTCGCTGGAATTCGAAAAAACTGAATGATCAAATATGCCATTACTAGTGCACCGATACTCAATAAAATGAAGAGCCAAAGCCATCCACTCCATCTGAAAAAGAAGTAGTTACCAATCTGAATTATTGACAAAATCAATAATCCAATCATCATTACTAGATAGCCTTCTCGATGTAGTTTCATGTGGTGAATTTAATTTAAAAAAGTAGCAAGTAGATGAAGTTCCACATTAAAAAGAAAGGAACGGTGAATAACATCGCATCAAATCGATCTAAAATCCCACCATGACCAGGTAAAATATTTCCAGAATCTTTAACACCAAGACTTCGTTTCATCAACGATTCAATGAGGTCACCTAGAGACGCCGTTAGAGCAATAATTCCCGCAGAAACAGTCCAAAAGAGATATGTGTCAGTGAAATATCCGATTAATACTCCAGCAGCGATAGTCATAACTATTCCTCCTATTGTTCCTTCCCAAGTTTTGTTTGGAGAGATTCGCTCGATTAATTTGGTCTTGCCTATCAATCGCCCTGTTAAGTATGCAAATGTATCGTTCGACCAAATAAGAATAAACATCCCTGCAATAATTGGAAATGAGCTCTTATCATCGAAACTAGTATTGATAAGAAGCACGAAGGGCATTGTGACATAAATCAATCCCAGAAGTGAAATCCCCATATTTTCTATGGGATGTTCCTTTTTTCGCCACAATTCAGTTAGAACTGACAAAAAAATAATGAGTAAGAGAACAAATCCTATTGATGCTTTTGGAATTAATTCATAAATATTCAAGACAAAAATGGTGAGAATTCCACTAGTAGTTATCAAGCCAGATATCAGTGAAAGTTCACTTTTTTCATGCTCGTCAAATAGTTTGTGAAATTCTGTAACTCCAAGAAACATGAAAATTCCAAAAACAATGGATGCCGCAATAGGATGCCAAAATATCGATCCTAGAATTACGGAAACGAAGACTATCCCAGTAAGTGCTCGAACAAGTAGATTACTCATGCTCCTTTAATAATCGTTGAGCTTCTTTTTCAAAATTTTTCGGGACGAGTAAATGAACATAGCCAAATGCATTGTACGAAGAGTCACGACCATCAGAAAATTTCACTTCAATACCTGCATCTTCAAGAACCAGTTTCTTGATATGTGCCAAATACTCGGTTTGAGATTGATAGACTGAAATCCATGCTGGCTCACTCACCAGCTTCGTCCTTAGTAGCGTTAGTCTTTTTAGAATCCACATCTTCATTCTTTTCAGTTTCAGATGAAGAATCACCTGTCTTTGATTCAGAAGATACGATTTTCTCTGATGATTCATCCTTGACTGTCACTTTTTCGTCAATTTTCACCTTTTTCGTTTCTGATTCAGAAGTCTTCGATTTTACAGACCCATTGGTAGCTATTGTTTCTATGTCCCAAGGTCGTTTCCCGAAAATTGCTTCCAAATCCTCTTTAAAGATCACTTCGGTTTCTAATAATTTCTCTGCCAATTGGGTTAGCTCTTTCGTATGCTCTTTAAGAAGTTTTATCGCTCGAGCATATTGCTCTTCAATTATTTTACTTGCCTCTTCATCTATGATTCGGGCAGTGTGATCAGAGTAAGGTTTCGTAAAACCTCCTTCACCTTGAGGGTCATAGAAAGAAATATTCCCAATTTTGTCACTCAAACCATAAATTGAAACCATTGCGTAGGCTTGCTTGGTAACTTTTTCTAAGTCACTTAATGCACCAGTACTAATCTTTCCAAAGGTTATTTGTTCTGCAGCTCTTCCTCCTAGAGCGCTACACATGTCATCAAGAATTTGTTCTTTGGTTGTAATACTTCGTTCTTCTGGAAGATACCATGCAGCACCAAGCGACTGCCCACGAGGTACGATTGTAACCTTTACCAGCGGGTGTGCATGTTCAAGCAACCAAGATGTCGTTGCATGTCCTGCTTCGTGAAATGCAATAGCACGTTTTTCTTGAGGTGAAATAATTTTATTTTTCTTTTCCAATCCACCAATAATACGATCAACAGCATCTAAAAAATCTTGTTTCTCAACAGCTTCTTTATTACTTCTAGCAGCAATTAAAGCCGCTTCATTACAAAGGTTGGCAATGTCTGCGCCAGAGAATCCAGGAGTCTGCTTTGCTAAAAAATCAACATCCAATCCTTCAACCAGTTTCAATGGCTTTAAGTGAACTTTAAAAATAGCATTTCGCTCGTTGATGTCTGGCATGTCAACATAAATTTGGCGATCGAATCTACCTGCACGCATTAAGGCTTTATCCAAAACGTCAGCTCTGTTGGTTGCCGCTAATATGATTACACCAGAATTAGTACCGAAGCCATCCATCTCTGTTAAAAGTTGATTTAGCGTATTCTCGCGTTCATCATTAGATCCAAAACTATTGTTCTTTCCTCTTGAGCGACCAATAGCATCAATTTCATCAATAAAGATAATGGCCGGTGCTTTTTCTTTTGCTTGCTTGAATAAATCACGAACACGAGAAGCTCCAACCCCAACAAACATTTCTACAAAATCAGAACCAGATAAAGAGAAAAATGGAACTTGTGCTTCACCAGCAACGGCTTTAGCTAAAAGAGTTTTCCCTGTCCCAGGAGGTCCTACAAGTAGCGCTCCTTTTGGTATTTTCGCTCCCAGTTTCGTGTATTTTTTTGGTGTTTTTAAAAACTCGACAATCTCTTGAACTTCTTCTTTTGCTTCTACCAACCCTGCTACATCATCAAATGTAATATCCGTTGATTTCCCTTTTTCATATACTTTCGCCCTAGATTTTCCGATGTTAAAAATTTGACCAGCACCTCCACCACCAGCACCTCCACTCATTCGACGCATAACAAATACCCAAATTGCAATCAGAATTATGATGGGCAACATAAAGCCAAGAATGTTACTGAAGTAGTTGATTTCTTCACCTTGTCCGTATTTGATTTTTCTAGCCTCTGGGTCTGCGGTAATTCTTCTGCCATTTAAGAGATCCATTTTTTCTTGGAAATAACCAAAATCACCCATTTTTACCGAGAATTTAGGATTCCCCGAACTAATACTCCGTCCTTCACTCAGTGTTTTAGACATGGCATTAAATTCATCCCCGTTTTCATTTTTCACGAAGGATTTTCCATCTTTAGTGAGCTTGAAATCAATTCGAGAGCGGTTGATTACCACTACTTCTTTAACATAACCGGCTTCTGCCAATTCATAGAAAGTTTCTTCTTCTTGGATCTCACCAGAAGCTCCAGCAGAGAAATAAAAGTTTGCGGCAATTAAAGCTATTCCTACAAATGCATAAATCCAGTAAACTGAGAATGCACTTTTCTTTTTTCCGTTACTTGGTTTTTTGTCTGCCATTAGTTGTATTAATTAAGGTTTGGGACATCTAATCGATTTGCATCTGCCCAAAGATCTTCAAGGTCATAGAATGTACGTGTATCTTTATAGAAAACGTGTGCAACAACATCAATGTAGTCCATGAGAATCCATTCACTTTGATTTTTACCTTCAATGCGCCACGGCTTCTCGGAGAGTATATTTCGTGTGTGTCTTTCAACAGAAGAGCTAATTCCATCAACTTGAGTAGATGATTCTCCACTACAAATCACAAAGAAATCACAGACTGCAGTTTCTATTTCTCGTAAGTCGAGAACTACAATATCAGTAGCTTTATTTTCTTGCATTCCTTCAACAATTGTATCACACAAGCGTTGAGAATCATTGTCGTTCAGTTGTTTACTCATTCAGTTGTCTATATCTGTACAAATCTACGTTTAAAAATGAATAAAACCGTACATTTGAAGTCACTAACTGTTAAAAATACAGTATGCGATTTGGGCGTAAATTAATTCATCTAGAATCTGTAGATTCAACCAACAATTATGTTGCCAATTTGGTGAAAGACCATGGTTTGGCATCTGGAACGGTAATAATGGCAGATGATCAATTCGATGGAAAGGGTCAAAGAGAGGCTGATTGGCTTTCTACGGCAGGGATGAACCTAACTTTGAGTATTTATCTTGATGACGTCAATCTGTCAGTTGATCGGCAGTTCAGAATTACCCAACTAATCGCACTTGGAATTCATGAATTTTTGACAACACAAGGAATTGATTCTAGCATTAAATGGCCGAATGATATTTTGGTTAATGGGCTGAAAATTGGTGGAGTTCTTATTGAGAATCACATTGTGGGCAAGCAAATTAAAAGCACAATAATTGGAATTGGATTGAATGTTAATCAAACTGAATTTGATGGATTGCTTGCAACAAGTATGTTGTCAGAAACAGGAAAAACCTATTTATTGAGTGAATTTTATTTTTCGTTTATTCACACAATGAATGATGTTTGGGAACGATTATGTAATTCTTCTACGCTAGATGAAGTTTATTTAAATTCACTCTATAGAATGAATCAAAAGGCACGTTACTCTGATGTGTTGGGTGAGTTTATTGGTGAGATTTGTGGCATTTCTTCAGACGGAAGGCTTCGAATAAAAAAAGATAATGGTATTTCCGAATATTCGTTGAAGGAAGTGAAATTTTACTGATTACTTTGTGAAGTGTTCTTTCAATTTTTTGGTCATGTAATTGAATAGATTTCCCAGTGGTTTTTCAACCATCATTTTGAGAAACATATTCACTTCTCCATCAAAGTGGATGTATCCTTCAGTTCCATCATTTTGCTCTGTTGTCTCTATTGTTAAGCGAAACGGAAATGGAGATCGGTCTCCTGATTTCATGAAAATTTTCTCAATCCCTTCTTCTCCATCATGAATTAGTGAAATAATTACTCCTCCTTGAACTTTGAATGAGCAATCATCCTTTGTGGACTTGAAATCTGAAATGCTATCTTGAGGTAAAATGTGGTATAAATTACTCGCATCCTTTAGAAATTCGAAAATTTCTTGTTGAGATGCTGGAACGATTACTTTATTACTATCTAAAATCATACGTTTCTAATTTTTCCACTTTGAAGGATTTTTTCTCCACTCACTCAATGACTTAATATCTTCCTCAGAAACTAGATTTGCTTCTCGCGCATGATCAAGTAAAATGTCGTAATTTGTAAGTGTCACATACGGGCATTTAGCTTGACTGAAATTAATTTCGGCAACGTTAAACCCGTAAGTAAATATTGCGATTAGTCCTTTAACATCAAGTCCGGCTTCGCGCATCGCATCGACTGCTTTCAAACTACTTCCTCCCGTAGAAATTAAATCTTCAATAACTACAACTTTTTGGCCTTCTTCGAAATGCCCCTCTATTAGATTTGTCATTCCGTGCTTTTTTGCCTCACTTCGCACGTAAATAAATGGTAAGCCAAGTTCTTGCGCTACAAGTGCTCCTTGCGCAATCCCGCCAGTTGCAACTCCTGCTATAATATCAGGTTTCCCGTAAAAGTCTAAAACAGCTTCTGCATATCCTTGGCGAATGAATGTTCGGATGTTAGGGAAGGAAAGTGTCACTCGATTATCGCAATAAATTGGAGACTTAATTCCACTTGCCCAAGTAAACGGATCGTTAGGTTGTAACTTGATAGCTTTGATTTGTAGCAAAAATTCTGCTACTTTTAAAGCCTTGTCTTCATTCAAAATCATGGGTGCAAATGTACAAAGTATTTATTGATCATAAACCAGTAATTTTCATCGAAAAGGGAGAGGTTACTAACAATTTTTCAACGTTGGAGGCAAAGGATATTATTTCTTTTGAGAAGCAAGCACGAAAATTATTGAAGTTTTCTTCGCTAGACTGTCCATTGCAAATTATCTGTTCTAATCCAAAGAAGACTTTTAAGGAAATGTTTAAGGATTACATAAAAATTGATGCCGCAGGAGGCTTAGTTAAACGAAAGAACGATTACTTGCTTATAAAGAGAAAGGGACTGTGGGATATTCCGAAAGGGAAAATTGACAGAGGTGAAGACCCAAAAACTGCAGCACTGAGGGAGGTAGAGGAAGAATGTGGAATTCATGGGCATGAAATTATTTCTGAGCTTTGTGTTACTTATCACACGATGAAATTAAAGAAACGACTGGCACTGAAACGAACTTTCTGGTATAAAATGAAATACAGTGGATCAAAATCGACAACTCCTCAAAAGAATGAAGGTATTACCAAAGCGAAATGGATGTCTGAAGATTATATGCTTGCCATAAGAGGAAGGACCTATGGTTCAATCAATGAAGTGCTAGATCAATTTTTGCAGGATCGATGCTGAATCCTCGAAATCAACTATCTCGAACCAATTGAGGGAGGTTTCGGCTTAAATAGCATGACCCCAGTGATTAGTAAACTGACAATAAGGGGTACTCGATAGCGGACCAACGCCCCTAAAACTGGAGTTGTCCAACCAATTATCAATGCTAGACTGAGTGTGAACAGAATTAGTGACACGAGAATTGTTCTTTCTTTTTCGTTTAGTTTTCTTCTTCTGTAGGTCGCAATCACGAGAAATAAATAAATGATCCAGATCTCTATCATTGCAGGAACTTTTAACCAACTCCCACTATCTATTGGAAATGGTCGCAACAATGCGTTCGAAGCAGCTTCTGGTATCGATGTCAACAATTGCTTCATGGTACCATCTAATGAGGTGATTTCAAAATACCCTTGAGCACGTTTCCGATAAAAGAATACTGAGAGTGTTTCATGATTAGGGTAGAGTGTAACTTCGTACGGATCTTGCATGCCGCCATAATCAATCACTTTCGCTTTGACAGGTCTTAGAATTTGCACTGAATCTCCTTGAATGGACAAATCTTCAAAAACTTCGGGAAGAAAATAGAATTTTAACCCTTCTTCACCAGTTATGAGTCCACCTGTTCCAATATTCTTGAAATCGGCTTGTTTTCGAGCTACCTTTTTGAGTAAAGCATCGCGCTGTTCACTAAAAATGAGAATTGGTAGTGCTAATAGAATGATCATCATGGAAAGTCCACCTGCCAATTTATATTTTGGAATAATTTTGTGCAGTCCGACAAAAATAAATGCAGGAATCATTGCCAATAGGACATAGGGCTTGAAACTCAACATGAAGAACATACCTATTACAATGAGAAGTGTTTTTTTTCTTCGTGGATCGTTTGCAAATATGCCGCGAATGAAAAAACCTAAACCTAGTAACATCAATGGTTCTTTCAATATTCCTGATCCCCAAAAAATGACACTTGGGGCTAGCAGGAAGATCCAGAAAATGAAATTTGGATATATCTTAGATAAGTGTCTCACTCCTATCACCATCTGCTTAATTCCAATGAGTGAAAGGAAGCTCAAAACGAGCATGTGAATTACAGGATCACCAAAACTGATGAAGTGAATAAGGCTATGAACACGTAAGATATTTCGGTTATCATTAACAATTGATTGTGCTCCAACATCCCAGTGGTTGATATCCCCTAAGTGAGTTAAAATTTCTTGGTGACTGCAATTCCATCCAAATAAGAACTTGAAATAGTACTCTGGTGATGAATAGAAAACATCATTGAGTAATTTCCCTTCACGCATAAAATCGCCTGCATCTGCAGTTAAACTACCCTCTCCATAGAATTCGGTGTAGATGAAAATAAAATAGAGCCCAATTAGTACCTTTGCGCCATACCCGAAAACCATAGCCCATGGTGATACTCCATCGATTTTAGTAAGTCGCGAGTAGCGAAGCATTAGGATAAGTAAAATGAAAATAAAGAGAGAATAGAGCACCAGTCGTTTTTCTTTTTTTGTAAAAATAATCAAAGTTTAATGTCATGTTGTCTAATTTTTAGGACATTTTGTCATAAATCGAGTGATGGCATAGAGATTGACGTTGCTGAAGAGAAATAAAAGCAAAAAATAGATGAAAACAGGTCAAATTAATGTTCAAACGGAAAATATATTTCCAATCATTAAAAAATTCTTGTACTCGGATCATGAAATTTTTCTTCGTGAACTCGTTTCCAATGCAGTAGATGCTAGTCAGAAAATAAAATTTCTATCAACTAATGGTGAATTCAAAGGTGAGTTGGGTGAATTGCAAGTTGAAATAATCCTTGACAAAGAAGCTAAAACGCTCACAATTCGCGATCGTGGTGTTGGTATGACCGAAGAAGAGATCGAGAAATATATTAATCAAATTGCATTCTCTGGAGCTGAAGAATTTGTTGAGAAATACAAAGGAGAAGAAGGAGCAGAGCAGATAATAGGTCACTTTGGTCTAGGTTTTTATTCTGGATTTATGGTTTCAGATCGCGTTCAAATTCAATCATTATCATATACTGACGGATCTAAAGCAGTTCAATGGGAAAGTGATGGAACTCCTGAATACACAATTCAAGAAATTGAGAAGTCAGAGAGAGGAACGGATATTATCCTTCATATTGCTGAAGACTCAATTGAGTTTTTGGAGAAAGATAGAATACAAGGGATACTAACTAAGTATTGCAAATTTTTGCCTCATCCGATCGTTTTTGGAACTAAAACAGACTATCAAGATGATCCCAATGGTGAAAAAGATGATGATGGAAAAGTAAAGCGTGTTGCAGTTGATATCGTAAATCAGATTAATAATATTGAACCAGCTTGGACAAAAGCTCCTGCTGATCTTTCAAAAGATGATTACGATGCATTTTACCGGGAGTTATATCCGTCAACGTTTGAGAATCCATTGTTTCATATTCACCTCAATGTTGATTATCCTTTCAATTTAACAGGGATTCTATACTTCCCGAAAATTTCGGAGAATATAGAAGTTCAACGAAATAAGATCAATCTTTATTCAAATCAAGTATTTATTACAGATAGTGTTGAGGAGATCGTTCCAGAATTTTTGACATTGCTGCACGGTGTACTTGATTCTCCAGATATTCCATTAAATGTCTCACGATCTTACTTGCAGAGCGATTCAAATGTGAAGAAAATTTCGACTCATATTACGAAGAAAGTTGCCGACAAACTTGATCAGATGTTTAAGAATGATCGAAAAGATTTCGAAGTAAAATGGGCGGATTTGAATGTCTTCGTTCAATATGGAACTCTTTCTGATGATAAATTTGCTGAGAAAGCAACAAAATTCTCTCTACTAAAGAATACCGTTGGAGCGCACTTTACTATTGATGAGTATAAAGAAAAAATATCGGCACTTCAAACGAATAAAGATGATAAAGTCGTAATTCTATATTCAAACGAACCTGAGGAGCAATTTGGATTCGTCTCGAAGGCTAAAGATCGAGGATATGATGTCTTGCATCTTGCAGGGCCTTTAGTTCCACACTGGATTAGCAAAATGGAACAATCTGAGGGGAATATTTCATTCGCTCGTGTCGATTCTGATACTTTAGACAAGTTGATCCAAAAAGATGAAGAAATTCCATCTAAGATCACAAAAGAAGACGAAGAGTCATTGAAGCCAATGTTTGAGGGTGTTGTTGATAAAGACAAATTCTCAGTTCAGTTTGAAAGTATGAATTCTGAAGATGCACCAATAATAATTACCCAACCTGAATTCGTTCGTAGAATGAAAGAGCAACAACAAATGGGTGGGTTTATGGGTGCTTTTCCAGATATGCACAATCTGGTGATTAATGCAAATCACGCTAAGATATCTGATATTTTGAGCACGAAAACAAAGAAATCACAAGAACGAAAAGTGAAACAACTCACTGATATTGCCATGTTAGCACAGGGAATGCTGAAAGGAGAAGCACTGAATAAGTTTATCGAGAGAAGTATCGATTTAGTATAAATTCAAAGGTCTGGTTACACTGTAATCAGACCTTTTTGTAATTGAAAAGCATTGTTTAAATTTATATTAGCATTAGCAGGATTCTTCCTTTTCGGGAGAAGTTTTTTTGGAGCAATTCTAGGATTCTTTATAGGCTCGGGGATTGATAATTATTCACGAATAACTAATCAGTTTAAAACTCAAGCTAATAAAGAAGGGCGTTCTTTTACTCAAGAGGATATTTTTAGGTACTATCAACAACGAACAAGTTCTGCTTCAGAAAATGATGTTCCTACGATGCTAATTGCACTTTCCGCTGCGGTTATGAAAGCTGATGGCAAGGTGCTTAAATCTGAACTGAATTATGTAAAAACATTCTTCACACAGCAATTTGGACCTCAATTTAACAATCAACATCTCGCAACGTTAAAGCGATTTTTGGATTCTGGAAACGTTCCACTTCAACAAATATGCTCTGATATTCAGAGAAGAATGCAACCTGAAGTTCGTGTTCAGCTGCTACATTACCTCTTTGGAATTGCGAAAGCAGATGGAGATGTCTCACCTGAGGAAATTACGGTTATTCAGAACATTGCAAATATGATGGGTGTCTCTCGTGTTGATTTTGAGAGCGTGAAGAACATGTTCTACCGAAATGTCGATTCTGATTATGCGGTTCTAGGAATTGAAGCGAGCGCAACCGATGATGAGGTGAAAAAGGCTTATCGGAAAATGGCTATTAAGTTCCACCCCGATAAAGTTGCTGCTATGGGAGATGAATATCAAAAAGGAGCTAAGGAGAAATTTCAAAAAATTCAAGAATCCTATGATGCGATTAAGAAGCGTCGTGGGATGAAATAGTTTCATAATTACTCTCGATAGTTTGTCAGACTATTCAAAATGTTTGATTTCGCGGTTAGCTAAACTCCATGTATTTTAGTAGTTTAGGAGAGGTGAAAACGAAATCTACTATACACGATCGGTTCAAACTTGCTATGTTTCCTTCGCTTATCACGGGCTTGTTAACAAATACATACATAATTTCCTTACTGATTGTATTCAATGCTACTCATGTACTTTGGAGCCCCATTATTGGTTCTTTAGTTTTTGTATTCTGCTATTTTTTGCTTCGATCTGATCGAATGACTTCCAAGCTTGCATTTTTACTTACATGCTATACAATTGCAATTGAGATTGCTGTCCATACTCATGTGCTTGGATGGGATTGTGGTTTCTTCTACTTCATCTTTCTACTTCCAATGGTGTTTTTATTGAATACTACATGGAAGCGCTGGATGATCGGGTTTTTTAATGGCTCAATTTTACTCATCTTCTTGTGGTTACGATATACCTACTACGGAGATTCTGGAACTCATCCATTTCCTGAAGATTGGGTGGCTAACTTAAATTTCTTAAATGCATTGGCTGTGGGATCTGTAGTTTTGGTCATATTGATCTTTTTCAGTAGAACTATTTACAGTAAAGATGAAGCTATAATTGCCGCGAATTCTGAACTTGAGAGGCAGAATAAGGAGATTCTTGATCAGCACGATCATCTTCAGATTTTACTAAAGGAAGTCCATCACAGAGTGAAAAATAATTTACAAATCATTTCTTCTCTAATGTCACTTCAAGCCCGTACCGTCAAAGATGAAGCTATTGTGGGAATATTAAACGAGAGTAGAAGAAGAGTAGAAGCTATTGCGTTAATTCATCAGAAGTTATATCAGGGCGACCATGCCAATCAAGTAAATTTTAAATCTTATTTAGATGAATTGATGAAATCTCAACATGAGATGCATCCACATGTGGAGTATTTTGTAGAAACGGATGAGGTAGTACTTATACTGGATACTGCTGTACCACTTGGTTTGATCGTTTCGGAGATGATTACAAATTCAATTAAACATGGTTTTTATGAGACCCAAGAGCCGAAAATAAATGTGTCACTATCACAGATAGAATCAGGGTACAAATTAATTGTCAGTGATAATGGCTGTGGGTTGGATAGTGATTTTGATCTAAAAAAACCTCTATCGCTAGGAACTGAAATAATTGTGGCACTAGTTGATCAAATTGATGCTACTATTTCACATTCCAATGATTCTGGTGCGGAATTCATTATTATCTTCCATGATGATATCAAAGAAGTTAAAGTTTGATTACTATTACTGAATTTTCCCCAATGCAAACATCGTTGGTTTTTTCGCAAGATCATAGGCGTTTTCTCTCCATTTTTTCACCGACAATGTTCGAATGTTTTCATCGTGAATTGTCAAATTACAGGCAATACATAGCATTGTTGTGTCACTGAGTTCATTCAATAAATCTTCCAATACATTCATGTTTCGAAAGGGAGTGTCCATAAAGATATGCGTAATTCCAGTGCGATATACATCAGATTCGAATTTTTTCATCGCATGAATTCGATCTTTTCGATCTTTTGGCAAGTATCCATGGAATGAAAATTCTTGCCCTGAAAAACCACTGCCCATAATGGTCATTAGAATAGAAGATGCTCCTACCAGAGGTTTGACTTGGATTTTACGTTCATGGGCCAACCCTGCAACAATAGCACCTGGATCTGCAATCCCTGGACATCCTGCATCTGAAAGAACACCAATATTATTTCCATCAACAGCGTGACGAATAAATCCGTGTAATTCGTGCGATTCTGTTTTTCGATTGATCTCTAGAAAAGTGCTTTCGTCAATTGGGAAGGTTCGATCTAATTTTCTCAAATAACGCCTAGCTGCTCGAATATCTTCAACGATAAAATAACGAAGTTGAATTACGAGTAATCGCACATCCTCAGGGGTTATATCTGTTGTTATTTCTCCGCCCAAAGTTGTTGGGACCATGTAAATTATTCCTTTTGCCATCGGTTAGTTGTGTGTTAATTGATTTATGATGATGTCAGTTGCTTCATCTAATAAGTTAAAAACATCAATGAATCCTTGTTCTCCGCCATAATATGGATCTGGAACTTCTAAATTTTGTCCAGGATGTGACTCATTTAAAATCAGTTTAACCTTAGATCGATCTAGGTCATTTCTTGCAACTTGAAGAACGTTCGTTAGATTACTCTCATCCATAACATAGATTCGGTCAAAATGATCAAAGTCCGCTTCTTCGAATTGTCTTGCTCGCAGGTTATTAATTGGATAACCAAATGATCTCCCCGTTGATTGCATTCTTAAATCAGGAGCCGCTCCAACATGGTGACTCGCTGTACCCGCAGAATCTACTTCAACATCTAAAGCTGCTGTGGTTACTTTTTTTCGCAATATTCCATCCGCCAAGGGCGACCTGCAAATATTACCGAGGCATACCATCAATATTTTCATAGTGTAAAAATACACTTCCTTCTAAAATGAGGAGCACGAATACAATTTTCATTCAAATTCGTCTAGGTGGCAGCTAGCAATAAATATTCATTGATATCAGCAAAATGTTCGAAGCGAATAGGTGAAATATTCATTCATAGCTAGTAATGGTTCATTTCTTCCAACCGATACAGATGTTGATCCGTTTATATAGATAGAACCTACAATTATATAAATAGGTATGAGACAACTAAAGATTACTAAACAAGTTACCAATCGTGAAACAGCGTCATTGGATAAGTACCTTCTAGAAATAGGACGTGTTGATCTGATCACCGCAGAAGAAGAAGTGGCTTTAGCAAGAAAGATTAAGGAGGGTGATAAAGAGGCGTTGGAACGACTAACAAAAGCAAATTTGCGTTTTGTCGTATCAGTTGCGAAGCAATATCAAAATCAAGGATTGTCCCTACCTGATTTAATTAATGAGGGTAATGTTGGCCTAATTAAGGCCGCGAAACGATTTGATGAGACTCGTGGATTCAAATTCATCTCGTATGCCGTCTGGTGGATTCGACAGTCAATCTTACAATCGTTGGCAGAGCAAGCACGAATTGTTCGGCTTCCATTAAATAAAATTGGAACGATCAACAAGATAAATAAAGCATTTTCGCACTTAGAACAACAATTAGAGCGACCACCTTCTGCGGAAGAGATGGCAGATCACCTTGATTGTTCAGTCGAGGACGTTCGGCAGTCAATTAATAACACTGGGAGACATGTTTCAATGGATGCACCACTTATTACGGGTGATGATTCTTCTTCTTCAATGTATGATATTCTACCGAATGATTCATTACCAGGACCTGAAAAAAACCTTGTGGTAGATTCTTTGCGAAAAGACATTGAGCGATCATTATCAACGCTTACTTCACGTGAAGGTGATGTTGTAAGGCTTTATTTTGGATTGAATGGAAGAAGTCCATTGACACTTGAAGAAATCGGATTACAATTCGAATTGACACGTGAGCGAGTTCGACAAATTAAAGAAAAAGCAATACGACGACTAAAACATACTTCTCGCAGCCGGATGCTTCAATCATACCTAGGTTAAGCGGGATCAACGTCGACTACTACTCTTATTGACTTATGTGAAGGAGCACTAAAGAAATCATCAACGATTTGCTGAAGTCGCTCTTTTACTTTTTTATCATTTGCTGTTCGTTCAATTTTTAAAACGATTGTCTTCAAATAGTAGTTGTTTATTCTCCTAACCACAGGATACTCAGGACCCAAAACTCTTTCTTTGAAGACTTCTTTCATGGATGATGCTAAATGAAGAGCTGCCAAATCTAATGCATTCTCATTTCTATGACGCAATGTCAATTGAATAATCTTATAATACGGGGGATAGAAGAAGTTCTTTCGTTCGATGATTTCACTTTCATAAAAACTGACAAAATCGTGAGTCATTACTTTTTGAATTACCCAGTGATCAGGATCGCCAGTTTGTAGGATTACTTTTCCTCGTTTTTTTCGTCGTCCGGATCTACCTGCAACTTGAGTCATTAATTGGAAGGATCTCTCAAACGCCCTGAAATTTGCACGGTTAAGAAGCATGTCAGCATCTAATATCCCAACTAGGTTGACATTGTCAAAATCCAATCCTTTGGAAACCATTTGAGTACCGATAAGAATGTCAATATTGCCAGCTGCGAAGTCGCCGAGGATAGTAGCATAAGCATTCTTTGATCTTGTAGTGTCTAAATCAAGTCGCTTTATAACTTTGTCTTGAAAGATTAACCCAAGCTCATCTTCCACTTTTTCTGTTCCAAAGCCAAGCATTTTCAGTCTGTTACTTCCGCAAGCATGACAAGTTCCAACAGGGGGGGTGGTATATCCACAATAGTGACACTTTAGCTGGTTCGTTTGCTTATGATAGGTGAGTGACACATCGCAACTTGTACAATTTGGTGTCCAGTTACATACTTCGCACATCCAAAGTGGTGTATATCCACGTCGATTTTGAAATAGAATAACCTGCTCGTTCAAATTTAATGCCTCGCGAATATGGTCAATCATAGTTGAGGTGAAATCGGATTGCATGCTTTTCTGTTTGCGCTCCTTTCGAACATTAGCGCATTGAATTTCAGGTAGCATCATACCTCCAAAACGCTCTGATAATTCCACGAGCCTATACTTATCTGATTTTGCATTATAATAGCTTTCTAAAGATGGTGTAGCAGATCCAAGTAGTACATTTGCGCCATGTAGAGATGCTAAAACTATACTGCAGTCACGCGCGTTATATCTTGGTGACGGATCGTATTGTTTGAATGTTGCTTCGTGTTCTTCATCGACAATAATGAGTCCTAAATCACGGTAAGGAAGAAAAATAGATGACCTAGCTCCGAGAATAATTCTAAATTGATTCGGATCATTGTTTAGGACATGATTCCATATTTCAACGCGCTCATTTTGGTTAAATTTTGAGTGATAAACTCCAATCTGTTCTCCAAAATAGATAGATAATCTCTGAATTAATTGAGTTGTTAGTGCTATTTCAGGAAGTAAGAAAAGTACTTGTTTCCCTAAATCTAATTGTTCTTGAATAAGTTGAACATAAACCTCTGTTTTACCCGATCCCGTTACTCCGTGTAATAAAACAACTTTTTTTTCTGCAAAACCTTGATGAATTTCATCTAATGAGGTTTTCTGAGCACTTGTTAGATCCATAAATTCAGATCCACCATCAAATTCTTCGTCGAAACGTGATATTTCATGCTTTTGTTGAATGATAATGCCATTTCGCTCAAGAGTATTCAAGGACGACTGAGAAACTCCATCACTGATTAAGTCCTTTCGAAGAACAGGGTTGATTGTTCCATCAGTATATTTTCCTTTATGTATTAACGATAGAAGAGCGGATAATTGTTTTGCCTTGTTTTTGGTAGATTCAATCTCTTGAAGATGAGAGTTCAATACTTCTTCATTGAGGAAATGATCTGATAATCCAACATATACAGCAGTTTTCGGAATGAATTTATCATTTAGAGCCTCGACTGAGATGACGGCCTTTTTCTCAATCAAGGTCTTTATAACAGGTTGAATGGTTTTAATTCCGATAAGTTCAGAAACTTGCTTCAAGTCCATTTTCTCATGTACTTCAAGTGCTAATACAATTTCAAGTTCTCTATCAGTAAGAAATTTCGGATTTATTTCATAATCGGGGTGAATTACAATTTGTGTTTCGCTTGCGAGTTTAAAGTTCGCAGGAAGCGCAGCATTCATCACATCACCAATTGGTGACATGTAATAACCAGAAATCCACTTCCAAAACGAATACTGCTTTGGAGTTATTATTGGACGATCATCTAATAAATGTTCAAGGTATTTTGCCTGATATTTACTTGGAATGTTCTGATGTATCTGGGTGATGATACCTGTAATTAACTTACTTCGACCAAAAGGCACAACAACGCGCGCACCTGTGAAAATGGCATCATTCAGTTCAAACGGAACACGATACGTAAATTCATTTCGTATTGGTACGGGAAGGATAACATCGACAAAAAACGTCTTCCTTTCGGTCATAAGTTAAAGGTAGTAATCCAAAAGAAATTTCTCGAAAATTAGACGAAAATGATTTTAAAAATCATGGGCATGCGTATGACTCCTCATTGCCAAGGATATTATCACCAGGATGCTCACTACAGAATAAATAAAGTCCAGTTATTGGTCCTTGACATAATTCTTTCGTTGATTTTTTGTCAATTGCTCTAATGTATGCCTGAGCAGCAGAGATAATGAATGGTTTTACGACTTTAATAGTTTGTCGAGATGAGAAAATTCCAATTACCCTACGATTTCCAGTGGCAGTAAGATTTGTAAATGTTGGTTTACTTTGGGCAAGTGAACTACTTGGTTGGTTTACTAAAATGTAATTATGAAAATCTTCAGCAGCACCAGTAATTGTAACTGTAATGGATGCAAATCTTCGTTTGTCAATTAATGGATCTTGACCAGTACAAGCCGTTTTCATAAGATTGTAAAATGTTTCTCCATTCGCTGAGAAGGTTTTACTCTCGCTTGGGTTCACTTCAGTTTCTCCTAATTTCCAAGAAAAACTCTTTACTTCAGCTGCTGCGCCTGTGTATTCAACATATACGACATCTAAAGTTGTATTGATCAAATGCGAATTCCCGGTTGAGACACTAACTCCTGTACTTTTATATTCACCAGGGTTAGCTGCAAATTTAAATGTGAAATTTTGACTTGAAGCTGCTGTTGTGATTCCGTCTACAAGCATAGTCTGTCCAGTTACCTCGAATTCGCCATTATTGATATCAACGTGTAAATCGTAAGTTGCTGCTGGGTTTAAAGGATTTGACGGACTCGTTTCGAAGTAATAAACTACTTGGTCTGGTGCAAAGAAAATTCCATTTTCATCCTTGTTCGAAATAGTTGTATCTGAAAGTATCCAAGTTCGTTGTGTCGCACCTCCAATTTTTTCTGTGATAGTAGCAACAACGTTATTGAAATAGTTTGAATCTGGAATTCCAGAGATTTGTGTTGCATCTCCAGGACCTATAAATGCGCGATTTATTTTGATAATATGAATGCTATCTGCTTGATCAAGGAGACCATAGATAATTGCAGTTTCTTCAAATTCACTGATTAGATTAATCTCCTCATTGCAAGATTGGAGAGAAATGATTCCTGCAAGTACCGCAAATATAACTAAGAGTTTTTTCATAACTAGTTCAGAGTATTCTTCAAAGATAGAAAATTCTATGGCTTCATCCTTGTTTTATACTCAACGATGATAACAGGTGAAATAGTCTCTCCTACACTTTAGATAAGAATGTGTTTTTAGTTCTTTTATAGAGTTGTTTTTGATTAATCTTTTACTTTATTCATTCCCATTGCACGGAGCATCCAATTAGGAAGGTGCTTACCTTGCTCACGATTTTTTAAATGGATATACCACCCCAATTTCTTCATTACGGGAACTTTGTGTGTCTCAACAAATTCAATTAAAGCTCCATCAGGGTCTTCAATGTAAGAAAAACGACCACCAGCTTCGCCCATATCAAAAGTATCTGAGCTATCTACCGTAAACGGGAATCCTGCGGCTTCGCATTCTTTTTGGAGTTGCTCCATCCCTTGTACATCAAAACAAAGGTGAATGAAACCCCAATCGCCCCAATATCTATTTTCAAAAATACGCTTGCAATCACTTCGATCTAAAGACTGAATGAGTTCAATTTTTGTAGGTCCTAACAATTTTGCAAATGGTCCTTTTCGTAGTTCTTTGTGTGAAAGAAGTATGCGACGAACCTTTTTCGATCCTGACGGAAGTGATTTTAAGTCATCAAACTCTCCTGTTACATCATATTCGATGGTTTCATAACCGAGAACGTCCTTATATAAAGTAAGTGATTTATCCATGTCACTTACACCAATCATCGACCCGGCAACAACACCACAATGTGAGGGGTGCTTTGTGTCTCTGAACCATACTGAACCTTCAACAATGTGAAAAATATTTCCGTTTGGATCTTCAACGAAAAAAGTTGGTTTTCCGTCTGGGCCTTCACTTAGTTCACCAAGTACCTTTGCTCCATTTGCTACAAAATAATCAAATGATTTCTTGACATTACGTGATTTGATCCTACAAGAATAAAGTCCATAATCACCAAGTTGAATTTCAAAAGTTGCTTTTTCTGTGTTCCTAGATGTATACTGCCAAATTTCAAACCCACCACCTCCGTCCATGCTTAATGCTAGAGTTGCAGTTCTGGATTGAACTTTGTTACCAGTGTAATCTATCATTAATGGAGCTTCAGCTGCTTCTTCGAAAACACGAACATTAGCGCCGAAAAACTTACGATACCATTTCCAAATTTCTTGAACATCAGGAACCCCGACACCCATTTGCTGAATTCCACAGATTATTTTTTCCATTGCACTGAATTTGAACGCAAATATACTATTCTACTAGAATTTATGCTTAGAGAGATTGGCGATTATCGAATTGCTCGTTCGTTGAATAATGTATAACCAAATGAAATTTGAAATGCAACTGGATCGTTCTGTTTCGGGAAATAATTCAAAGATGCTCTTAAGGGACCAATAAACGTATTATATATAATCGAAGCAGATCCCATAATCGTTTCTCCATCAAAGTAATCTGTAAAAATTAAAGATCCGCTACTCGTTTGAATTACTCTTAGTATAGGTTGGTAGAAATACACATCAAGTCGAACATCAAGGTTCTTTCTGAGTGTTGTCACAAGATTAACTCCCGCTGCTGCAAATTGTGGAGCTCTATACTCAGGTAAAAAATATGTTTTCGCATCGGGTACTAATGAAAATTCATTCATTGCAAGTAAGGTTGCTGTGTAGTTTGCGAAAAAACTTTGACTATTGAAAACGGCTTGCCCATGTAAGCCGAGATGAAAGAAATCGTTATCGATTACAAAAGATTGGTATGTCAAGCCAATATTAACCCATGAGTGATTTCTTCGGAAAATGAAATTCTGGAATGATGTAGTTCCTGGAATACTTAACTCCTCTCCATAGACATAACGTGCTTTAAATTCGATAAAATGACCACTATTTGCAAACTGCTTTCGATTGAGTGAGTTCTGCAAAAAACTCCAACTTCCAGAGAAACCTTCAAATCTAGTTACATCAGCTGTGTCTGTGCTTTGAAATTTTTCGGTTTGATAATACGAATCTTCTAACCCAAAGATTCGAGCGTCTAAACTACTTTTAATTGTATTTCCAAATGGAATATTTACTTTTAATCCGCCATACATTTCATTTTGAACTAGGAAAGATGGTTGGACATCCTCAAAAAATGTGGCAAAGCTCTTGAAGTAATCCCAACGATTTAACACAAAATAAGATTGTATAGAAATTGGATAAACAGCAGGGAATTCTATCGTGAATTCTGCTTTTGCAGAGCCGTAAAACTTACCGAAATATGATTCTGCATGGGATTTGGTGATCAATTTACCTATCGTTTGATAAGTCAATCCCAGATAGCCAGTATTCACAGGTCTTGATGAAATATGACCGCCAACATCTAGTTTGAATTCATTTGACTTTCGCACTTTTAAAGCCAAATTATGTGTCCCATCAGCTTTGTTTTCAATTACAGGAAAAATAAAACCTACTTGAGGAGTCGCGTAAAGGCGGAAATAGCGTTTTTCGAGTTCGTCAATCGTTAATGTTTCAGTTTTCTTAGATTTTATTAATGATAATCGAGTGTAACGTAATTCCTGATCTCCTGTCTGTGTAGAAATCGACGTTATTGTTAAAGGTTTTATCAGCTTTTTGAAAGCTACTCTACGCGCAAATAATTCATCTTTTGTTACTCTACGACTGATTTGACTCTTTATCGAATCTATAATGTTCATTGTTGAGATATAACCATCTTCTATCGCTTGTTTAACGTTTGAGAAACTAAAGGTTGAGACATCTGTATCTGGCTCTATTATTATTCCTTCGGCACACGGAAGCGAAAAGTCTGTCTTAGCAACGAGCATATTTGTAAGCTGACTGATCAAACTATTTTCATCTGGGGGAGCTGCATTATAAGAGACATTACTTCCAATGATGAAATCGGGATCAAAATCAGCGTACATAACATCTGCGGGAAAGTTATTATATAACCCACCATCAAAGAGCAACACGCCATTAACTCGGATTGGCTTAATGAAGAAGGGGAACGTCATTGAGGCACGAACCGCGGCATTTAAATGACCATCCTTAAAGATAATACTCTTCTTATTCTGAATATCAGATGCAACACAACGGAATGGTATAAATAAGCTATCAAAGTTGTAATTTCTCGATGCTCCAACAGTTCCAATATTTTTGAGCATTTCAAAATCTAGGTAGGATGAAGAATTGAAATTTGTAGGAAGTGACTTTCTCAAAATACTATCTTTCGAAAACGAAAAACTAATCATTGACCCATTTGACTCTTCTTCGTGAAGAAGGAAATGTTGATCTTTTCGAATATTGCCAGATGTCATCAATTGAAACTCCTCACTCAGGACATAAGCTTCAATTTGTAATGGACTGTAACCCGAAGCATACATACTTGCAACGAGGGCTCCTGCAGAGGTTCCCGTAATATAATCAATAGGGATTTCATTCTCTTCCAGTGCTTTTAATACACCAACGTGACAAAGACCTGTTGCACCACCACCACTTAATACTAATCCAATACGTTGCTCTTGACCAAAACCTGGCAAAGTTAATAGCAAACAAAAAAGCAGTACGTATAGATGGTTTGTCTTCAAATGCGTTCTTTTGTACAAACATAAGAGTTATCTCAACGCTAAAAAAGGAAATTGTGGATCAGAAGGAAATCAATATTACGTTAAAGACATTTTATGGATTCGAGGAAGTATTGTCAGATGAGTTAATTGAACTTGGTTTCAGTAAGCCTGAGGTCCTCAATCGCGCCGTTCGTGTTAAAGGAACTTGGAAGGATGTTTATTTCTTGAACCTTAATGTTCGCTGTGCAATCACGGTATTAGTAGAGGTGTATAAGTTCAAAATTAGAGATGAAGATGATTTATATAATAAATGTCGAAAAATTGATTGGACGAAACATTTTAGCATTGATAAGACTTTTGCGATAAAGGGAGCTGTCTTCTCTGATATATTTCAGCACTCTCAATATCCCTTCTTATTAGTTAAAGATGCCATTGTAGATCGTTTTAGAGATAAATTCAATGATCGCCCTGATGTTAATGTTAAATCACCTCAAGTTGTGTTTGACGTTTATATTAATAATAAGGATGTAACGATTTCTTTGAATTCAAGTGGATTGCCACTTTTTCAACGTGGTTATCGAGAAACGGCTGGTCTTGCTCCTTTAAATGAAGTTGTTGCGGCTGGTTTAATTCGAATGAGTGGTTGGGATAAGAAATCTACATTTGTTGATCCTTTCTGTGGCTCAGGAACACTTCTTATTGAGGCAGGAATGATGGCAGCCGGAATTCCTCCGATGATTGATAGACAACATTTTGCATTTAAAAATTTCTCAAACTATAATGCGGAATTATGGGATGAAATTCAATCTGCAATTCCAAAACGAATAACAGGACTTCCCTGTAAAATAGTTGGTTCTGACATTAGTGCGGAGATGGTAACCAAAGCGAGAAGAAATCTTCGCGGACTTCCATTTGGCAGATTTATTGAGACAAGTGTGAATTCATTCGATGAAACTGAAAAGCCAGAAGGAAATGGTGTAATGGTATCGAACCCTCCTTATGGGGAGAGAATGGGAGAGGAGATAGAGGAAATGTATGAAAAACTCGGTGATTGGATGAAAACGACAATGAAGGGGTATGATTGCTGGGTGCTTTCATCAAACATGGAGGCACTTAAATTCCTCGGTTTGCGACCAGATAAGAAAATTAAAATTTTTAATGGGGATCTCGAATGTAGTTTTCGTAAATTTTCTGTTTATGAAGGTTCGAAGCGTGCGAAATTTCAAACAACTAACTCAGATTCTGAAATCCAAAAGAGCAAACCTGAAGAGTAATTTTAAGATAAAAAGATTTAATGAACTTATTAGAAACGCTGTTAAAAATGGGAACCTTTTTTTTGTTTGGAGCATTATAGAATAATAGACTACTTAAATGTTCCGTTATATTTGATGGATGCGCGTGTCAATTTTACTTCCTATTTTCAATGCTGCACCTTGGTTGAGGGAAACTATTCAGTCGATTCAGTCGCAAAGTACACTGGATTGGGAATTGATTTGTATCAACGACTTTTCAACGGATGGATCGGAGGCAATTATTCAAGAGTTTGACAGCCTTGATCCTCGTATTAAGTTATTCTCAAATTTGAAAAAGGGGATCATTCCAGCACTTCAACTGGCACTATCGAAGTCGACGGGAGAATATATTACACGCATGGATGCAGATGACTTGATGGCTGAAAATCGTTTGATGCGGATGTCGGAGAAACTCGATGTATCACCAGAAAAGTCGATTATCACTGGTAAAGTCTGTTATTTCTCCGAAGGCAGTTTATCAGAAGGTTTTCTCAAGTATCAAGATTGGATCAATGACAGAAATAATCAGCAAGATCACTTTAAACACATTTATAGAGAGTGCGTGGTTGCTTCACCGAATTGGATGATGCGCCGAGATGAACTAGTGAATAGTAACATCTTTAACTGTCTTATTTATCCAGAGGATTACGACTTAGTTTTTCATTGGAGAAAAAACGGTTTCAAAATTCATACCATTGATGATGTGACACTATTGTGGAGAGATCATCCAACAAGGATTTCAAAGAATTCAGAAACATACAATCAAGAGGCACTATTTAAGCTAAAGATTGATTGGTTCATGAAATCAAGAGACTCAGAAAAATCACTTGCAATACTTGGTGCTGGGACAAAGGGGAAAATTACTTCGCGATTATTGGAACAGCACAATCAAAGTTTTCGTTGGCACGATTTTAAACATGAAAAATATCGAGGAAAAGTCAATCACACCATCGAAACCTATACTATTATTGACGCAGAAGAACTACTTATAACGATTTACCCAGATGAGTTAACCGAGTTAGAGTTATACTTATTCAACAAGGGGTATATCATTGGAGAAAACGCATGGTATGTGTGAAGTGTGCAATCACAAGACATAAATACTAGATGAGTATGAAAGTCACTATTTATGACTTCCAATACCTACTTTAATACCCATTGTGAAGAGGTAGCGGGCTGCGGTGATTGAAGTTTCCTTCCAGTTATAATCATACGTTAAGGTAATTGGATTGTAAACTCCTTGAGAATAAGCAGAGTTAACTGTTTCCATTCCTATACCAATACCCGTGAAGAAGTCTAGCGCGAATGATTTTGAAACCCAAACTTGATAACCGAAGTTAAAGGTAAAGTTGGCATTCACTTCATTTCCTCTTATTGGATCCAAGCCATTAGCAAGGTCATTCAAGCCAAAATTATACATGCGGTACTTCAATACTGGAGAAATATAAAAGCGATTTAGTGCTTCAGTTTCATCTAGTGGATAATACCTATATGCTACTGAAGCAAAGAATCCCATTGCTGCTGTTTCTTGCTGTGTACCACCCCAAGGGTTAAGAAGGTGACTTTGTCCACCAAAACCAATGTTTGAGATAGTCGGTCCCAATCCAAATTCAACACTCCCTTTGATACTCGTCTGTAATTCGTAGGAAAGATTAATCTCACCAACGATCATTTGTAAAGGTGAAAACTTAACAATAGATGTATTGTCGTTTAATCTAGGTTGTTTTTTAAACACCTCACGATCTGAGCCATATCCTTTATCAATAATCACAATGTCCCGCTGTGCATTTCCAGCAAAGGAAAATCCTAACGTAAATAATACAAGAATCAATTTGATATTTTTCATAGTCATTGGCTTTTCAGTTTCAAAGTACACTCATTTAACGGTAGGATGCAAATATATTGCATTAGTAGAACAAATTTAACATTTGAAAAGTTACATGTTTAGGCTAGAAGACTATCAGTTAACAAAATACAGAAATGATTAATATTAGTCGGATAAAGTGTCAAAACAGTTCTTATTCAACCACAAGAACGTCTTTCTTTGAAAATGCTTTTTTATCAAATTCAAAATCAATTCGACCAAGTTGTACTCCCGCCCAACCAACTTGATTGACAAGTACAGTTTCTCCATCCAAATTTTTTTCTTCGGTTGGCTTATCAAGAAATGTATGCGTGTGACCTCCAATGATAAGGTGAATGCCTTTTGTTTTTTGCGCTAAAACTCGATCAGAGACCTTTTCTGATTCGTATTCATATCCGAGATGTGAAAGACAAATGATCAAATCACATCCTAATTTTTTTAGTTCAGTCGCTTTATCAGTTGCTATTTCGATAGGATCATGATAAACCGTTTCTCCGAATTTATCATCTGGGACTAAACCTTGTAGTTCAACGCCAACACCAAAAACCCCAACCTTGATCTTTCCGCGTTGAATAATAGCATGTCCAACAGTATGCCCATCAACTGGGGTATTCTGAAAATTGTAGTTCGCACAAACGAATGGAAAATCAGCGTATGATTTTGCCTTTACAAAACCATCCATTCCACCATCGAAATCGTGATTACCCATTGTTGCAACATCATAACCTAACTTGGTCATCAGTTTCATTTCTAGGACACCGCCAAACTTATTGAAATAGGGCGTTCCTTGGAAAATATCACCTGCATCGAGAAGAATGACATTTTCTTCCTCAGATCTGATTTTTTGTATCATCTCAAATCGACGAGCAACTCCCCCTTTTCCAGCATATTTCGCATGATTATCAGGAAACGGATCGATATTAGAATGTGTATCGTTAGTATGAAGTATTGTGAGTGTATTCTTTGATTTAGCGGAACCAAGGATACTCGACGTTCCTGCTAATATATTTGGAGCAATTAGAAGTCCTCCTGATACCATCACAGAATTCTGGATGAATTTTCGTCGTTCCATCATAGTAAAATTCGATTTTCGTCGTTCCAAATCAATGTTTCCTGCTGTTTCACTTCTTCAATCATCAAATCTCTCAGAAGCAAGTTTGTATGTTTCTCACTCAATCTCTTTTGAAAAAAATCCATGTGATCTCCTCCGTTAAGCAAATAATCTGATGTCATTATCCAAACGCGCTCCGTATTTTCGTCTACTCCGTCAACTATGAGTTTCCCATTTTTTAAGATCGCTCCCCCAATAGGTTCTCCACCAGAATTTGTGAGATACTTTGCAATATCATCTAAAACTTCAACAGGCATTTCCGCCCATACAACCTCATTATCGAATGGCATTACTTTGAAAATATCTTCAAGTTTGACATCCCCCTTATTTATCGTGTTCCTCAGTCCACCAAAATTTAAGAGACTAAATGCAGGAATATCCAATTCAACCCCACGCGTTTGTGAAGTTAAAACAGCGTCGGCAGCCCAATTATTAAGTGCGCCACTAGGTCGTCCCCTGATAAAATCTTGCTCTGCAATTGCAATAACTTCTAGCATTTCGCTTTCAAGTTCTACTTTATAAGGACTAATCATACTATCCACTGAGTTCATTCGAACATCCTGCTCAAGAACTGACTGATTATCCGAATGGACAGTTATAGTGGTAACAGAAGAGCAGGCCAAAAGACCTGCTCCAATTGCAATAAATATAAGCTTTTTCAGCATTACTGAATAATCAGCTTTCGTTGTACTTGTCCAAGCGGAGTTTGTACATTAATAATAAATGTTCCTGATCCAAGTGTTTCTTTATTTAAAGTCAGCACTTGAAGATTCGTTCCGCTTACAGCTTCCACAACGCGACCATTAAGATCAACTACTGTGTAAGAGGTAATTTCTGTTCCATTTACTTGAACATAAACAACATCATCAGAAGGAACTGGGAAAACAACAAAGTTTGCATCCAAATACTCTTCGTTAACGTTTGCAATACACCCAGCTGGATCATGTGCTAACAAATCGAAATCGATGTAACATGCGTAATCCGTAGAATCAACAAAAGGATTTCTATTTCCTTGTTGGTTGAAGATATATTCGTTACGAGCGATTTCATAATTATCAGGAAGATCAGCAAAATGCCAGTTTTTCAATAAATCTTGAGATTGTTTTGTTGAGTTTACATTTCCATCCAAGTTGAAGTTGTAAGTAACTGCCATGTACATAATCGCACGTGCAGCATTACCTTTATGACTTGGTCTTGGCTCATAAGCTAATTGACCATTTGCATATCCAACACTCCCTTGAAGGTAGTTAAATACGATTGTACTATCGATATCATTCAAGGGAAGATTACTTCGCGGCGTATTCGCTTGAGCTAGATTCGCAGGATATAAGTTATGTTGATCACTGTACTCTGGCTCCTCTGGTGTATCTGCTGGGAATGTTGGCATCCAAGAGTGAGCGAATGTATGCTCACGACTGTATCCTGCATCTGACCAATCAAATGGATCAGCTACGATCAATCTCTCTCCAGATAAAGCACAAGTAACATAAGACTGTCCTCCGATCGTATCTTTGATCTCGAACTCGTTCATCACTGTTTGCTTATATAAGAAGTAAGAAACTTGAGAATGTGGATTAATCAGCCCGTTTAAATCAGAAACAAATGTTCCGGCTGTTTTATCAATACCAGTATAATAAGTTGCAATTCCTTCACCAAGACTAGTTGTGTTTCCAGTTAATGGAGTTGTCAATAAATAATTTTCAAATCCTCCAGAGCCGTTAAATGCGTAAACAGAAAAGTAATAATCTTGATTTGCAATAATTCCACGAGGTGTAAATGATGTACCAGCTCCCACATAAGCAACACGAGCATCACCAACGATATCTCCACGAAGATAAGATGTTCCGTCCACAGGAGCGGCAGTCATCGCACTTCCATTTTTCCAAAGAACAACATATTGTGTTGCTCCGGTTCCAGCAGTATATTGAGCACCTACCGTATATGCTTCAAGCACTGGAAATGTCAATGCTGACGGATTCAGTGTAGGCTCAGTTGCAAAACCATCTAATCCAACACCTTCAATAAAGATTGTGTAAGGATTTTCATCAGCATCATTAGATCCGATTGCGATAGAAGCAAAAGTAGATCCGTTTACAGTTGGTGTATATGTCAATGTGTAAGCATTGTTTGATAATGCAGCAACAGACCCTGCTATGATGTCGTGGCCAAAATCACCTGCATTAGACCCTGCCAAAGATGCTCCTGTTATTGTTAATGCATTTGATCCAGTATTCTCTATCGTTATAGCAGCAGAAGGTGAATTCCCAATAAAAAAAGTTGAGTTATTTAAATATGTCACCCCGTTGATTAGCACATTGATCTCTTCAGAAGGTGCAACATAAGCAACAATATCATTTAAATCTCTTGGCACTAATTGGTAATTAGCATTGAATTGACCAAGTGCTCCATACACAGTAACTGCCCCAGTTGGGATAGCTGTTCCTGCAATGTTAGTTGAACCATTTACACGAATATCAAGAGTATTAGTCCCATCAGTGATTTGATAAGTTGCTGATCCACCTGCAAAATTTCCAGTTTGAACAAAAGTCACATTATCAACTTGCATCAATTGTGACTCCAGTGCCTCAACAGCAGCAGTAATAGGAATCTGAAGTGCAGCAGGAGGATTCACCGCAGGTCCATGATTAACTACAGTTGCAGCAGGCGAAATCTCTAATAGCCCTGAGAATTCAATTAGTGGTCCAGTCACGGTAATAGAATCACCACGATTTACACCACTCATTGCAGTACCGTAGGCAGCAATTCCGGCGGTTGCATCTTGCATGTATCGAATACTGCCAAGTTCAGAACCATTCGTTGCGATTCCCGTAACCGTAACTGTTTGGCCAATGCCGAATGTACGAGCATTAGCGATATCTGTTTGAGCCGAAACCATCATCCCGAAGGAAGCAAACAAACCAAGTAGTAGTGTTTTTTTCATGTTACTTTTTATTATTCAATTCTTATTAAAATTCAAAACCAATTGAGACATTGAAACGCGTTCCTTGTCCGACAAATACAGTTGCCGAATTTGCATCGAAATTATTATCTACCCAATTATTAGATGCATCTGATATATATACCGAGTTCAACGCATTAAATACATTTACTTTAAAATTCAACCTACTCTTTTCTAAGTTTACACTATATCCGGCATGAAAACTTAGGAGCCCATACGATGGTATTCTCCATGGGTCAATCCCAACCGTACTTGAACCACTTTTGTAATCTTGGATATTAAAATTACTGTAATAACGATCAAAGAAAGTATACTTGACTTTGACATACCCTCTTTTAAAAAATCCATAACGAATGCTTGCTGCATAGGTGGATTGTGCAGCATTACCAACATGAATACCTCGAACGTCTATTGTGTCCACAACTCCGTCTACCAAAATCTCTTCAGCTGATTGCCAGGTCCAATCTCCCAAGCTAACCATACCTTCTATCGATAAATTATTATTGAGTTTATAGACCATGTCAATTTCTGCTCCATAGTGCAATGCATCAATTCCAGGTATATTGACAATGATTTTATCCCCTCCTGGATCATTAGGATCATCAATAGCTAAACCAAACGGAAATGGTCGATTCCCCCATTTCGTATAGTAGGAATTAAAGTTCAAACTAAATTTCTTAGATGTGAAACCATACCCAAGTTCAAAGGCTATAATTTTCTCATTTACCAATGTATCAAAGAACATGTTTTCATTTGTATTCACAACATTACTGAATTGTGGGGTACGACTCAAGTAGCCAGCGTTCATGAACACATTTTGCTTTTCTGTAATACTAAAATTCAGTCCAGTTTTGAAGGTGAATCCAGTCTTCCGAGTCCATCCAGTTGTATGATTGACTAATCCTTCACTAAAACTACTGTAGGTTTCTCCATTATATGTAATAGTATCATTATATCCAATTTCTAAGGTAGTATCAGCAAGTACTAATTGTCGACCACGAAAATAATCAACTCCCTTGTAGAAGTTAGTAACTGTAGAAGTGTTCACAAATCCCGTCCAACTTCCATGAGAATATTCAGCTTGTGCAAACCCTCCAGCCCATTGCACAAATCCATCTCTATAGTTGTGCCAAGGTTGACGGCCAATCTTATCTCCAACGACCTTCATCGCTGATTGAGCATTTTGATTCTGAGCATTCACAAAGTATTCACCACCCAACAAATCAAGTACCTCAACATAGTGAGTCCCTTTATAATACCGATAATCAAGCCCTCCAGCAATGTTCCATTTCTTATTCAATTTGTAATCAAATTGAGATAATCCTCCAACCCAGAAATGATTGTTAACACTTGCCGACAAAATTTGAGATGATTTCAGTGCGGTTGGATGATATGCTGCATCTGCCGTTGAATAAGTTGTACCAAACAATTCTTTGTACTGATTAGCATATACAATTGTATCCCAATCAATCTGTCCATTTTCATCGTATAAAATACTTGATCCAGAATTGAAGTAGCGTTGTCCACCACCACGCCCAATTGAAACATACGCTATGTTAGACCATGATAATTTCTTGTTCACTTTCCAGAAATCTTTTAACGTGATTTGAGGTTTGTGAAAATAATTACGTCGTTCATTTTGAACCACACGTTCTCCATCCACAGTTCTGTACCCCCAATGCTCATTGAAGCGCACCCCTCTATCGCGCTCAGTATCAATCAATGAATCATTAATACCTAAACTTCCTGCATACTCAGAGTCCCAATATTCAATTGGTTGTGCGTACGATCGCTGCCCGTGTTGTTGAGGCGCGCCAAAAGCACTCAGAGATAAAATATGAGTCTTATAGCGTTTCTGAACTTTCATATAGTAAAAACCACCCTGCGTACTCAATCCATCTACCCAGCCATTTCCTTGCTTGTATGAACCTGCAAATAGAACACCCCAGCCATTTTTCAAAGTTCCTGACTTATAGGCAACAGATGTCCGTAAAAAATTACCTGTTCCATATTCTTGCTTCACCTTAATTTTTCGTTTCCCCCCAGTTGACATTGTAATAATGTTCATCGTACCACCAACAGAAGGCATTGCTAATTTAGTTGCTCCTAATCCTCGTTGCACTTGAATCTGAGATGTAATAGCATCCAACCCAAACCAATTTGACCAGTACACCCATCCGTTCTCCATATCATTTACTGGAACACCATCAATCATTACTCCAAGATTACGCTGATCAAATCCACGAATCGTGATTCTTGCATCACCATCTCCTCCACCTTGCTGCGTTGCATGCACACCAGGTTTCGAGTTTAAAATCATTGGTAAATCTTGGGACCCTAATTCTTCACTAATTTCCTTAGTACCAATAGTAGATACCGCAACTGGTGTTTTTCTATCTGTTACAAGATTTCCAATTACTTCTACTTCCTCTTGTTCAAGTGTTCTGCCACTTTCTATATTCATAGATATGCGAGCTTGATCGACTGTTAGATCTTGAATAATTGAATCCATATCAATTCCTGTAACGATGATTGTGTAATCACCATAAGGAACACCGCTGATCATAAAGTTACCTTCGTCATCGGTGCGAGCTCGCAATGGAGTTTCAGATGGTTTGATTTCAACTTTAACGCCAATCATTGGATTACCGCCGTCAGAATTATCAAGAACTGTTCCGGCAATCGTTCCGGTTTGAGCGAACGATCCAAAAGCTAAAAACAATGAGGCAAATGAAATGAGAACTTTCATTAGAAGTATGGGCTTTTCACACAAAGAGGTCGACTAAATCGACCTCTTATTCGTGTGTATAAATTTAATTATTTGATAATAACTCTTCTAGTAACTTTATTACCATCATTATCAGTAAGTCTTACAAAATAAACGCCACGTTTAGCTTTCAAATCGAAAGTTACTATTGCATTTGAATTGTTGGCGACGCTTGAGACTTTTTGCCCAAGAGCATTAGTTATAATGATATTTGTAAATCGCTCTGCACCTTTGATAGAGAACTTCCCTGTTGATGGATTAGGATATACAGAAACTACTGGATTATCAGAAATTTCATCCGTTGCAAGAAGGCAATCACATGTATGTGAACCTAGTGAAGACCAGTTTCCTTGCGTAAATCCTCCAACCGTAATCACTGCTGGGATAGAGTCATATTCAGCTAATGGATCAAAGTAAGAAATCGTTGGATTCGTTTGACCTTGAGTAACAGTAGACTTTCTGATCAGTGAATGATCTTTTGTTACTTCAACCCCTGCTGCAACATAAGGGAAATCTGTAGTCCAAGCAACTCCTGGATTTTCTCCAATCTTACCGAATAGATCAACTAAAACAGAACTTCCGATATTTGCAACAGTTCCTTTTGCCAAAACAACAGCATCATTTCCATTGAAATAAAATGCATTTGATGTTGCGTACACCGGGCAATAAAAGCCATCTGCTCTAACTTGAAGTGAATCCCAAACAGGCGCATTCTGCCCAGTTCCTGCAGTATCTAACTTTTCCAAAACAGCAACATAAACATCGTTTGCAGCGATCATACCTGTTAGCTGAACTGCATTACCAGCCGTAGCAGTAGTTGATCCGTTAGAGTAACGAATGATCATATAAGCACTTAAATCTATTGGAGCCCCCGTTGGGTTGTATATCTCAAGAGCTTTGTTATTCGACCATCCTTCAACGTATTCAGAGATGAATAGTTCAGAACATGACTGACCGAAAGACATCGATGCAATTGCAGTTCCAATTAGTAGTAATGTTGTTTTCATAGTATTTTATTTATTGTGTTAATTGAGTTATTCCAATATGGTAACGAAAAAAGAATCCAATCAGTTGGTAACTCAATGTTATTTCTTTAGAGACACCTCCAAAATTAATTCCTTACTATTTTCGCATATAAAGTCCCTATCAATTGATGTATAAATCTTTTCAAGGTTTCAGCCGTCATTTAGAGCTTCAAGGATAACTTGATAAGATTCCTTTACAAAAATACGACATTTTAGCGTTCCATGCACTATCGTTTATCAACAATTTAGTGAGCTTATCCATAGTAAAACGGTTAAGTATCATTGATGATTTTCAATTAACAAACATTTCCTACTTTTACACGACACTTAAAATAAACATGTTTCATGCATAAATCACGCTTAATTTTAGTAATTCTCATTGTCTATTCCAATCTGATTTTTGCTCAAGGTATAACAGTAGAAAGCATTTGGAAGAACTACGAATTCTTTGGCGCATCTGTTAATGGTTTTAGATCGATGAAGGACGGGAATTACTTCTCGAAAATTTCACAGACTACAAATGGAGAACAGATAACTAAACATCTATTCATTAAAGCCGAAGGTGAAGGCGAGATCTTAATCCCCCCCAAAATTCTAAAAGGATTAAAAATTGATGACTACGACTTCAATTCAGACGAGTCAAAAGTATTGCTAATGACGCAGTCGACTCCAATCTACCGAAGAAGTTTTTCAGCGATCTATTATCTATATGATCTGATATCTAAGGAAGTCCAACCACTAGATAAAAATCGTCAACCTCAAACACTTGCTGAATATTCTCCAGATGGTAAAAAAGTGAGTTACATCTTTCAAAACAATCTTTATGTGAAAGAAATTTCAACGGGGAATGTGACACAACTAACAGAAGACGGCGAACGAAACAAAATCATCAACGGTACAACTGACTGGGTTTATGAGGAAGAATTTGGAATAACTAAAGGCTACGGATGGTCACCCGATAGTAAATGTATCGCGTATTTACGTTTTGACGAATCCGATGTTAAAGAATTCAATTTGACTTACTTTTACGACCTTTACCCTAACCTGTACACGTTCAAATACCCAAAGGCTGGTGAAGACAATTCGATAGTGACGGCTCATATTGTTCATTTATCAGATAGAGTCTCGACTAAAATTGACTTAGGTGATTATGAGTACATACCACGATTAAAGTGGTCATCTGAGTCGAATCACCTTGTAATTCAAACCTTAAACAGACATCAGAACCATCTTATTTATCACTTGATCGACTTAACAGAAAAAGAAATGATTACTTCTCAATTTTTTGAAGAGAAAGCTGAGGAGTACGTCGAAATTGATAATAATTTACTCATTCTAACTGATGGAAAGACAATTTTAAGAACTAGTGAAATTAATGGATACAACCATATCTATAAACTGGGATTTGATGGGCGTTCTACTCAAATTACTAAAGGAGACTGGGACGTTATCGAATTTTTGGGATACGACGAAAAAAACAAGGTGATTTATTACACATCCGCTGAAAATGGTGCTATTTATCAATCAATTTACAAGATCGGAATCTCAGGAAAGAAAAAGCAACTGATTAGTTCCTCCAAAGGGAATCATAGTGCAGAGTTCTCAAATGGCATGAAATACTTCATTAAAACGAGTTCAGATGCCAACACCCCTCCTGTTTTTTCACTTTGTGATAATGCAGGAAAGGAAGTTAGCGTTTTAGAGAACAACTCACAACTCATAGGAACACTGCAAGATTACAATCTAGCGAAGAAAGAATTTGTCAAGTTTAAAGGTCACGCTCAAGAGTTAAATGGATGGATGATTAAACCAACTGATTTTGATCCTACTAAGAAATATCCGGTCTACATTCATATTTACGGAGGACCTGGTCATAATACTGTTTCAGATAGTTGGGGCGGAATGGATTACATGTATCACCAATTGCTTGCACAAAATGGCTACATAGTTGTTTCTGTCGATCCAAGAGGGTCAATGTATCGAGGTGCAAAGTTTAAAAAATCAACGTATTTAGAATTAGGAAAGTTGGAGACAGAAGATTTCATCGCGATAGCAAAAGAGTTACAATCATACGATTATATTGATGAGAATCGAATTGGAATCATGGGATGGAGTTACGGCGGTTTTATAACCTCACTTGCCATGACAAAAGGTGCAGATCAATTCAAAATGGGAATTGCAGTTGCTCCCGTAACAAACTGGCGCTATTATGATAATATTTATACTGAACGATTTATGAGAACACCAGATGAAAACATTGATGGGTATGATCAAAATTCACCCATCAATTTTGTTGATCTGCTTAAAGGAAAGTATCTACTCATACACGGCTCGGGAGATGACAATGTACACTACCAAAACACTATGGAAATGGTTAATTCGCTCGTAGCAGCTGACAAACAATTCGACTTATTCATTTACCCGAACAAAACACATGGAATTTACGGAGGAAACACACGTAATCATCTGTTTAACATGATGTTCAAGTACACGATTGAGAACCTATAGCAGATACCTACATAAATAATGCCAAAACCACTTGACAGAACGAAAAGAAACTGTTACTTTAGGCGACCGATAAAAATATTGGTATTACTTTAAATCATCGCGGATAGGAAATGAGTGAAATTGCAAAAATAGAGTTAGGTGGTAATACGTATGAATTACCAATCGTTGAAGGGACAGAGAATGAAAAAGGGATTGACATCAGTAAACTGAGAGGTGGAACAGGTGGATACATCACATTAGATCCAGGTTACAAAAATACAGGCAGCACCAAGAGTGCTATCACATTTTTGGATGGTGAAAAAGGAATTCTCCGTTACCGTGGATACCCTATTGAGCAATTAGCTGATAAAGCCTCATTTTTAGAAGTTGCATACTTGTTGATTTACAAGGAGCTTCCTACACAAGATGAATTAGATAAATTCAAGGACAGTATCACTAGACATACGCTTGTTCACGAAGATATGAAGCAGTTTTTTGAAGCATATCCAGCAAAAGCGCATCCAATGGGTGTCTTAGCATCAATGGTTTGTTCATTGTCAACATTCTACCCTGAATCACTAGATCCAAATAGAGATGATGAAGCTCGTAATTTAACGATACATCGCTTAATTGCGAAACTCCCAACATTGGCAGCGTGGTCATACAAAAATGCAATGCGTCACCCATTCATGTATCCTAAAAACGGGTTGGATTATGGAGCTAATTTTCTCCACATGATGTATGCAATGCCAACAGAAGATTACGAACCAGATCCAGTTATTGTTAATGCGCTGAATACACTTTTGATTCTTCACGCTGACCATGAGCAAAACTGTTCTGCATCAACAGTAAGAATTGTTGGTTCATCGCATGCGAACTTATACGCATCAATTTCAGCTGGCATCTCAGCACTATGGGGACCTCTTCATGGGGGAGCAAACCAAGCAGTAATTGAAATGCTAGAGCAAATCGCTGAAGATGGTGATGTTGATAGATGGGTAGCAAAGGCAAAAGATAAAAGCGATCCTTTCCGATTAATGGGATTTGGACACCGTGTGTACAAGAACTTTGATCCTCGTGCTCGTATTATTAAAAAAGCATGTGATGATGTACTTGCAAAACTAGGCGTTGATGATCCGATGCTTGATATTGCCAAAAAACTAGAGAAAATCGCACTAGAGGATGAATACTTCAAGTCGAGAAACTTATATCCAAATGTTGATTTCTATTCTGGAATCATCTATAAAGCAATTGGAATTCCAACTGAAATGTTCACCGTGATGTTTGCACTTGGTCGTCTACCTGGATGGATTGCACAATGGACCGAAATGATTGACAATAAAGAACCAATTGGACGACCACGTCAAATTTACACAGGTGAAACGGAGCGAGATTATGTAAACATCGCTAATCGATAGAATATAAAATGAAATTGGTGAAAACCTTCTCGATTAATTTCGAGGAGTTTTTTTTAATGCTTAAAACTTTATTGCCTATTGTCTAGAAATCTCTTTGTCAAAAATCTTGTTGTCTCTAAGTCTAATATTTACAAATGAATAACCTCTCCGTAAGCTGCCGCTGCTGCTTCCATAATCGCTTCCGACATCGTTGGGTGGGGATGAACCGTTTTGATTAGTTCGTGTCCAGTGATTTCTAGTTTGCGCACAGCAACAATCTCTGCGATCATTTCAGTTACATTGGCTCCAATTAAATGTCCACCAAGCAATTCTCCGTATTTAGCATCGAAAATTAACTTCACGAAACCATCTTTTACTCCAGCAGCACTTGCTTTTCCTGAAGCAGAGAAAGGAAATTTCCCGACCTTCAATTCATAACCAGCATCTTTGGCAGCTTGTTCTGTCATTCCAACAGATGCAACCTCAGGTGAACAATATGTGCACCCTGGGATATTTCCGTAGTCAAGTGGGGCTGGTGCGTGCCCAGCAATTTTTTCAACGCATATAATTCCTTCAGCAGAAGCAACGTGTGCCAAAGCTTGAGTTGGAAGGACATCACCGATAGCATAATACCCAGGCATGTTCGTCTGATAGTAATCGTTCACTAAAATGTGACCTTTATCCGTTACAATTCCAACTTCTTCCAATCCAATATTCTCAATATTAGCAACAATTCCAACAGCAGAAAGAACAACATCACATTCGATCGTTTCTTCTCCTTTGGCAGTTTTCACACTAACTGAGCATCCTTTTCCTTTCGGATCAACAGCTTCAACTGAGGAAGCGGTCATTACTTTGATCCCAGATTTTTTGAATGATTTCTCCAGTTGCTTAGATACATCCTTGTCTTCTACAGGAACAATGTTTGGTAAATATTCAACAACAGTAACTTCAGTTCCCATAGCATTGTAGAAGTAGGCAAACTCAACTCCAATAGCCCCTGAACCTACAACTACCATTTTTTTTGGGAGTGTTTTCAATGTCAATGCTTCACGGTAACCAATGATTTTCTTTCCGTCTTGTGGTAGATTTGGTAGTTCACGAGATCGAGCGCCAGTAGCAATAATTACACCTTTTGAAGCGCTATACTCCGTAGCTTTGCCTTTATCATCTACAACAGACACTTTTTTACCTGCCTTGATCGTTCCCGTTCCTTGAATAACATCAATTTTATTCTTTTTCATTAAGAACTTAATCCCATTGCTCATTCCATCGGCAACACCGCGACTTCGATCAACGATTGCTTTGAAATCAGCCTTTGCATCCTTTACAGTAATGCCATAATCACTCGCATGAGTTAGATATTCGAAGACGTTTGCACTCTTTAAAAGTGCTTTAGTTGGAATACATCCCCAGTTCAAGCAAATCCCACCCAATTCATCACGTTCAACAATAGCAGTTTTTAAACCCAATTGTGATGCGCGAATTGCAGCAACATATCCTCCGGGGCCACTCCCCATAACTATAATATCGTAACTCATAATTTCTTGAAATTGATAATTGCGAAGATAATGATTTAATTCAAAAAAAAATAGTCGCTTTAAAATTTCTAATTATTCTTTGGGTGCTTATTCCTGCTTTCCATTCCAAATAGTCCTTCCAATTGCTAGAGCATCCTATGTTTTTTTTCTGCACTCGGTGTGTACTGATTTCCATTGCAATCAGGAGCGCATTGGCTCATAAAAATCAGTTCATCAATTAGTCTTATGTCTTTAAATCTACCTGTCTCTACTGCCCCCCTGCCTAGTTATTCAGTCTTAGCATCTCAATAGTCTCTTTTCCTATCTTGAAATTTCATTTCCCACCTAGTTAGCCTTGGAGTCTTTTTATCTTAAAATCTCTTGCCTTTTGTTAAAAACCCGTGGATAAACTCGCAATATCTACTATGTTCAGTCTACAATTATGAGTATTTTCGCAACAGATGAATCAATATGAAAAGTACAACAGCACAAGTAGCTACAGTAGAACAGGCAGTTGAGTTAGGATTGCGAGAGGATGAGTTCGAAATGATCAAGGAAATTTTAGGACGTACTCCAAATTTCACGGAAACAGCAGTGTATTCTGTTATGTGGTCGGAACATTGTTCATACAAAAATTCAATTCATTGGTTAAAACAACTTCCAAAAGACGGTCCTAACATGCTTGTTAAAGCGGGTGAAGAAAACGCTGGGTTAGTCGATATTGGTGATGGCTTGGGGTGTGTGTTTAAAATTGAATCACACAATCACCCAAGTGCGCTTGAACCATACCAAGGAGCTGCAACTGGTGTTGGTGGAATTAACCGCGATATTTTCACAATGGGAGCGCGGCCAATCGCTCAACTCAATTCATTAAGATTTGGAAATATAGAGGAAGATCGCACGAAATGGCTTGTTAAAGGTGTTGTAAAAGGAATTGGTGATTACGGAAATTCATTCGGTATTCCAATCGTCGGTGGGGAGGTATTCTTTGATGAATCATACAATACGAATCCACTAGTTAATGCATTTTCAGCAGGGATTATGGATCCTAAGAAAGTTATTTCAGCAACATCAGCTGGGCCAGGGAACCCAGTATTCATAGTTGGTTCATCAACAGGGAAAGATGGAATTGCAGGTGCAGCATTTGCATCTAAAGACATTACGGAAGATTCGGCAAATGACCTTCCTTCTGTTCAAGTAGGAGATCCATTCATGGAAAAATTACTTTTAGAGGCGACAATGGAGCTTTCTGAGACAGATGCTATCGTCGGAATGCAAGATATGGGAGCAGCAGGAATTACTTGTTCTTCATGTGAAATGAGTGCTGCCGGAGATAATGTTGGTATGGATATCGACCTTGCTAAAGTCCCCACACGACAGGCAAATATGCTTCCTTATGAAATCCTACTTTCGGAATCGCAAGAGCGAATGCTAATCGTTGTACAAAAAGGAAAAGAAAAAATCGTAAAAGACATATTTAGTAAATGGGATTTACACGCGGAAGAGATTGGTGTGGTCACAGAAGGTACTCAGGTTCGTTATTTTGTTGGTAATGAATTAGTAGGTGATGTTCCAGCAGACTCACTAGTATTAGGAGGTGGAGCCCCTGTTTACGAAAGAGAATATACGGAACCAGCATATTATCAAGAATACAAGAAGTTTGACATGAATACTGTTGAGCAGCCTGAAAACTTGAAAGAAGTTGGATTTAAACTTTTAGCGCATCCTAATATTGCATCCAAAAAATGGGTTTATGAGCAATACGATTCAATGGTTGGCGCTCGAAACATGGTAACAAATAAGCCATCTGATGCTGCTATCGTAAATATTAAAGGAACTAATCGTGCATTAGCAATGACGGTCGATTGTAATTCACGTTATGTGAATGCTGATCCACATATTGGAACAATGATCGCAGTTTCAGAAGCGGCTAGAAATATTCGTTGTGCAGGTGCCGTTCCTAGCGCAATTACGAATTGTTTAAACTTTGGAAATCCCTATAATTCAGAATCATTCTGGCAATTTGTTGGAGCAATTAAAGGAATGTCTGAAGCTTGCTTGAAATTTAATACACCAGTTACCGGTGGGAATGTTTCATTCTATAATCAGACATCGAAAAATGGAGTTGAAATCCCCGTTTTTCCTACACCTACAATCGGAATGATTGGTTTGGTAGAGGATAAGGATAAAGTGATGACTCTCGACTTCAAACAAAAAGGTGATTTGATCTTTATCTTGGGGCAATCGCACAATGATATTAGTTCATCTGAATACCTTGTGTCGCATCACGGCATCAAAGCTTCTCCTGCTCCTTACTTCAACTTAGAAGAGGAATTTGAGATGCACGACACGCTCTTCTCATTAATTCAAGAGGGATGGATCAATGCTGCGCATGACATTTCCGATGGAGGTTTATTTGTTGCAGTAACAGAGATGGCAATGCCAAGAGAGCTAGGTTTTGATATTGTCACGGACTCTGAAATTAGAGAAGATGCATTCCTCTTTGGTGAAGGTCAAGGCCGAGTTCTAGTTACTGTGGATGAAGATAATGAAGATGACTTTATTGAGTGGATGGCTAAGTCTGAGGTAAGCTTTACTTTACTTGGTCATGTTACCAAAGGAAAGATGATGATCGATGACGAGCACTATGGCTTCATACAAGAAGCAAAAGCAACATACGACAATTCACTTGCGAAGCACCTCGAAAATTAGTAATTTCGAGCATTAAGAAATTTATGGAATACAACACGTCACGTGGAGACTTATTGCTCCCAGAATACGGAAGAAACGTTCAGAACATGATCCAACATGTCATGGTTATTGAGGATCGGGAAATTAGAAATAGTGCAGCACAAGCTATCATTGAAGTGATGGGGCAGCTCAATCCGCATCTCAGAGATGTTGATGATTACAAGCATAAATTGTGGACACACCTTTTTGTTATGTCTGATTTTAAATTGGATGTAGATTCTCCATTCGAAATACCATCTCGTGAATCATTGGTAGAGCCTCCAGATGTTATGCCTTACCCAAAAGCGAGCATTCGATTCGGTCATTTTGGTCAATACACACAGCAAATTCTTGAATTAGCTTCGGCTATTGAAGATGAGGCAGAACGCGAATATATTACCAAATCAATGGGTAATTTCATGAAGAAGCAATTCTTGATGCATAATAACAATGCAGTTGAAAATGGCGTTATAGCTGACCAACTAAGCAAGCTTTCTAATGGCAAATTAACATTAGAAAATCCAGATGAACTTACAAGTACTAACCAATTGTTGAAAATGCTTGGATTGAATAATCCTCCAAGTAAAAATAACAAAGGTAAGGGTAAAGGGAAGAGTAATAATAACAATAATAATCGTAGAGGATCTCAGAATAGAAATAGAAACTCAAATCGATCTAAAAATTAATTGACTGAATGGCTTCATTTGAAATTCACGGTGGAAAGCCGCTTAAAGGTGAACTAATTCCTCAAGGAGCAAAAAATGAGGCGTTACAAGTTATCTGTGCACCACTTCTTACGAGTGAAAAAGTAACTATTTCAAATATTCCAGATATCGTTGATGTCAATAAACTTATTGGCCTTATGCAAGCTATGGGGGTGAAGGTGGAAAAGGTGGAGAGAGGAACCTACATTTTCCAAGCCAAAGATGTAAATCTTGATTACCTTCAATCTAAGGATTTCAAAAATAGAGCAGGTTCGTTGAGAGGATCAGTGATGATTGTTGGCCCTATGCTTGCTAGATTTGGAGTTGGTTATCTTCCGAAACCAGGAGGTGACAAAATTGGACGTAGAAGATTAGATACACACTTTGCAGGAATGAAAATGTTAGGAGCAACATTTAACTATGACGCTGGCGAACATTTTTATGCTGTTGAAGGAAAGAAATTGAAAGCAGCTTATATCCACATGGATGAAGCTTCAGTTACTGGTACCGCTAATATTGTGATGGCTGCTGTTAGAGCCGAGGGAGAAACTACAATTTACAACGCGGCTTGCGAACCATACTTACAGCAATTGTGTCGCATGTTAAATTCAATGGGAGCAAAAATCGAGGGAATTGGCTCGAATATGCTCAAAATCACAGGCGTTAAACAGTTGGGCGGTTGTTTCCATAGAATTCTTCCAGATATGATCGAAATAGGATCGTTTATTGGATTAGCAGCAATGACACAATCAGAAATTACGATCAAAGACGTTAGTTGGGAAAACCTTGGGATTATTCCAACAATTTTCCGTCGACTTGGTGTCAAACTTGAAAAAAGAGGAGATGATATTTTTGTTCCAAAGCAAGAAACGTACGAAATCGAGAAATTTATTGATGGATCAATTATGACGATTTCGGATGCGCCTTGGCCAGGCTTCACCCCCGATCTTCTATCAATTATTTTGGTTGTCGCAACACAGGCAAAAGGAAGCGTTCTCATTCATCAAAAAATGTTCGAATCAAGATTATTCTTTACAGATAAGTTGATCGATATGGGGGCAAGAATCATTCTATGTGATCCACACAGAGCAACAGTAATCGGATTGAATAGAGAGCATGATTTAAGAGGTATCCAAATGACATCTCCCGACATTCGAGCAGGTGTTTCATTACTAATTGCTGCACTTACCGCGAAAGGGAAAAGTGTCATTCATAATATAGAACAAATTGACCGTGGTTACCAAGATATCGATATTCGATTGAATAATTTGGGGGCTGATATAAGGAGAATTGGATAATGAGAGTACTACTTTTTATACTAGGATTTGGATTGTTGAGCATTACTATAACATCAACACCTCCATCAAAAGGTGATCAAGCTCCGAACATTGAATTGATTTCTCCAAAAGGGAAAAAGGTAAAATTATCCAAATTGAAAGGGAAAATGGTTCTTATTGATTTTTGGGCTTCTTGGTGCGGTCCTTGCCGAAAGGAAAACCCAAACGTTGTTGAAGCTTACAATAAGTACCGTAAAGCGAAATTTAAAAACGCGAAAGGATTCGAAATTTATAGTGTTTCACTAGATCGTAAGAAAGAACCTTGGATTGCAGCGATTGAAAAAGATGGTCTTTCATGGAAGAGTCACGGTTTCGATGAAGGAGGAAAGACCGCTAAAGAGTTTGGTGTACGATCAATTCCAACTGCTTTTTTAATTGATGGAGAAGGTGAAATTGTAGCCTCAGGATCTGAAGTACGTGGACTTCAACTACATATTCAATTGGATAAATACTTGAAGGAGTCAAAGTAACGAAGAATGGTTTACCTTTTCGCCATGCTAATCTTGGCAAGTTCTGCTTTTGTAGTAGGAGCAATTCGAAGAATTATTCGAGAAAGCAAGGATAAATCAAATCCATACAGGCCAGAAACATCCATCAAAAATAATCGACTAAAAAGCCGTATTGGCAGACAATAATTTCAATCTTTCGTGCATTTATGAGCGAAGTGATATAATCCTCACCCAGTGCTTCAGTCTTATTACCTTCAAGTCTAAATCTCTAAAACATCAAATTTCCTCCTTCTTTTTCGTTACCTTTTACGATTCACAACATTATAGAGTAGAACCAACAAATATCTCATTATGAAATTCTCCATTTTAATATTCGTTTCTGCATTAATACTATTATCATGTGGAACACAAGAAGTTAACTCCACAAAGACGAATTCACCTAAGAGCAATGATTTTACTTCATCAATTCAACCAGTTCAAGGTATTGACGACAGTAAAGTGGTTTACAAAATTGATGCACAAAGTCCAGAAATTATTGAACTCAAGCGTGGTGGGTCACTTATTTTTGACCAGGATGCTTTTATTGATTCGGATGGGAACCTTATAAAAGGGGAGGTGGAGATTCAATGGGAAGAATTCCATTCTCTGGCTGATATTATGCTGTCTGGCATTCCTATGAAATATGATTCATCGGGGGTCGCAAATAATCTCGAATCTGGTGGAATGTTTACATTTTCTGGATCTCAAAATGGTACTCCAATTGATATTGCACCTAATAAAAAAGCGGAAGTCAACCTTGCATCCATTCAAGATACACCATGTTACAATTTCTACGAATTGGACGAGAAGTCAGGTGATTGGAGCTATGAAACAACAGCAACTGGTGTTCTAATTGATGAGGGGAGTGAAGACACACCTATTAACGAAGTAGAGAATGAAAAAAGTCAAAATTTGATTGATGTCACCCTTGATACTCGAAAATTTCCAGAGTTAAAAGAATTGGATATTATCGCTTGGAAAGCTAAAAAAGATCTTTCATCCTTTGATAAGGCAATGTTGAAGTCGCAGCTAACGAAAGTAAGGCTTTTGCAAACAGATTCTCTTGGATTGACATTGGAGGCCATCGACCATAATAAGAAGAGTCGTTTGTATGCTGTAGAGCCATATTTGATGGATGAGGCAATGGCTGATACGGAAGTTAATAGATCTAAAATGGAATCTGAAATAGTCGAAATGGCAGAATATATGACTGACGTTGCCGCAGGAAAAATAATTCGATCAATCAGTGTTTCAAATTTCGGGACGTATAATTGGGATTGTATTCATCAATTTGAAGACCCACAACGCGTGATCGCAAGTTTTGACTTTCCGTCAAATGTAAATCCTGAGCTTGTTTCTGTTTACCTTTTAGCACCTGATCGAAATATCGTAATTAGATGCAATTCCAAAGGAGACAGCAACTTTTTCTTCGATCCAAATCAACGAAATTGTTTAATAGCAATCTTGCCAAATAATAGAATTATTTCCGTCTCAAATAATGGATTCAATGCTGTTAGAGAAAAGAGAAATGGCAATTCGCATTCATTTGTGTTTAAAGAAACAAGCATTAAATTGAAATCATCAGCGGATATTATGAATCACATGAACACATTAATTTAAGTTAATTTGAAGTTCGCCCTTGCATCCATATTTACCTGCTTGGCGCTTTGGAGTAATGCTCAACAACCTCTTGTTGGTGTTCAAGATGGACAGTGGTTCACTTTCATTAATGGGAAGAAAAAATTACTCCCTAAGGAAATCCATGACGTCGGAAATTTTGATAATCAGAGGTTGGCTTATTTCATGCGTTATGATAGATATGGGCTGCTTGATCCTAACGGTGAAATCGTCTTGTCCGAACGTTATATCGCAGCCGAACAACTTAAAGGAGGTTATTATAAATTCTTGCGCAAAGATGGATTCGATTTAATTAAATCTGAGAATAGAGAACTGAAATTTACCAACTGTCGATTAATAGAGGATCTTAAAAATGAATGGTACTTGGTTACAACAGAATCAAAACGTTTTTTACTCAATACTTTAGGGGACATTCAGTTTAATCTAGATTCTCTCGATAATGTTGTTAACACTTTCTACGGATATGTTTACCTCAAGCACGGAGATGAAAGAATTCTTTTCAACCCAATGGGACAACAGATTGATTATGGTAAGAACAAACCTCTATTTTATAGGGATTACTTAGTTTTAAGTTTAGGCAATTCTAAGAAAATCATATATCCTGATCACGAAATTGAACTGCCTGAAGATGCTGTGAGTATAATCGTTGAAGAGAATAAAATCCATTATACAACTGGAAAATTAACACGAATTATCTCAGCAACTGATCAACACCTAATAATGGAGGCGAAATGTGAAGCTTTAGTTCTGCTTGGACGAGGTTTATATGAGATGATTTCGAATAATAAATCGGGAGTGATCTCTAAAGACAATGTTGTTATCTGCCCAATGATTTATGATTTTGTATCCATTCGAGATGATTATCTAATGATTAACAATTTGAGTGGGATGGGTATCATGGATCTGGGAGGAAAGATCATTTTACCTTGTGTTTATGACTGGGTAAGACCTACCCGCGATTTCTTTTTGATTAAATCGGATCTAGGACGTCAAGGATTACTGTCTAGGAAAACGAACAAAGTGATTTTGCCTTGTGCTTATAAACGAATTCAATTTTCTGACTCTAAAATTAGAGCCTGGTCGTCGAATAAATTGAGAATCCTTGAACTAGACTCAATGCATAATTTCACGAGCGATTTAGTTTTGGATAATGTGATTACACTTGATAAAATGAAAGCGACGAAAGATGAAAGCGTTGATAGTCGGTTATATGGTCTAGGTTGGTTTTCAGTTCAAAAAAGCTCTTTTGATTCTTTGGGTTTTAAAATAGGGGACAAACTAAGGTGGGGATTGAAAAACCCGAATGATTCTACGTTATTGCCTGCTAAATATAATCAACCTCTTTATGTTCCACAAGCTGGCTTTAGCCTTGTCACTGGCCCTGGTGTGATCTTACCATTATCTAATTCGACTAGAAAGGTAAGCACATTCTACATAACAAGTTACATAACAGGTAGGAGATTGGTATCAGAGCCAGTTTTTTCTATTGATACGATGGACTTGTTTTCAAGAAGCTATACTCGTTTTTATGGTACAAAGGGGTTTGGTATCCTCACCGCAGAAAACAAAGTTATCTATACGAGTTATTTCGATGGCTCTGATCGCAGATATGTCAGATATTGTCAATCAGAAAGTGCAAGGGTTGAGAAGGCAGAAAAGAGTGATTTTGATCATTTAGTTTATCAAGATGCCTTAATGAACAATGATCCTGCAAAAGGTATAAAATATCCTTCAGGAAATGCCAGTTGGGAATTTATAAGGTTTCCAGATGCCAAATGGAATTTTTTTGATACAAATGGGCGTTCTGTTTTTGATTCACCGTTCAATTTTGTTTATCCGTATCGTAGTGAGACGGCAATTGTTCAAAGAGATGGAAGCTGGGGGTTAGTCCGTTTTGATTCACTAGTTATTCCAACAATCTACTCGCAGATTTCGCGTATTTCGAATATTTCGGACACTCTTTTACTCATTAAATATACTCCAAAAGGGGTGCGATTTATGGATACTACCACAAGGGAATTAAACCTTGGAATTACTAGATTTGGAATGAAGAAAGGTGATTTGACTCAGGTTCATTTAGGTTCCCGAAAGGGCGTGATTAATTCAGATTATCAGATGATTTCAGGTGATACTCGTTTTCAAAAAATATTCGAAAATAATCTGTTTTATAGCAAGGAAAAGAAGAAATATACAATCTATTCAAGTGACGGGAATTTAGTAGGGACAGTAAAATTGAAGCCACAAGGTTTTGTAAGAGATCAGTACGTCATTGTTACCGAAAGAGGAAAAAAAGGACTTGTAAATATGACTGATGAAGTTATAATTCCAATTGTTTATAAAAACATTGAGAAGCATGGGGATTATATTTTCGCAGTGAACGGCTTCGAAAATTTACTTTTCGATAAAAACGTAAATGTTATCCGAAAATTTAAAAATAATTCGGTGCTTGTGGATGAAATGACAGGTAATTATGTAATTATAGAATCAGATCGAGCAGTTGTTTATAGCATATTAACAGGAAAGAAAACTGGCTCTTGGAAGGGGCGGAAATTCACTCACTTTTCGGATAACTGGTTAGTTCAATATGGCAAATTTAGTCGCGCTATTGATGTGACTTCTGAAATAATAGTTGATTTTGATTTTGAGATTGAAAGAATCGTCGATATGGATGGTGCAGGCTATATCGTATATGATACAAAAAAATTCTCACACCATTTCACCGTCAATTGGGAAGAAATAACCTACGATTCTCCTCTTAGGAGAGCTAAATATGTTGGAAATAGACGTGGAATATGCAGAACGAAAAATGGATTACTGCTTTTCGGTGATGGAATAAATAAGTTATTTCCAACAAAATTTAATTTCAAAGGAGTATTTGGAAGTGGATTTTTATTACTTGGCAGTCGCAATCACTATATGTTTATTGACGATTCTGGCGCAAACGTTTTCGAACGCGAATTCATCGACGCAACTCCATTTGGTAAAAATTTCGCTACTATTAAAGAACAGACTGGGTGGACAATTATGAATACCCATGGACATTACAAGACCTTACCATCTTTTGACAAAATTAAAGAGATTGGCACAAATATTTTCTCCACGTCACAGCAAGCACTTTTTGGAGTTTTCGATTCTCATGGAAACACAATCATTCCTGTAAAATATCAAAGAATTAACGTCCTAGAAAACAACCTTCTTCAAGGTTATAAAAATGGTAAGATTTTCTATTTTACTGTCTCTGGTAAAGAAATCATCCTCAATTAGAGTCTCCTCAAGATCCTTCTTTCACCACCAAATCCTTGAGTCTTATTTTCATATCTCATAGTCTATGTTAGACTCGGTATGTTTATCGCTCATTAAATGCATATTTTATCTTGCTTTTATTAGGGAAGTTTGCATTATGATCAAGAAAATTTCAGATAACCAGTTGAGCATTGGTGAATTTGAAAGGATCAAGTGAGAATGTTGGGTACTAGGCATCTCTCCATGTAAACTGTTGGGGTGTTAATCATAAAGCACATTGAGAATTTAGATGATCGTAAGTGTAAATTTGTTTTTTTTAGCAGACCTTACTCAGTCGTTCCTTAAATTTAGTCAATAAGATTAGTTATCAACGAGTTGTGATAACAATATGATCAATTTTGATGTGTAAAATTGCAAGTAAAAGGTTTAGAAGAAGAGCTGCAATAGAGCCTGTTATAGGGGGCATTTAAAAACAGACTAGGATGGCACAGAACTATCTGAGTGGATCAAATCCCCCACAAATCAATGCATTTTTAGTCGCTACCGGTTGGAATTTGAAGAAAATGATGAAACAGTTGAAAAGTGAAGTCGAATTATCTTTGATTCAGATTTTTGAAATCATTTTAACTTATTTTTTTCCAAAAATGAACTTAGCTTGTTAAGGAGCGACTAATTAACAAAAAACCACTGATTCAAAAATTGAATCAGTGGTTCCGTTTAAATTTGCTTATAGAAATGCCAATCTCGATACGATTCTTCAAAATCACTCGATTTGACAAAGTACTATTTTGAGAGGATTAGTTTCTCAGTAATGAGAACCGTTCCGATGCTATCTTTTAAGCGATAAAAATAAGATCCCTGCTTAAAGTTATTAAGATTCACGGTTGTCAGTTCACCTGAAACTGTTGCAGTTGAGATCACTTTTCCAACTACATCTACAATTTCTATTGTACTTGCATTCAGATTTGTAATTCTAAAGTTCACTGTTCCAGATGTCGGATTTGGATAGGCAATAACGTTTCCTTTGTTCAATTCATTGATTGATGCACTCCCCTCGGCAGCTAATGTAACACAGTAATCTTCTACTTCACCCCAAGTAAATCCACCACACTCGGATGGTAAAGTCGTTTGACCAGATCCTTGATACGCCATTTGAATTCGCAAGCGAGTACTTCCTAAAGTTGCAGAAGCAGGAACCGTAATTGTACCAGTCACATCTAACTGGTCAGCTGTTCCTTGATCATACACTAATTCTGAAGCTTGGAATGTACCATCTTGATTCAAATCCAACCAAATTCGTGTGTACTCATCATATAAAGTTCCTCCCCATTCAACATCAACAGTGAAATTATAAGTCCCATTCACTTCTAGTGGAATAGAACTTACTCCTGTGAAATCACCAAATCCACCATCGTTCCCAGAAGTATTAGTGTAAGTGTCTACAACAAATGCCTCAATCCACTCGTCTGTGCCATCAGTTGCATTATTAGCACAATATGGAAGATCTACACATGTACCACAACCTGTTGTACTAAACGTTTTGGTAGATGAAGGGTTACTAAGTGTTCCTCCACAGTCAGATTCCATGTAATATTCATAATCCGAGCAACCTGTTAACCCCGTTAATGAAACCGGTGAAGTTGCAGATGCAATTAAAGTCCATGTTCCTGCTCCTACTGCTCTCCAATAAAAATTAGTTGAAGTTGCAGATGCATTTGCTGTAAATGTGACACTTGCTGAGTTATCAGTAATTGAAGTCGTTGTGATACTTCCTGGAGCTAAACAAATCGTTCCAGAACAAGCGACTGCCATCAAATCATTCAATGTATTAAAAGAATTTAGTCTTCCACCAGTGACAAATTTAGAAGTTAAAGCAGCTTTTGGATCAGTACCTGAAAGCAATGCACTCAATACTAAATCAGCTCCAGCTTGTGGATTAGCAATTACTGCGTTCATAAAATCATTACATGGAATTGAGTATGCTAAGCCAATTACTCCAGCCGTAAGTGGACAAGAGAAAGAAGTACCAGTCGTACTTGTAATTCCAGTTGCACCAACAGAGATTCCATCTGTAGTAACCACGTTAATTCCGGGAGCACCCAATTCAATTGTTGTGACACCATACCCTCCAGCAGTACCATCGTTGTTATCTGTACGCCCAACACCAATCATGTAATCACTTGCGCAGGCAGTTGGCATATCACCAGCAACATCAACATTAAGATTAGAATTTGTTGTAGCTCCAACGTTCAATATTCCGTATGCACCAAGCGTATCATAAAAATCACACCAGATTGGGTAGGCAGTTGGATCCGCTCCATCGATTCCCCAAGATGCACTTGTTGCAACAACAAATGCCCCGCTAGTTCCTCCACTTGAATTCCATAGTTGACGCATTACAAGAGGATAAGTATAAGCTTGTACAACATTTGCTTGAGTTAAAGAGCCTCCCATATTTAAGACCATTAACTTAACATCCCAGTTGGCACCAGCAACATCAATTCCGTTGTTACCTTTCGCTCCAATCATCCCAAGACAGTTTGTCCCGTGACCACTATTTCCATAATCATCTGTGTTTGAACCTGTATTCCAACCTTCATAATCATCAACGTATCCGTTTCCATCATCATCCATTCCATTATTTGGAATTTCATTTACATTCACCCATCGATTTGGAGCAAGGTCTTGATGATCAAGATTTCCACCTCCGCCTTCAACTAAACAGACAACTATGTCGTGTCCAGATGCTGTAACCCCACCAGTCGTGATGTCCCATGCTTCATCAGAATCAATATCCGCATCTGCTGTACCGCCTCCTGCACCAGTATTCACATGATGCCATTGCTGAGTAAAGCTAGGATCCCCCGGAATTGTTGCGCGCATTTGTACGTAATAATTGTAATCCGCTACGGCAACTTCTGTTTGAGAATAAAGCCAAAATTGAATTCCTTTGTGAGATATTGAAGTAGGATCAAACTTCACCAACCAAATATCCATTGGATTTGATAATTCTTGAACGATTTCAAGCTGGTAATTGTTGGGGGCACGATCAACCAAAGATCGAATGCTTCTTCCGTGAGTAATTTTCACCAACATTTCGCCTTCGACGTGCGGTTTGTTATCAAAATGATTTTTTTGTGATGTTCCAAAGAAGGCAAAGGAGATAAAGAGCCCTACTAACATCGGTAAGAGACGTTTCATAACGTAGTTGTTTTTTTGAGTTTAATAATAGTTCTAGTATTCGTAAATGTAAGGTTTTGGTGCCCAGTTAGCAAATATTTGAATGCTCATGTAATGTTCTGAATTGCTTTCATAAGTTATTAATCTTGCTAAGATCAATGATAAATCGATACTTAACCACTATCTAGCTTGAAATCCTAAACAGATTTTCTTTCAATCAATTCTACTATTATTAAATCGATTTAATAATCATCATTTAGGTTCATTTCATAAATTAATGAAGTGTACTTTGGTAAACCTGAATAAAAATTCAGGAAATACCCGATCACAATCAAATCACCATAGTTTTAAAGATAAGCTATAAGTTTTTGTACTTTCGCCCCCTTTGAATAGCATGAAATGTCGAATATAGTAGCAGATTTTCAAACACTCAAAGATCTTGAATTTCCAATCATTCGTGAATGGTTGTCAGATTTTGCTGTAGGAGAAACGGCGCGAATTCGCTTGGAGGAATTAACCCCAAGTAATCGTTCAAATGAAATTAACGAGGCACTTTTCCGTGTAAATGAGCTAAAATCAATTCGAATGGAGGGTGAGACTTTTCCACGCATCGAATTTGAGGAATTACATGAAGAAATTAAGCTAATTCCAATACACAACGCATCTGTTCAACTTGATGGCTTTATGAGAATCCATCTTGCGTCAAACTTAGTCAATAATCTACTTTACTTCTTCGACAAACAAGAAGATGAATATCCTTTGCTCAGTGAGATTGTTATGGAAGCACATTTCACAAAAGAGATCGTTGAAGCAATAGAAAAAGTATTTGATAAACATGGACATGTGAAAGATGATGCCTCAATTGAATTGGCTTCCATTCGTAGTTCAATTAGATCATTGCGAAAGCAAATTAACCGTAATTTTGACAAAGAAGCGAGGAAATTACTAAAGGATAATATTCTCGGAGAAACGAAGGAGACTTTTATTAATGACCGAAGAGTTCTTACAGTATTAAGTCAGCATAAACGACGTATTTCAGGATCGGTTGTTGGGTCAAGTAAGACGGGTAGTTTAACTTATATTGAGCCACAGATTAACATTCCTCTTAATAACGAGTTGGAATTGTTAATGGATGATGAACGCAAAGAAATATTTAAAATTCTCCAAGAGCTTCGCAAAGAGTTGAAAGAACATCTCCCGCTGATCAAGTCGTATCAAAACATTCTCACAGAGCTTGATTTCATCAATGCAAAGTGTCGTTTGGCTATTCAACTTGAAGCAAACCTACCATCGATACTAGAACATCAAGAATTAGAAATTACTGAGGCATATCATCCGATATTATGGAAATCGAATAAAGCCCAAAATAAGCATACTTATCCTCAAGTTATTAAGATGGATAAGTTTTCAAGAATGTTAGTAATTTCTGGTCCAAATGCTGGGGGGAAAAGCATTACACTTAAATCAATCGGTTTACTCCAGATCATGCTTCAATCTGGATTACTTGTTCCTGTACATCTCAACAGTAAAATGTGCTTTTTTGATCAAATACTGAGTGATATTGGAGATAATCAGTCGATTGAAAATGAGTTAAGCACCTATTCATACAGGTTGAAACGAATGAAGACCTTTCTGGATGTTTCAAATCGAAAGACATTGCTATTACTTGATGAGTTCGGGACTGGATCAGATCCTGATTTAGGTGGAGCTTTGGCAGAATCAATCTTTGAATCGTTTTACAATAAAAAGTGCTTTGGTGTGGTCACAACGCATTATGCAAATATCAAACTGAAGGCAGATCAACTTCGGAATGCGGTAAACGGTTGCATGCTTTTCAATTCAGAAACGTTGGAACCAACCTATACGTTTTCTGTTGGCCAACCTGGGAGTTCTTTCACTTTTGAAGTTGCAGAGATGAATGGAATTCCACCTGATATTATTGAAGATGCAAAGAGTAAACTCGACTCAAAAAAAGTGAATATGGATCGTCTTCTAAATGATCTTCAAAAAGAAAAAACATATTTAGAGCGACTAAATAAAGAACACATCGAAGCCCAAAAACTTGCCCAGAACGCATTGAATGATTATGAAGAATCCAAGTCAAAATACGACGAGAAACTAAAACAACATAGAGTTCAAGCTGAAATCAATAATAAGTTTATTCATTCTGGGAAAAAGATGAAAAGCTTCATTGATCGTTATAATTTAAAATCTCGCAAGAAAACAATCAACCATGCACTTTTAGAAGATGTAAAGAAGTACATCGCTGTAGAAAAATCTAAAATTGAGGCAGCAACGCAATCAAAAAAAGCAAAAGAGAAAGCACAACATACGAGCAAATCGAAGAAAAATACAAAGTCGGAAGTTGATCAATTTCAACGAGATCAAATTAAGTTGGGTTCTCGTGTTAAATTAATCGCAACGAAACAAGTCGGCAATGTAGAAGAAATTTCGAAGGAGAATATCACAGTTACTTTTGGCTTCCTACGTATGAAAGTCGATCGAGAGAAGTTGATGTGGGTCGAGACTAAGTAGACAGCCAAATAGTAAGACATAAGACTGATAGATTGTGTTTGGCTGGATCATTGGACATGGTAAAACAGAATTAACCATAATTTAAATGTCAGCAAAGCGACCAAGACTAGATTATTTCCATCTTTCTCAATAAAAAAGACGCATTCATATTCTGACAAATGCCACTTTTTAAACTGTAATCGAAGTAGAGTTCATCATTTATAATTTCTGCATCGAAATAATAATTTTTCACTTCATCGAGTGAGTCAGATAATGTGCAAAGACTAAGATCATGTGTCGCAATTATTCCTGTACTTTTTGATTTAACTAATTTTTGAACGAACTGCTGTGATCCTTCTGCTTTATCTTTACTGTTCGTTCCTTTGAGGATTTCATCGAGGATGATAAAGTGATCTTCCTCTTGGATGGTATCGATAATGATCTTCAATCTTTTCAATTCAGAGAAGAAGTACGATTCATTATCACTTAATGAATCAGTTGTTCGCATGCTTGTGATTAATTTCACAGGAGTATAATTAAAACTCTTAGCACAAACAGGTAATCCGTTATTCGCCATCATCAAATTCAACCCAACAGTTCGCAAAAATGTGCTCTTACCAGCCATGTTCGCTCCAGTAATAATAAAAAACTGCTCGATATCAATCTTGTAGCCATTATCCACTCGACCCTCTGTCTTCAATAATGGATGCCCAAGTTTTTCAGCTTCCATTTGAGTGCTATTTGTTGAAATTTGAGGGTAGACGTAATTAGCATGATTGAATGCATAATTCCCAAGAGAATTCAATGCGTCAAATTCCGCTACAACTTCAAACCAATCTCCAACCTTTTCCTTGTTTTGAGCAATCCATCCTTCAATTTTACGGGTAATGTGTAAATCACGCAGAAAAAAACCATTGGCTGGAATTGAAATAAAAACGTTGTTTCTTTGATCTAGTGCATTACACAATTTGGAAAATTCGAACAATAATTCTGAAGACTTATGCCCATCACGTTCCACTTTCATTTGCAGGGATCGTAATCGTTCTGAAGAAAAATTTTCAGATTCAATATGATGGAGTAAACTCGAATAGCGCTGAAAAACACCTTGAATTTCACCTAAATGAGTTGCCAATTTCCCAATATTCTTCAAGTAACGACCAATGATTGCGCCGCCAAAAAAGAACCAAAGTATTAAATGAGTTCCTGTAATAAAATCGAGTGAATAAAGTGTTATAGCAACAATAGAAAATAAACTAATTACTGGTACAACAACCTTCATCACTTTAGGCACAAATGACTTGTAACTTACAAACCAATCACTTACAGCACTTGTACTAATTTGAGTTTTCAACATTACTCCTTCGGCTGCAAAACTTTGACGCCAAATTGCTTTATCTGTAAGTTCTCGGATTGCGTCTTGTTTAGAAATTACTACATCAACATTATTTGAGGTCAATTTAGCAGCAAGCCTTATTGATCCATCTTTCAACTGTGTACGATTCAAAAACTGAAAGAAAGATGACATCCCAAATAAATCTAAATCTTGACTAAACGCATGTTGATCATTTTTAAATTCATCACCCGTCACAAGTCCCGATAGATCGCCATTCAAGACATCCAATTCTAGTTGATTTAAAGCGATTAGTGCTTCAATTCGTAGTTTGGTCTTCTTGACATTGGAATAGCGGAAAACCAAAAATGAAAACCCAATGATCCCAAAAGCAATTGTCAACCCGAAGAAAAGGTTTTGCCCGAACAAGAAAATTGACCCAAGAATTGCAGCAAGAAAAACGATTAAGCGAATGACTTGCAACAAACGCATTCGCATAACTAATGAAGTGCGAGTTGTTCGATGTTCAATTAATTGACTTGTATAAAATTCTAATGGTTTCATGTTGTCAATTTGTTATTAGCGTTGAACATTTCGATAGAGTAAATAAGCCACACTTCCAAAAAGGATATTAGGTAGCCAAGCAGCCATATAAGTTGGGAAACCCAAATTTAAGGCTGCGACACTTGTCACCTTCATGGCGAAGATATAAATGAAAATAATGCCTAAACCAAGTGCAATATTGACACCTACTCCACCTCGTTTCTTTCTACTTGCAACTGCAACGCCAATGATTGTTAGAACATACGTTGAGAACGGGAGTGAACTCCGCTCATAAAGGACGGTTTCGTATGTTGGTACACGCTTAGACCCTTTTTTTCGTTCTCTTTCTATGAATTTTTTTAATTCAAAATATGACATTGCTTCGGCAGCATTCGATCTTGTTGCCATTTCCGACATCAAAAACTGAAAGGTTGTATCGATCTTATGCTTCTCAATAATTCGATCTTTCGGGTCGCCATAATAATGAATGAAGACATCATTTAAAGTCCATATGCCATTTTCCTCTTTTGCAGACTTAGCATTTAATAAAGAAATCATTTCCCCCTTATCGTCCCATTGCTCAACAGTGAAATCATTTACAAATCCTGTTGACGAACTATAACTCGAAAAATAGACGACTTGATTTCCAGGAAATTCGGCATGATAATCTTGCACCTCCATGGATTGCCAGTAATATTTCTCTTCAAACTCTAACCGAACTCTATTTGCACGAGGAACAAGTAGATGGTTAACGACTAAGGATAGCAACATCAGCATCGTTGCAGCAATCATAAACGGTCGAATGTACCTTCCAAAACTTCTACCACTGTTCCAAATTGGAATGATTTCAGTGTCTTGTGCCATTTTTGAAGTAAACCAGATCACCGAGATAAAAATGATCATGGCCGAGAACATATTTCCGTAGAGGAGAATAAAATTCAGATAATAATCAAAAAAGAGTTCATTCCATGTTGCTCCAGCTTGAAGAAAGTCATTGAGTTTATCTGCCAGATCAAAAACCGTAGCGAGAATCATGATCACCCCCGTCATAAAGAAGAAGGTAGTCAAGAATTTTCGAATAATATACCGATCAATGATTGAGAGCATGAACTATAAGCGTGTAACGAGTTTAACTACCATTTGATTTTTCCATTCGGTGAAAGTTCCAGCTAA
>JAJRQK010000052.1 GCA_024280295.1 Bacteroidota bacterium
AAAGGATACACATTTCGCACAGACACAGACACGGAGGTTCTCATTTATCTAATCGATGATATCCGAAAAAAAACAGGCCTAAAACTTGGTGAATCTATACGAACAGCGTTGCAACAAGTCGTTGGAGCTTATGCAATTGTCGTTTTATCCAAAGATGAGCCAGACAAATTAATTGCTGCACGTAAAAGTAGTCCACTTGTTGTTGGAGTAGGAAAAGAAGGAGATTTTTATCTAGCATCTGACGCAACTCCATTTGTAGAGTACACAAAAAGTGTAGTTTATTTAGGGGATGAAGAAATCGTTGTAATAAAACGCGACGGTGGAATGAAACTTTATGATATCGATGATGTTGAAAAGACACCTTACATCGAAGAACTAGAAATTCACCTAGAACAAATTGAAAAAGGAGGTTACGAGCATTTCATGTTGAAGGAAATTCACGAACAACCAACCTCAATACAAGATTGTTTCCGTGGTCGATTAAACGCTGCTGCTGGAAGAGTAGCACTTGGTGGGATAAAAGAATACGAACAAAAAATAATCAATTCACAGCGTGTTATTATGATCGCATGTGGAACTTCATGGCACGCGTGTTTGGTTGGAGAGTATCTCTTTGAAGACTTAGCTCGAATCAATGTTGAAGTAGAATATGCAAGTGAATTTAGGTATCGAAATCCAATAATCGGAGAAAATGATATCGTTATTGCGATCTCTCAATCAGGAGAAACAGCAGATACACTTGCAGCGTTAGAGTTGGCAAAATCGAAAGGTGCAACGATTCTTGGAATTTGCAATGTAGTTGGGTCTTCAATATCAAGAATTACTGATGCAGGATCTTACACACATGCCGGACCAGAAATTGGCGTAGCATCCACAAAAGCGTTTACTGCTCAAGTCACTGTTCTAACTTTAATGGCACTATCGCTTGCGCATCAAAAAGGAACGATAAGCGAAACGAAATACCGCAATATGCTTTCTGAACTTGAAGCTATTCCGCAGAAAGTACAACAGGTGTTGGACAAAAATGATCAAATTGAGTACATCGCTTCTCAATACAAAGATGCTACAAATGCACTATATTTAGGTAGAGGTAGTTCTTTCCCAGTAGCACTTGAGGGTGCGTTGAAGCTAAAAGAGATTTCATATATTCATGCTGAAGGCTATCCTGCTGCAGAAATGAAACATGGTCCAATTGCTCTTATTGATGAAGAAATGCCCGTTTTTGTGATTGCTACAAAAGGAACTTCCTACGAGAAAGTTGTGAGCAATATCCAAGAAGTGAAAGCGCGTAAAGGGAAAATCATTGCAGTTGTAACAGAGGGAGATGAACAAGTGAAAAATATCGCCGATCATACGATTGAAATTCCAGAAACAGATGAGCATTTGGTTCCGTTATTAGCAACAATTCCATTTCAACTTCTTTCTTATCATATCGCGGTTATGCGTGGCTGTAATGTTGATCAACCTAGAAATTTAGCGAAATCGGTTACAGTAGAGTAATTGTCGAATCCATGAATGGATAAGTAAGACAAAGGCTGTAAATTTATTCTATTTTTTGATTTCGAATTCGTTTTATCTGATGAATAGTCATCATTATCATCACAGGGTAAAGCACTGACCAAAGAGCAATTGATGGTAATACTAGCCGATCACCTTGCCAAAATGAAAGTCCGGTTGTAAGAATATAATATGCCATCAAACCCGCAATAATTAAGATCAGAGTTAGATCCTTAAATCTCTTGAAGCGGAATGCAAGATATAAGTTGATGAGAATGACAATCAATCCGAACCAATGTAATATAAATATTAATCTATTTATAATTTTCATATAGACAAATGCACCTAAATTTTGCTTTGGTCGCCCTAAATTCAAATAAATAGGATCTCCTTCAATATTCTCTTTAACGTTCCCTACAAATTGTTCGTAAAACTCTTTCTTATGATTTAATATATACCCTTTCTTCTCTTGCGAAGTTAGCGTTCCAATGTACTGAATCACCTCTCCTCTATCACTCCCTTCAATTTCACTCATCGCTTTTGCGAAATAGTAATTATCAAAAGTGTCGCCACCGATAGTCGAGACAACAAATTCTCCATGCAATTTCTTAACGATTGACATCTGTGCAAATAATGGCACTAGAATCAATGCCAACCATGCAATAGAACGAGGAGTCTTTAAGTATTTCCTGCCATAAAACACTATTAGCATAACTAAACAGAGCAATACCATGTAATAAAACACTCCTTTTATCAAAGTGAGAAGGACTAGAAAAAATAGAATTCCATGGATAAAATAAATGGACCTAAACCGATCAATTTTAGTAACAATAAAGTGAAGAAGTAAGCTTAAAAAGAAGAATGTTGGGATTTCTGATAAAGCGTGAAAGGTCATTGCAATCAACGATAAATTAGACAAAAGAATACCTAAGACGATCCAGCCAATAAGCTCTTTCTTTGACCACCTAACAACAGCTCTAACACACAGATTAATGCCTACAAGCCAACAAGAAAATTGCAGAAACCAAATTCCATATATACCTGCGATTTTATATGGAAGCACCATCATTAATGGGAAAAGAAGAGGACGTTTTGCTGTATGCCCTGTTATTTCACCACCAAAAATCCAATCGGCAACAGCAATATAACTGTTAGAATCATTGGTTGCAAACATGGAAGACTCGCTAATTTCAAATCCTAATAATACGGAGCACACGCTATACAGAGATATACTTACTGTATTTAGTACAAAGAATTGCTTTCTATTCATAGAGCTCAATAAAGCCAATTTCAGGCAAAATAAGGATTCCTATACGAAATTGAGATAATTATGAATTGATTACTTGCTTAGATTTATGTGCGAGCTGATCGACTATAGATTCATAAAACTGCTCTGAAACCTATCAACTGTGGAGTAAATCACGCCCAGACGGAGTGCGATAGCTTGCCGAAAAGAAGCTGATTCCAAACCTGCTTGACAGCGGCTGATAAGCCCCTGTGCAAGTTTTGGTTTGGAAAAGCTACATGAGGAAACTAAAGCAAGTAGGCAGAAAAGGCGCAAAAAATAACAAAATCGTAAATTTCAATTGAATTCTACGAATATTAAATAATTCACACCGCTTTTGACAGAAATAAGTAACTTATATTTATGAAGTTAGAGCGTCTTTTGCTCGAAAAAGTAGAGGAATTAACACTCTATGTTTTGGAATTGGAAGAGAAAATCAATACCTTAAATGAATTAAATAGAATGAAGCCACTTATTATTTTAGTCCTAATTCTTCCCTTGCTTTTTCTTGGATGCAAAAAGTACGAGCAACCAGAACTAACACCGTTAAATGAAGACTGTGGTTGCGCGAGTGAAGTAAGTGCAGATTTCGAAATTTTGGAATTGGAATCTTTGCCTCAGTTTGATCCTATTGGAACTGATTCTGATACGATTTTTCACGAAAGTAATGTGATTTTTCGAGCGAAAGAAGATAATGCTGAGTACACTTGGTATATAGGTTCTGAAATATTAAATACGCAAGAAGTTGGAAGAAATTTTCCAATATCTTTTGGTGGGCAAGATATTACGGTTTCATTAGTTGTTCGAAAAGCGACAAACTCAATCTGTCTGCCGAATGATGATGGCTACGATTCTATTTCACGAACATTTCATGTGCAGCCTTATGGTATATGTGATTTGACCTCACAATACATTAATGACACCACTTTAATGAAAGGGGTGTTTCGTATGAAATCTGCTCATTTACCAGATAGTTTTGACATAACAATTGATTACATAGATTATGTTGGTGGTGCATACAATTATATCGAAATCTATAACTACGATGGACTGGGTTCAAATGTTATTAACATTCCTAGATGTTCGGCAACCTTAAAAACATATAGAGGCCTTTGGATCGAAGGGCAAGGTACCTTTTACAATTGTTTCTCAGGAACATTGTTTTATTCTATCAATGGAGTAGCAAATTTTAAAATAAAAAAATGTGACCTAATTGGGGGGAATTATGTCACCACTGAATATACATACACGGGGAGAAAACTATAACTCAACCACATTCTCACTAATTAACTAGCTAACTAACTATGAAAACACTCACTTTATTGACTTTTCTACTTTGTACACAAACTTGGCTTTTGGGGCAAAATAATTCTCTCCATGAAGTCTCAACTGACCCAGATAATTCATTTAATAATATCCTTCCATCTACTGATGACTATCCTAATGGTGATCCGAGATTTATTAACTCTTTTGATTGGTACAGGAATTACAATATTCCTCTCACAAACTTTCTGTCAGTTTATCCTACTGATATGACTAAACTCAACTTTGATTCTCATAGCTATTACACTTTCCTTTCTTCTGGGGAAGACCTTATTCCAAAATAATGGATGGGAACTAATGCTATTTAATACAGGTTATTATCCTGACCAATCTGAAGTGTCTGGTCTCGGTACTCAAGATCTTCCTTATATTGTACTATATAATCGATTTACTGGCATATTAAGAGTGTTTGGTTCATACGGTGTTTCTCCTATAGTTAATGGTGGATTGAGTTTCGATGGTTTGCGAATTACAGTTAAATTTTCCCAACCAACTAAATTAAGTGGAAACCTTCGCTTACGCAATGGGCATGATGCAGCATTAGATCAGAATACTGATGTATTACTTACCCAAACTATGGCACTTCATACCAATTCACCCAGTCAGTGGTTTTGCGCAGACTTTCAACTAGCTTATGACCCTTGCATCTGTTTCTATCCCTCCAAACTTCGAATGAAATTCGATTTTTACGATTCTAAAGAAATTACACTTTATGGCAGATCAATAAGTATACAGGATGAAATAGCCGATGGGAATCATTTACTAACGAATAATTTCCTTTCCAATTTTCAAAATACTTCAGTTGATGCACAAGGTAATTTTGCGACTGACGATCAGATCATTATGTATAAAGTAATGGATGATTTTATCGCGGATTACATTGAGCGATTAGAAAAATATAAAAGCGATCTCGCTAACGTTCAGGAATATAATAAGGAAATAGAAAGAAAGCTCGTTATCGTTAAGATTTTCAAGAAAGTAGTTATTGACGGAACTACATACGGCGTTTCATCTTTTATTGGACAAAATTGGTTTCAAAATGCAGTGGACTTTGCGGATCACTTCATACCCCCTCTTAATGCAGATGACTCAACGGTAGCAGTATATCGAAAAAAATTAGAAGCTTCAGCAAAAAAAGCAATTGGCGCTGGAGTTGAAACATTCATTAATAAGAACTTTAAGAAAAAAAAAGCCAAATAAACCCGACGCACCAGTTGCCAATTTTACTGAAACTAAAATGGTTGGAAAACTAACAGATTTAATCTCAGTTGAAAAACCGGGATTCTATACACCTGGAACCTATGGTTCGGAAGGAACAGGCACGCCAACGTTAAAAAATGCCTTAGCTTATCCAATATATAACAATGCCGTTGGAACATTTGCATTACTGAACAGCCCTAAAATTAAAGCATACAAAAGCCCAAGAGTAACATTCAATAAATATTATGAAGGTTATGAACTTCCTCCCTCTCCCTCTAATTCACCACCGGTGGAAAAATATAGAGGATATCAATCTTGGGGAGGGAATTATCAATTCCAACTTGGAAACGATCTATATTACGCATTGAATGATATTAATATCAAATCACACTCTATAAAAGTCTCCATTGAAGTTGAAGGAAACCCGATAAATACCTCCTCAATAAACAGTAATTTATACTTAGACCCGACGAAAGTGACAAATTTCACATCCCAGCAGATCGAGACAGATGAATTCTATCCAATAAAAGTAAACAACGGATTAGGGTACAACAGTGGTGGGAATTATTGCACTAATTTCTTTGACAACACTATCTGTACTTATGAGCAATATGATTTGGAGAATACAAATTACAATAAAGACTTGGTGATTTTTAGTTCTCCATATTTTTCCATAGATGAAATTTCGCCTATTGTTTTGTCCTTTGGATTTATTAACGACATACCCTATTACGCAGCAAATTCACCTAATTTTATTGAGCCAGAAAATGATGGGTATCGCTTTGAAAATATTCAAACTAAACTTAAATTAATTGTTGATGTAGTATATAATGATTTGGATGAAAATGGGGATAATATAACGGAGATTCTAATGTTCACTTACAATGTTAACGATCTTGAATGGGTAAATACACCACTCGAAACAGACCTCCAAAATTCACCAACAAATTACAGCGCCTACGAAGAAAACTTAATACTGAACACAACAGTTTTCGATGGTTCGCAAGTTGAAGGGTGTAAATTAGTTGGAACACACTATACTTGCCACGGTTGGGATGATGTAACTATTGTTGGAGACTTAACAACTTTAGGTGGTCACACAGTCGATATTTTTGGAGCGAATAGTGTATTCGTTATTGGTGAATCTAATGTATCACCTGAAATAGTCCTTGACATTAATTTTCTTTTAGATAACTCTTACCCTATGCCACGCGCTGATGCCTTGTTCGTTGAAGGCTATTGTAAAAACACCCTTGGAGAAGGGTTTCCAGAATACCTAGCTAACACTCCTAATAAACAGGCATTAGAGGAATTTGAGGCTGTTAATAATGGAAATATCAGTGAATCAACAAGTTTTGAACCTCTTTCAGTAAATTTGTATCCTGTTCCAACGAATCAGTTATTGAATATTCATTCATCAGTTGAATTAACCAATGAAATAATTACCCTATTAGATTTGTCTGGGCGAGTTTTAAATCTTCCAATTCGAAAAATCAATGATCAAGACTTTGAAATTAATGTAGCTAAATTGGCAGAAGGCTCATATTATTTGACAATTTCAAGTAATGAAGGTCAAGCCAAGAAATTATTTATGGTCGTAAAAAACAACTAATTATGAAAAATATATTTTCCATTCTTTTAATCGGGGTGTTTCTTTCAACAGCACTTGTAAGTTGTGATAAGATCAAGAATCGGTCAAAGAAACTGCAACGACAACCACTTTCTGGAAATATTTATTGGTCGGTAAAATCGCTAACCATCAACGGAGTAGAATCTGACATTAAAGGCTCGTGGGTGGTAAGTCAAGATTACATTTATGACACGATTCAAACATTCACTTGGTCTGGAAATCCTGCTTTTGGTGAAAGTACATTTGAGTGGCAATTTCAAGATAGAGCTAAAATTATTCAGTTAAATCATAGGTTGTATTGTGCTGAATGTGATGGAATCTTTTTGGATTCAATGGATTATTTCTCTAACGCCATTACCGGAACATACACTGTCGAAAAGCAAAGTCGTAAAAAAATGATTTTTAAGTCTAACTCAACAGTTGGATTCTCTGGTCAAGAAGTAATAATTGAAATTGAAGGAAAGAAGAAGTAACTTCGATTTATGAAACTGAGTGAAAAGAACAAAGATTTTTTCCAGGACGTATTTGATGTAGCACGACTTATTCCAGAGGGAAAAGCAACTAGCTATGGTGCAATTGCAAAGTATTTAGGCGCACCTCGATCGAGTAGAATGGTAGGATGGGCGATGAATGCAGCACATACACATACAGATATACCCGCTCACCGTGTCGTAAACCGCAATGGCCTACTCACTGGTAAGATGCACTTTGCCACTCCAACATTAATGGAAGAATTGTTAGAAAAGGAAGGTATTAAGGTAAAGAAGGATAAAATTGTGGACTATAAAAAAATCTATTGGGATCCAAATATTGAACTAGCCCTTTAGTTATTATAAACTTCACTCAAAAACAGTTTCTCATTGCCAGATGCCTTCGCTAGAAAATTGATTTCCTCTTCAAGATTTTCAATCTCGTTGATTAATCGTTCTCTTGGGAGTAGCGAATTACTAGCCTCAACCATTGTTATTTTTTCCTTTAACCCTTTAGCTTCCTCTAACCTCTCTTCATACTCAGATTTGCATGAAGTGAGGAGTAGGCCTAGTAGTAGTAATGAAACGGTAATTAATTTCATACCACAAAGTAACAACACTTCAATTCCTCTTACAACTTAATTGATAATTAAAAAACGAATAACTATCGTTCAAAACAGTGAAATACTCATTTTGAGAAATCCAAATCTAAATTTAGTACTGAATGACATCCTTCAATTGAAAGATTGTAACTTCGCACCATGATTTTTGTCACAGGAGGTACAGGTGTTTTGGGTTCACAGTTATTGTATGACTTAACCAAACAGTCCACTCAAATTCGTGCAATTTACCGTTCTGAAGCCAAGTTAAATCAAACCAAACGCTTTTTCGCATTGCTTAATCCCGATAGTTGGCAAGATCAGTTTCAACAAATTGAATGGTTGATCGGAGATGTTTTAGATGTTGTACTTCTGGAAGAGCAGATGAAAGGATGTACGCATGTCTATCATTGCGCCGCGATCGTTTCATTCCACAAATCAGACTTCAACCAAATGATTCAAACTAATCGTTATGGGACTGCAAATGTGATAAATGTTTGTTTAGGTTTAGCAATTGAGAAACTTTGCTATGTGAGTTCTACTGCGGCAATTGGTGGCGATAGCGACAAGATCATAACGGAAGATACCAAATGGAAACTCTCTCCAACGACAACGGGTTACTCTGTTTCTAAGTACTCAGCAGAAAAAGAAGTTTGGCGAGGGATTGAAGAAGGTCTTAACGCAGTCATGGTTAATCCGTGCGTAATTATTGGTGCTGGAAATTGGAATGACAGTTCATTAACACTCTTCAAAACACTCGAAAAAGGGATGAGCTATTATCCTCCAGGATCAAATGCAACTGTGGATTCGAGGGATGTAAGTTCGGTTATGATCAAATTGATGAACTCCGAAATTTCTGGTGAACGATTCTTGTGCACTGGGTCAAATCATACTTTCCGGGATTTAATGACGGAAATTTCATCTCAGTTGAAGGTCAAACCGCCTCGAAAACTAGCAAAGCGATGGATGGTCAACTTTGTCCGTAGAATGATGAAAATTGGCTACCTTTTCAGCTCGAAAAAACCTTCAGTGACTAAGGAAGGTGTTAATGCACTATTCAGTAATCGATGTTATGACAGTTCAAAAGTGAAAAAGGCTTTGGGTATTGAGTTTTATGGATTAAAGGAAAGTGTGAAGCATACTATTGACAATCGCTTTCAAGACAAAAAGTAAGTAGTTGCTGCATGCTCAAATTGGTCGATGAAGATTCTTCTGAACGCACTATTTAACAATGTGAATTGAGTTACAATAGATTTAAAGCTGAAATGATCAATAAAACATTAAGTTGTGAGCTACAATTTGATAACGAGGTTGTCTAAAAGAAATCGTAATCCTGAAATCGTAGAATTAAAATAAAGCCAGTGCTGACTTGACGTGTTAAGACGGCTGATAGCAATTTAGATTTACTGTTGTAGATAATTTGAATGTCCGTAGTAAAAATACCGTTCTTATAGATGTGCTTCTCGATCAAATTTCCAAGATCGTCATACTTGAACTTCATTTCTTCTAAAACACCTTCTTTACGGTTGCTTGTCTTTCTAATTGCTGCCAATTTCCCTTCTCGATTGTATTCGTAAGCAAAAGTATATACTGTCGACGTCATTTTGATCCGCTCCACCACTTCAACCAAATAACCCAGTTCATTGTAGTTGTAGAATTCATCCAAGTAAGCTAGATCGTAGTTGTTGTAGCGTGTTCGCTTCTCTTGAAGGTCGTAATTCTTATATTCAATGCGCTCCTTATTAAAGGAAAGCGTCCGAACAATGTTACTTGCACTATCAATTTCTCGAATAAACTCTTCTTGAATTACTCTTCCGATGGAATCATTTGTGTAGAGTACAGTTGTGAATCCTTCCAAATCTGTTTTCCGGTGACTTGCCAGAAACCCTTGATCATCGTAACTAAAAATGTTCCAAGTGGTATCCTTGGTTCCATCGTCAGCGCGGGTTTCATAAGTTGATCTTAAGTGACCTGATTTATCGAACTCGTAAACGTGTTTATAGGTTGTTTCACGCATTGCTGCTCCATCCTTCTTGTAGGTATATGTACCGATGAGTCGCTTGAGTTTATTTTCTTTGACAAAATCAACATTAAAAAATGGTTTATCGGTAAATGCCTCACCGTGACGATTATCTAGGACTTGTCCATTGACAGACAGCATCGAAATAAGAAATAAGAACGTAATTGAATATTTCACAGTACAAAAGAAACAAAAATCGATCCGTATGTATGCCTGTTAAACGAAACTTTATCCATGATCAGCATTTGATAACGCGTTTATGGCATCCGTAATACTTTCCGTTGGAAGAAAACACGTCTCGTCGGCACAAACATGAATCATGGTCTTTTCATCACTCATTTTATCATTAAAAATGGGAAGATTGGAGTTTGAAATCGTCCCCACAAACAAGGCATCATCGAGGATTTCCTGCTGCAAGGATTTCATTTTCGCTCGTGCCTCTGGACCTGTTACAACAATTTCATAATGCCCGTACACCATGTGATTCAATAAGACTCCCCAGTTCGAATAACCGGATCCATACATTTCCATGCCATCGTAAACATTTGAAAGCATCTGTTTCGATAGTTCACTGAAGCGGTCATCACGATAGTATTTTGCTAGGTAAAATAGATTCCTAGCCATCACAGAATTACTCGCTGGAATTACGTTGTCATTGATTTCCATTTTTCGTGCAATCAACTTTGTGGAGGATGGCGTAAAGAAAAACATTTGTGAAACCTCATCGTGAAAATGATCGAGCGTGTAATCTGTCAACTGTTTCGATAGATCCAACCAATGTTCATCTAAAGTCACTTGATAAGTTGAAATAAATGCGGCAATAACATGTGCATAATCTTCTAAAAAACCATCAACAGTTGATTTTCCATTTTTAAACGATCTCCAGAGTGATCCGTCTTTTTTAAACTGTTTATTTGCTATCCATTTAGCGTTCTTCAAGAGTGATAGCATGATTTCATCTTCTTGAAAGACCATGTAAGCATCGCACAATCCTTTGAGCGCCATAGCATTCCATGAGGTCAAACATTTATCATCCAAGCCTGGTCTTATTCGGTTCGATCTTTCTTGAAGCAAACGTTCATTGAGGTCTAAAATTCGATCTCTCAACTCTTCAACTGACCACGACATTTTCTTGCAAAATTCCGAATCAGATGTCGTTCTCAATAAGATGTAATTATCCTCTTCCCAGAATCCGCGTTGATTTACACTGTAAAAATCATAAACCCAATCATCTTTGGATGTCAAAACCGCATCCAATTCCAACTTCTTCCAAACATAAAATTTTCCCTCAACTCCTTCACTGTCGGCATCAAGAGCAGCATAAAACGCACCTGATTCAGACAACATTTCACGCTCCATCCACCGTATCGTTTGAAGCACAATTCGTTTGTAAAGTGGTTTCTTAAAAATACGATATGCTTTGCTGTAAATAGTAAGTAATTGTCCATTATCATACAACATCTTCTCAAAATGCGGAACTTTCCAAAGCATATCGACTGAATACCGAGAAAATCCACCTCCAATTTGATCGTAAATTCCACCCATTGCCATTTTATCTAAGGTTAACTCAACATGAGATTTCACTGTTTCATCTTTCGAATTAAGCGCGTAATCAAGTTGAAATTCAATATTAGAGGGCAATGGAAATTTGGGTGCTCGACTATTTCCTCCTTCGTAACGATCAAAATTCTTCGACCATCTCTGCACTAGTTCTTTTAAATGAGATTCATTGAAATTACTCGTGAATTCTGTCTTTGTAACAAGTTCACTTGCACTAATTCCTTCATGTAAATTTGCAGCATACTCGTGCATTTTCTCCAAATCATTCTCGAATGTATGATTCAACGAATTTAAGATGTGTGTCCATTGATCTTTCGGGAAGTATGTTCCGCCATATACAGGACGACCATCTGGAAGCGTAAAACAATTTAGCGGCCAACCTCCTTTTTGCGTCATAAGTTGGACTGCTGTCATGTAAACTTGATCAACATCTGGGCGTTCCTCGCGATCTACTTTCACATTGATAAAATACTTGTTCATTAACGCGGCAACTTCTTCACTTTCGAACGATTCGTGTTCCATCACATGACACCAATGACAGGCGGAATAACCAACACTGATCAAAACCAGTTTATTCTCCTTTTTTGCTCGATCGAAAACATCATCCGACCATGCTACCCAGTTCACAGGATTGTGCGCATGCTGTAATAAATAGGGTGACGACTCTTGAATGAGATCATTGATGAATTTTTCCATGATGCGAAGTTAGATAATCTATGTTCCAAAGTAACAATTCCGCATGATTGTTCGTACTTTCGACCTGTGATGAAGCGTTTTCCAAAACTTGTAGACTACTTAATCTTGTTGGTCGTGCTGATTATTGCATTGTGGCCTTTGGTGACTGGTTCTGCGGTTATGAAGTGGGATGCAATGGATCTTTATCTTCCATGGAAACACTTTATTTCGGATGGATTAGCACATAATCAATTGCCACTTTGGAATCCTTATATCAACGCGGGATTTTCGCAAATGGGAGATCCTGGAAGTTGGTACCCTGTTAGCTGGATCATTGGTTGGGTATCTGGAAGCTATGGCATGGGGTGCCTGCATTTCGAATATCTCTTTCATCTCTACATTGGAGGAATAGGGTTCTACCTTCTCGGTAAATCGCATGGATGGGTCAGAACCGCTTGCCTTGTGGGAGGTATAGGCTATATGCTTTCTGGAATAATGATCGGTAACGCGCAACACGTTGGCTGGGTTGTAAGTGCCGCTTGGATTCCTTGGATTCTTATTTATTTCCGGCACATTTTAACCTCTCCCAACTTTAAAAATGCCGTCATTCTTGCTTTGATTCTATTTCTGATGATTTCTGGTGGATATCCTGGCATGTTTATCGTGACCGCTTACATTCTAATTATTTACTTCGGAATTCATGTCTGGAAAACAGTGCGATCAAAGAATAAGTCTCAACTCAAAAAACAAATCATCTATTTTGCCATTGCTGGAGGAGTATTTATAGCATTAAGTCTAACTGTTCTTTTGGCTTCATTTGATATGTCGTCACTAATAACACGAGGTGTTGGATTGAATGATAGAACCGATGTCTGGAATACGTTAAATGGGTCACTCACACCACAATCTTTAGTGTCCTATGTTTACCCTTTAGCAACTATCATCAACGATCAATCTTTTTGGGGGGCGGATTTTTCCATGACGAATTGCTATTTTGGAGTTATCTCATTACTCTGTATTTTAACAGCTATTTTCCACCAAGGCGCACCAAAAAACATTCGCATTTATGCCCTGATTGGTTTATTCTTCGTAGGGATTGCCTTAGGGCAAGATTTACCATTCAGAAAATGGACGACCTATCTACCATTCATGGATTTGTTCCGATTCCCGTCGCTTTTTAGGCTATTTGCCCTCTTTTTCTTCTTGCTTTCGGCAGGGTCATCGATCAATTTTATTATCCGTTCCGACAAACTAAAAATGAAATTCACCTTTGTACTTTTGGTGTTTTCAGTGATTTTTGGATTAATCGCTCTACTCCTATTCTCAAATGTTGAATTATGGAAATACAAGCAGATTTTTAGCATTGGCTGGTTACATTTCATGGGGCAAGTCAATATAAAAGAGTTAATATTCTTACAGAGTTTATTATTGGTTGGACTGGTTGGTGGATTATGGGTTTTACTCCGCCTAAATAATATTTCTTGGAGAATAGCAATCATTATTTTCGTTTCGATAGAAGCAATTTCGTTTACTCGAATGAATGCGTATTCAACCATTTTATATGATCGTTCATTATCAGATGCGTCTGTAGGCATGGACGACCTTCCATCAGGATATCCAACTCCATCTGTAACTTTGTCGTTAACTACGTTCAATGATGTTGATCAGAGCCAGCATTTCATTCAACTCTGGAAAAATCTTTCGATGTATCTGAAAACTCCAACCTTTGATGGGATAAGTCCTTATGCTTACCACACAATGGCTGAAGCAGTTGAAAGTGGAGAATTTGATAAGATTGTGAAATACCCACTTGTCTTTTTTGCTGATCGAATAGATGAACAGTCACATATCGATACAGCTAGTATTGACCAATTTTCATTCCGAAAACTGAGTATACAAACCTTTAACCCTAATCTTATCGCCATTGAAACAAACACCAAATCCAAGGGAAAATATCTTGTCTATGTGCAAAATCAACATCCTTCTTGGAATGTTTATATCGATGGTCAACAGAGTAATATTCTTCGAGTAAGTGATACCTTCATGGCGGTTTGTATTCCAGCAGGTAAACATGTTATTGATTTCAAATTTGAACCGAGATCAATTATCAACGCAAGTTATGTAAGCCTCTCAACATTGCTACTTAGTATTCTCTTCCTTCTAGTAGTATGGATTAAATCGTTAAAAAGTCAAAAAAAATGAATCTTAAGAGTTATTCTCAATTCAGTTTTGATAAAAAAATTAGATTTCACGTGGTTTAACAGCTAAAGCGGGTTAATTTTACTGATTACTCACCGTTGAAAGAAATACGTCCATATAAAATCGCCTTGTACATTCTTGGAATCATGCTGATTCTAAGTCCTGTTGTGTATTTCATACCTGATGAAGGTATAAAAACTGGATCAGTAGAATTAAACTTCTTAACGCTGGAAGATTTCATTCACCCGAAAAAACAAGTGAATGCTGACATCACCGATATCCTTGAGGACATCGATACATCATTAAATGCACCCATAAAACCATTGATAAAGCATCAAAATGATTCTGATGGAAACATGGGGGCTCCAGGTGCGGGAAGTTTTGAAGTAGAAAGTTCCACGGAATTCCTAATGACTGAAACGGGTAAGGCAAATCTTCATAAATTCTTCGAAATTCTCTCAAGTACAGCATCTAACAGAAATAAAATATCAATTCTTCACTACGGTGACTCTCAAATTGAAGGGGATCGAATGACTGGGTTTATTCGCGAAAGAATTCAGCAACAATTTGGAGGAAATGGACCTGGACTCGTTCCTGCAACCAACGTTTACAACACTTACGCATTCAATCAAGACTATTCCGAAAACTTCAAACGCTATACTTGCTTTGGCGGTGCTTCACTCGATAATCGTAAATATGGAGTAATGGCATCGGCTTCGAGATTCACCGAAGAAATAGAGATAGACTCAATCGACTTAGCTGAATTACCAGAACAAACAGGTTGGATTGAAGTCTCTCCTTCTGGACGCGCATATAGTAGAGCGAGATCTTACAATAATGTCAAAATGCATTACAATAGCTGTGTTGCTCCAACAATGCTTCGAGTCTATCAAAATGGATCAGTGATTCACGAAGACAGTCTTATTATGGACGGTGGACAACACTCTGTAAAACTCAATTTCGGATCGACACCAGGTGCGCTTAAATTCGAATTCACAGGGAAAGTTAGTCCGAATGTATGTGCATTTTCACTTGAGGGCGATTACGGAGTGCAAGTTTCAAACATTGGCATGCGCGGATCGAGTGGAACAATTTGGGGAAGGATGAATCAGAGTATTTTGGCAACAATGTATGCTGAATTAAACACAAAATTGATCATCATGCAATTTGGCGGAAATTCGGTTCCATCATTTGTAGACAGCACTTCCGTTCGAAATTTTGCGAGCTATTTTCAAGGGCAAATCAGTGCTGTAAAACGATTAAATCCTGGAGTAATGGTAATTGTAATTGGACCGAGTGACATGTCAGTTTATGATGATGGATTGCATGTAACTTACCCACTTCTACCCTACTGTGTTGATCGTATGATGGTAGCAACAAAAGCATCGGGAGCAGCCTATTGGAATCTATACGCGGGAATGGGTGGTTTTAATTCTATGCCAGCTTGGGTTGAGAAAGGACTCGCGGGTAAAGATTACATTCACTTCTCGAATGCTGGTTCTAAATTCGCGTCACAAATGTTCTACAATGCATTAATGTCGGAATACGCTAAATGGAAAAGTAATTAGTGAAGGTTCTCATTTACATAGCGCTTTTTTTAACTCCATTTACTGGATTTTCGCAAGATACAGTTAGGTTAAACACCTATAAATATCCTGATTTTCGAACGATGGACACGGCACTTCGATCAACCTACCCATTTGTAAAATTCGAAGTGAATAATTACAAATTTTACTCAAAGCAAAGCAAGAATTTCACCGATTTCTACAACAAGTTAATGACTATCGTAGAGACCAAAAAGGGGAAATTAAATATTTATCATATTGGAGGATCACATATTCAGGCGGATATTTACACGAATGATGTTCGTATGAATTTACAAACGAAATGGCCAGATATTACTGGTGAACGAGGTTGGGTATTCCCATTTGATTTAGCACAAACGAACAATCCTGGGAACTATGAATTTTCATCCCCGAACAAATGGAAAGGATTGAGAAGTGTGAACCACAAACCATCGAAATACGGAGTCGATTATGGAGTTCTAGGTGCGATGATTACCTGTCCAGACTCAGTAATAACTATTAAATTTAAACACGATAGAACAATTGTCAAACCGCCATTTAATCATGTTCGAATATTTCACAACATTGGCGAGTTCCCCTATTGGATGCATTTTGGCGGAGATGACATTCTTGTAGTAAACATCACCAACAATCCAGAAATTGGCTATTCTGATATTTACCTAACTGATGCTGTAGACACATTAAACATTCAGTTTCAACGAAAAAAATCACGCGCACCAGAACTTGAAATTTACGGCTTCATTCTGATGAATGATGATCCTGGGATTTCATTCACGTCAATAGGAATTAATGGTGCTGGTTTGTACACCTATCTCGGAAATAAACGCTTTGAAGAGCAATTAATGACCTATCCACCCGACTTCTTTGCTTTTGCAGTTGGGACGAACGATGGGAATACCACTTTCGCGAAGTTTAAGCCTGGAGTGTACAAACGAAACTTGGAGAAAGTCATGCAAATGGTGCTTCGAACGAATCCTAATTGTGCTTTATTGCTAACCGTTCCGAACGATTCGTATTACAGGAGAAGATATCTCAATAAAAATATTGCTAGAGAGCGAACAGTGATTATTGAACTAGCGGCAGAATACAATATGGCTGTTTGGGATATGTATGGAATTATGGGAGAACTCGGTTCTTCAAAAACTTGGCGAAATAACAAACTGATGCGGAATGATATGATTCATTTCACACATACTGGCTATCACTTCAAAGGCGATTTATATTATGACGCATTCTTGAAGTTCATGGATCAAATGGAACTTGAAACTAATTCGATAAACTGATGGGAGATTTCTTTATGCAGTTTTACGAACGTTTTATCAAGATTTTCTCACTTGATGTTGGAGATGCTACCACACTTGTATTTACCAAGTTGGATTTCTGGATGTTCTTCTTGCTCGCAATGGTTGTCTTCTCATTCTTGCATAAAAACAAACTCGTTCGCAGTATTTACTTGACGGCAATCAGTCTCTTTTTCTTTTACAAGACTTCAGGCCTATATGTTTTACTTCTTGGACTAAGTATCACTGTGAATTATCTCATGGGGAGACAGATTTTTAAAGCTCCCACTGACTTGAGGCGTAAATGGATCATCGCCTTCTCAGCGATATTTAATTTACTCATTCTCGGTTATTTCAAGTATGCATACTTCTTTTCTGATTCGTTCAATGAGATGTTTGGTACCGACTTTGAGTTAGTTAATCATTTTGCACAGTTTGGAAATAACATTTTTGGTGCCAATTCATTTGTACTTGATATTGCACTTCCTGTTGGAGTATCTTTCTTCACCTTTCAGAATATTAGCTATGTAGTTGACATCTATCGAAAAGAAATTAAGCCCGTAAAAAACTTCTTCGACTATACCTTTTTCGTGACCTTCTTCCCACAATTAATAATGGGTCCAATTGTTCGAGCAAGAGATTTTATCCCACAAATTAGCCAGTCATTTCATCTCACAAAAGATGATTTTAGTTGGTCAATTATTCAGATTGTAAAAGGGCTGATTAAGAAAATTGTCATCGCAGATTTCTTAGTGGTACATTTCATTGATATTATCGTTGAAACACCAACAGCGTATCCAGGATTTGTTAGCGTACTAGCCATGTGGGCATATTCACTGCATATCTACGCCGACTTTTCAGGCTATACTGACATAGCCATAGGACTGTCTCGATTGATGGGGTTCAAACTTAAACCCAACTTCAATTCGCCTTATAAAGCAACCAGTGTAGCAGATTTCTGGAGGCGTTGGCACAAATCTTTAGGTTCTTGGCTTCGTGATTATCTGTACATTCCATTAGGAGGAAATAGAGGAGGGACAATTGGCTCTTACATCGCGATTGTCGTCATATTTACCTTTTTAATCTTCATAACTCAATGGTATGAACTACTCTATGTCTATGGCGGATTGACAATTATCTACCTCATCGGAGCCGCAACAATTAAAGATTTCAAACGCTTTGTCCATCGTGATTTGAATCTCCTAATTACTATGGTTGTCGGTGGATTATGGCATGGTGCAAGTGAAAACTTTGTGATTTGGGGAGCAATGAATGGTGCGGCATTAATTATCTATAAGTACTGGAAACAAATTAGCTTCTATGAGAATCGATCAGGGTTCATTGTTCATTTTTGGAAGATCTTTATCACGTTTAACTTTATCACATTTACGCGTATTTGGTTTAAGCTAGATGATGATGGTATGCCACTCGTGATGTTGGATCAAATCTGGAATAATTTCAACTTTTCATGGGATGTGTTTATTACCATATTGACGACATATCAAGCTGTATTCTGGGTAATGCTCGTTGGATTTATTATTCATTGGTTGCCTAATAAAGTGAAGGATTTGTACGAAAAGCTGTTCATGCGAATGCCACTAATTCTGCAAACTGTATGTGTGGCTGCTATTATCTTTTTACTTTATCAAGCGATATCTGGTGAAGCGCCTCCATTTGTTTATTTGTCGTTTTAGCGCGTCTTGAAATACCTACTAGTGGGTGCTTTTACTTCTAAATTTAATTAATTACTTTGTCAAGTCGTCTTTTTGATGCTTGCTAGACTATATTATGGAGCACTCATTCATTCTTCTATGAAAACTGTTTTACGATTAACCACCCTCTTTTGTTTTGTGCTATTAAGCACATCTACTTTTGCACAAAAAGGTTATACGTATTGAGCAAATCCTTAACGATTAACCATAATTGACGTTTATTTGGATCAAATCAAAATAACTTGGAACAATTTCTGTTACATTTAAACCATAGTTTGAATGATAATGAAACAACTTCTTTTTATAACATTTATACTCGGAATAACCTCAATTGGGTTTTCACAAGATACAACCTATCACAAAAATGGTTCGATCAAGAGTATTCGAAGTTGGAATGGTGAAAATAGAGCAGGAAAATGGGTTCAATACTTCCAAAATGGAGGAATTTACGTTATTGGAAATTTCGAGAATGGTACGCCCGTTGGAAATTGGAAGGAATATTACCCCAACAAACAGTTAAAAAAAACAGGTGTTTTTATCGAAGGCAATACGCATGGTGAAGTCCTTGGATATTATGAGAATGGACAACCAAATTACATTGAAAATTACAACACTGGATTATTAGAAGGAGAACAGCGTTATTTTTTCGAAGATGGAACACTTCGTGCAATTGAAAATCATCTAGGTGGTGGATTTCACGGCTTGTATCAAGAATATTTTCAAAACGGACAGCTAAAAGCCAAAGAGTTCTTTGTCAATGATAAAGAAGATAGTATGGCAATCAATTATTTTGATACTGGAACTATTCGTAATAAAGGTGACTGGAAACTCGGGGTTCGAGTTGGGAAATGGGAACATTTTTACAAAGATGGACAAGTTGAAGTCACAAAACATTTCAATGAAAGTGGAAAGAAAACTGGTAGTTGGTTGTTTTTCTATCCTTCCGGGAAATTACTTGGTGTAGCATATTATATCGACGGAAAAAAAGACAGTACATGGATTGGCTATTTCGAAAGTGGTAATTTAAAATCACGAGAGCATTACCAAAATGGACTAGAAGCTGGTGATTGGGTTTACTACCATGAAAATGACTCCCTTATGGGTGAAAAATCTTGGATTGACGGTGAACGCAACGGTAATTGGACTGAATACTTCGAGAATGGTCAATTAAAAACATCGGTCACATTCGTGAAAAATCAACCTAATGGGAAATCGTATGAAATGGCGATGAACGGTTTGCCATTAACGATCACAACTTGGGTCGCGGGTCAACAAACAGGATCTTACGAAGAATATCACACGAATGGTCAACTTAAATCAGCAGGAACTTTACTCGATGGAAAGCAAGATGGGAATTGGACCGAATACTATGACAATGGAATAACTGCCTTTGTCACACCCTATTTAAATGGCAAAAAAAACGGTCTCTGCATCTTCTACAACGACAACGAGATGGTTATCCGAAAGGGTAATTACGAAAACAACTTAGAAGAAGGATTATGGACGAGTTATACATGGGAAGAAGGCGTTATAGACACTGAAGAGTTTTATGTGAATGGTAAAAAAAATGGTTCATGGAAACTTTATCACCCCAATGGTCAACTTCACAAATTGGGTACATTTGAAATGGATAAGAAGATTGGTAAATGGACTGAATATGATGAAGATGGTAAGCTCCTAAAAACTGAGCAGTTTTAATCGTATTTGTCGTATATTTATCAACACAATCAATCTTTTATGAAAAAACTACTCCTTCTTGCCTTTATTGGTATTTCTCAACTTGGTTCAGCTCAACTTACTATCGATGTACTCTCCTACAATGTATTAAATTTCCCAAATGGCAGTGCTGATCGTATTGACACGCTGAAAAAAGTGTTGACGCATTACACACCAGATTTAATGCTAGTTCAAGAATTGAAATCTGATGCAGGCTTGCAATCAATCACTGGGGCACTATCTGATATTTCTCTGGTAAATTACGTTTCTGGAACATGGGAAGCACAGCAATCCAATCCATCTTCGAGTTGGAAACTGCAACAGAATATTATCTATAGTACTGAAATGTTCACACTTGCTGAAGAGCGTGTAATCACTACCAACTATCGAGATGTCAATTATTTTAAGTTGTACCTTAATGATATAAACCTTGGAACTTCACTTGATACAATTTTTCTTCACGTATTTGTGACTCACCTAAAATCGTCGCAAGGATCCACTAATGAGCAACTCCGCTTCGAAATGGCACAGGTTATGCGCGCGGAAATTGAAGCTTTACCTGCAAATAGTTATGTGCTCTGTGGAGGGGATTTCAACCTTTACAACAGTACTGAGACAGCTTACCAGCATCTAATTGACAATACTGTCAACAACTACCTTGTTGATCCGATTAATATGCCAGGAAACTGGCACGACAGCGGTTTTCCGAACAAAGAGATCTTAACACAGTCCACGCGATTAACACCTTTAACTGATGGCGCAGGTGGCGGATTAGATGATCGTTTTGACTTTGTACTACAAAGTTCTGAACTTGGTCTTGGAAACGCGAAACTGTCTTATGTGAATGGAACATACAAAGCACTTGGAAACAATGGAACTTGCTATAATCAGGATTTAACAAATTGTACATCCGTTGGAAACGTTCCAGATTCAATTATTTCGGCATTGTACTATTGTTCGGATCATTTGCCTGTTGTTTTTTCGCTTCAAAGTAATGCTGTTTTAAGTATTTCAGATGCTGGTTTGACTCAAATCACTATTTATCCGAATCCAATGCAAGAAGTGTTAACGATCAAGCCATCAAATAGTAATTTATTAGACCTTTTGTTGACAGACCTTTCAGGTAAAATTATTCGTTCATCAAATTTTAGCGGAAAATTCTCACTAGATATTTCCGGATTTAATTCTGGGGTTTATTTGGTTTCGATATTCGAAAATGGAGATCTATTGATCCGAGAAAAGGTGGTGCGGTTGTAGCGTTTGAATCGTTGATTGAATTTCATCTGTAACTTTTACGCGGGTTAAAAGTCTTACCTACAAATCAAGGTTCTTTTGCTAGGTAAATTTTTAAACGTATGAAAAAAGATAATTCTCGTCAACATTCAATTTTGCGGTTGGACGAAGAGAATACGAATTAATTCTAAAAGACGTAGAAGCGTTAGTGATAGGAATGGCATCCTTTTTTAATGGATTTGCCTCTATTATAGGTAAACACGGATGTAAAAAAGATACAGTGGATAGCACGGCTGCTTTCTTTCTTTGCTTGTTGTTCGATCAATAAAATTAAAGACAGCAGAAACGCCCAGATTAGAATCATTATGGTAAAGATCTCAGTGACATCAATAATTTTAATTAATTTCATTTAATAAAACCAAACCCATTTAATATGAAAGTAACTTTCGCAATTTTATCGACACTTCTTCTTATTACATCCTGTCAATTCGCATCTATAAAAGGATCTGATAAATTGATCACAAAAACATTCGACTACACTAATTTCACATCAATCAGTACTTCATCTGCAATTTCTGTAGAGATTTTTCAATCAGATTCATATTATGTTGAACTAGAGTGCAACGAAAACATTGAAGAATATTTTGACATTGATTTAAAGGGAGAAGATTTGAAAATCAGCCTAAACTCAAACCAATCGTTTACGAATGTAACCATGAAAGTAAAAATTCACGCTCCTAATATTTCTATGGTGGAGGCAAAAGGTGCAAGTTCCATTCATTTTGATAAATATAAGACTGATAATTTGACCTTAAACTTATCTGGTGCTTCGGAAGTAAACGGATCATTGGTGATTTCTAAAAAACTCACTATTGAATCGACTGGAGCATCGAGTGCAAACCTTATTGGATCAGCGAATAATGTTTTGCTAGATTATTCAGGAGCTTCATCGTTTTCTGGAAAGAAATTAGTCATTATTGGACAATTGGACATTGATAGTTCTGGTGCTAGTTCAATCGAGACAATGGCAAACGGAACAATCGACATTGATGCCTCAGGTGCGAGCGACATTAGTTACTATGGAAAAGGTAAAGTAATCCATAGCAAAACATCGGGTGCTGCGAGCGTAACACACAAATGACACCATGTCTCTGCTGAAAACCAAATTTATCTTTCTTACTTTCCTTCTTTGTTTTAGTCCACTGAAAGCTCAAACAATTACTGGAAATTTGGAACAATACATCAGCACTTATATTGATGGAATCCCAGGGAGTACTGGAAATGATTTTCAGACACCGGCGTCAATAGAATTAATAACCTGGAGGACTGTTATCGATGCGATTCTGATTAATGATTTGGTTACAGCTCGAAACACAGCAGCTTCAATTAACTATCAAATTGTTGAATACTCAGACACTCAATCATCTGAATTGCATTACGTCTTGGAGGAGAAATCACCGCTTCAACATTACTGGGGACTTTACGTTTTTAATCCAAATCCATGTCGAAACACGTTGATACTTCAAGCTCCTCACCCAAAATACGATTTCAATACTGGAAAGGAAGCCGGATATTGCTATACACGACTTTCATCACTCGCACTATTTGTGAGTGGAACACATCGCTGTAATCAGAGTGGCTTTTCGGTTTGCGATGGAACTACGAGTATTTGTCAAGGAACATCATCTAGTTTCCAAGTTTCTGACAATGCGCATACTATTCAATCTGTATTTCAAGAAACAACAGATGCTATTAATGATTTCCTATCGGATGCGGTTTTTGTTCAATTACACGGTTTCTCAAAACAAGCGAGCGATCCTTACGTGATTATGAGTAATGGAACGCGCGATACGCCAACAAATGATTTCGTAGATCTTATAAAAACACAACTTTTTGCAGCCGATGCAATGCTTACATTTGAAGTAGCACATGTCAACTTAGCTTGGACACGATTAATCGCATTCTCAAACACACAAGGTCGACTCGTGAATCAAAGTTTCGATCCTTGTAACACGCATTTAGATATTTCAATGGGGAAATTCGTCCATATTGAACAAGAAAAAACAAAGCTCCGTGATGATTCTACAGGGTGGTTTAAAATGTACACTGCTCTCGCGAATGTATTTCCGTGCGATTCTTCAACGGCAAATTATATCGAGTCAAAAAAGGATGCTATCGTTGTTTTTCCGAATCCTGTGATAGGTGATATTGTAACTGCGAAAGGTAAAAAATTAATTGGCTACTCATTGCTTGATATGAACGGAAAGGTTTTGAAAAGAGATAGTTTTGATCAATGCTCTGCTCTCAACATTGATATAAGTGGAATTAGTCATGGTATTTATCTTATGGAGATTCGCACAGCACAGAAAATTAAAACAATAAAGCTTCTTTTTCAATGAGTAAGACTACAAATTCGTATGAGACTACATTTAATTGGACTAGAAATCAAGCCGATAATTGCCTAGCAAAATGGAATAATCTTCTCCTTCGAGTTGAAGAAATGGACGACAATTTTTGGTCTTGGTCTGTTCGAGATACGGAGCAAAACGAATTTCAAATTGACACTTCCAGTAATTATGATGAAAAGGTTTTAACAGTAGAAGCAGCTCGACAAAAAGCAGAAGAATGCGCTTTAGCATACCAGCGCGAAAGATTAAAAAATGCTGAAGTTGGTCAGTTAAATATTACGAAGCGATTTTTCTACGTTTCAATGATTGCATTGCTATTCTTAGTAATCAAAATTCTATTCATTGACAACTTAATCATTGGAAACCCATCCCATTATCATTTAAGTGGGACCAGTAATCTTTTCAACTTCTTCTATCCGTCAACTACAACAAAAGAGGTTCATCCAGAACCATCTACATTAAATCATGCCCTAACATTTCTAGTTGGGTGTCTTGTTGGTTGGGGAATAATACGATTCTTTTTACGCAATAATAGCAGCAAATAAAGGAAATTAAACTGGTTCGGAATTATCCCGAAACAAATGTGCCTTTAGTGCCATTGTGGTTTACTTAAAAATCCCTACATCGATTGGTCAATCTTCTTTACCATCGTTAAAATTGTCGCAATTGCCACAGTTTCTCCAGTTTCATCGTACATATCAACTAAGAATTTCACGATTCCTTTAGCGATGTCATCTTCGGATTTCTTTTCTTGATCGATTTTCTCTTTCACTGTGAATCGAACGGCGATTGTTGCTCCTGGATAAACAGGTTTTGTGAATCGAGCTTCTTCTACTCCATAATTCAATAAGACAGGACCTTTCTTCGGATCAACAAATAATCCAGCGGCTTTTGAGAGCAAGAAGTAACCATGTGCAACACGTTGTTCGAAGATTGTTCCGTCGAGAGAAGTCTCATCCATGTGAGCATAGAAATTATCTCCAGAAACGTTCGCGAAATTTACAATGTCAGCCGTGGTAACTGTATGCTTATGCGTGAAAACAGTATGTCCGATTGTTAACTCTTCGAAATGCTGTCTAAAAACATGAGGAACCGCTTCTGGTTGTTTTGCCCCTACTTGGAATTGCTGCGTAATCTCTGTGATTGTCGTTGGATGACCTTGAATTGATGTTCGCTGCATATAGTGCATCACACCACGTTTTCCACCCATCTCTTCTCCACCACCAGCTCGACCAGGTCCACCATGTGTTAACAATGGCATTGGTGATCCGTGACCAGTACTTTCCTTTGCACAGTCCTTATTCAGTACAAGAATTCTTCCGTGCATGCTCGCTGCACCAACAATATATTCACGCGCTTCTTGATCATCTGGAGTAACAATCGATGATACTAGGGAACCTTTCCCCATGCGAGAGAGTTCAATTGCATCTTCCATGGATTTGTAAGGCATAATCGTAGATACTGGTCCAAATGCTTCCACATTATGAACGTCTGTTTTCGTATAAGGATCGTCATTGTAAAATAAAATTGGCGAGAAAAACGCACCTTTCTCCTTGTTTCCACCGAGTATTTCAAAATTGTCCATGTCTCCATAAATAATCTCTTGCGACTTAGAAAGCAATTCTACACTTTCACGAACGCGTTCAACTTGAGTTCGACTAGCTAAAGCTCCCATGCGCACACCTTCTTGACTTGGATCTCCAATTGTAGTTTTTGCAAGTCGTGTTGAAATGCCTTTTTGAACATCCTCTACAAGATTTTCTGGAACAATAATTCTACGAACAGCTGTACATTTCTGCCCTGCTTTTATGGTGATTTCTTTTGTTGTCTCTTTTATAAATAAATCGAATTCCTCAGTTCCTGGCGTTGCATGTTGACCTAATATAGTTGCATTTAATGAATCTGCTTCAAGGTTAAAAGGGACACTCTCCTCAAGAATTATTGGCATTCCCTTCAAAAGTTTTCCAGTCGATGCTGAACCTGTAAAAGTCACAACATCCTCTGAAGTAACATGATCAATTATTCCACGTCCTAATCCGCAAACAAGTTGAAGTGAGCCTTCATGCAATATTTTTGATGCGATAATATCTCTTACCATAATCTCGGTGAGATAACAAGTAAACTCTGATGGTTTCACTATGCAAGGAACTCCAGCCATCAAATTCACTGCGATTTTTTCAAGCATCCCCCAAATTGGGAAGTTAAAAGCATTTATGTGAACCGCTATTCCTTGTTTTGGAACCATAATGTGATGTCCAATAAACGAGCCTTCTTTTGAAAGAGGAATTGCATCTCCATCAACATTGTATGGTAAATCAGGGAACTGTCGGCGGAGTGATGCATTGGCAAATAAATTTCCGATTCCACCTTCAATATCAATCCAAGAGTCAATTTTTGTCGCCCCTGTCCATTTACTCATCGCGTAATATTCTTTCTTTTTTGTTAAAAGATGCAATGCCAATGCTTTGATCATCAAACCACGTTCTTGGAAAGTCATCGTACGCAATTTTGCCCCCCCTGTTTTTCTTCCATACGCAAGAATTTCTGCATAATCAAGACCTTCACTTGAAGCTTCACCGATTTGTTCTCCAGAAATGGCATTATAGAGAGGAGTTTCAACGCCCTTACCATTAATCCATTCTCCTTGCACGTAATTTTGAAATTTTCTCATAATTGATTACTTTTAACCAGCTAAAGATAACCAATTTCATTAGTGACCATTGAAAAAGACAACATAGAAATGTTCAATTCTACAATTCTCCATGAGCGAGATATTGAAGGGGCTAGCGCGCGCGTATTTGATAACAGGATTTACCACCTCAAAATTCCCGAATACAAGAAGGTAACAATGGGGTTCGTTGAAAAGGGATACGAGTTCATTGAATCTGCTGGCGGAGGAAGGTTCTACAATATTTATGAATTTTCTTCTTTTTCTGATCTGGACCCAGAAGTGAGAGATTGGGCTGCGGACACTGATAAAAACCCAAATACACATACTGATGCTTTAGTTGTTAAGAGTCTTCCTCATAAAATTATTGCGAATTTCTACCTCAAATTTAATCGACCGAAAAAGCCGACACGAATTTTTAATTCATTGGATTTGGCTATCGCTTGGACGCTAGATCAGATTGAAAAGAATGAGGAATAATCGAATCTCCCAAAAGAGCAATTAAGTGATAAAATCAACTTAAACTTAGCTAGTTATCGCACCATTCAATTTAAAATTACGATTTGCGCTGATTTACATTACTGAGCAAATTGAAAATCTTCAGAATTCTCTCGAATAAAGTGAAGGGTATCTTTAATTTCTTGTAAATCGAAAGAAGTGACAAGCTTCATTCTATATTCTTTAAAATGAGAAATTCCTTTAAAGTAATTTGTGTAGTGCCGTTTCATTTCGGCGATTCCCAAAATTTCGCCCTTCCATTTTACACTCATTTCTAGATGCTCTAATGTTGCGGAAACACGATCCTCAATTCCTGGTTTTTCAAGGCGTTCTCCTGTTTTCCAAAAATGTTTTATTTCATTGAAAATCCATGGATAACCAATACTGGCTCTACCAATCATCAATCCGTCTACACCATACTTTTCTTTGTACTCAACTGCTTTCTCCGGTGTATCAATGTCTCCATTTCCAAAGACGGGAATCTTCATTCTTGGATTATTCTTGACATCAGAAATCAACGACCAATCTGCCTCACCTTTGTACATCTGTTTTCGCGTTCTTCCGTGAATCGATATCCCCTCGATTCCAACATCTTGTAAACGTTCCGCAACCTCAACGATGTGTTTCGAACTGTCATCCCAACCCAAACGTGTTTTGACTGTTACAGGTAGATTAGTTGATTTGACAATTTCGCGTGTCATTCTAATCATCTTCGGGATATCCTGTAGAATTCCAGCACCAGCACCCTTACACGCAACTTTCTTTACAGGGCAACCATAATTTATATCGATAATGTCGGGATTGGTTTTCTCTGTAATTTCCGTCGCCAACTTCATACTCTCAATGTCGTAGCCGAAAATTTGAATTCCAATCGGACGTTCGTATTCGAAAATGTCCAATTTCTGAACACTTTTTACAGCATCCCGAATTAAGCCCTCAGAAGAAATAAATTCCGTGTACATCAAATCAGCTCCATGACGTTTGCACAATGCACGAAACGGCGGATCACTCACATCCTCCATTGGAGCGAGTAAAAGTGGGAATTCCCCTAAATCTATATCTCGAATCTTCGCCATTGCAGCGCAAAGATACAGCGTTTCATACGAAAACAATGTCCATCCGTCTAAAACTCGTGAAAATCAGCCTGTTTTTAATATTCTACCATTCAATTTCAGTTATCTTTGCGCCATGCAAAAAGAAGACAACCTCAAGGATATCATTTCACATGCCAAAGAATACGGCTTTGTATTTCCGTCATCAGAGATCTATGATGGACTTGCAGCAACATACGACTACGGGCAACTTGGCTCAGAATTGAAGAACAACATCAAGGCATATTGGTGGAAATCAATGGTGCAAATGCGCGAAAATGTTGTTGGAATTGATTCTGCGATTTTCATGCATCCTGGAATATGGAAAGCTTCTGGTCATGTTGATGCGTTTAATGACCCCTTGATTGATAACAAAGATTCCAAAAAGAGATACCGCGCAGATGTCTTACTTGAAGAATTCATTGAAAAAATTCAAGTGAAAATTAATAAAGATGTTGCAAAAGGATTGAAACGTTTTGGAGACAACTTCAACAAAGAAGAATTCTTGAAAACCAATCCTAATGTATTGAGGAATCAAGCGAAAATTGATGACGTTGAGAATCGCATGCGCGAAACACTTGGAAAAAATGATTTGGAAGGAGTTTACAACCTTATCGTTGATTTAGAAATTGCTTGTCCTGTTTCTGGTTCAAAGAACTGGACTGAAGTACGTCAATTTAACTTGATGTTTTCGACAGAATTAGGATCTATTGCTGGCGATGCTTCAACACTTTATTTACGCCCAGAAACGGCACAAGGAATATTCGTCAACTTCTTGAACGTTCAGAAATCTGGTCGCATGAAGATTCCATTTGGGATTGCTCAAATTGGAAAAGCATTTAGAAATGAGATCGTAGCACGTCAATTTATCTTTCGAATGCGTGAATTTGAACAGATGGAGATGCAGTTTTTTATTCGCCCAGGTGAACAAGAAAAATGGTACGAGTACTGGAAAGAACAACGCATGAACTGGCATTTAGCACTAGGAATTTCAGATGAAAGCTACCGATTCCATGATCACATTAAGTTAGCACATTATGCAGATGCTGCGAGCGACATTGAATTTGACTTCCCAATGGGATTTAAAGAACTTGAAGGAATTCACTCACGGACAGACTTCGATTTGAAGCAACACGAAGAACATACTGGGAAAAAACTACAATATTTCGATCCAGAATTGAACAAAAACTACGTTCCTTATGTGATTGAAACATCAATCGGTCTTGATCGTATGTTCCTGGCTGTGCTGAGTTCATCCTTCAAAAACGAAGACCTTGGAGATGGAAAAACGAGAGCAGTACTTTCATTGCCAGCAGCATTAGCCCCATATAAAGTTGCTGTAATGCCATTAACTAAAAAAGATGGCCTGCCAGAAAAAGCACGTGAAATCATGGACAACCTTAAGTTCGATTTCAATTGTGCTTATGACGAAAAAGATTCTCCAGGGAAGCGATACAGAAGGCAAGATGCCATCGGAACACCTTATTCAATTATGGTAGATCACGAGACATTAGAGAACAACACAGTTACTATTCGTGATAGAGATACGATGGAGCAAGAGCGTGTGGCAATTTCAGAATTGAATAGCATTATTGCAAAAAGAGTGAGTTTCAAAGCATTATTGAGCGGAGAAGCTGTTTCTTTGCAATCAAATTAAGTCAAGATGGCGCATAAGTCTGGTTTTGTAAATATCGTTGGTAGTCCAAATGTTGGTAAGTCCACCCTAATGAATAAATTAGTTGGTGAGAAACTATCAATTGTAACTAAGAAGGCGCAAACTACGCGTCATCGCATCCTTGGGATTGTTAATACTGATGATCATCAAGTGGTTTTTTCGGATACTCCTGGAGTTGTTAATGCGGCATATAAACTCCATGAAAACATGATGAGTTATGTCAATTCATCGTTGCAAGATGCAGATGTTTTGTTGTTCATCACAGATACTAAGGAAACAGAAATGAATCACGTAGAGACATTAGCGAAGATTCAAAAATTAGAAGTTCCTGTGATTTGTTTGATCAATAAAATGGATCTCTCGGATCAGAAAAACATGAAGAAAATTCTTGACTATTGGCAAGCAAAACTTCCGAATGCGAACGTATTTCCAATTTCAGCATTACACGGTTTTAATGTCGATAGTGTGTGGGAGTGCATCATGGATAATTTACCTGAAGGACCAGCATACTTTGACAAAGATGCAATATCAGATCGCCCAATGCGGTTTTTCGTCTCCGAAATTATTCGCGAGAAGATTTTCATTCATTGCAAAAAGGAAATTCCTTATGCATGTCAAGTTGAGATTGAAGAATATAAAGTAGAACCAAACATTACACGAATTAGGGCACTGATAATTGTTGAACGAGATTCACAAAAAGGAATAATAATCGGAAAAGGAGGATCAATGCTAAAGCGATTAGGACGTGAAGCAAGAATTGAAATAGAACGATTTATAGAAGCGAAGGTGTTTTTGGAAACTTTTGTAAAAGTAGATAAAGACTGGAGAGCTTCGGAGGGGAAATTGAAGAAGTATGGATACTAGGTAGATATTAGGCATCCAGATAATAAGACATAAGACTGAAGGGCTAGATAGCGAGGAGGATTAGACTTGAAATTTTGAAACCACTTGTTACTTCGAGCATTCGACGTTAGAAGAATGTATCGAGAAGTAGACAAGAATGATTTTAGGGCTAAATGTAGTTAGCAGTAGGGAAATATTATATAACTAAGAAATTAAAGTTCGAGATAACGTGAAGCATAGCGATCGGAAAATCGGAAAATCGAATAAAGGATGAGCAACATAATAGCAATTGTAGGTAGACCGAATGTAGGGAAATCAACGCTTTTTAATCGTTTAACAGAATCAACACGTGCGATTGTGAAAGAAGTTAGTGGTGTGACTAGAGATCGCCTTTATGGACGAGGAGAATGGAATGGTGTTGACTTTTCCGTGATCGATACTGGAGGTTATGTAAAGGGATCTGATGATATCTTCGAAGCGGAAATCAGGAAGCAAGTTGAGATCGCAATTGATGAAGCTAATGTGATCATCTTTATGACTGATGTAATGGTCGGTATTGTTGATTTGGATGAGGTGGTCGCTCGATTATTGCGAAAATCAGGCAAAAAGGTCTTCATCGCTGCAAATAAAGTGGATAATACCGGCCGCGTTGGAATGTCCGCTGAATTTTGGAATTTAGGCTTGGGCAATGTGTACGATTTATCTGCAACCAACGGAAGTGGGTCAGGAGATTTGCTCGATGACATTGTGAAGGAGTTTGACAAAGACGATAAATCAAAACGAGAAGAAGATGACCTACCGCACATTGCCGTTGTAGGAAAACCTAATGTTGGGAAATCATCCTTAGTTAATGCACTTACGGGTGAAGAACGTAATATTGTGACTGACATCTCTGGAACGACACGAGATTCTGTTAACACTCGTTTTAATGCTTTTGGATTTGATTTCATGCTTGTTGATACAGCAGGAATTCGTAAAAAAGCGAAAGTTCATGAAGATATTGAGTACTATTCGGTATTGCGATCTGTTCGCGCAATTGAAAGTTCAGATGTTTGTATTTTTATGATTGATGCACAAGATGGGATTCAAAAGCAGGATCTGAACATCTATTATATAATCGAGAAAAATTCGAAAGGAATTGTTGTTGTTGTCAATAAATGGGATTTAATTGATAAAGATCACAAAACGATGGCAGCTTATGAAGATATGGTACGCGAGCAGTTAGCTCCTTTTAACGATGTCCCAATCATTTTTACGTCAACGATCACTAAGCAAAGAATTCACAAGGCGTTAGAAACAACAATGGAAGTTTTTGAAAATAGAACTAAGAAAATTGCAACATCTGTTTTGAATGAAGTAATGCTTAAAATCATTGAATCTACACCCCCTCCATCTACTAAAGGAAAGTATGTTCGGATTAAATATGTTCAACAGCTTCCTACACATGCTCCGGCATTCGCATTTTTCTGTAATCTACCTCAATATATTCCAGATAGCTACAAGCGGTTCTTGGAAAACAGATTGCGAGAGGAGTTTAATTTTACGGGAGTTCCGGTAAAGATTTTCTTTAGGAAGAAGTAGGAAGGCAGTTTTTAATTTTAGGTGTTAGATTTTAAGGCGCGAAGACTGAAAGACTGGGTGGAGAGAAGCAGTTAGTGAGAGGAAATTAAATTTCGGTATATCAAATAAGAATGATGGATCATTGATGGTGTGATATGAACTGAAAGTATAGCATCCACAAACATTTATGAATTTGAATTACTGATTATCTATGCTCGAACGAATGCGCTAGTGATAGTAGCGGCATCCTTTTAAAAGATACAGTGGATAGCACGTTAAAGCGCACCAATAATTCTAAAACCTCACTGGAATGGTCATGTAAACAGGAACTTTCTTGTCCTCTTTTTTACCTGGAATCCAGTTAGGCATCAATTTAATGATTCGAATTGCTTCTTGATCTAACGAATCATGCAAACTTCGGACAATCTCAATTTGAGTAATATTTCCATCGGCTTCCACCACAAAACGAACGTAAACGGTACCTGAAAGTGTTGACGTTGTCGGAGACAGTTTATTTTCATCAATAAAAAGCGTCATTTTACCAATTCCACCTGGGAATTCGGGCATTGTGGATGTGTACTTGTGAATTTTGTTGTCTGGATCGTGTTTTGACTCCTCTATGGGTGACTCGACATTGCCAAGTAAAATTTCACCTTGCTCCACTTCAATACAATGAGGTGTTACTACATCTGTCGTTTCGGCTTTAACTGGAGCAGCAATCATTTTGCCTATTTTTATATGATTCTCGGTTGCAGGTGGAGTATTAATTGTGTTCACCTCTTCTTGAGAACAGGCTGATAAACTCATACACACGAGTGCTAATACCAAGAAAGGATTTACTGTTTTCTGACGATCTAATGTATCCAAGAGTATGGGAATATCCTCATGACGGAAATCAAACTGATCAACACGCATTCTTCCACACACACTATTGTCGCGGTTGGATAACATATATGTTATAATTTCTGCCCTAGAGTTTTGAGTGAAATCAACTACGTTTTTTTCGCAAGAATCACAATGACGTGTGTACATTCCAATATTATAACCGCTGGCAGTCATTTTTTTCCAATCTTGTTGACACGGTTCGTTGATTATCAATTTCATATTCTACAGTTTCTATTTTACTGTACAACTATGATTTTTATTGGTTCAGGTAATTCGCAATCCAATTAACAAAACATCATCCAATTGTTCGGTATTCCCTCTCCATTCATCGAATTCTGATTCGACTCGTTCCTTTTGTTCAACCAAAGATAATGGTGCAATTTCGACAAGAAGTCGCTTCAATCGTTTTGACATAAACTTCTTATCCTTTGGCCCACCGAATTGATCAGCATACCCATCACTACAAGTATAAATAACATCACCCGTTTTCAAGTCAAAAACTTGATTTGAGAACTTATGAACCTCATCTCCATCAATAAATCCTATTGATTTTCGGTCGCCCTTTAACTCAATTAATTCACCACTTCGAACAATATAAGCTGAATTTTGTGCCCCTGAAAAATGAAGTTCATTAGTTGCAATATCGATTGCACAAAGAGTGATATCCATTCCATCACGGATATTCTCGTCTACGAATTCCGAATTTAAGATCTCATTGATTTCCAGATTTAAAAAATCGAGCATTTGTCCAGGGTTCTGAACCTTTTCATCTAACTTACCAAGCTTGAGCATATTGTTTCCAATGATACTCACTAATGCTCCAGGAACACCATGTCCAGTGCAATCAGCAGTAGCATAAACGGTTAACCCTTGCGGCCATATTTTGGTAGATGGTATCGTTTCAACCCAATAAAAATCACCACTTACAATGTCCTTAGGACGAAACATCACAAATGAATCAGGAAGAATGCTTTTGAATTTTTTCTCATTCGATAATACAGCATTTTGGATTCGTTTTGCGTACATCACACTTGCGACAAAATCATCATTTTTTTCTTTGAGTAAGATTCGCTGTTTTTCAATTTCTTTCGTGCGATCTGCAACTTCACTTTCTAATCGAACATTTGATTCTTCCAGTTCATTAACCAATAATTTTTGAGCACGTTCTTTCTCCTCTTGCAATGTCTTAAAACGTCGAACCATAAGGATCGAAAGACAGAGAAGTTCAATCAATGTTCCTACAGTAAGAGATCTTTGCGTTAATCCTGGATTATCAATCAATCCAAAATTTCCAAGTATGAATATAGCTCCTCCAATGACTAGTGCTCCCAATCCAATGATAAATAATTTGCTTACATTTTTTGATTTTCGTTGAATGATTGCTGCAATTAAGACAAAGATTAAGGCTACAAAACTCAATCCATTGATCAAAGGATAGGCAATTTCGTATGTTTTTCCAGGAATTAACGAAGTCAAAGTCAATAGAATTGACAGTCCGATTAAGCCATGAGACATCGCTTTTTTCTTACCTTCAAACTCAAGGTAGTTCTTCGCATACAGCAGAGCAAATATAATTGTTAATCCGGCGATTGATAATATTGAATGTTGCGTCCAATAACCACCTGAAGTTGCTAAGTATTCGTGAAGATATCCATGAAGTGAAAATTGCAGAAATCCACTAAAAAACACATAACCCACATAAATCAGAAAAAGTCGTTCTCTTAATAAAATATAGAAAGTCATGTAGATGAACAAGGCGAATAAGAAAATCCCAAAATAAAGACCAGAAATCATTCTTTTCGAGACAATTCGATATTCAAAATCTGATTTGTTCCAAAATGTCATTGGTAGTGTTACATTCTCCCCATCGCTTGCGATTCTTAAAATATATTTCAGCTGACTATTTGCAGGAACCACTAATGGAAGTGCGCTTACTGAAGTTTTAATGTCCTTTTGATCGTATGGGACTGCATCTCCGGAATAGACAATAGAACTATCTACAAACAAGAACAAACTGACCAAATTTGTAATTGGACGAGCAGTTTCTAAAACTAACTCTTGAGCGTTAGAGGTCTCATTTTTAATGGAAAATTCAACAAAGAACGTTGAAGTAGTAAAATCTAGGTTTTCTAACCGATTTTCCATTTTTCGAGGAGTAAATCGCTTCTGGTCTTTTAAAAAATCTTCGAAACTCATTTCTTGAGCAACTTCGTAAATTTGCAATTTATCAGAAACAGAAGTCCCAAAAAAATTCTGAGTTTCTGTAATTACTAACTCTTTTTGCGCAATAGCAATTTGACCGAAAAGAAGCAATAATACAAATAAAATTGATTTCATTATGTTGAATACTAAAGGGTACTAAGCGGGGTTAATCATTCCCAAACAATTAAGGCCTAAGAACTCAGTTGTTGCATTATTAAGTAATTAAATCCCCTATCTAATTTACGAGGAATCAGCTTTATAGATTTTCAATAAACACTTCCAGGAGCATTGAGATCTGGAATTTTAAAAATTCTATTTTAATTACTTTTCAATCTTTTCAAGATCCAATAAGAATGCATATTCAAGAGCGACTTCTTTATAACGTTGAAAGCGACCCGATGCTCCGCCATGACCAACATCCATATTGCAATCCATTATGAGTAAGTTATCGTCCGTTTTATTCTCTCTGAGTTTAGCAATCCATTTTGCTGGCTCCCAATACTGTACTTGACTGTCCCAATAACCTGTTGTAATGAGCAAATTTGGGTACTCTTTTTTCTCGATATTATCATAAGGTGAGTACGATTTTATATAATGATAGTATTCCTCTTCTTTAGGATTACCCCACTCATCGAATTCACCTGTTGTTAGCGGAATAGATTCATCCAACATAGTTGAGACTACATCCACAAAAGGAACGCCAGCAATTACTCCATTCCATAATTCTGGTGCCATATTGATTATTGCCCCCATTAGAAGTCCACCTGCACTACCACCTTGTGCATACAAATGTTCACTTGACGTATATTTTTCTTTGATCAAAAACTTTCCACAATCAATGAAGTCATAGAATGTATTTTTTTTCTTGAGTAGTTTTCCATCCTCATACCAGTGCCGTCCCATCTCTTGTCCACCACGAATATGAGCAATTGCCATCACAAAACCACGGTCTAATAAACTCAATCGGATTGCGCTAAAACTTGCATCCATGGAGTAGCCATAAGATCCATAAGCGTATAGAAGAAGAGGTGCTTTGCCGTCTAAGTTCGTTCCCTTTCGATAGACAATAGAGATCGGAACTTTTACTCCATCTCTTGAAGTTGACATTATTCGTTCAGTGATGTAATTATCTTCCGAAAATTTACCTCCGAGTACTTCTTGCTGTTTTTTAACCTCTTGTGAAAGGTTGTTCATATTGTAATCGAATGTTGTTTGAGGAGTTCTCATTGATGTGTAACCGTATCTTAATATCTCGGTATCAAATTCAGGGTTAGAGAACGTATATGCACTATATGCTGGATCTTTGAATTTTATATAATGCGCCTTATTTCCATTCCATTCTATTACCCGTAATTGGATCAGTCCATCTTTTCGCTCTGTAACGACAAGATGATTCTTAAAAATGTCGATATCTTCTAGAAGTACATTAGGTCGATGTGCTATTACTTCTTTCCAATTCTTTTTTCCTGGTTGATCAACAGGTGTTTTCATTAATCGGAAATTTTTAGCATCTAGATTCGTCACGATATAGAAATCATCTCCATAATGATCAACCGAATACTCTAAATTTCGTTTTCGAGGTTGAATAACTTTCCAATCTTCATTCGGAGTATCTGCATCTAAGAATTGAAACTCTGTTGAAAGCGTTTGATAAGAACTAATCATCAAATATTTCCTCGATTTTGTCTTGTAGATCGAGCATCCAAATGTGTCATCTTTCTCCTCATAAACCAGAACATCTTTTGAAGTACTCGTACCTAGGATATGGCGGTATATTTGATGCGAACGAAGCGTTACAGGATCTTTCTTCGTGTAAAACACTGTCTTGTTATCGTTTGCCCATGTAATTCCTCCTGTCGTATTTTCAATTTTATCTGAAAGCATTTTACCTGTCTTCAGATTCTTAAAGAGAATTGTATACTGACGACGAGAAACTAGGTCGATACTATAGGCAATTAGTTCATTATTTTCGCTTATCGACTGTCCACCAATTGCAAAATAGTTTTCTCCTTTGGCCATCTCAGGACCGTTTAGCATAACCTCTTCTGGGGCCTCCTCATTGTCTTTTTTACGACAATACAGTCCGTAATCTTGTCCTTTTTCAAAGCGACTATAATAAACGTAACCATTCACTTTAACCGGAACAGATTCATCATCCTGTTTGATTCTCCCAACAATTTCATCATACAATTCAGTTTGAAGTCCTTCTGTATGCTTCATCATTGATTTGAGATAATCGTTTTCCGCGTTCAGATAATCAAGGACATCTTGAGTTTGTTCGTCAGGCGTTTCTGCATTCTTTTGCTCATCACTCAATCTCATCCAGAAATAATTATCTACGCGCGTATCACCGTGAGTGGTTATTTTGTACTCGATTTTTTTCGCTTCAGGTGCTTTAGTCATATCGTTTGATGTAGAGCAACTCGTAATGACAAGTGCTGCAATTATATAGAGAATTATCTTCATAAATTAGTTGGTCTTTTGCAGGATTAGCACCTACTGATTTTAAGAATCAATTTCATCTTCCTCCTCATCCTCTTCCTCTTCAGTATCCTCAGATTCTATGATCTCCACAATTTCGCAGTCTTCCATGTTTACACCAAGAAGAGTTCCATCACATCGACCTCGAATTACAATTCGCATTCCTTTACTCAATTTGGATACCGCTTCTTCATCATCAATGTAGCACGTAACGGAGCCGAAAATATCATAACCAACTAAAGAAAAATTGATATTATTGAGTAGATCCTTACTAATATCACTTATCACTCCATCAACATAAAAGATCTTGTTTTTGTATTTAGTATCTGCACTTACTTCGTTATTATCATACTCTTCGGCAAGATCCGTTGCTAAGACTGTTTTGGTTTCTCTTTCTAGATCCATTTTCACTTTCCGATCTGCGATCATTTTCGCTTTCTCTTCATCACTCAAGTTAGGATCATTCAGAATGGTTTGTTCTGTAACTACTTTCTTTTTTCTTCTTGGACGAAAGTCAGATGGATCTGGTGCACTTGCATACGCGAGAAACATAAACGCTCCCAAAAGAGTAAGCGAGAAAATATTTAGAAATTTATTCTTCATAACTTAATATTGAGTTGGGACTAAAGTTAATCCTTTTCCTAAAAATGACAAATGGAATTATAGTTGCAAAAGTGTAAAACAAGAGATCACTCCAATCGAAAGTACCAAGAGAGGGATTTATCAGCTGACTCAATTCAAAAGACACAGCGATAATGGGTGAAATGAGTGTCCATATAAACCCCATCCATCGCATTGATTTCCTCCAAACATGAAGCATTATACAAACATACGAAAAGAGCCAAAGTCCATCGGGCAATGAGTACAGAAACCAATTTGGCAGGTCTGTGCGCGTCAAAGACATTGTTTCTTGAAAAAACATCACTGAATTGGATAAACCAACATCATCAATCCAACCGAAAAAAATAAGTGAAGGATCGCGAAAAAAAAGATAGATAAAACAACCTACCAATAGTGATAAAATAGAATTTACTATCAGCCTAGATTTCATCTGTGAATTAACTGCATAAATTTCTAATTTTCGAGTTTTAGCATTAAATTCGAAAGGAGTTCCTCATTGAGTAAATCTATCGGAACGCTATACGATTTCGACGCTCCTTCTATTAATATTCGATTTGGACAGTTTGTTTTCTCTGTACATGCTAATTCACTTAATGTTTGTTCGAAGGCTATCATTTCATCTAAAATCGAATATTCCATCATCAAACTTGATATCAGCATATCTCCATATCGGACGTAGTAAACTTTTGTGGAATCCTTGTAGGATTTAATTGTAAAAACATCAAGCGTAACGAATTCATTTCCATTTTTCTCCTGCGTTTTTAAGATGATTCTGTATTCCGTAGAATCTAAATAACTGGGGAACAACCTTTCGCTTTGTGAAAAGGAAAAGGTAGAAGTCAATGTAAGCAGGAAGTATAAAATTAAAGGTTTCACGTCAGTTCTAATTTTAAATTGGTCTAGTAAGGTAAGGAATTTAGTGTAAAAAAAATTCCAATTATTCAACAATGCTATTTCATATTCCTCCATAGAAATATTATTCTACAAATCGTTTGTGCCAATTAATCTAGTTGTAAAACCGGATTTGTGACCCTGTAAAGGTCCAAAATGATTATCAATATATGAGTGAGCTCTATTGCAGTAGAATCAGGTGTGGTTCCAAAAATTTAGCGTTTCTCGCTCAAGAAATGCTCCAACATACTCCGGATATCCGAGATAAGTTCGGGCGCCAATAGTGATACTGTCTCCTAGGGCTAGGTAAGTTTCCCAATTCATAATTTTCGTAGACTACTGTCACGGTTAGGCTAGGAATAGTAGTCGATTTCGGAAGCAGAATTTTTCAATTTACTACTAATGTAGTTGCGGATTACAATGTTCATATTTACTACTATTTCGGCTATTGTTTTTATACTTTGTTAGCTGTCTGGGCTTTCTTTTCCGTTCTGTTGATAGCGTTGGCAAAAACATACTCTTTTGCAATTTTTAGAGCTTGTTCAGCTAATGATTCGTTTTCCAAGTCATAAACAACCTTATCGCTTAACCAAGCAATTATCAAGTCATTTTTGTTAAGCCCAAAGAATGTAGCGAATTTCATCACTTGTTCTTTTGTTGGTTTTCTTTCTCCTCTTTCGAACTTGCTTATAATCGCTTGGTCTATATCAAGTTCAGCTCCTACGTGGCGAAGAATGTAATTTTTTTCTTCTCTTGCCTTTCTAATTATTTCTCCAAATGATTCCATAAGACAATTTTTTTTTGACAAAAAAAGTCAAAATCATTAAAGTAATCATCAGAAGCGTTGGGAAATTTTAGCTCTTTTGGTTTTTTAAGGGTTGGAATTGTGCGTTGACTAAAACCGAAAGTGCTAAAATGTGCGGCGGGTTTTCGCCTTGCAGCTAACTAATATAGAAAGTTAACAGACAAAGCGTTGGTAAGTTCTCAATTAGAGCATCAAACCAGCGAAACAGAAGAACACTCTATTGATGTCTTTTTTCTTCAGATAAATTCAAATCACTTGTGACATTCACAAATATCTTAATTTTAGTTGTAGTTTTCAGTCACCTAATTATTCAGTTGGTCCTTATTTTTGATTTAACTATGAAACGCAAAGAAACACACTTGTATGAGAACGGTAAACTCCCAGAACCGACAACTAAAGTTGAGGGAAGATTTTTTGAGACACACATGACTGAAGCCAGATCATTAAACCGCTTGAGAAAACCGATGTATTCTAAATTAACAAATGGCAAATCTGAGAAAGTATCAAGAACATTCATTCGCAATCAAAATTTGTCAATACCGATTGCGAAATTCATGGACAGGAGAGCTCTGAAATTTCAAAAATTAGGGATTCCAATTATTGAATTAGACATGGCATCAATGCACGAAATTGATAACTTTTCGGAATCATTTACTTCAGAAGTACAATCACTTCAGCTTTATAAACCGGTAAGTGCTAGAAGAATTCGTAAAAATTTAAAAAAGGGATATCTAATTGGAGGATTTAAGGAAGTTTCGACTCGCGCGCAGATAGAAATTCAAAAGATAAGTGAATTTCACACCTACCACGCTATGATCCGTCACATGCTTGAATCGATTGTCCGAATGGTAAATATGGCAGACATCTACATCGATCTTGCCGAACAAAAAGGAGTTAAGTCACCTCGTCGTCTATCCCGACAGTTATTAAGTCTACATATAAATGCATTGCCTGGATGCATGAAATTAGATAAGTTATCCGCACCGATTCAAGCGAGTGGAATACCAATTATTCATCAAGATGTGCCATCAATTTCGCCCTATCCAGCAAATATAAGTCACTATTTGAATGATTCATGTCCAAAATAAGATTCTATAGAACGCTATATTACCCTCTTGTAATTAGTATTACGATGGCAGTTGGACTGGCTAGCACGTATTGGTTACCAATCGAATTGTACACTCTAATTCCAATTGTTTTAACCTTTATTTTCTTGTTAACATTCATTTTTGGTGAAAAACAAGCGGCATATAAAAAAGAATGGAGTGGAAAAAAAGAAGATTCAAAAGCCGATTTTTTGCAAACTTTTCTGATCCTTCCACTTGCCTCGAAAATTGCCGAAATTATTGTTCCAATTGCATTGTTCTATCCAATTGAAAAAATTTCTACGCATCTTGCGTTTAATTAATCTTGTTGCGGAATATGGAATTATTACTCAATTTATTTTAGCCTTACTTGCTTGTGAACTTTCCTTCTATTGGTTCCACAGAGCAGTGCATCATTTGCCGTTATTATGGAGGTTTCACTCGTTGCACCACGGCGCTGATAGAGTTTATTGGTTGAATGCAGGACGATTTCATTTTCTTGAATCATTTTTTACTTCGATAAGCTACTTCATTCCATTAATATTCTTTGCGCCAATGTCAGAAATCACAATTCTAATAATATCCCTCTCCAGTATTACCGGATTTTTAGAACATGTCAATATTGATATAAAAGCGGGGTGGCTAAATTACATTTTCAATACCTGTCAACTACATCGGTGGCATCACTCTAAAGTCGTACTTGAATCGAATAAGAACTACGGCAAAATACTCATTATATGGGATTTGATCTTTGGATCTTATTTTCTCCCCAAAGATCGTGAAGTGGAAGAGGTTGGGATTATTAGAGAAGACGTTCCTATTGATTTCAAGAGCCAACAGGCATATCCGTTTAGAAAGAAGTCTAGCGAGGTATAATGCTGATTTGCACTGGTTTTTTGGTCGCTAAAGTGATATTCGGTGACATTTCGGGGATAGCACCTGTGTAAGATATCTCGAACTTTGAAACGATTGTAGAAAGTAGTATGATCATCTCCATGAGTGCTAAATTTCTACCTACACAGAGGCGTGGTCCACCACCAAAAGGAATAAACGTGTACGGAAGTTGAGCTTTCGCTTTCAATGGATGAAAACGCTCTGGATTAAATTCAGTTGGATTCACCCAATAATCAACTCTTCTATGCAATGTTAGTGGACTTATTCTTACATGAGACCCCGCGGGCAAGTCATATTCACCTAACTTATCGTCTTCGATATTCATTCGCCCCATGTGCCAAGCAGCTGGATATAATCTCATTGTTTCATTAATTACCTGAGTCGTGTATGTCAATTCGTGAAGGTCTTCATACTGGATTTCTCTACCTTCAAGTTTCTTTACTTCTTCAAAGATTTTTTGCTGGATATCAGGTCGAATTCCTATACTATACAATGCCCATGACATGGTATTAGAGGTTGTATCATGCCCCGCAAGAAATATCGTCATCACCTCATCTCTCAATTCTTCATCACTCAACCCATTGCTTGATCCTTCTGTATAATTCATCAATCGAGAAAGCGTATCGCTTTCAGTGTCTTCTGAATTTCGCTTGCTATCAATGATACCATAAATCAATTCGTCCAATGCTGATTTTGCCTTTTTGAATTTTTTATTCTTAGTTGTGGGCCAGTTCGCAGGAACAATGAATGGATTCCTTAAAGCACGCTCACCTGCATATTCTAGGACGTAATTGATGTTCTTCCAGAGATTCGTTCCAAAATCAATTCGAGTGCTAAAGAGCGTTTCACCAATGATTGCCAATGTGATTTTAGCCATTTCTTGCGACGCATTGATTTCTAAATCGGGTTTTTGTGCCCAATCATTCATCAATCGATTTGCATTTGTGGTTACAGCTGAAACATAGGATCGGATTGCCGTACTATTAAAAGCCGATTGACTAAACTTCCGACTTCGAACCCAAGAATCACCATCACTTGTCAACATTCCATTACCGACGATAAGTCGCATTGGTTTATAGCCAGTACTTTTGACGTAGTTTTTATGATTATCCTGTAGAACGTGCTTGATCAAATCGGGATGATTGATGAAGTAGATTTTTTTACTGAATATTTTAAAAAGCATGATATCCCCAAACTCCTCCGACGAATTGAGCATGAAATTAATCGGATCATTTTTAAACTGCTTTAAGTGTCCTATAATTGGTGATCCTTTCGGTTGTGGTGGTAATTTCATGCGAGTTCTTCTGATAAGAGTTTACTTTTGTGACGTGCATCCCTAGGTAATGGTTTGCTCCTTGTAATTACTGCGTCGCACGGATAACCTTTGGAGATTATATGTAATTTAATCTGATCGGAATTAACATTTTGGACAGATCCGACATACAGAATAAATTTGCCTCTGTTATTTTTTATATATCCAAGATCTGTTAATCCAAATTCCATTTCAATTTCTTGTTCAATTGGGTACGGGTACACTTTACTGCCGTTGTCATCCAGGATCCTGTGATCGCGTCCAACCAAGTAAAGATGTCCATTCTTGAAATAGCCAATATCACCCGTACGATGCCAAATCAAACCACCGTCATCAACAATTTTAATTGCAATAAATGCTTTCTGATTCTTATAGTAGTTCTTATTCACATGATTTCCCGTAACAACAATTTCACCTATGGAATTATCAGCTAATTGGTTCGATTGAAAGTAGGCAGTATCGATGGGACCAATTATAGATTTAACAATTCGTACGCTTACATCTATAACCGGTATTCCAACATATACACCATCTAAAGGATGTGCTGTGCTATCAAGAATATTTTGGAAAGTACTCAAACAGATCGGTTCTGCTTCAGTTGATCCATAAATTGCCTCAAAATTGAGTTCAGGATGATCTTGAACGCATGTTTTAATGAGCTGATTTGATATAGGAGCACCTCCAGTAACGATATCTTGGATAGCTCCATGGCCATTTGACTTCAACCCGTCAATAATCTTTTTTAGCAGAGAAGGTGAAACGAGAATTCTGGTTACATTTGATGCTAGGATATGTTTAGACATTTCCTCACTATTTGCTTGATGAATTTTCATTAAGTTAATCTGAGGAATAACGACCGTATTTCCAACTGAAAAATCTGCAAGGCCAACGATGGGGAAGTTTGTAAAATCAACAGATGGACCGTCATTCGTACCTTTTAGGTGTTGCTCCAATGTACTCGCTTGCGCATATAAGAATGAAAACGTTCGGTTTGCACCTTTAGGTTGTCCACTTGTACCACTTGTGAATGTAATCAGAGCATTGTCATCATCTGAAACATCCACAATGATCCAATCCTCAACTGTTGGTGTGATAGAATCTAGTTTCCATTTTCTTAACTTCCAGGTTGAAGGGAGCAGCCACGAAAAGCGTGCAATTTTCTTTGTGACAATTAATAAATCTGGTCGAACTTGATTAATTACTGAACTCATTTTTTTACCCTTCATCCACGGGTCAAGAAAAATGGCAGTTGCACCTAATGAAAATAGTGCTTGAAGCAAAGCATATAAGTCCATGGACATCGGAACGAAGACTAATACTTTCGATCCCTTTTTCACTCCTTTTCGCACTAACTCAGCGCGCGCTCCAGTAATATGACGCTTATATTCATCATAAGTATAGGACCTCCCATTCTTATCAATGATTGCCACCCGATTTGGATACTTCTCCAGTGAGTTTAGGATACCATTAAAAGCTATGTGTGGATTGCTATTCAACTTGTAAGGACATTAGTGTGTAATTTCTTAGGATATCAGATCCGTATCTTGACTTTGTTAATTTGGCAGTAGTATTCCCAGAATACATGAGTGAGAAGATCACATCAGTATATCCCAACTCTTTAGCGAGTGGTTTCATATAGTTGACCACCATTTTCATTATTTTCTTATTTCTCCAATCAGGGTGTGTGGCAATCGTTTTAAAGAATAGTTTGTTGTTTTTCGAATTCGGATTTATTTCTCCGTAAACATCTTTATATGATATAAATGTAGCCACCGGTCGTTGATTCTTATCGACAACGACAAAGGAGCAATCATAGGATGCAACTGCGTTCAAATTTCTTGTTAGAAGATTATAATGATCAAATGAAATTTCGTGAAAAAGGGGATTATCACTGAAACTTTTCATGTAAAACTCAAAATAATTAAAATTCTGATCTTCCGTTAGGTTTTTTGGTAATGGCCGTATTTTCAAATTCATTTCAGCTAAAAACACACTTAAATCTCTCTCATCAATGTCTTGATTCAATTCACTAACTGGTAAAGTAGTTTCATACATCACATCATTGTTAAAGCCAACATTTCCCCATTGTTTCAAGTAATAAGATGGTTGATATGGTTCACCTGCAAATAGCGGCTTTGAAGCATCCAAATTAAATCTGTACGAACTCCATGTTGAGCCATTAATTGGACCAATGATCTTCTTGCAGCCTTGTCGTTGAAGCCAAAGGATTGCCTGTTTTAGTAGCTCTTCACTCAATTCCAGACTATCATCGCACTCAAACCACCCTAGAATCCCAAGTTGATGATTTTTTTCGTGATAAAATGCCGCCACTCTTCCCTTATACTGTTCATTTTCAACTAAAAAAAAATGAACAGTATCGGAAGTTTCATTAAAATAATGATGAATTTCTTTGGGTTCTGACCAAGAGTTATTATCGCTGTTTTTTGATCGAATCTCAACTCCATAATCATAAAAAAGTGACAAATCACTCTGTGCAGTTAATTTGATTGTTTTTATACTCATCCTAGAATAGTATTTCGAAATAAAAACAGGACAACAATCGTGGTCAATGGAATCAGCAAGTTATCCAAACCCTTTTGAGAAATTGCCTCAACAATAGTCGTCGAAATTGCAATCACAAAAGCAACGAGAAGTATAGATGATCGATTTATATCCAAGTTATAGATGAAAGAAGCACTAATTATAAATGATGAGACGAGGAATCCAAGCGAACCAATAAGTGTTTTTGTAGTTCCCATTATCTTGTATTTCCCCAATCGCCATTTTTTTCCAACCAAAGCAGCAGCTGGATCTGATACCGACAAAATTAATATTGGAAGATAATAATAAATGACAGCACCATTATACCATGAAGAGCCATTCACTTGATGGGACAGTAAATCATTTCCATCAAAATCACTTAATCCTATTAGGGAGAATGCCCAGTATGTTACGTAGATACTCAAAGGAAATAAAAACGACCCTGCTGTTTTTCTGTTAACTGAATTTATTGATTTTAATACTCCCCATTTCATACTAAAGATTAACAGTAAGAAAAAGGCAATTGTAAGAATTAAAACAGACCAATGAGAGCCAAGAAATGAAGGAAATGTGAGGCAGATTAATCCAGTGCCTAAATGGACAACCTTGCGCGTAATTTCTACGGGGAATTTCGCTAAATGAAATAACAATTCACCTAGTCCAAATAGAACCAGAAATGCGCCACCGTATATTCCAAGTGATATGATTTCGTTCACACTCACACTTTTGAATTTACGATAAAAGCACGATAAAAATAACCGAGATCTGATGCACTCAATATCTTGCAATTGTCTAAATCAAAATTAAGCTTCTTAGGGAGAACATTTGCTAAATTTCGTTCGATAAGAAGATTCCAATAGGCAATTTTAGCTTGGGGAGCACTATTCTCAATAATTTGATTTCCAACTATGCTAAATAAATCCTCATCCATATATTCAAAGATATCAGAAAGATTAAAATGCGTACAATTTGGATAGCACTCCAATGCTGAATCCAATAAACCATGGTGAAGTTCTACACGATCGAGGTTTCGTTTTACATTCGAAAAATTTTCTTGTCGAACATAATGTGGAAGATCAGCGTTAAAACGGTTGTTGAGAATATAGTTTAGGAAATAATTTTCCTGAGCCATCTTGGTTCGAAGATGCCGTTTAGCTCGCCTCAAATTCATTTCTGCCACACTGCCTTCCACATGTTTCAAAAACTCAGGATCTCTCCCTTTATCTCCAAGCGTTTTTTCGCCAAAATAATCTTTGTACAAGATCTCCCATTCAGCAGAATTCCATATATCATCATGAAATTTTAATTGCTCTTCTTCAGACTTTTCAGCTAGTAGCTGATCAACTAAACCCTGGGAGTGAACTGTATGTAAAAAATTCATCTTAAAGGTCTGAAAATACTGCTCAAATTTCCCTGCATGTATCACTCCAAGGGAAATAGCATCAATATTCTGGTCCCAATAAAATTTGCACTTTTCGGATAATTTCTCGCGAATAATCGCGTACGTATCCAATCGACTTGAAGCCTCACGGATTCCTGCGAAACCCATGTATTCCTCTCTATTTAATTGACGAATGGCCTCCATTTTGAGTTCAACAAGATGAAGCTGAACGAGGCTAATATCGAAAGCAATGACCTTCCTCACTCCAGTTGAGGCAAGTGAGAAACAATTATCTCCAGCTGAGGCAATCGACATAATTGTGGAATTTTGATCTACATTTAATCCTTTGAGCAGGACATCAGCATCCTCCCAGCAATTAGAGTAGCGAATAATCTCAAAATCAACTTTTCCCAATTGTTTTTCACTCATCGTTAATGATTTTTATCTCCCCTGTACTGCCGTCCATTTCTATCAAATCTCCAGTCCTTAATCTTTTCAGTAATCCAGTCACCCCAACGATACACGGAATCCCCATTTCTCTTGAAACAATTGCAGAATGACTCAATAAGCTTCCTCGTTCTACAATAATGGCTGAAGCACTCGGAAATAATGTTACCCAACCAGGATCTGTACTCGATGTCACCAAAATATCACCATTTAGACTATCAATTTCACTAGGATGGCCTACAATTCTAACCTTTGCTTTCACTAGTCCAGGACAGCAACCAAGACCAGATAAGTTACCGTCCACCAGATTCTCCTTTGAACTATCAAAGAAGTCATTTCCGTAATTTACGGCATCAAATGTTTCGAAGCGTTCTGCCGGCAATTCCATTTTCTCGAAGTTCTTGTACTCTATTTTACGAGTATAAGTTAGAGCAATTAGGTCTTTATCTACAGATGTTCCTTGAATAAAAGCGAAAATTTCTACCTTAGTCAAGAAGAAAATGTCACGATGAGATGTCAGCGCACCATTTTTCTCAAACTGTTTTCCAATCTGGGTAAATATTTCACGACTCAGTCCAAAAACACGAGTTCTCTCATACCTCAAATTCTCACGGTTAGAAACAAAATAGCGTGTCTTCTTTAGCACTTTATTCAGTTTTCGACGTCTCCAAAACTTGCCTTTTAATGCTTTTGAAATTTCTGCTTCAGCTGCATTTCTAAGGTCGACATCTACAGTTGAAGACGTGGAAGATTTGGTTATATTTTGCACAACAAATGATTTGATAATGGCAATAAACAAAGACGGGTCTTGTGTATATGAGATCGTTTCAAGTTTTAATTCTCCCACACAACGGTCACCGAAGTCATCAATGTAACGATCAATTTCAGCCTTTATCTTAACGTGTTCGGATGCTTGAAGTTTCACCCAAATGGGAGAAGCATCGTTGTTGGTGAAAAGTTGTTCCAATACAGAATCCTTTTTGATTATTGTCGCAAGCTCAATCGTTCGATGAATCGGTTCCACTGATATAATATCTTTACTACCGCACAATAGGTCATTTTGTATGTTTTTATTCTCCCCTATATCGTATTTATCAATCGTCTTTTGGAGTTTTCCAAAATAGTACATTGCGAAACTATCATTGACCAATGGAGCTTCCCACTTTGGCGTCAACTCGGCATCCAAATCTATCCAGGTTTGCATTAATTCGAACGCACTTAAGTCCGAAAGATTCATACTTTTAATTCGCTTTACACTTCGTTCTACATCAACTTGAAACTCTCTTGTTTCTCGTTTAATAGAAGACAATTTGCCGATGATTTTAATGATCATCCAAGACGTACGCATGAAGGCTGAAAACTTGGTGAATCTCCCCTGTTTGGGTAAGTCAAATCGCTCTTTCACCCCCATCATATTTTCCATGAAACGGGCATTGAGTTTATATCCTGGAAATAACGCAAGAACTTTATACCACGATAGTAAATTGTAATATACACGGCCATTAATAAGTCCAAGCATGTTGCCAAAAGTGTCCTCATTTTCTTTTAAGCTCGCAGCACTGACACCCATTATTGAAGCAATTTGTAGGTACACACTTTTATAGGCTTCAAGAATGTAAGAAAACGTTAATGGAGTTGTAACCCCTGGATAAGATTCGATGATATTACTATTATCCCAAATAATTCTATTCTCAGTTGAGTGTGCTATTTTTTTATGGATAACTGCAGTTATCGGTCGCGTTTGAAGTAAATAAATAATTCCATTTTTAACTGCAAATTCAATATCCTGAGGTTCTCCAAGTTGTTTTTCTAGCGCGTCTAAAATTGAACTCAACTTAGTAATTTCTTCCTTAGTTAGTGAAGCAATCTTTCTTCTATTTTCGGCAACATCCACAAAAGTAATTTCACCCGATCTTCCCCGATTGGCTTTGCTTACCTTATCAACCAAGAGTTCTTCAATTTTCTCTTCGTTTAGCGTAAATGTATCCGCGTTCAGTTCACCAGAGACCAATCCTTCTCCAACTCCATAGACAGAACAGATGACTTTAGATCCACGTTCGCCCGTATTTGGGTTAATTCCAAAGCCTACACCTGATACATCTGGGTCGATCATTTTTTGGATAATCACACCAATTCCAAAAGTTGGTTTAAGGTTATTTGCTTTTTGATAATTAGCAACTCTATCTGAAAAATTTGATTTCCAAATTTCTTTAACGAATTTCGGAATGTCCAAAAAGTTAACATAGAGATATGTTTCAAATTGACCAGCAAATGAGAATGATTGTCCATCTTCTTGAACAGCCGAAGACCTTACCGCAAATAATTGGCTTTTAGATTCGGTGAATGATTCTCGAAGCGTGTCTAAGAAATCATCGTCAAACTCATAATCATCGATAACATTACAAATTTCTTTTTGATCGAATCTAGCTTTTGCATCTCCATTCAAAAGCGTCTCAAGAGCATTTTGATCAATGACCACCCAATCAGGAACATTAAGCCCAATCTTCTTCAAACGGTATAAGTTCAATCCCTTACCTCCGATTTGATCAATTGTTAAGCTCTGTATGTCAGAAGAGTAGATTCTCATTAATTTATAAGGTTCATTAACATAGGGATTCCGCCTAGCGATAAGTACATTCCAACTGTCCAAACTGCTGAAGTTACTTCGACTAACTTTGCGGATTTTTTATTCGGTTTTCTAGCAAAATAGAGTGCTGGAATCAATGCCAAAAGTGCTAGACTTCCAAGTATAATAAATCCAGGCATTCCATATCCTGCATAGAAAGCAGCAGTAATAGCAAAAGTCAATGTTGTGAGCAATAATCCTGACCAAACCAGCATAGATCCTGTGATTCCCCACATACCAGTATAGGAGACAACACCATCCTCTTCGTCATCTTTGGCTTTCAGTTTCCGACCAACTTCAACTAATAAACCGTTCAAATAGGAGACAACAAAAAAGAAAACAAGTCCAAAATGTGGTGAACTGCCTTCCAGTACCCAATCCAATCCACTTGAATAGATATCAAGAAGTGGGAAAATAAACATGTGAGATGTGATGTACAGAATTTGTCGAGGCTTGAGGTACTTTGGTACAAAAAATTCAACCCCCATCAAGCACAAATACACAAGAGCGATAATGTAAAGGTAGAGCATATTCAATTGAAAATAAGCAATGACCGCAATTTGTGCGATGCCTATCAGAATTCCCATATTACGGAGTTCTTTTAACGACATTACCCCTCTAGGGACTGGAAGATAAGATCGAAATTTAGCATCCTCTTCTTTGTCCTTGAACTCATCAAAAACGCGTACAAGAAAAAACAGCGTAAACGTTGCGAAGCATCCAATAAAGTAAGTTTGCCATTCGACAAAACCATCAACTCCTCGACAAATTCGAGAATATGAAATAGCAGAAAAAGTAAAAACAGCTACGGCGATTAAATTAACAACAATCGGAAACCGTTCTTTCTGATAAATCCAAAATCGCTTAAAAAAGGGAAGTGCTTTTTCGTCCATGGTTATCTTCCTAAACGTTGGTGTGCAGAAGCAAAATGTCCAGATGACATAGCCGCGATTATGGAAATTTCTCCTGCAAGGCAAAGTCCAGCGCAAATTTCTGCTAGCTTCACTGCTTTTCCTTCACCATAGCAATCCATCATTTCTAGGCAATCACGCTGAGTTGGCCATGAGGTTCCACCACCAACTGTACCAACGACTAAATTTGGTAAAGAAACTGAGCAGTACAAATCTCCGTCCTGCGTTATTTCCATTCTAGTAATTCCGACAGAAGCTTCAGAAACACATGCAGCATCTTGACCACAAGCAATAAACATTGCGGCTAATCCATTCGCATAATGTCCTTGTGCACCAATGGCTCCGCATTTTACGGCTCCCATGAACGAAGTCTGCCAATATTGAAACATAAGCTCAGGACTAGATTTTAATATTTTGTTAATGATTTCTTTTTTGAGGACAATTTCAGCGACTACTTTTTTACCTCTCACAGAGCTAAATGAAGTTGAAGTTGCTTTTTTATCTCCAGAAAAATTGCTTTCAATAAACCAAATATCAGGCTTAATTGGTGTATGTTTCACGATATGCTCACAAATTGCTTGAGTTGCTATGGTTACCATATTTTGGCCAGCAGCATCACCTGTTGTAAACTCAAAAGACAGAATAACCTGATTGCCTTCGATGTTAAAATCCATGTCATTCAACTTTGCATAATTACTTGTCTTGGCAACTACCTTCTGAAATTTATCCTTCTCCTTCATAATCCAAAGAATAAATTCACCAACACCAAGAACAGTTTCAAACTTAAAAAGTGGGCATCGTTGAATTCCTTCCACAAGGCAAACAGAGCGAATTGCACCCGATAATCGACAAGCCCTTGCTCCTCTAGCATAAGAAGCAACAAGTGCACCTTCAGTTGTTGCGAGTGGAACATAATATCCACCTGAAGCAGCAACTCCATTTACGACTAACGGCCCCAAAACTCCAGTAGGAACTTGAGTCATCCCAATAAAATTCTCAATATTACCCTTCAAATTACCAAAGACCTCAATCTCCTCTTCCCCAGATAAATAATCAAATTTCTTGTCCATGGCATCCTCAATAAACTCTAAGCGCTGATCAAATCCTTCTTTCGTATGTGGATTCCTGCTTGGTACAGTTTGCAAACCTTCCGTCTTTGAAAGCTCAAAGGTTGCTATGTGTTTGATTGAACCATCTAAGTCAAATTTTTGGACAGCCTTGTTTAATTTCGGTTTTGTAATGCTCATGAATTTAGTTTTACTTCTTTTAAGCTCTTCCTAAGTTAGTAATTGGTTTCAAATTTGGGTGAAATATCTTTATGTTCCGACTTGAATTGAGCAACAAGGACGTTTAATGTTGCGAAAATCACAAATTTTCTAAGAATCTTACAAGAATGGTAAGATCTATGGAGTTGCAGCTCAATTCCGATTTTTTTTGAAAAATTTAGCGTTGAATTATAAATCAAACTGATTCCCCTATATTTTACCAGAACGTAAATTGAATACGATGTTCAACTCTACTTTTGAATAAAAAAAGAAGATGAACATACTAGAATTTATGGAAGAATTTCCAACAGAACAGGTTTGCAAGGATCATTTCCGAGAGCAGCGAGAGAAAG
>JAJRQK010000053.1 GCA_024280295.1 Bacteroidota bacterium
AAGTAAAATGTACAGAGATATAAATCAAATTATCTCACAGATGAAAAAAACTCAGACTAACTGGAATTTAAAAATTTCAACTACACTCATTATTCTACTCTCTTTTACACATCTATGCTTCGCTCAAGATAGTGATTCTCCTTTCGTGAATTTTGAGCAATTCGAAGCATTAGTAAAAGAAGTAAAAGAACACAGAAGTGAACGAATGCTTCCATTAAACGACTTTAATAAGGCGAGTAAAGAAAAGAACACCGTAATCTTAGATACGCGATCTAAATCAGCCTACAATGCAAAGCATATCAAAGGTGCGATTCATTTAAACTTTTCTGATTTCACACAAGAAAGCCTTGATAATCTATTTGATTCGAAGGATGTACGTATCTTGATATATTGCAATAACAACATTGAGGAGAATCCATTCCTCCTTGAAGAGGTTGTGGCATTTTTCCCCTCAAAAGTGGCAACTCCGTTAGAAGTTTTTGAGATTGATTCTGATGACAGGGGGCAACTGATCATTTCAGAGCCAACAATTACACTTGCTTTGAATATTCCCACGTATATCAATCTTTACGGTTACGGATACAAAAACGTCTACGAATTGAAAGACCTTGTCGCGGCTACTGATCCAAGAATTCAATTTGAAGGCACATCAGTATTGACAACTCAATAATTATTCAACAGAATTTCTATATTTAAGGTGGATTGAGAGATTCACCTTTATCTTTAGAACGTTATTATTAATTCATGAATCACACTGACGAAAATCGCCGTAAAGTAATTAAAACCTTAGTTCTAGCAGGGTTCGGGCTACACATTGTAGGATGCACATCACCTGTTGAGCCGAAAGAGAAAATTAAATCTACTCCAATATCTGATAAAGATTCCACTGCAATTGAGAAAATTGAAGATGAAATTCTCAGTAATAACGTCACGTATTTCACACAGGATAATGATGAGTTTTCAAAATTAGGAACGTATTTTAATTTACACACGCAAAAATCTCCTGCTATCATAGCATTAGTTGTGAACGCTGAAGGAGTATCCGAAGCAATATTACATGCCAAAGAATTAAATCTACCCGTATCTGTTAAGAGTGGTGGACATAGTTTTGAGCAATTCTCATCGAATACGGGTGGTCTAGTCATCAACTTAAGCTTATTAAACGAAATGAAGTGGGGCAACAACAATGAACTCATTGCTGGATCTGCTTGCTTACTTCGTGAAATATATGATTTCGTTCTGCCAGCTGGGCGATTATTACCAGCAGGTTCTTGCGGTACTGTCGGATTAGGAGGCTTAACACTTGGTGGTGGCTACGGATTATTCGCAAGAGAATATGGGCTAACATGTGATCATCTACTTGAAGCAACATTTGTAGATGGAAATGGGAAGATTCACAAAGTAGATCAAAATCATCCAATAATGTGGGCGTTAAAAGGTGGAGGGAACGGTAATTTTGGGGTTGTAACTTCATTTAAGATGAAAACTCAACCAATTCCGACTCAATTCAACACTACCAAATTTAAAGCATATAAACTAGATTCAATTCAAGCCAAAGAACTCTTTAAGACTTGGTTTGATAATGCTTACCTACTACCTGGTCATTGCTTTTCTGCATTTGTTCTCAATGGTAGAACGTTAACTATTCTAGTAACTTATTTTAAAGATAAATCTTCAGAACTGGAATCGATGGAAGCAGCTTTATCGCCAATTTGTGATAAAACAACAACCTCTAATACCATAGATATACCTAAAGCTCTGAAACGCTATTATGGTATAACTCACCCTATTTATTTCAAAAACGCCTCAGCCGGTTATTATTCAAAATTTTCGGAAATTGAAGATTGTATAGATGATGTTCTATCGACAGTTGTAACTACACCTGGATTAATTTATCAAGTCAACACACTCGGCGGGAAAATTGCTTCTTCCAATTTTGAAAGTAGCTCTTGTTATCCACATAGATCCTATAACTATCTGAGTGAGCTTCAATCCTATTGGAATGAAGGAGAAACGAGTAAGAAAGAAATGCTCTTACGAGCATTCACGAAAGTACAGGACTTGTTCTATGCAAATGGAAATCGCGCTCAATACCGTAACTACCCCAGCATCGGATTCCCAGATTGGGAAAAATCATACTACGGAGATAATTATTCGAAACTTCAAGAGATCAAGAAAAAATACGATTCAGACAATACGATTCGCCACGATCAGAGTATTAAACAAGCGGATGAGACTTAGTTTCTGATAAACCGAGAAACAACTGAACTAGGCAGAAGTTTCTCAAGCTTACTTATAACTTGGACTAGCTAAAATTCAAGTTCAATTATCATACGCTTAAACTCATCACTATAATCACATTGAATCTTGAGTTTGATTTCACTAACAGGGTGAGTAAATTCCAACTCCGATGCATGAAGCATTAATTTTGTCATCGAAAATTTCTCTTTAAACAATCGGTTTTGCTTGTTACAACCATGTGGTCGATCTCCAATAATAGGATGCCGTAAATGAGCAAAATGCTTCCGAATCTGATGCATTCGACCTGTCTCTGGTTGGACTTCAATAAACGAGTAACGAGATGAATCAAACTTACCATGTGCTAATGGTATTTCAACTTTTTGGACTCGCGAAAAATGAGTGATAGCTTCCTGCTTTTTTCCAGAATCATTGATCAAAGGAGAGTCAATTGTCCCATCATTCTCCACCCAGCCTCGCACGATTGCCAAATACTTCTTCTTCACATTTTGTGACATAAACTGTTGTTGCATTAATCGGTTGCTGAATTCATTTTTAGCGAATAGCAATACCCCAGATGTTTTTCTGTCCAACCGATGAACAGGATATACTTTTTGACCGATTTGATCACGTAGTATCTGCAATGCAAATTCAGTAGCGTCATTTGCAATTCTCGTTCTATGAACAAGTAATCCACATGGTTTGTGAATCGCAATTAAATGCTCATCTTCATAAAGAACAGTCAATTCCATCTACTTCTTGCGTACAATCATCAACCCATCCCTAATTGGCAAAAGCACCTCTTGCACTCGATTATCTTTATGGATTAGTTCATTCATTTCGATGAGTACTTTTGTGTCGATATCTCCTTCAATAACATCTTCCATTACTTTCCCAGACCACAATACATTGTCCAGAAGAATGTATCCACCTGGATTTAACTTATCAATAACTAAATTGTAATAATTGATGTAATTTCCCTTATCAGCATCGATAAAAACAAGATCAAATGTTTCATCTAAAGTTGGGATGATTTCTATGGCATCACCTATTATCATTGAAATAGCATCTTTGAATTCAGATTTTCGCACAAATTCATCTACCAACTCTTCAAGTTCCTCGTTCTTATCAATGGTCAATACCTTCCCTCCTTTTACTAGGCCTTCAGCAAGGCATAATGCAGAATACCCTGTATAAGTTCCAATTTCCAGTATGTTTTTTGGCTGAATCATGTGAGACAACATACTCAAAACACGACCTTGGAAATGTCCGCTCAACATACGGGGAATCAAAACACTCGTATGTGTCCTACGATTTAATTCATAGAGTAACTGAGGCTCAGGTTCTGTATGTGCACAAACGTAATTGTCTAATTTTTCACTAATAAATTCCATAAATCGTCAATTTTATCTAGCACGAAATCAGCTACAACAAAGATAACGAGAATTAGATAACAACATAAAACTATAAAAGTCGTAATTTTGATACCAATGAAACTAGTCATCTTATTTCTAGCAATATCATTCGATTCAGCATCGCAAATATGGCTGACACAATCAATTGGTGGCTCATCTGCAGTGGTAACATCTCCAACAAGTCAATTTGTGATCGATGAACATCGAAATTCGATTTGGCTGATCTCTGATAGTACAGCGAGCGTCATTGAAAACGATGGTACACTCTATAATTTTAGCACAACAGATCTTGAATCAAGTATGACTGGCGGAAACATGAAGTTTGCTTTTTCATCAGATCACATTTATTACAGTATTAAAAATGTTGGGCTAAAAACATTCGATGCGTATTCGCCACAATTTGTTTTTGGATTGGCTGATATACGTGAGTTATTCTCCGATTTAGACACAGTATTTATGGTGACAGACAATGTTCTTCAGTACTACCACCCTGCAACTGGAGCGGTTAACACCTTCGTTACCTCTAGTAATGGAAATGCGCGAAAAAATGGTCACACTTACATAGATTTTGGTTCTGCGGCCTATGCAGTTGGTCCATTTTCAGCTGTTACACTCACGGCTGATCCTACATATTTAACCTCACCGATGAATGACTTTACTTTTTCAAGGTTCACAGATTCCATCTACGTAGGTCAAGAAACTGGAATATCAATGGCCTACCAAGAACAAGTCTATGATACAATTACACAGAATAACACAACCAATATGCCGAGCGCAAACGTTCTAGATATTCGCTTTGACATGAACAATGATCTTTGGGGGATTTTTGGCGATCCAACTGGACAACCTTTTGCAATAGCTATGCTAAGTGCAACAAACTGGATCAATAGTTACACAAACGTAAACTCACCAATTAATTTTTCAAATTTCCAAGGCTTGGAGTTTGATACATTTAATAATTTGTGGGTTGCTGAAACATTTAAGCTACACACACTAAATTCAGCTACAACACCAGGATGGCTGAATACGATCGCACTCACTAAAAGCAAGATTAATTTATTTCCAAACCCTACACAAGAGTTCCTTTCTTTCGAATCCGAAAATCCTATTGCAAAAATTGAACTTATGGACTTATCTGGGAAGATTCTCTATTTCTCACAAAAGAATCTGAGCATTAACCCTTCGATCGATGTTTCGAAAATTCAAGCGGGGATGTACCTAGCAATCATCCATCTTCAGAATGATTCAGTTCAGTCAATCAAGTGGCAAAAGCACTAAATTCGATCTGAAATCCTAAAGAAATCGGTAATTTCGTTTTATGAAAACGGTCAACATAAAAGGGTATCATGCCATAGGGATTTATAGAGGAAAGACACATCACAATATGGGGACTCTTTGGAGATCAGCATATATACTTGGCGCATCCTACATTTTCACTGTTGATGGTAAATACAAAAAACAGTCTTCTGATGTATTGAGAGCTTGGGCGAGAATTCCACTTTTCTCCTACAAAACATTTGACGATTTACTTGATAACATACCGTACGACTGCCGACTAATTGGTGTTGAAATTGATGATCGAGCAGAAATGCTACACGATTTTGAACATCCAAAGCGAGCAATTTATTTACTTGGAGCCGAAGATACAGGACTTCCTGAGTTCGTAAAAGAGAAGTGTCATTTCTTAATCAAACTTCCTGGTAATTCTTCATTAAATGTAGGTGTAACAGGTAGTATTGTTCTACACGATCGTGTTTCAAAGGTTCCGTGTGACTTACCTCCAAATCATCAAGATAGCCTAGATTAAAATGCTAATGCAAGTTTTTAGTTTAAAAAAATCCCTTGGTTGCAAAACCAAGGGAAATTAGTTCGATTCATGCTTGAATATAAGCGACTCAATGACAATTAGGGATATGCTACGGCGAATTAGAATGGACTTAGTTTAGACGTGAAAATTTTAAGACTCGAAGACATAAGACTGGCAAATTGAATACAACCAGAGTCATCCTTGTAAAGGCCTCAACGGACTGAGTTCTTGGTTCTGTATTGGAGACTCTTTACTAGAAGAAGTCATTAAGGAATAATTATATTTAAACACTGTCCGATTTAGGGGAAGGCTACAATATTGTTGAACAGAAGTCAAAAATCGGAGGCTTTGAAATTGATTTGATTATTGGTAAAGGACACAAAGGAACTCAATTAACAATGGTAGACAGAATGACCAGTTATACAGACTTTAACATCCAAAAGGGCACAAGAAGTTCAAAAAGCTATTGTTTCAGCATTAATGCCTTACAAATCAATCATAAAGGCCATAACCAACGACAATGGAAGAGAGTTTTCGTTGCACAAGTTTACTGCTAAATAACTCAATACAGAAGTGTTTTTTTGTAATCCGTATGCTTCATATGAAAGGGGCTTAAATGAATATGTCAACAAATTAATCAGACAGTTCTACCCTAAACAAATGGAATTGAACAATAATAAAACAAAGTCAAAACCTTGTAGTTATGGACCTTTTAAATAAAAGACCACGAAAAAAAATAAATTTCCAAACTCCAGAAAAGATGTTTTTCGCTATGTTTAACCTAGAAAATGAAAAACTTACATTAGCTAGTTGAATCTACGATAGTTAGGCAGAGCAAAATCATTGATAAGTGAATGGGAAAATATATGTAGCTTTGCACCCTTAAATCTTGCAATTAGAGCGCATGAAGAAAATTTTCAATCTCTTCGACCTTAAACAGAAGGTCAACTACAAAAATGAAATTCTTTCTGGATTAACTGTTGCATTAGCACTTGTTCCCGAAGCAATTGCTTTTGCTTTACTGGCAGGATTATCTCCTCTTACAGGATTATATGCTGCATTTTCAATTGGATTAATCACCTCAATTTTAGGAGGTCGGCCAGGTATGATTTCAGGAGCTACGGGAGCAATTGCAGTTGTGTATATTGGAATGATTGCCATCTTAAAGAAGACCAATCCAGAAATAACTGTAGACGAGATTACACAATATATTTTTGCTACGGTTATCCTTGCTGGAATCATGCAAATTCTTGCTGGCCTATTGAAACTAGGTAAATTTATTCGGCTTGTCCCCCACCCAGTGATGTTTGGATTTGTGAATGGGCTGGCAATTGTGATTTTTATGTCTCAAGCAGATACTATTAAACAAGATGTCCTAGATCATTATGGAAATAAGATGGAGGAAACTGTGTCTACTGATAAGATCTACAACATCAATGATAGCTACGTTACAAACAGTAATACAAATACATTAACGTACAACTTACAAGGAAATCAACTTAGAAACATTGCCACAAACGAAGTTGAATACGAAATTTATGGAAGTCAAGCATTCAATGCTGAAACACATAAAGTAGCATTCAATTTAGCTGAGAACTCATTGTATGAAATAGAATCTAAAGGTTATGTGAAAGAATATTTAGGTCGAGATGACATGATTCTAATGATTGGGTTAATCCTATTAACAATGCTGATAATTTGGGGCTTACCAAAACTGACCACCTTTGTTCCGTCTTCACTTGTAGCGATTATTGTCGTCTCCTCTATTGTTATATTTTTTCAGGTTGATACAAAAACGGTTGGTGATATTGCTTCGATTGAAGGAGGTTTCCCGCCATTGAGTATTCCCCAAATCCCGCTCACTTGGGACACATTTGTAACGATTTTCCCTTATGCCTTAATTGTTGCAGGCGTAGGATTAATCGAAAGCTTACTGACATTAAATCTCATTGACGAAATCACAGGAACTCGTGGTCGAGGAAACAAAGAATGTGTTGCACAAGGATCCGCGAATATTATTAGCGGATTATTCTCAGGAATGGGAGGTTGTGCAATGATCGGTCAAAGTTTGATCAATATATCCTCTGGAGCAAGAGCAAGACTTTCAGGGATTGTTGCTTCAGTCGTATTACTGATATTTATTATGTACGGTGCAGATGTCATTCAACAACTTCCAATGGCAGCTCTAACAGGAGTGATGGTGATGGTTTCTGTTGGAACATTCGAATGGGCTTCTTTGAAAGTTTTTGGTAAGATGCCTAAGTCAGATGTGATTGTAATGGTGATTGTAACACTTGTAACAGTATTCTTACATAACCTTGCGCTTGCGGTGCTTGTAGGTGTAATAATTTCTGCGTTGACTTTTGCATGGGAAAATGCCAAACGAATCCGAGCTCGAAAACACATCGATGAAAAAGGAACGAAGCATTACGAAATATATGGACCGCTATTCTTTGGTTCAACAGCTGTATTCACTGCAAAATTTGACATTCCTAATGACCCTAACGATGTGATAATTGATTTCTCTGAGAGTCAGATTGTTGATATGTCCGCAATTGAAGCTGTAAATCAACTTACTGAACGCTATCTTAAAGCAGGTAAAACTGTACACCTCCGTCATCTTAGTAAGGATTGCCAGCGATTATTGAAAAATGCAGACAAACTCATCGATATTAATCTTTCAGAAGATCCAACATATAAAGTTGTATCTAACTCTATCTAGTGAATTCCCCATTTACAAAGTTTAGCTGCCATTAATCATTCTTATCTCAAAGTAAGCCATGTTCTACTTAAGTTTGTCGTAGAAAATAAAATTTTGAGATTATCGATTTTAGTATCGAATCACTATACATCTATATGAAGCATCTAATAATACTGAGTTTTATCTTTCTTGCTAACGTGAGTATCTCCCAAAAATTCACTATCAGTGGAACAATCAAAGATTCCACAGATGGTGAAGACATGTACGGAGCAGTCGTGAAAGTCAAAGAACTAACAAACATTGGAGCAACGGCTAATGCTTACGGATTTTACTCCTTAACACTTGAACAAGGAAAGTACACTTTTATCTATCGTTCTTCAGGATATGATTCAAGAGAAATCATTGTTGATTTAACAGAGGATAAAATATTGAACATTGAATTAAGTGTACCTAAAGATGTCCGAGAAATTGAAGGTGTAACAGTGACAGCAGTCAAGGAGAATGACAACATTACCTCATCAGGAATGAATGTCACTAAATTTAACCCAAAAGACATCGAAACAATTCCTGTGATTTTTGGTGAAAAAGATATAATGAAGACCTTACAACTAACCCCTGGAGTTAAGACAGCTGGCGAAGGTAATTCAGGGTTTTTCGTTCGTGGTGGTGCTGCCGATCAAAATTTAGTCCTGCTAGATGAAGCTGTAGTGTACAATGCCTCTCACCTACTTGGCTTTTTTTCCGTATTCAACTCTGATGCAGTAAAAGATGTCTCACTCTACAAAGCTGGAATTCCTGCCGAATATGGAGGTCGAGCTTCATCTGTTATGGATGTAAAAATGAAAGACGGGAACTTAAAGAAATTTGGTATCTCTGGTGGAATTGGATTAATCTCTTCACGTTTGGCATTGGAAGGTCCAATCGTGAAAGACAAAGGTTCGTTCATTGTCTCTGGAAGAAGAAGTTATTTGGACGTCTTCTTAAAGTTATCAAAAGATGAAGATCGCAAAAACACTAAACTCTACTTCTACGATCTAAATGCAAAGGCGAACTATAAAATATCAGATAAAGATCGAATCTTTCTATCGGGCTATTTCGGACGAGATAAATTCGGTTTTGGGGATCAATTTGGCTTCGATTGGGGAAATGCAACAGGAACGATGCGCTACAATCGAATTATCAGTAATAAGCTCTTCTCGAATACATCAGTTGTGTTTAGTAACTTCGATTATCAATTTACAATTGGATCGGGTGAAGATGCTTTTGGCGTAAAGTCATCCATTCAGGATTGGGCAATCAAACAAGATTTCACGTACTACTTAAATCAAAACAACACACTAAAATTTGGTATTGCAGGAACTCATCACACCTTTAAACCAGGAGCATTGACAGGCGACAACGAATCATTCAACGAGCTTATACTTGATAGTCGCTATGGCTTAGAGTTTGGTGGTTACATCCAAAACGACATGAAGATAGGTGCTCGATTTAATATGATGTATGGATTTCGCTACTCAGGATTCGACCTAGTTGGAGGAAAAGCATACACTTACGATGCTGATGGAAATAAGCTAACAGAGGAAGAACATAAACGCTGGGAATCAATCTCTTATCAATTTGGACTTGAACCTCGACTTTCAATGAGTTTTGTTATTTCAGAGAAAAATTCTGTGAAACTTGGATACGATCGAAATTACCAATATTTACATCAACTATCAAACTCAACAACGAGCAGTCCAACCGATGTTTGGGTTCCAAGTTCGAATAACATCAAGCCACAAATTGCGGATCAACTTGCTTTAGGTTATTATCAAAATCTAAAGAAAAATACCTACCGGCTTTCATCAGAAATCTATTACAAAACACTTCAGAACCAAATTGATTATCGAAATGGAGCCGATTTATTGTTGAACAATGAAGTTGAAGGAGAATTGGTTTACGGACAAGGAAGAGCCTACGGACTCGAATTAATGCTACAAAAAACGAAAGGTAAGTTTACTGGATGGATTGCTTATACACTTTCAAGATCACTCCGTCAATTTGATGATATCAACGAAGGAAAAGAATTTTCTGCACGCCAAGATCGGATTCACGATATTTCAGTTGTGCTAATGTATAAATTCAATAAGAGTCTATCCTTAGCTTCAACCTTTGTTTACTATACAGGAGATGCAGTTACATTCCCTTCTGGAAAGTATGAGGTTAGTGGAATTTCTATTCCCTACTACACAGAAAGAAACGGCTATCGAATGCCCGATTATCATCGTATGGATATTGGACTGACTTGGTATATGAAAGAGACTAAGCGTTTTAAACACGACTTGAATTTTTCGATTTACAATTTATATGCTCGTGAAAATGCTTATACCATCACCTTCGAAGAGAATGCTGAAACAGGTGAAACAGAAGCAATACAAACAGCTTTATTCAAAATAATCCCTTCCATTACTTACAACTTCAAACTCAAATAAGATGAAATTATTTAGTACACTTATCATCGGAATTTTTGTATTTACATCATGTACGAAAGTCATTGATGTTGACTTGAATGAAGCAAATACAGTTCTTGTAATTGAGGCAAATTTTAGCTCGGAAGACAGCACAGTTCGCATACTCGTGACTCAAACCGCAAACTACTTTAGTAACGATCCTCAACCTCAAGTTAATGATGCAATTGTAACCATTACAGATTATTTGGGGAATGTTACCCCTATCCCATTTGCTGCTAGCGGAAATTATCAATTGTCAAATTACATCCCTATCCTTGGTACTTCATACACACTAACAGTAGATCAAGGAGGTGTAACTTATATTGCAACTTCGATAATGAATGATCCAATAACTCAAGAACCAATTTATTATGAATTTACAGAGGGATTTTTCGGATCAGACCCAGGCTATTTGTCGTACCTCTCTTACCTCGATCCAGCTGCTGAAGGAGATTATACCTTAGCACTTGTCTCACTGAATGGAGAGTTATATAGAAATCTCGATGACATTACTTTGAGCGACGATAAGCTCACAAACGGAAATTACATCATTCGACCATTATTCCAAAATCTATTTGAGGTAAATGATACCATCCACGTAGAATTAAGAACAGTTTCAAAAGGTGTGTACGATTACTATACAGAATTACAATCATTAACCGATCCTAGCAGTGCTGCTCCAGCTAATCCAGATATTCAATGGACAAATAATGCATTGGGGTACTTTTCTGCCTATAGTTCAAGTCGTCAAGAGACCATAATTGTAGAGTAATTTATTCAAACATACTTTGCAACTAAATGTTGGCAACTATCAAAGCTGTACTTGCAACAAAAAAATGGACACTAAGTTAAATCACGCTGCTTATTTCTAATTATTATTTTCTAACTCAAATTCGTTAATTGTTTTGTAATTCAATGCTGAATTCCTTCTGTTTCTGTGTACCACGTTTCTATACATTCGAAAATTGAAGTTTCAACATCCGTTTTTCGAAGATATTCATTTTTGTAAACCCATTCTGTTTTTAAGCTACGTATTCCCAAAAGCGAATATAAGTTGCTAAGGAGCGACTAATTAATAAAATGCTATACCAATAAACGAAATCTCTGTTGTTGATCCAACCTAACTATTCATCCTTCATTTCAAGCGACACGAACGAACAAATAACAGATTATTTAATTCTTAATTCAAATCTCATCATTAGAATCCCTATATCCCCGTCATTCCTCCGCCCATCCCCTTCATCTGACTCATCATTTGCTTCATCTTGCGAGGGTTAGACATCATTTTCATCATCTTTCTGGTGTCACCAAACTGTTTCATTAGCTTATTTACCTCTTTCATATCACGACCACTCCCTTTAGCCAACCGAAGTTTGCGTTGACCATTAATGATATTTGGATTTGCTCGTTCTTTAGGAGTCATTGATTGAATAATCGCTTCGATATGCTTAAACGCATCATCTTTGATATCGACATCTTTCATCGCTTTCCCCATACCAGGAAGCATCCCCATTAAATCTTTCACATTTCCCATTTTCTTCACTTGCTGAAGTTGTCCAAGGAAATCATTGAAATCGAATTGGTTTTTTTGAATTTTCTTCTGAAGCCTACGTGCCTCTTCCTCATCAAATTGTTCTTGAGCTCTCTCAACAAGCGAAACCACATCACCCATTCCAAGGATACGGTCTGCCATTCTCGAAGGGTAGAAGACATCTAGAGCCTCCATTTTCTCACCTGTACCAATAAATTTAATCGGCTTGTTAACAACAGATTTGATCGACAACGCAGCACCGCCACGTGTATCACCATCGAGTTTTGTAAGAACCACACCGTCGAAATTAATTCGTTCGTCAAATGCTTTGGCAGTATTAACAGCATCTTGTCCCGTCATGGCATCTACAACAAACAATGTCTCTGAGGGATTAATCGCTTTCTTAACTTCTGCAATTTCCGACATCATTTTCTCATCAACAGCCAATCGACCAGCAGTATCAATAATCACAACATTAAAGCCATTGCTTTTTGCATACTGAACTGCTGCTTCTGCAATTTTCACAGGATTCTTCTCTTCTCTGTCCGAGAATACTTCAATTCCAAGTTGCTCTCCAAGAACATGCAATTGGTCAATTGCAGCTGGACGGTAAACATCACATGCCGCTAATAAAGGTTTCTTTCCTTTCTTATTCTTCAGGTAGTTACCAAGCTTACCTGTGAATGTCGTTTTTCCCGATCCTTGAAGACCAGACATCAAAATAACTCCAGGATTTCCTTGATAATTTATTTCAACCTCGTTGCCTCCCATCAATTTTGCCAATTCATCATGACAAATTTTAGTCATTAATTGACTTGGTGAGAGTGAAGTCAATACATTTTCTCCAATCGCCTTTTCCTTAACGGTAGTCGTGAAGTCTTTCGCAATTTTAAAGTTTACATCCGCATCTAATAAAGCACGACGTACTTCTTTAAGCGTTTCAGCAACGTTTATTTCAGAAATTTGTCCATGCCCTTTTAGGACTTTGAACGCTCTATCAAACTTCTCAGATAAATTTTCAAACATAGGTATTACTTTACTCCCGTAAAATTAAGAATTCTGAATGAGGAATGTAGAATTCCATCCTTCTTAATTTATTCTTTCCTAAGGATATCAGAATCAACTGGAAGGGCATCATCAAACTTCTCTTTATTTGGGAGCAGCTTAATTTTAATGTTGAAATAACCATAAATAATTGTCATCACAGGGCTAATCAGGTTAAAAAAGCAATACATCCAGTAATCACCTGTTGCAACTCCTAGAACAGTAGATTGAGCCGCACCACACGTATTCCAAGGGAATAATACTGAAGTCACTGTTCCCGAATCTTCTAATGTTCTACTTAAATTTTGAGGAGCTAAACCTCGATCTTTATAGGTGTCAGCAAACATTCTTCCAGGTACAACAATTGCTAAATATTGATCTGAAGCAGTTGCATTGAAGAAAACACATGTCCCAGCAGTTGTTGCTATAAGTGATCCTGTTGATTTAGCAAATACAACGATTGTACTTGTGATTTTTTGAAGAAGCCCACATGCTTCCATAACTCCACCGAATGCCATCGCGCAAATAATTAGCCAAATGGTATTCATCATTCCAAACATTCCCCCTGTAGAAAAGAGCTTATGAATCTCCCCATACATTTTAGGGTCATCAATTAGAAGTGATTTGTATTCTACTGATTGCATTGTAAGACCTTCAATCATTGGTGTGTATTCTGCTGGTTTCATTGTCTCAAAATCGATATTCAATCCATCGTAGAGAACATGATCATCACCTAAAAGAGAGATTCCCCCATACATTGCATCAACACTTCCTTTGTATGCAGCATAAGCATAATTTCCTGTTTCACCTCCAATCTCCTTCACAATATCTGGCTGAAAAATAATGGCAGCAATCGCACCGAGCAAAGTCCCAATAAATAATGCAGGAACTGCACTTACTTTTTTGATGATTAGAAATATTACCACACCTGGAACCAAAAATAGAACAGGAGAAATGTAAAACTTAGCTTCCAACAAATTTAGAATGCCTTGTACACCTTCATTACTTGGTTTTGAATCAATAGTGAAGCCCAAAATTAAAAAGATAATGAGTGTAATTAATATTGAGGGAATAGTGGTTAACGCCATGTAGCGAATATGCGTAAATAAATCAGTTCCTGCCATTGCTGGAGCAAGATTTGTGGTATCTGATAATGGTGACATCTTATCCCCAAAATAGGCTCCTGAAATGATAGCTCCAGCGATTAATCCTTGATGGATTCCTAGTACTGTTCCTATTCCTAATAAGGCAAGACCAACAGTTGCTATTGTACTCCATGAACTACCTGTGGCCATTGCAACAATTGCACTAACAATACATGCAGCAACTAAAAATACCGTTGGATTTAAAATTTCGAGTCCATAATAGATCATTGTTGGAACGACTCCTGAAATCATCCATGTTCCCGCAAGTGAACCTATTAGGAGCAATATCAATAATGCAGGGAGCGCAGATTTTATACTCTTTACAATACCCTTTTGAAGTTTTTTCCATGAGTAACCATTGATTATACCAATCACCCCAGCAACAGCAGCCGCAATTAATAGTGCAATTTGATTGGCACCATACGTAGCATCATCTTCATAAATCATAACGTTTAACGCAAGAAGTGCTACAAGTACAACGATTGGAATCATTGAACCAATGAAGGTTGGAGTTCTTTTCTTTGATTTTGTGGACATAAGGCTCAATTATTTAAGTATGCGCTAAAATATATATAATCTATCGTTCTCGTCTAGTAGGCTTATAGAATACTAACAAGAGAACAGGTAAAAGTGTGAGATCGGCAATTAAGGCAACAAATAGTGTAATACAGAGCATTAAGCCCATGTAGAATGTCCCAAGGAATGATGAAAAGACAAGCAACAAAAACCCTGCACAAAGAATCAAAGTTGTTAAAATCATCGCCTTTCCAGTTGTCATATAACTCCGTTTTAACGCATACAAATGACTCTTACCTTGCATTAACTCGTATTTAAACTTGCCCAGAAAATGAATAGTATCATCGACAGCTATTCCAAAAGCAATTGTAAATATAATAGCCGTAGAAGTCTTCAATTCAATTCCTAGATAACCCATTAGTCCAGCAATGAAAAGTAAAGGAAAGACATTTGGAACAATGCTGATAACCAATATTCTCCATGAGCGATAAATAAATCCGATAAGAAAGGCAACAATGAGAATAGAAATTGCCAATCCTTTGATCAAACTAATTGACAAATATCCAAGGTTTTTATCGAATAAATGAGCAGTTCCAGTAATTGTGTATTCGGCAATCCCCGATTTTTCTTTCTTATTGAGGAAATTTCTTAATTTCCGATTCAAGGCAGTTACTTTTTTATTACCAAGATCGTTCATCGTTCCACTAATGCGCATTACTCTTTCAGTAGAATCAACAAACGTAGGGTAAAACTCTCCACCACCGGCAATTCGAAGACCTCGTCTAAAATTCTTCAGTTTGCGCTTAGATTTTGGTAATTTAAAGTAATCAGCATTCCCTAGGTGAGAACTTCTATTCATTATTTTCAGTGAATTAACGAGCGACACTTTAAGTTCTAATCCATATTCTCTAATTAAGAATTGTTCAATTGAATCGGCTTGCTGAAGCACCTCTATATCCCAAACGGTTAGTGAAGGATTCTTCAATTCGATAGCTAACTCAAATGGTCGAACTCCTCCGTAATGTTCATCTAAAAAATTAAAATCGAGCTTGAGAGGTTCATCAGCTTTCAAATCATCCATTAGGTAATTGTCGGATTCAATCTGGAACATCCCAACTACGCTTAAAGCGATGATGCCGATACCAATCAAAAAGATTCGTTTACGCCGTTTGATGACAACCGGAAACCAACGTTGTAAGTATTTCTGCCAAAAATGATTTTTTTGCTTCTTTCTCACATACTTAGGACCTGGAAAGAGGTAAAACAGCGCTGGTAAAGTCAAAAACGTAAGTAGAAAAGCGATAAGAACTCCAAAACCCATCACAACACCGAAGACTTGAATGGGTTGCACTCGAACAAAATAAAGCGAGAAAAATCCAATTGCGGTCGTCACAGATGTCAGCAAAGTAGCTAGTCCAACTTCTTTTACAGAGACGATTATAGCATTAAAAGTAGAAGATTCAGTCCGTAATGCGTCTAAATAGCGAGAGACTAAGTGTACAACATCCGACATTGCCACAACGAACATGATTGAAGGCAAAACAGTCAAAATAATATTCATTGGTTCACCAATCATTCCCATTGAACCAATAACCCATATCATGGATGAGAATATGATAATTTGCGGAATAATAACTCCCCAACCAGATCGGAACGCAAGAATAAGGAAAACGACAATTAGAAAAGCACTCAGTCCAATAAACATTGCCATCTCTAAGAACATCTTATCGGAGTAGTACTTCTGTCCGATTGTTCTTCCTGCAATCCGAACATTGTCGAAATCAGTTTCATCCATGATTGCTTGAACCCCAATAATGAGTTCGTCACTTTTCTTCTTGCTAATGAAGTCATCGTGACGCATAAAAATACAAATCGACTTTGCATCCTTTGCAACGAGAGAATTTACGAGTTCTACATTCTTATATATTCGAGTAGAATCTCGTTCAACATTAAAATCATCAAAATCGAGATAAGGTTTATTGACCGTGGTACCTCCATTTAATATAAGAATTTCATCTGTATTTGTGATACTTGTGACAAATTTCACATGAGGAGCTGATTCCAAATCAACTGTCACTTTTGCCACTTTCTCGAAGAATTCTTTCTCGAAAATTCCATCCTCCCTTTCAATTGCTATTAAGAGAAAGTCGTTATCCGATTCAAACTTAGCTCGATGTTCGAAAAAATAGTCGGTTTCCTCATCATCAATTGGGAAGAACTTCTCGAAATCGTAATCAAATTTTAGTTGGAAAGATTGGACGAGAAAAAAGATTGAAAGCCCTAAAAAACAGGTTAATGCGATCCAAACGTATTTTTTAAATGTTGATTCCCCAACCATTTCTATAAAGTCCTCGTTAATAGGGCAAAGATAATTTCTTTGTCCGCATTTCAACTATTCGAACATTGTTTTGTCTTTCTATTTTGAAAATGATAAATTTGACAAAAATTAATTCTATGAAAAGAGTATTACTATTAGGAACTTTAGTGTGTTCATCGCTCAGTTTTTCGCAAAGTCTAATGCTGACGAACGAACCAACAATTGGTCAATCTCAGTCGATGTTTTTATGTGATTCGTTTGCGGACACCTATCCAGCAATTACCGGTACTGGTGTTACTTGGGATTATTCGAACATAGCGTATTACCCAGGAATTACAAAAACGGTAACAATTAATGATGCAACATTTGATCCGAACTACGCATCATACCCAACAGCAACTACAACAATTGATGTTGAAAACACCCTCACAACTTTCTATCATTCAGATGCTAACGGTAGAGTTTCACCTGGATTCGTTTTTACTGAAGCAACCTTCGGTGAGTTATTAGCTACTTTCAGTGTAGATGAGGAAACTCTTGTTTCTTACCCATTTGCTTACGGAAGTTCTCTTTCAGACACTTATGATGGATTCTTACAATTTGACTTCAATGGTATTCCTCAGAATCCAACAGCAGCTGGAAATGCTTATGCATGGATAGATGGTCAAGGAACTTTAATTCAACCTGATGGGTCAAGCCTTACAAATGTCATTCGATATAAATTAATCGATACAACACTCACTAACGTTCTAGCATTTGGAGACATCGAAATTATTCGTACTCAATATGAGTACTACGATGTTGCAAGTTCATCTTTACCACTTCTTACATTTTCAAGAATTATTATTCAACAACCTGGAGGAGGAGCATCTATTGCTGATAACACAATTGTATTATCAACAACTCAACCAACTCAAATTGTTGGACTTGACGAAGTAGATGCGATTAACTTCACGATTTATCCAAACCCAACTGAAGATAAGTTAACACTACAAGGAGAATTTAATGACGATGCAACTGCTTCAATCTATGATCAAAGTGGACGCATATTAATCAGCTTACCTGCAACGAATGGAATGTCAATTGATCTTTCATCATTTAACACTGGCATGTATATGTTGAAAGTGACAAGCAACGGTGCGGTAACAACGAAGACAGTAGTTAAGAAATAGGACTACAAGAAAACAACTTCTAAGAAACCTGATTCAATTGAATCAGGTTTTTTTTGTTAATAGATTTTCAAATAGCTGTCACAAAACATTCCAATTCTCGTTATATTTGAGTAATGAAAGCGTCTATGGCAAAACATCTACTTTTTTCTGTATTATTTTCAACGATTTCACTAGTGTCCAACTCACAAGTAAATGAAGGATTAACACCAGAAGAACGTGCCTACCTTTTCCATATTGTGAAGAAAAGCCCTATTCTTAATCAAAATTTCGGGCGTTATTTTGACTACATCGGTGAGGAAATAGCATTCTACAATGGCGAATTGAATTATGACTCAATTGAGCTGTTAATCATCAATTCTCCCGAAACTCTTATTATTCGGAAGGGAGAAATTGCAAAATCTCCAAAAGGATTAATAGCAGAAGCATCAAATAAGATGGCTTTATGGGAATTGAACAAAACATTACTTGCCAAGCGAGACAATCCTACTAATCTAAAAGAATACAAGAACGAATACGCTAAATTTGAACGGTTGTTGATGGAGAAATTACCCGCAACAATTTTAAAGATGAAAGATGGAGAAATGAAACCTCATCCCAAACTTCAACAAGTGATGAATCCAAGTCTTGCTTTCGATGATAAAGCAGCGATTATCGAATCCATGCGGTTTTTAACTATCGAAGATCAACTTACTACCCTTAAAGCGATTAACTATGCCATGGATAGCTATGTGGAAGATCGAACCTTCGAAATATATGGTGCTCTTGGAGGAAAAGCTGATGAATTCCATAACGTATTAATTGCAGCTGGTGATGGATCAAGTACAACAGGAATGCTTGAAGAACGAGAAAAAGATGAAAAAGGTCGATGGAATAAAGGATTACCAAAGGCAGTTGGATTGTTTCCTTACGAAATCTATATCGATAAAAAAGTAGTGAAGAAAAAAACTACTAAGAAAATTGAACCTAGACGATATACGACGACAGATTTCATGACGGTTGGGAAGAATCGACACACTAATGTACACTTTGATGTCTGGGGATATAATTCTACCAAACAAACAACAGTCGTTCTTGAAAAAAACGGACTTTCTTACCATCTATTTGGTTCGGGAGAAACGAGATTCCTCTCCCCAGATTCAACTTTTGCTGGTGGTGCTACATTTCAAAGTATCATTGATGATTTAGAATACAATAAGATTGCGAAATTGAATGAACAAATCTACGGTAAACGAGGGTTTGATTATTGGCTGGATTACAATAAGAAAAAGAAGGATCAAACTGAGCTAAAAATTGAGAAGCGAGAAAAAGAATATTCTGATTTGGGTTATTCTCCAATTGTTACTTCTTCTAAGCCATCTCGAAAAGTGAGGAAATCGAAACGCAAAGCCATTAAATCAGGATCAGGATCGTTCAATGGAACACCAACGACAAAATCAAATCGATCTACACGTAAAAAGCTTCAAAACACTATTGTTGCTCTCTACGCAGCATTTGAAGGATATATTAGAAACATCAAAGAACTCGAAATAAAAAAGCAAGAAGCAATTGATCTTATGGCTGTCTATCAGCGTAAATTGGATGATTACAAAGCAATTTTTGGAATTAATTGGGCAAGCTTTGTTGAAGAAGATGGATTGTTCACCTTCCAAGATTCAAGTACATTCGATATAATGACGCAAGAATTCCAATTCAAACCCACCGCTGAACGAGAAGCTTTTGAGGTTCGCTTAATTGCAATTCCAAATTCGTCTTTATCAAGCTCCGCAGATGAAGTTATGATGCATGTAAATGTTATGGATGCACTTCCAAATTACAATGCACGAATCAATTTGGAGATGAATGATGTATTTGCTTCCGATAAGTGGAATTTACCACATTCTTTATTCACACTTGAGGATAGTGTTGCCTTAACCGTTTTCTGCGAAGGATTACTCGATAAGAAAGTTGAATTTAATATCATCGCACGTGGACAAGGAATTGGAGAGTGGAATGGATCACAAACAGTGAAAGATTATAAGCCAGAAGAATTAAGTCGATACCCGAATGAAGGCAAAATGGACAGTTCATTTGTGCGCTTGCGACGCTCCGAATTAATGATTAATATGGGACGAAGTATCACTGTAGAAATTAACTCATACACTGATCCAGTTGTATCTAATATCGCTATTTCAAGTGATGCATTAAATACTGGAGTCGCAAAGTACGGCTTGTCAAAAAATGATCTTCTATCTGCATATAGAACATATACAATACTGAATGCTTTCAAGCGAGAAATTAATTTATTAGCTGGAAAGTATATGTCGCGAGAAGATGCACATCATGTCATTGATCGGTTTAACAGAAAGTTAGCAAAAATTAAAATTTCAGTGGGTAGAACTTCGTTTAAGTTGAGTGTGTTTGAGTAAAGGGTAAAGAAGTTAGACTTTAAGATGATAGATTGAAAGACTGGGTATGAAAAATTTCAACTACGTTAATGAAAATCGTGGTTCTATGAAAATTGAATTCAGATGCAAAGTCAAGGGGATATTTGTACAGAAATTCGCCTTTCAATGCTTCACGACTCACTATCTCCAACAAAAAACTCATCCGAGAAATTCACTAAAAAAACTTTTTCGGTTCCACGAGTCAAAGCAGTGTACAGCCAACGGTAATAATCTGGCCCCATCATCTCTTCCGTAATATAACCTTGATCAATATAAACGTGCTTCCACTGACCTCCTTGCGACTTATGACATGTCACTGCATAGGCATACTTCACTTGCAAAGCATTAAAATAAGGATCGCTTAAAATTGCTTCGTAACGCTTTTTCTTAGTTGTGATATGCGAATAGTCCCGCTCAATTTCGTAAAACAATGCTTTCATGCGATCTCTCGATAAATTCGGAGCATCTACCAAAAGAGCTTCTGTATGAATAATCACTTCCACTTCTCCAAGATCTTCGTAATCTGGAAATGAAACAAGGACACGCGCGAATTCAAATCCATACAATTCCTCGATTCTAAGAATCCTCCTTACCTTAATTATCTCACCATTTGCTATAAACCCAACCTTAGAATCATCATCAAGCCAGAAATAATTATTCTTTACAACCATCAGGGCATCACCAGAGCATAATTTCTCTTCGAACCACATAATTCGACCACGAATTTGCTGATTGTACTTGTTTGCGTTCTTATTTGACCTAGTGATGACAATCGAGTCTTCCGTTCCATATTTTGACATACTACTTTCGAGTTCATCCTGCAACTCCATGCCATTCAATCGAATCAAATCGGTTTGCTGTCGTATATCGAAGCTTGGATAATCCACCCAATTAGTATTTCTTAATAGGGTCGCATTTCGAAGAATTTCAGAATCATGAGCTTGCCGAAGAACCTCACTTAACTTAAAAGATCTAATGTTTAACTCTGGATAATGAGAACTTAGGTAATCTTGATTTAATGCTGGTGAATGATCACATCCAACGGGTGGTAATTGTCCATCATCACCCATTAAAATTAGCTTACAACCACCAGAGGAGTAAACATATTCGAAAAGATCTTGCAATAAATTTCGAGCGTTAATATTTCCATCCTTTTGCATTGTATAATCACCTATCATAGAGGCTTCATCTACAATAAAGAATGTATTTCGCTGTAAATTGGGTATAAGACTGATAGGCGATCCAAAATCCGTTTTCGATTTGCGGCGATAAATCAGCTTGTGAATCGTTAATGCTTCCTTATTCGACTTTAAGCTGAACACCTTTGCTGCTCGTCCCGTCGGTGCTAGAAGTCTCGTTCGTATTTTATAGTGCTGTAATGTCTTCACAAATGCAGCGAGCACTGATGTCTTTCCAGTTCCAGCATAACCTTTTAGCAAAAACAGTTGCTTACCATCTAGGTCACGCGCAAACGACTCTAAATCAGAAAACAATATAGATTGACCTTCAGTTGGTTTCATCCCAAAACTTTCCAATAAGACGCTATAAAACGAAGAGTTTTGCATGATTTACAGAAGTAAGTACACCCATAATTCGAGTTACACTTCTTATTGATTGAACGGTTAAAAAAAAGTACTGTATGGCACATCCTACAATCGAAAAAATTGTAGTTTTGTTACGTATAAAAGTAAATAGATAATCATGACAAACAATCTTTCAGTCCTATTAAAGAAATACTCGGTACCAGCGTTGTTCCTTATTATTGGAATTCTTCTCTTAATAGTTGGAGTCAGAACGAATCAAGATTGGACATTTATGATGTCTGCTGTACTCATGTTTATTGCCGGTGCTTTGAGCGCATTATACAGTTCAGGAAAGCTGAAGGCAACAATGCTTCTTTTATTAGGAGGAATGGCAGGGATTGCTGCCATTGTAGCATTATATCTATCAACAACCACTGTGAAAGATACAATTGACACTCAAACGCTAAATGATTTTGCATTTACATGGTCAACACAGAACTTAATTGATATCCGCTACGTTCAAAAAGAGCATTTCAAGAAAAACGGAACTTACTTGAAAACATGGGATGAGTTTACAGAGTTTCTTAAGAATGGTACAATTCCATTTGTAGAATCTGAAGGAACTGTGCCCGGAAGAAGAATTTCCTCAGAGGAGAGAGACTTTTTGTATGGCGATAATCGCGCAGTTGATAATAAGATGACTGAGGAAGAAGCAGTTCTTTTATCAAGATGGACTGAAAACCCAGACCCTAAGAATGCTGCCGATTTTAATGGATTTCGACGCGATACAGTTCAAATGGATATGTTTAAATCAAAATTTGGAACGAAAGCTTACTTAGCAAGTAGAGAACGACTCGGTCTCAAAAAATTCTATGCCGATTCTCTACGTTACATTCCTTATTCAAGTGGAAAAACAGAATGGACACTCGAAGTTCAAGATTCTGTTGAAATTGGGGCTGAGTTCAAGATCACAACACTCAAAGTATCAGGAATGCGTCCATTTAAGAAGGATGAAGGTGATATGATGAGCTTTGGTTCAAAAAATTCTGCAGATCTCACAGGCACATGGGAGAACGAATAGCATGAGTCACCAACTCGCTATTAATGTTTCTGCTATTGGAGCATCATTTGTAGCCATTAGTCCAACCGGAGTAATTCAGGAGAAGACTATCAAATTCGATTCTATTCAAACAGATGAAATCAAAAAATCTCTCAATGAAGCCTTTGAAAAGGAATCAATACTTCAAGCTGAGTTCGAAGAAATAACCATTGCTTGGTCTACTCCAAAATCGACCTTGATTCCTAATAATGTTTTTGCCGAATCAACTCCAAAAGCACTATTTCATCTCTGTTTTGGAGATATTACAGCTGAAAACGATATCGACTACAATAGAATTGCTGAATTGAGCATTGTAAATATCTTTGAGATACCGCTTTGGCTTAAAAGTTACTTCGTGATTAAATTTCCACGAGTAATCATTCAACACACAGGAACACATTCTCTGCGCAAAACCATGGGTTCGAATGCGTTTAAAATGAAAGCAACAACTGTTGTTCACGATTCTTTTTTTCAACTCACATTGGCCAAGCATAACAATCTTGAATTTTATTCTTTTTTCGACATACAATCAGCAGAAGACGTTATTTACCATTTAATGTTTACACTTCAACAAAAAGAAATGGTGAATGAAAAGGGAATTATTGAAATTGCTTCAGGAATTGGCAGTTCAGCCATTAACTTAAACGAAATTATTCAAGGACTCTCAAAAATTAAAGATTTATCTGGATTTAAAGTAGAACTAGAGACTCATTTCGTTGCTAAAGCCCAACAACTGTGCGTATAATTCGCGGGAAATTTAAAACCCGAAAACTAGGTCTTCCTAAGGGATTCCCATCACGTCCAACAACAGATTTCGCTAAAGAAGGACTCTTTAACGTTCTTGAGCATCAGTATTACTTAGAGGATATGAACATACTAGATCTTTGCTCTGGAACAGGTAGTATTACGCTTGAATTCTTATCGAGAGAAGCTGGGAAAGTAATTGCTGTTGATAAAAATTACAATTGCGTCCGTCATATTATCAAAATGGGCAAGCAATACGATTGCATGGATGACCTTACAGTGATAAAATCTGAAATGTTAAAGTATTTAGGTAAAACAACGGAGACTTTTGATCTCATTATTGCTGATCCACCTTACGCTTATGAAAAGCATGCTGATATCGTTGAAATTGTTTTTGAACGCAATTTACTTAAAGATGATGGCGTACTCATTATCGAACATGGAAAAGAAACGAAGCTCGAAACTATAACTCAATTCGATATTTTACGTACATACGGGAACGTGAACTTTAGTTTTTTCAAATTAAACGATGATGACAACTAAAATCGGTGTTTTTCCAGGATCTTTTGACCCATTTACCAAGGGGCATGAAGCGGTTGTGCTCAAAAGTCTCGATCTTTTCGATCAAGTGATTATTGCGATTGGTGTTAATCAGCAAAAGAAGTATCTTTTTAATCTTGATAAGCGAATTTCTCATATAGAATCCATTTTCCATGGAGATATGGGGGTTTCGATTCAAGAATTCAATACACTCACAGTTGATTTCTGTAAGAAAAAAAATGCCAACCATATAATCAGAGGGTTGAGAAACTCACAAGATTTCGAATATGAAAAATCGATTGCTCACATGAATTTCGATCTTGAAGGAATTGAAACTGTGTTCTTTTTGACAGATAAAAATCACAGTGCTATTAGTTCATCAATTGTTCGAGAAATTTACAAGAATAATGGCAGCATTGATCAATTTGTAACAAAACCACAACTCCTCGTTTAAATAAGTGGTATAATAAATGTATTACTAACTCCGTATTGATTCCAAAATATCTCCTATGTATAGAATCGTCTTTCTTATTTCGTTCATCGCCTTCTCCTCTATTGGACAGACAGTAACATTGACAGGTATAGCTCCAAATTATGTTGGACAAGATATTGAGGTCTATGAAATAGAAGATTATTTTAGCATGAAGCAACGTTTAATTACGTCTTCAACAGTTAATCCAGATAGCAGTTTTTCGATAACACTGAGTTCACCTTACCTTCAGAAAGTGATCATCAAAGTAAACAATAACAGTGGTTTCTTATACATTCAGCCAGATGCCCACTACAATTTATTCATTCCTGAAAAGAACAAATACGATCCAGTTAGACAAAATGGAAATCAAATTGAAATTGGTTTTTTATCTCTTGATAGTACTGATATCAACTACAAAATTCTAGGCTTTCAGCGGTGGGTTGACAATTTTATCGGGAATAACTATTACTTAAGAACAAAAGATGCTTCAACATACGTTGAGAACCTCGATCGGTTTAAAGAAAACGTTCAAAAGGCATACACTCCAGATACGTCATTGTTCTTTAAGACTTATGTGCGTTTCACGATAGCTGGTTTAGACAATGTAAATCACGCTGCTGAACGGAATCGTTACGAAAAACATGATTTTTATATAAAACATACACCAGTACAATATCACAATGACGCTTACATGCAATACGTTATCAAATTCTATCAAGAGTTGATCCCAAGGCTTTCTGCTGCCACAAATGAAGACGTTTACACAGGTGTTTTACAAAGTAGTCCAACAGAAGTGATGAAAGCACTTGGAACGGAGTACACAATGATCAACTTGCGAATCAGAGAGATGATCATGCTTAATGGGCTTAGTGAAATGTACTTTTCGGATCGTTTTCCGCAAACAAATATTATATCCATTTTAGACAGTGTTTCTGAACGAAGTTTATTCGCTGCGAACACAATAATTGCTACAAATCTAAAGGATCGGTTAACACAGTTAGTTCCTGGAGGACCAGCACCAGCATTTGTTTTGACACAAGATGGGCAAGAAACAAAAACATTGCTAGGATTTAAAGGAAGATACGTCTACCTACACTTTTTAGATCCAAATCGCATAGAGAATATCAAAGAGCTTCCATTATTGGAGAAAATTCAAGAAGAATACAAAGATTACGTTGATTTTGTGACGATTTATGAGGAAAAGGATTCTATTGATACAAATTTATTAAAGCAAGTTCGCGCTTTGAATTGGAATGTCTATGCAATCTCGAAGGGGAATTCGATTTGGGATAAATACCGTATAGAGTCTTATCCTCAATACATTTTAATAGACGGAACAGCGACAATTGTATCCAGTCCAGCATTAGGACCAACACCCGACGGGCAGTACCGAACGATTGATAAAACCTTCTTCTATATTAAAAAACAAATCGATCTCGAAAATAAACCTAAACCAGGTGAATACGATGGTATTAATGGTCATAATTAATAGAACTCAATTAAATGTCGTCTTGTTTCGATAAGTAAATCCGAAAATAGCTCCCATTACACCTCCAGATATATGGGCAAACTGTGAAATACTATCATCTTGAAAACTTCGGACTATTTCTTGACCGATAAACAGAACTGCTATCAAGATAAAGGTGATCGGAATCTCGTTCCCCTTCATGTCAATTAGTGAGCTTAGTACGAAGAACATAAAAACAATTCCACTCGCACCAATTAGTGTATGCTCCCAAAATATAATGTGAACAAATGCTGTAAGAACCCCAGTAATACTCAACATAATTAGTATCCGTTTAACACCGTACCTTTTCTCTACAAACGGCCCCAGTAATAGAATGATCGAGATGTTGCCAATTAAATGTGAAATACTCCCGTGTCCCATTGTATATCCAATCATACTTACATACCATTTCCAATTAGTAAACTGAAAGTCCCCTTGGAGTTGAAATATCCGTGGAATCGTTCCATCCATTTGGAATAAAAAATATACGGCAACGGCAACTGTTGAAAAGGCAATTGTAAATGGAGCATTAAAAGATATTTTCATCTGTCGTAAATTCAATGCACAAGATAAGCACTCTAGCTTTATTTCGTAATTTTGTAGCTCAATTTCTAACTATGAGATTTAATCTTTCAGAAATCAACGAACTCATTCGTGAGAGGCGAACGATCTATCCTGAACAATTTAGTAATCGGCAAGTTCATCGTGAGCAAATTGAGGTCATTTTGAACAACGCACAATGGGCACCTACCCATGGGAACACTCAACCTTGGCGTTTCAAAGTATTTATGGAGGAAAGTCGAGAGGAATTGAGTGACTTTTTAGGGAAGACATACGTAGAATTAATTCCCAAAGAATTACAGAATGACGTGAAACTAAGTCGACTTATTCAGCGTCCATTGAAAACTTCGGTTGTAATCGCGGTGTGTATGGAACGTCAAAAAGAAGAAATCATTCCAGAAATTGAGGAAATAGAGGCAGTCGCTTGCGCAATACAAAACATGCACCTAACCTGTACTGCTTATGGATTAGGAGGATTTTGGTCATCCCCTAAACTCATTTACACACCACAAATGAACTCATTCTTAGGGCTGAGAGAGAAAGATAAGTGCATCGGACTTTTTTACATTGGTTACCCTTCCATTGAATGGCCAAAAGCACATCGAAAGCCAATCGAATATACCACAGAATGGAAATAAGTTAAGTAACAATGGAAAACCCAATTGATCATGTAATCGATTTAGGCTTGGTGAATTACACGAAGCATCCTGACAATCCAAAATACATTGTTTACAGATTTGCTGATGAAAATCGAGCAAATTCATTTGAAGAAGCGCTTCTAGAACAAGATATTTGGTTCGAAAAAGGAAGTCAGGAGCGAAAAAAGGGAGAGTTTACACTTTTTGGAATTCATAAGAACGATTACAAGAAAACTGAGCGTATCAACTTTGATGTTGAAGCTGAACATAAAAAGCCGTTTATTCCATTCAGAGGATTTCGTTACTTTCTGATGACTATTTCATTTGGGCTGCTACTACTTGCAATTCTAGGTTATTGCAATGCTCAAGAAAAGCTCAGATCACACAATGAAGTGTCCTGTTCAATCAATCATTCAAAATAATTGAAATATTATCACGTTCTTAACGGCAACATTGACAGTATATGAAGTACCCTATATCCATCCTGTTCTGCTCGATTTTGATCTGCACATTCGCACAATCAAAGCCAAAGTCGAACGGACGAAAGGGAGCACTCCCAGCATATTTTGGAATTGAGTTACGTCCTGTTTTTCCTTCAAAATTTCTTGGTGAGCCATTTCTCAGGCTTGAATCTGAAGGATATGTTACCACACTAACTCAGAAATCAGGGTATGGGTTTGGAGGAATAGTACGCGCTGGAATCACTAAATTGATTGCATTTGAGTCTGGAATAAATTTTACACGTCGAAACTTTGATTTGACAATGGAATTGGCCGATTCGAACTCGTATGCAGAAGATCAACTAGGCTTCATTGAGTATGCAATTCCAATCAATGGATTATTCTACATTCAGCTGTCAAAAGATATTTACATGAATGCATCAATTGGTGTTGCAGTGACTTATCAACCTACTGATGTTGGCACTTTCAATAAGCCAGGCGGACTAAATATATATACACATACAGGTCTAACACGAAAGAAAATTGGATTATCACTCAATGCTAATTTTGGTTTCGAATACAGAACGAAAAAAGATGGTTTTTTCTACTTAGGAGGGTCAGCTAGAGTTCCTTTCGCTCCGTTATTTGACCTTGTTGCTGACTGGAAAAATAAAGGAAATAAGATACGTGTCGATGGCGAAGTTGATGGATCCTATTTAGCCGTTGACTTCAAATACTTCTTTCCAATTGTTAAGAACAAAGGTGTTCAATTTCAGAACGGTCCGATTGAATGAAATAAATCACACTGTTCAATTTAGGGTTAAATCCTTTTCATAATCTAATTGATTGTCAAGATTTTTTTTTTGGAATAGTATTTGTAAACTAAAATGAAAACTCACTTCGATGAAACGCCTACAGACTGCATCTATTATTATACTATTTATCCTACCACTAATTGCTAGCTGCACTAAAAATTCATTTGGGAACACTCCAGAAGAAAAAATCATTGGTACATGGATGTTCGATAAGGTGAAGTTTAAACCAAGTGGTGACATTACTTACACTGACTTCTCAAATGCCTACTCCAATTGTACAGTAACTTTTAATGCTAATTGGACATTGTCAGCATACGATGCGAAATCAAATATTACTGCGATCGGTACTTGGCACATTGACTGGTACACGAAATACGATGAGAATGATGACTCAGAAACAACAATTTATGTGCTCATTGGAACAATGGACAACCCTGACTTAGGAATAATAAATGATGTTTACTGGGATAATTTGGTTGTAAAGAATAACAAGCTATCTACGAATGACGAGAAAGATGGTGGGAAATATAAATACGATTTAGTTAGGTTGTAGTTCTTTGTAAGTTGATAAATTCTTCATAACCTAGGTTATGAAGAATTATGTTAATTTATATACGACCATCATAATTAGTTCGTTGATGCAATAAACACAACCAATGAGCTACAAAATTACTATCGTTTCCATTTGTCTTCTATCACTTCACACTAAAGTTCAATCGAACTCTTTAGGAATAGAAGTTGGTGCGGGGGTGTCCTTTTTGACACAAGATATTAATCTATGAGATATAGATAAGAGTATAGTATTCAATGGATTATTTCAACATAAATTTGCAGATTTCCATTTAAAGGTCGCTGCAGGATATGAGCAAAAAGGTTACTCACTGAGTGTTTTCTTATGGATGAACGTTCAGGCTACAATGACGTGCGCTTTTTAACTTTCATAGATTCAACTAGCTAAAGCTAGTTTTTGGACATGTCCTTGATCCTAATTTAGCACCCATTTTAGTACCCTATAAAAACAAAACCCCAGTAAATACTGAGGTTTTTTGTTTTAAAAGTGATCCCTCTGGGGCTCGAACCCAGGGCCCACGCCTTAAAAGGGCGTTGCTCTACCAACTGAGCTAAGAGATCATTTTGCGTTAGCGAGTGCAAATATAGCGGTAATATTGAGTACAGCAAAAGATTGAAATATTTTTTTTGAATTAATTTCGTCCTATGATTAGTAGAACTAATCTTTCGGTTTGACGTATAATTGATAAATCGACTAATAATCAGTATCTTTAAGTATATGAGACGCGTTATTTTGATAGGTTTTATGGGAGCAGGAAAATCAACACTCGGAAAAAAAATTGCGAGCCGTATGGGAATTCCTTTTATTGATTCTGACCTAGAAATTGAAACTCATTTCCAAAAGTCAATCGGTGATATATTTACTGAAAATGGAGAATCGTTCTTCAGAACACTTGAAACCGAATACATTGAAGCATTGGATCTGCGCGATAATTTCGTTTTGGCAACTGGAGGAGGAATGCCATGTTTTGGTCGGAATATGGAATTGCTTAATTCAATCGGAACTACGTTCTATTTAAATCGATCTCCTAAAGAGCTTGTTCATCGACTTTATCATTCTAAAACAAGTCGCCCATTGATCGCTGGACTTGATGAGGAAGAGCTTCTCCCATTTATTGAAAATCGATTAGCTTTGAGAGAAGAATATTACAAGAAATCATCAGTAATTCTATCTCGTGATGAGCAAACTCCAGATGTAATTGAGAACTTTACTGAACTTCTACTTCATCCTCTCCAAAAAAACTAATGCTACCACCTCGTTTCTCGTTTCTCATTAAAATGGCGTGAATTATCGTACTTGCAATCACAATTAGTAACAGAATTTTGTCAAAACCTGTTGTATCTTCTTTAAAGTATTGAAAACTCATATAGAAAAGTAACATTCCAAGATAAAATAATGTCCCCCCAAGTATAAAGTAGCTAAATTGATGCCGTTTGCGATAGAGTAGAACCAATCCAGTCATGACAAATAACCAGCAAATCACACCGATTCCATAGATAGTCATCAAACGCGTCACAAAATCTTCTGGATGAAAATTCAATTCCAATCCTCGTGCATGAATTACGGATTCAATGGGGACGTTTTTCATCTCCATAATCGTCTCACGCATCGAGATAGCAAAATAACCAATCAAATTCCAAATTAAAAAGGTAAGCATGATTACTCCGTTAATGTAGAACGTAACCCTAGTATATATATCAGGTTTGTGTTTACCAAATACAAAATTTCGAAAGCGTATAAGCAGTGGAAGCGGGCTTTTAAATTTAGTCTCTTTTTCAATGATGCTATTTTCTTCTTCTTCTGACATCTTAATCTACGATTACAACAAGGTACTTAGAAACCTTCCAAAACTCAGATGCATCTGTAATTGTTATGCGTGTTCTTGGCCCTTCTTCAGATGTTTTATAGGATGATGTAGGATGAACAGTGACAAAGTGGATTCCAGTCCCTTCAATCATTAAATCTTTATTTTTATTTGCATTGATCTCTTCAAAGTAAGCATCGTTCAATTTGTCTTTTAATCTTAGCTTTTTACCGATTCCTAAGAACCCATTCCGCTTTTCAATGACACCATTCGCTCTTAACTCTTTAACCGTTCCATACGCGTAATGAACAGCATTCATATTATTTTTAAGTGATTCAATTGTGATTTCAGCTGTTTGATAGGCACTAAATAATTTTGAATATTCTGCATCAAGCTCGTTTAATTCTGATTCCAATAGATTAATTTGCTCATCCTTCCATTGGATATCTTTGAGCAATGCCTCGATCATTACTTCTAATTCTTTAATCTTAACATTATTGCTCTCCATCTGATCATTAAGTCGTTTCACTTTATTGGCATTCTCTTCTCTGAGAAAGTTAATCTGACGGATTTGCTCCAAAACCCATTGTTTATCAGAATTTGAAATCTCTGGATTGCTAGAGATCACTCGAATTTCATCCTTTCGAATTCCAATTGTTTGAAGGTTTTCTTGAATTTCGTTAAAAAAGTGTAATGATTCGTTAATTACAGAATCTTTAAGGCTATTTGTTAACTCTAATTGATCAATACGATTTTGTAAGGCTGTAACGTCTGTAACTTCAGAATAATCATCGCCAACTGGCACATCTTCTTTGCAACTCATAAGGATAAGGCTAACTAGAAGAATGAGGGAAAATAATTTAGGCATCTTTTTTGTTGTTTGTAACTGCATTAGACAATGCAAATTTTATCTTTGATCGAAAATAACAATTTTATGTTGAAATATACGGTGTGTTTGTTGGTATCGATACTAACATTTTATGGGTCCGGGCAGGAAATCAAGTATAACTTGAAAATGACAAAGCCGCAAAATCACTATTTCCAAGTTGAAATGGAGTTGAATGATTTTGATCAAGAAGAAGTATTTGTGAAAATGCCAATCTGGGCTCCTGGATCTTATCTAGCAAGAGAATTTGCTAAAAATGTTGATCTCGTTCATGCTTCTGATGAGAAGGGAGTAGTGCTTGATGTCAAAAAGATTGATAAAAATACGTGGAGAGTCACGAAACCGAAAGGTGCTGATATAAAAGTGAGCTATGAAGTGTATGCATTTGAGTTAACAGTTCGGACTTGCTTTTTGGACTTGACTCATGGTTTTGTCAGTGGTTCTGGAATGTTTATGCGAGTGGATGGGCATGAATCTCTAAGCGGTCAATTGTATATATACCCATACCAAGGTTTCTCAAAAATTACAACTGCTTTAAAAAGAAATCCTGAAAGTGTAACCGGAGATGGGGCGACGAGTTTTATTTTTGACAATTATGATCATTTACTAGATTGTCCGATTGAAATTGGCAACCAAGTCGAATTTTCATTTACAGCTGCGGATGTAAAACATAATGTTGGAATTTATGGCTCTGGGAATTATGACATTGCTGCATTGAAAAAAGACATGAAACGAATTATTGAGGCAGCAACGAATGTTTTTGAACAAAACCCAAATGATGATTATACGTTCATAATTCATTGTGTTGAAAATGGTCAAGGTGGATTAGAGCATTTGAATTCAACAACACTAAGTGTGAATCGATTTACTTTTGAGGGAAGTGCTTATACAGGATTTCTATCACTGGTAGCACACGAATATTTCCACTTATGGAATGTCAAACGAATTCGACCAATTGAGTTGGGTCCGTTTAATTACGATGAAGAGAATTATACTTCATTGCTTTGGGTAATGGAAGGGTTTACTTCATATTATGATGAGTTATTATTGCTTAGAGCAGGATATTATACTGAAAAACAATATTTAGCAAAACTTTTTGGAACACTTAATTACGTTGAAGGTTCTGTAGGTGCGAGAGTTCAACCTGTCGCTCACGCTAGTTTTGATGCATGGATTAAGGCGTATCGACCAAATGAAAATAGTAGAAACACAACAATTTCATACTACTCGAAAGGTACGGTAATTGCTGCAATGCTAGATGCTAAAATTGTAAAGAAATACCAAGGAAAAAAATCCTTGGATGATTTCATGCAAAAGATTTATGATACATATTATGTGAAAAAAGGGCGTGGATTCTCTGAAGATGAGTTTAAAATGGAATTGGAAGGTTTCTTAAAGGAGGATTTGAATAATTTTTATGAGAATTATATCAATGGAACTACAATGCCTGATTACAATGAGTTTTTTAGTGATCTAGGTTTGACAGTTACCTATGTTGGGAAAAAGAAACCAAGTGTTGGAGTGACCCTTAGGCAGTCTGGCGGAAAAACAATTATTCAGAGTGTTCGACGCGGTTCAGCAGCTGAAGATGCTGGATTAAGTGTCAATGACGAAATTATTGGATGTAATGGACTTCGTGCAGATAAAAAATCATTGGAAAGTTTCTTTGTTAGTCTATTAACGGACGATGAAATTCAATTGCTGATATCAAGAGATCAAGAATTATTTTCATTGGCTGTGAAAATTACACCTTACGAAAAACCTAGATTCAACTACACTTATACAAAAGATGATCAGTTGAATAAACTTGGAAAGTACTGGCTTAGAAAAGACAATTAATGAAAATATTAGTTGTAGGAATAGTTGTCATTAATGCATTCTTGGGCTTGCCACAATCGGATTTTGAGTTGGTGCAATTACCTCTCCCTAAGGGAACGGAATATCGTTATTCTCAAGTTGAACCTTCGATAGCAATACACCCGAATAAACCGAAAATTATGATTGCTGGCTCTGTTCTCACGGAGTACTACTATTCAAGGAATGGTGGTAAATCATGGAAGAGCAAGAAGATGGAAAGTCCGTATGGCGTTTATGGTGATCCTGTAACTATTTTCGATAATAATGGTCGAGCGTATTATTTTCACCTTTCAAGTTATGAAAAAACATCGCATTTAGACAGAATTGTTTGTCAATCCTCGAAGCGAGTGTGTGGCAAGTTTAATGATGGTACATTCCCAGAGCCAAACGGAACAAAAGTTCAAGACAAGCATTGGATTGTTGTCAATCCTAAGAACAATGAGTTGTACATGACATGGACGCAGTTTGATGCCTATAATTCTGCAGATCCTAAAGATAGTTCGATTATCGTTTTTTCTAAGTCTTCTGATGAAGGTATGACTTGGTCGAAACCTTTGCGAATTTCTAAGCATGGGGGTGATTGCCTTGATGATGATGAAACGGTTGAAGGAGCTGTACCTACTGTTGGGGTGAATGGGGATATTTATGTTACATGGACAGGTCCAAATGGTTTGGTAATGCAGAAATCACTTGATGGTGGTGAAACCTGGCTGGTTGAGGAAAAGCAATTAGAGAAGCAATGGGGTGGATGGACACTCACTATTCCTGGAATCTATCGTGCAAACGGACTGCCAATATTGAAGTGTGACCTGAGTGATGGTCCAAATCGTGGTACACTTTACTTAAATTGGTGTGATCAACGAAATGGAGATGAGGACACGGATGTTTGGCTAATGAAATCTTCGGATGGAGGAGACAATTGGAGTAAGCCTATCAGGGTAAATCAAGATGAATCTAAACGGCATCAGTTCTTCACATGGATGGATATAGATCAATCTACTGGGTATTTGTACTTCGTATATTATGACCGTAGAAATTATTCAGATACTCAAACTGATGTCTTTGTAACTGGCTCTTTTGATGGAGGAAAGAATTTCTTTGATATCAGAGTGTCAGCATCACCATTCACACCAAATCCTGATTTCTTCTTTGGGGATTATTTAAATATCGCAGTTGTAAAAGGGGTTGTTCGCCCGATTTGGCCTCGTTATGATAATGGTGCGGTTTCGTTGTGGGTAGCACTTCTAGGTGAACAGGACGTTTTTAATTTTTTGACCCCTCTTGCGTCAGACGATTAATGATTTTCTCAATGTGACCATTCATACATCAAAGGAAATCAAAATTTCAAAATGAATGTTGAAATCCAACTTTTAAAGAGGTCGTTCTATTTTTCCATGGCGTATATCCGAATGGATTTCCTGTTTTCCATTTAGCAAGAAAACCATGCGTATAAGAGGCATTTAAATAGAATTTCACGTTTTCACCTATACGTATTCCAATTCCCCTTAAAATTGGTGAATTAAAACATCAAGACATTGGACAGATGCAGATGTACGTGAACTATTACGATAGAGAAATTAGATTGAAAGACGAAAATAAAACCATTGGAATTGTTCTCTGCCAAAATAAAAGTGAAGCTGTTGTGGAGTACACATTACCAGAGAATAATGAACAGATATTTGCTAGTAAGTACAAAACGGTGTTACCAGGTAAGGAAGAACTAAAATTATTAATAAACGAAACTGAATAGTCCACGCTAAAGTCATACACATTGCCAAGTCGCTAAAAAAGCCAACCGCACGAACCAAAACTTGTCAAAGAGTATGCCTTTGCCAACGCTCAACGGGGCAGAATCAGTTGAAAAGCAGCAATATAATTTTAGGAAAACACTTCGTTCCGAACAAAACTTATAGCCGAATCGAAATTAGCATCTAAATTATCTAGACATAAAAAATCCGCTGAATATGATTCAGCGGATTTTTTTTATTGAATTTTAAGCGCAGAGAATCAGTTCGATTTCAAAATAGAAACTCCAGAACCAAAGACGTTGCTCTCACCATAAGGTGATCCAATTCCATCCCACTTCTCCCATTTCTTCAATTCAATATAAGCAGGATTACGACCAATTTGCTCCGCCTCCAATTTAATTGCTTTTGCCTTATAGATTGCTGAAATTACTAAAGAGGAATCTCCACGTGCTTTCTCAATACGTGCATTTGCAAGGTATTCCTCCTCCTTTTGTTTCTCCTTAGCTGTAAGGTTACGTTGTTTTTGAGTTTCCTTACTCACAATTTCGGCAGCGATATTCTGTGGCAAATCAACATCCTTAATTTCGATGTACTCCAAGTTGATGTAGTTCTTCTTAAACTCCTTCTTAAGAATGGCACTCATTTCTTCCTCTAAAGCATCTCTTTTGGTGCTATAAACCTCTTCATAATTGTAATTACCGATAACCTTCTTAATTGCACCTTGAGATTTATCATCAATAATAGTAATGTATCCCTCACCTACGTCAAGATGCAATTTTGCAGACTTACCTTTCTGAACAGAATAATTCACTGCAACCTCTACAGTAATATTAGTACCATTCTTATCCATTACCGTTGAAGTATACGTTTTCGACTGCTGAAGTAGACTATACGTAATCATTTCATTCCATGGTGCAATAAAATGCGTACCTTCATTATATGTTATACCAATCTCTACCCCATCTCCATAAGGTCGAAAAATAAACCCTTCTTCTCCAGGATCCACATCTTTCCATGACATTAATAGGACAACTACAACAATAAGTGAAATAACCCCAATTGCGACATAGCGACCAATTTTTTTAGGATCAATGTTGATTGGAATTTGTGATTTAAAATCGTTCATGTTAATTTTCTTTTGATTTTCGTTTTAAATAATCTATTACTAAATACGAAACACCAACAATTAGTGCTAATGCGAGTACTTTGATAAATGGAGGTCCTTTTAACAGGTAACGAAAAGATAAAAAGATCGCTCCTCCAATAATCACAACACCGAACAGTATGCGGTAAATAAATTGTGTCTTCTTGTCCATTATCTCGTATTTAGATGCATCAAAGATAAGATTAAATTGACGTTAAGGCTGGAAATCGTACAAACGGAGTCATTCGGTGCCAGTTGGAATGAAACAATGAAGAAAACACTTGATCAGATTCTTTAATTAAAACATTTACTTTATACATAAATGAGTAAAGTGTCATTAAAACAATTACCTTTGTAAGTGATTACTCACTTTTATGACAAAAAAGCAACAAAATATAATTAATTCAGCATTGAAATTATTCGCGAAGAATGGTTTTGATTCAACTTCTACGAACATAATCGCGAAAGATGCAGGCGTATCAGAAGGACTTATTTTCCGGCATTTCGGAAACAAAGAGGGATTGCTCGATGCGATTATACAAGCAGGTTTAGAAAAAGCCCATGAGTATTTTGCGCTTGTCATGATGGAAGAAGATCCATCTAACAGAATTAGAAAAGCGCTCTCTTTACCCTTCATTGTAGAAAAAGAAGAGTATAATTTCTGGAGATTGACATATACCCTCAAATGGCAACGAAGAGCTTATGAAGATGCTGCTTTTGACGCTTTCGAAGAGTCAATGATAGATGCTTTTACGCAACTTGAATACAAAGACCCCATTTCGGAAGCAAAACTAATTGAAGTATTTATCGATGGAATTGCCACAGAACTACTTTTAAAGGATGGTCAAAACTCTGCCCCACTTCTGAATGCGATATTAATAAAATACAAATTGAACAACTAATAATTATGATTGATACATCAAAACCAATATTAGTCACTGGTGCTACTGGATATGTTGCTGGTAGACTTGTTGAGAAACTATTAAGTAAAGGACACACCGTACATGCTGCCATCCGAGACCCTGAAAACAAGGAAAAAACAAAATACTTAGATTTACTTGCTGAGAAAAGTTCTGGAAGCATCATTTATTTTAAGAGTGACTTACTAGAAGAAGGTTCATACGATGCTGCTATGAAGAATTGCGAATTGATTTTTCATACTGCTTCTCCATTCATTAGAAATGTAAATGATCCTCAAACTGATTTGGTTGATCCTGCAAAAAAAGGAACGCGCAATGTTCTAAGGTCGGCAAATCGAATAGAGTGTGTAAAGCGTGTTGTATTAACAAGTAGTTGTGCATCTATTTATGGTGATGCTGTTGATCTACTTGAGATGCCAAACAATGAGCTTACAGAGGAAACATGGAACACTACCTCTTCATTGGAACACCAGCCTTACTCCTACTCTAAAACTGAAGCAGAAAAGGAAGCTTGGAAAATTCAAAAGGAACAAAACCAATGGGACTTGGTTGCCATAAACCCTTCATTTGTTCTTGGCCCAGGAATCAATCCACACGCGAAATCTGAATCTTATGACATCATAAAACAAATGGCTGGAGGCGATTTCAAAATGGGAACACCTAATTTCAACATTGGCTGCATAGACGTACGTGATTTAGCTGAGGCTCATTATCGAGCAGGAACATTACCTGAAGCACAAGGAAGGTACATCATTTCAGGGTCAAACGCTGGATTTAAAGAATTAGCAGGATATGTCAAAGCCAAGTTTCCCAATTATCCAATCTCAACTCGAACCGTACCAAAATGGCTCTTATGGCTGATTGCCCCGAAAGTTGGAATGACACGGAAAGAAGTTAAGCTAAATGTGGGGTATCCATGGGTAGCAAATAATTCAAAAAGCATAAAAGAATTGGGCATGAAATATCGGTCGTTAGAATCTACAGTCACTGAGTTTTTCCAACAATTAGTTGATGCTGGGGAAATCCCGAAGAGGTGAAATTAGATTTTAAGACTTGAAGATAATAAGACTGATAGACTCGAAGATGTTAAGACAGAAGGACTGGATGGAAATAGAAATTAAAACAGGGTAATTTGCTGTGGTTGGAAATTATTTTTTTCCTGGCCATCAGCTATTTCAACATGATGTCCAATCATTTTCTTGAGTGAGTACATGAATTGCTTATGATCATTTTCTACAACAAGAATGTCACCATATAAGCCAACAAATGTTCCAGAAATTCTTTTTTGAGTTTCTTCGGATAGATCGATTATTGTTTGGTGAAGTAAAATTGATTTAGGGTTGTAGGTTAATTCTAAGTTGTATATTCTATTGGTGTGAAGTGGTATTTCTAAATCTGATTGAATAGTTGAAATAAGATCGTTTAAAGAACCTCTTGCCGAATTTTCATCTAACCTGTATCTTAGAATTGAACGCTTTTTCTTTCCTAAAACAACTTCTGGGAGCTTCAATTGTTTACTAATTAGTTCTTCGTTATAACGCGCTTCATAGGCATTTTCGCAAGTCAAAATATGTGCAACAACTCTTGCGCCTTGCTCTACCCAACGAACTTCTTTTCGGCGATCACTTGATATTCCTACTTTGATAAGACCATCAGTGAAATAAGCTAGATAAACAATATGCTTCGTATTATTATAGGCTCGCTGCTGAGGACTAATATCAGATTTCGCCATGTGATAGAACGACGGGTTAAATCCTGTTTTATCGAAGCAAGTATAGCAAGATGAATTAGTTGTGTTTTCCAATTTCACTTGCTCTTGACAAGGAGAGCCTTCTAACAATTCGAGATTAAAACTACCTGTGCAATATTTTTCAGCGTTTGCTTCTAAAGTAAATGCGTCATTCTTCAAAATATAGTTCCAACGCTTGATCGTTTGACTGTTATGCTCATCTACTTCCAAGTATGGACCATTTTGATCGAATCCATAGCCAATAAATACGTTAAAGCTTCCCATTTGTGTTAATAATTCTTGAATCAACAAATATACCGAATGCGATCAGTCCATCACTTCGAATTCGTACATTTGCGCACTGAAATCGGTGATTATGAGTTACGAAGTTGAAATTGAAAAGCGCAGAACATTTGGAATTATTTCTCACCCAGATGCTGGTAAAACAACCCTAACGGAGAAATTGCTTCTTTTTGGAGGCGCAATCCAATCTGCAGGAGCTGTAAAAAGCAATAAGATCAAAAAAACCGCAACTTCCGATTTCATGGAGATTGAGAAGCAACGTGGAATTTCGGTAGCGACTTCTGTAATGGCTTTCAATTACGCAGGCAAGCAAATTAATATTTTAGATACTCCAGGTCACAAGGATTTCGCGGAAGATACATTTAGAACATTAACCGCAGTGGATAGTGTGATTTTGGTTGTCGATGTTGCAAGTGGTGTAGAGGCGCAAACAGAACGATTAATGGAAGTTTGTCGTATGAGAAAAACTCCTGTGCTTATTTTCGTGAATAAGATGGATCGTGATGGGAAGGAAGCTTTCGATTTATTAGATGAACTGGAGGAAAAACTTCAGATCAAAGTCCGACCGCTTACATGGCCAATTGGAATGGGAGATCGTTTTAAAGGAGTTTACAATCTTTACGATCACAGTCTCAACCTTTTCGCTGCGAATAAAACAAGCATCTCAGAAGAAATAGTCCCCATTAAAGATTTATCAGATTCACTATTAGACGAACTAGTTACTGAAGAGTTTGCAAACGAATTACGAGAGGAAGTTGAAATAATCGAAGGTGTTTATGATGAATTTGATCGTGAAGAGTATTTAGCTGGTGATCTTGCTCCTGTGTTCTTTGGTTCAGCGATGAACAACTTTGGTGTGAAGGAACTACTCGATGCATTTTGTCGTATTTCCCCTGCTCCGAGAGGTCGAGATACAGACCAAGGATTCATAGAGCCAAACGATGATAAGTTTTCAGGATTTGTATTTAAAATACATGCTAATCTTGATCCAAAACACAGAGATCGAATTGCATTTTTACGTATCGTATCAGGTGAATTTAAACGCAACACTTTCTACCAACACAGTAGAATTGCGAAGAAGATTAAATTCTCGAATCCAACTGCATTCATGGCAAAGGAAAAGAGTGTTATTGAAACTGCTTATCCTGGAGATGTTATTGGATTGTACGATTCTGGGAACTTTAAAATTGGCGATACGCTGAGTGAAACTGGGAATTTTAACTTTAAAGGCATTCCGAGTTTTTCTCCAGAGATTTTCATGGAATTGGAGAATTTAGATCCTATGAAATCGAAGCAACTAGACAAAGGAATTAGACAATTAATGGATGAAGGGGTTGCACAGATGTTTATCCGTCAGCCTGGAAATCGTAAAATTATTGGTACAGTAGGGCAACTTCAATTTGAGGTCATCAATTACCGTTTGGAGCATGAATATGGCGCTAAATGTCGATTTGCACCGCGAAATTATACGAAAGCTTGTTGGATAACATCAGATAACATTGATCAAATAGCTGCATTCAAGCGAGCTAAGGCAAGTCACATTGCGTTAGATAAAGATGATAATTTGGTCTTCTTAGCTGAGACTCCGTTTTTATTGACAATGGCAGAGAAGGATTATCCGGATTTGACATTTCATCAGACATCGGAGTTTAAATTGGAAATGGAATGAAGTAGAATTGGATGAACACTGATGCCGCAGATTAAGCTGATTTTATGATTTTGGCATAGATTATTTGAAGTGTTCTAGTAGATAATAAGGTTTTAAGACTCGAAGACATAAGACTGAAGGACTGGATGGATGAAGTGTTAGATTAAGAAATGTAGATTTAGATTCAGATGTGAAAGCGTTAGGGATAGTAGCGACATCCTTTTGTCAAAAAGATACAGCGAATAGCCCGCTCGAACGCCCAAAAAGAAATTACCGATCTTTTCTTGCTACTATTGAATATACCATCGGGATTTTATTACCAATATGCTCAATTCTATACTTCCCAGCTTCAAATTCATCAGTATGGCGGAAACAATTATAGGGTGAGTAATCAAACTCATCAAGAATCTCAATTTTTAACCCGTTAGATAGCAGGGCATTTACAACTTCACTAATGGGGTGATTCCAAGTAATCGAATCGAATTTCTCATTAGATTCTTTAGTCGCACAAGTCCCATCTAACTCCTCAATAATTGCTTCAGAATTGAAATAATTGTAGCCAACCCTTGAAAAATCATCATCAAACATCCAAACAACTGGGTGAAATTCAACAAATACTAGTTTTCCACCTGGCTTTAAGAAATGAGAAACAACTTTTGCCCATTTATCCATATCTGGCAACCAACCAATGGTGCCATAACTCGTAAAGACGATATCGAATTTATCATCTAAGTGATTTGGTAAATCGTAGACATCTGAACAAATAAACTTAGCAGATTGCTTGGTTTTCAGAGCCAATTCGGTTGCACGTTCTATCGCAATATTAGATAAATCAACCCCTGTTATATTTGCTCCCAACCTACTCATTGAAATAGTATCCTGACCAAAGTGACATTGTAAATGTAAAATAGATTTCCCTTCCAAATTAGTGAGGTAGCCTAACTCAATGTCATTCAAAGATGATGCTCCAGAAATAAATGCATCGTTCTTATAGAAATCTGAATCGACGTGTTTTTCAGTCCTGCGATTCCATGATTCACGATTTATTTCAAGATAGCCTTCATTTTCGCTCATAAAAATTTTATTATACTACGAATATACAAATGATATATAAAGTGTATATTTGAAGTCTGATAAATACTTAACTGCTAAGGGACTAAGTATACAAAAGGCAAAGTCTTCTTACAGAAAGCTTTTAAAAGCGTTGAATTATGAATATGATTGTTAGAATCTTTGCCACTTGCATACTAATTGGATTAGCTGTAAATAAGTCCTTTTCTCAAGTAACCTATAATTATACAGGAGCTGTACAGACATACACAGTACCGCTATTCGTCACGCAATTGATAATAGATATGGCTGGGGCAAGCGGAGGAAACTCATTTGGGCTTGCAGTAGTAAATACCCCAGGTTTAGGTGGCCGTGTTCAAACAACACTAAATGTTACTCCTGGAGATGTTTTGAATATCTATGTTGGAGGAAGAGGCGTTGATGGATCTGCAACTGGTATTGTAGCTGGTGGCTGGAATGGTGGCGGAAATGCTTATACGGCATTTGGACTTTATTCTGGAGGTTCTGGAGGTGGAGGATCAGATATACGCTTTGGCGGAACAGCATTCGCAAATAGGTTAGTTATTGCTAGTGGCGGCGGCGGTGCTGCTACGAATACATTTTCAGGTGGAGATCATGGTGGAAATGGCGGTGGCTTAGTTGGACTTAATGGTGTATCGGGAGATCTACTTCCTACCACATTCGGCTTCGGTGGCACACAAGTAGCAGGTGGTGCGGGTGGTTTCTTCGCCCCTTATGTCCCAGGAGTTAATGGAACACTAGGACTTGGAGGCGATGCAGGTAGTGATAGCGCTGGTGGTGGCGCAGGCGGTGGTTATTATGGTGGTGGCGGTGGCTGCTGGGCAGGTGGCGGCGGTGGTAGTAGTTATGTTACTCCTGTTGGGTCATCTTTAACTACCCACACTCCAGGTTTTCAAACTGGTAATGGGTATATCTCAATTACAGGAATAATTATTCCACTCCCAATATCACTTTCTTTATTTCGCTCAAATTGTACTGAAGAAAACGTAGAGTTAACTTGGCAAACAACATCTGAGGAAGACAACAATTACTTTAGCATAGAAAAGAGTCTTGATGGAGTTGATTTTTATGAAATCGGTCAAACAAAAGGAAACGGAAATAGTAATCAAATAATAAACTACCGTTTCATAGATACGGAAAATGCAGGACTAGCTTATTACCGATTAAAACAAGTAGATTTTAATGGCAAATTTGACTATTCGAATATCATTTTTGAATCATGCAGAAATCAAGTAACAGAAATTACAATTGCCCCAAACCCTTCTAATGGTATTTTCACTGTTGATTTTGGAACTGAATTAATCGAAGCCCAATTATATGTTAGTACAACTTTAGGTGAAACTATTATGACTAAGTTAATTTCTAATCAAAAAAACATGGTCATAAGTTTAGATGATTTCCCTAAAGGAGTTTATCATTTAACGCTGATTAATAATGGACAAAAGGAAGTAAAGAAATTGGTAAAGCTTTAAACCATCTAAAATAATCGTCAATCATTAATTCGACGAAACGAAAAAACATGTAGTTGACTATATTACAATATTTTAAGCAATAAAAACTAAGCCAAAAAGTTGGAACAAACCGAAAAGACTTAAAACTGAAGTAGGTGAAAATTTAAATAAAAAAAATGAAATATTTCAACACATTATGCATCGTAAGTTGTTTATTATTTTTCAATTCTTGTAAAAATGATAAACCTTCATCAATCAGCCCAAGTTCAAATAATGAGGACACATTTTTAACAGCCACAATAAATGGTGAGGATGTGGCAGCAACAATGGCTGTTTTAGCAATAAAAGTAGAAGTTAGTGGCGTTTCCTTTAACACCATAGTAGCGGAAGATAAAACCAATGGTTGTAATTTTAATTTATACCATAAAGTGACTGCTAAAGGATCACCACAAGATGTTCAAGCTTTCAGCATTGGATATAAAGAAATAGGATATATAGCTACTAAAGAAAATTTGAAATTTGAAATCACCGATGAAAGCAACACTCATTTAGAAGGTACATTTTCTTTTACAGCAAAAAAAATTGGCGGTGATGCAACAACTACAGTTACTAATGGGAAATTTAGAGCAAAGAAGAAGGGTTGGAATTAGGACGTAAAAGCCCCTAACAATATATACACGTAAATGCGGTTTTGTGCGAAATTAAAAGTTTGTTTTTTTGTGCAAACTTTAGTGCTAAATCGAAAGGTAAGTGCTTTTAAAACAGCAACTACGGATATTAAAGCCGTTACCTGACATCATAAAAAATGATGTCATTCGAATTAAATCCAATATTAGATTCAGTTAATTGGATAAGAATTTCGGAACTTTTTGAATTAGTTAATTGGGGAATTAGAGAACCCAAAGAAATTGAAAAATCATTTAGAGCAAGTTCTGTTACTTGTTTTGTGAAAGATGAAAGTGAAATTATTGGTTTCGGAAGAACTGTAGATGATGGAAGGTATTATGCTTTACTTGTTGACATAGTCATTCATCCAAATCATCAGTCAAAAGGAATAGGAAAATCAATTGTAAATGAACTACAGAATAGATTAGAAGGGTATGAATTTATCACTTTTACTGCTGCTCCAAACAAAGAAGATTTTCACCATAAAATATGGTTGGAAAAAGCAAAAATCCGCGTTTATCTTTCCAAAAGACGAAAAGCAATTTAATGAACATTGTGAATAAAAAATGTAGGTAACACTGAGTAAAAAAAATACGAAGTTAATGCTTCGCACAATTACTTATTGTTAGAAAATCATCCCTATCCTTAAGAGAAAATAAAGCTCAGGAGAACGTACTATTCTCTAGTCTAAACGTTACTGGATGTGCTCTAAATAACTGGATAGTGAGTTAAGGGTAGATTGCATAAATTTCTAGATTGCCCATAACTTGTTCAGTTTCTAGATAAAATCAACTTGATTGAAATAATTTATCATTTTTTCACATATCTCGTGAACCATAGCTGTTACTAAGTAAAACGCCATCAAGGGACACAAAATTGTATTTATAAAAATATTTACAGTACTATGTATTGCATAATACAATCTTTTACATGTATCTTTGTATAAACAATTAGTCGAATATGAAATTAGAAAATACCAAGGCTCAGATGCGAAAGGGAATTTTAGAGTTCTGTATTCTATCGATATTAAGCAAAGAAGAAGCCTACCCGTCGGAGATCATCACCAAGTTGAAAGACGCAAAATTGATCGTTGTAGAAGGCACGCTTTATCCATTGCTAACTCGATTAAAGAATGCCGAACTACTCACCTATCGCTGGGAAGAATCTACATCTGGCCCACCGAGAAAGTACTATTCAATCACCAACTTAGGCCAGACATTTCTTTACGAACTTTCGGGTACGTGGATAGAATTGAACAAGGCCGTTACAAAAATCACTCAAACAGACAAAAAATGAAAAAGACAGTATCAGTAAATATCAAAGGAATCAACTTCTTAATTGAGGAGGATGCGTATGAGCTGTTGCAGGACTATTTAGACCGTCTGGCAACGACACTTAGAAATGAATCGGGATGTTCAGATATCATAGAGGATGTCGAATTACGAATTGCAGAGTTATGCTCAACAAAACTAAGTGAAAGCAAAACAGTAATTGAACTTTCTGACATCAATGAAATATTGGCCGCACTTGGAGATCCATCCGAATACGTGGATGAAGAATCAGAGTATGCAGAAGAAACAAAAAGTTCAAACTCAAGCACAAAAGGTTCTGAAAAGCGTTTGTTTCGAGATACAGAAAATGCTATAATAGGTGGAGTTTGCCAAGGAATTGCTGATTTTCTCAAACTAGATGTCGTCATCGTCCGCGCGATTTTCGTCGTACTATTTCTTTTCGGAGGATTCGGGTTTCCGCTCTACATCATTCTATGGATCATCGTTCCCAAGGCAAAAAGCACCATTGACCGTTTGCGCATGAAAGGAAGACCTATCACAGTTGAAAATGTGAAAGATGAAGTTGGAAATGCAGCTGAACGTTTCAAAGACGGTACAAAAAACTTTGCAGGTAAAATTCGCGAAAACGACACCTACAAGAAAAGCATGTCTCGTGGAGCAAGGATATTATCCACAATCGCAGGATCAATACTGATCCTTTGGGGATTGAGTTGGCTTATAGCACTCCTAGTATTTAGCCTTGGAGGATTCGATTTCATCCCAGCAATTGACGACGGTGGATTACTATCTCTTTCTGATTTTGGTGCACTCGTTCTACCCCATACAAGTGATGTAGGAACAGCATGGGTTGGAGGATTACTATTGGCTTCAAGTTCAATTACACTACTTCTACTCTTAGGATCAATTCTCATCTTTAGAATTCGGAATAAATGGGCAAACCTAAGTTTATTGGGTATTTTCGTGACAGGAATTATTGGTTTAGTAATGTGCCTTTATTTAGGAGCGAAAACAGGTCGCGATTTCTTCTATGAAGGTGAAATAGAAAAGCAAATTGCCACCGTTGATACCGACGAGTTAGTTGTCTTAACTGAAATTGATGACATTGGGAAGCCTAGGAAATTTCACATCAAGAAAAACGGACGATTTGGTACCGTTAAAATTAGTGAAACCTCAATTACAGATTACGGAATTCATTTTAAATTCAAGCAATCAAACGATACACTCTTCCACGTTCACCAATACAAAAGTGCTCATGGCAGAACACGAAAAAAAGGAGAAGATAAAGCAGAAAGGATTACGCATTCTATGGCTATTTTTGGAGATACATTGACATTACAAGCGAGTTATTCATTTCCACGAGCCGACAAACTACGCGAGCAAGAAGTTATTGTGATTATCGAAATTCCTAAAGGAGGTCGCGTACGCTTGAACGATCAAATTGTTCACTTAGGCGGCAGTATATCTGATGATGACGGGGGAGAAGTTGAAAAAACAATTTATTACAATGAGGATGGCTATATGGAAGGAAGTGGCAGCTATTATCATTACTACTAAATCTAATTAATGATTAGGAGTAAAGTTACGAAAGTGGTGTTCAATATAAAACAAGTTGGGCGCCACTTTTGTTGTTTAACAACTGAGTTCCAAACTTATCTTAACACTATTTTAGAGTAGAACTTAGGTTAGTAGGGTGCTCGGGCGTGCTTTCCGCTGTATCTTTAATTCAAAACTAGAAATCAGAGTTGGCTACTACTACTTTGGAAATTAAAGGATGTCGCTCCAATCACTAGCACGAAATCTTGCTTCGGAAAAACAAGTCCTATTTCTTTGATCATTTTCTCTTCGAATTAATCATAAATCTCCTACATTTTAAGAACTTTGTAACTTGAAGTACGCGATTATAGATATAGAAACGACTGGAGGTGCGCCTAAGGACTCCAAAATCACAGAGATTGCCATTTACATTCATGATGGAGAAAAAGTAATTGACGAATATGCAACATTGATTAATCCAGAGATGCCAATTCCTCCGTTCATTGTTCAATTGACGGGCATAAATGATCGAATGGTAAAGGATTCTCCAAAATTCTTCGAAGTAGCAAAAGAAATCATTGAATTTACCACAGATTGTGTTTTTGTAGCTCATAACGTGAGCTTTGATTACGGAATTGTGCGCATGGAATTTAACACACTTGGTTTTGATTACCGTCGTCCTCACCTATGTACAGTTAGAGCTTCAAGATTTGTAATTCCAGGTCACGAGTCGTATAGTCTTGGCAAATTGACCAAGAAATTAGGAATCAATTTAGTTGGTCGTCACCGAGCAGGAGGAGATGCACTTGCAACGGCAAAACTATTCACATTACTGATTGAAAAAGACCCAAAAGGGCTTGCCACATTTATTCAGGAGGAGATTAATCCAAAACGACTTCATCCAAACTTGGATGTTAGTGCACTTGAGGAGATTCCAAATAAAGCTGGAGTCTATCGATTCTATAACGAAACAAATCAGCTCATTTACATTGGGAAAAGTATTCATCTTAAGAAACGAATTGAACATCATTTGCGAAATTCAAAGACAAAAAAAGCAATCCAAATGCAAACTGATATTGCTCGCATTGAATTCGATTTGACTGGTTCAGAATTAATCGCTTTGCTTCAAGAAACACAGCAAATAAAGGAGCATCAACCTATTTACAATCGCGCATTAAAACGTTCAAATTTTCCATTTGGCTTATACGATTATTTGGATGAGAAGGGTTACTTGCGATTGCACATTGCTCAAGTTTCAAAAATACAAGATGCTCCACTGTTAAGTTTTAGCTCAAAAAAAGAGGCAACTGTAACACTAGAGCGATTCGTTGAGGAACATCGTTTGTGCAAAAAATTATGCAACATCTACAAAACAAGCAGTTCGTGTTTCCAGTATCAGATTAAAGAATGTAATGGCGCATGCATCAATGAAGAAAGCACTAAAGATTATAATTTACGCTGTCAAGAACTAGTAGATGAACTCAACTTAAACGGGGCTTCATTTTACATTGTAGGAAAAGGACGTGCTCGAAACGAAAAAAGCTTAGTTTATATAGAAAAGGGGGTATTAAGAGGTTTTGGTTATGCGCCATTTCATTTTAACCGACAGAAACCTGAAAAATGGAATCGATTTATAGACTTAGTTAAAGATGACAAAGATTCCCGCACGATTGTAAAATCCTACTTGCGAAAGAATGAAGAAGTAGAACTCGTTTATTTGTAACCAACGGCATTTTAGAACCTAACTTAGTTTTGTAATTAATTCAATATTTCAAACCACTTTCACACTGTCCCCATATAATCTTGCCAATGTACTAAAACGAACTTAGATCTTCCATTTTCTGTTCGTTCTAAGTACCCAAATTCAAAACAAAAGAGATACACATCTCCTTTCGTATTCTTCCAATAATGGGTAAAAAACTTAGGATTAAACCCGCTTGCAATAAGATCTTCTTTGCGAATGATTGCTTTACCAGCCTTGTTGTATAACTTTAATAAGCGACGATTAGCCTTTAGCTGTTTCTCAACTTTATTGAAAAAGCTCGCTTCTTTGTTTTTACTAACTTTGTAGTTGTAGGCTGACTTACAATGTTCATCACAGTAAATTTTATCAACTCTACCTTCTAATTTCTCATCACAGTACTTACAATTCGACATTTTAATCGCACAATTATTCGGTTGTTATACGTATAATACTACGAATAAATTTTCACTTGAAACTAATTAGAATGATCTTTCCCAATAAAAATGTACACCAAAAAATCTTATATAACGCTCAAGCATCTTGTCATCGATGGAAGTAAATACATTGGGCTCAAACACTATCCAAGTAAAGCGATAACAGTAATCATTGAATCTTTATCAACTATAGATTGGAGTGATGATTACGGGATGCACTATCTTCCCAATACAAAATCAAACCTAGACCAGGTTTTTTCACTTTTCAAGGGGATCGCGCATATCAACTGTACGCATTTTTACAGAAACAAATCCCCTCACATTTCAACTACCATCTTAAATGTCGATGGGTTTCGTAAGAGGCGTCTAAAACCTGGTTATCGGGCATGTCCTGAAGAATTTCTTCGTAAACTAGAGTTAAAGCGTTATGCGTTAAGTACAGCAAAGACCTACATTTCCTTCTTCGAAAAATTCATCAATTTCTATCCAGAAATCGCTCTAGAAAGCCTTGATGAAAATGATATTCGGAATTATTTGCAACATCTCATACAAGAGAACAAATCTGGATCCTACTTAAATCAAGTCGTAAATAGCATTAAGTTCTACTACGAAGTTGTAAAGGACATGCCCAATCGTTTCTATTCAATTGAGCGTCCGCGACAGGAATACAAATTACCAAAGGTCATTAGTATGGAAGAGATTGCAGGTATGATTAATGTAACCCGTAACATCAAGCACCGTTGCATAATTGCCCTACTCTATTCCGCAGGGTTACGCAGAGGCGAACTACTTAATTTGAAACTTACTGATATTGACAGTAAACGAATGCTGATAACTGTCCGCTCTGGGAAGGGCAACAAAGATCGCGTAACGCTACTAAGTCCAACTATGCTAGAAGAACTCAGAAATTACTTCATAGAATACCGACCAAAAGATTACCTATTTGAAGGAGAGAGCGGCTTAAAATATGGCAGTAGTAGTGTTCTCCTAATTGTAAAGCGAGCAGGAATAAATGCAAAAGTCACTAAGAACGTCACTCCCCACATGCTCCGCCACAGTTTTGCTACTCATTTATTAGAAAACGGGGCGGATCTGCGTTACATCCAATCATTATTAGGTCATAATAGCAGCAAAACAACAGAAATCTACACGCAGGTAACATTAAGCCATGTCAAGGAGATTAAAAGCCCACTAGACTCTTTAAATTTAACCTCCTATAATGAATAAGCACATAATCCTTTTATAATCAATATGCCTTTTTTATATACAAATCAATTAGTATATTGGGATGTTAGCATGCATTAAAAAATGACAGCAAGTAAGAAAATAGGACGATTGACATTACTGAAGCATTGCACCATTTTTGCAGGAGTAATGCTGTCAATACCAATAATTATTGAGCTGATTGATAATAAACCGATAAATATTATA
>JAJRQK010000054.1 GCA_024280295.1 Bacteroidota bacterium
ATCGATATAATCTGATAAGCTTGAGAAGTGAATATTTTTAATCTCTTCTCCATTTTTAATAAGCACGTGCATTCTATCGAAGAAATCAATAGCGAATTTATCTCCAATCATTTTAATGAACTGAACCGAAGAGTCAATTGAACAACCTGAAGCCATTGATTTTGATTCATCTACAACTAAGACGATAAACCAATCATTCACTATTTCCGATGCACCAAATAATTGATTTCCATGTGATGCCCAACTTGGAATAAACGTATCCAGTTCTAGCTGAATTTTTGATTGCTCAGATTTAGTCATAGCTCGGTTAGATTTGTAAATCCACACACGGCTTTCAGGTGATAGTGATGATATTTCCATTATAGATCTGCTGCGCTTGCAATTAGTTCTGCGACATCAAGCACTTCGATTTCGCCTTCCTTGTTGAAATTCTTGAGGCCATCCGTCATCATTGTATTGCAAAATGGACAACCTGTTGCGATGATATCTGCCTTAGTCTCCAAAGCATCTTCGGTACGCTCAACATTAATTTCTTTATTTCCTTTCTCAGCTTCTTTGAACATCTGAGCACCACCAGCACCGCAACATAAACCTTTCGTTTTACAGCGTTTCATCTCTACGAGTTCGGCATCTAGTTTTTCAATTAGTGAGCGTGGAGCTTCATAAACATCATTTGCACGTCCTAAATAACAAGGGTCATGGAAGGTTATTTTCTTCCCTTTAAATGTATCTCCATCTTTCAATGCTAATTTCCCTTGATTGATTAACTCTTGAATGAGCTGTGTATGGTGAATAACCTCATAATTTCCTCCTAACTCTGGATATTCATTTTTAAGTGTATTAAAACAATGCGGACAAGCAGTTACAATTTTTTTAACCTCATAACCATCCAAAATTTGAATGTTCATCATGGCTTGCATCTGAAACGTAAACTCGTTACCTGCTCGTTTTGCAGGATCTCCTGTACAACTTTCTTCCGTACCCAAGACAGCGAAATCGACATTGCATTTATTTAATATTTTAACAAGTGCTTTTGTTATTTTTTTTGCTCTATCATCAAAACTTCCAGCACAACCAACCCAAAATAATATTTCAGGTGATTCTCCTTTAGCCATCATTTCAGCCATTGTAGGTACGTGTAATCCCATATCTTCTCTTATTCGAAAACTTGAATATTTGCTTTTTTATCTACCAATTGTGTGAATTTACCTTCGTAACGAGTAGCTCGCACAATGTGATTATCAATCCAGTGATAGTTTCCACCTCTCGGCTTCCCCATTACCATTCCGTGATACTCAAATCCGTGTTCTTTCAACCATATTTCTGTCACTTCACGATGTTCTTCCAATCGAGAAGTGAAAAAAGTAATTATATGCCCTTGACCATACCACTCGTTAAGTGTTTTTAGCGCATCTGGAAAAGGTTTACAAGTTCCCATTCGCTCAGGTTCTTCATTTGGAATATCCTCAGTGATTGTGCCATCAATGTCAATCAGGTAATTCTTAACATCATCTGGCAGGATTGGAGATACAGTCTCTCCATCAACTTTGCTTGCAATAAGTTTTTTATTTTTACTCATGCTAAATTATACTTCGTCTTTCCAGTTTAATCTGTCTGTTGGGCTGAATTGCCAAGGGGCACCATTATTCTCAATATTTGTTGCCATTCCGGCTAATTCCGCTGGTAATTTTGATTCCTCCATGACTAAATAGCGTCTCAAATCAATAATAATCGAAAGTGGATCTATATTAATCGGACACTCTTGCACACAGGCGTTACATGAAGTACATGCCCAAATTTCCTCTTCTGAGATATAGTCGCCAAGTAAGCTTTTGCCATCATCGTAATCCTTGCCATGCTTTCGGAAATTGTCTCCCATTTCCGCTATACGATCGCGCGTGTCCATCATAATTTTTCTAGGAGACAATAACTTTCCTGTAATATTTGCAGGACAAGACGATGTGCATCTACCGCATTCAGTACAGGAATAACTGTCAAGCAGATTTTTCCATGTTAAATCAGTTGCGTCTTTAGCTCCGAAACGTTGCGGTTCAGCAGCTCCTTCTGGTGGTGTAGCATAAGGGTCAGCTGTTGGATCCATCATCAATTTCACTTCAGTGGTTACCGATTCCATATTCGTTAATCGACCTTTCTTCTCAAGGTTTGAATAATATGTATTAGGGAATGCGAAAATGATGTGTAAGTGCTTCGAATAAGCAAGGTAATTCAGAAATGAAAATACCATAATGATATGTCCCCACCAACCTATCCGCTCAATTACATGGAGTGTCGCAGGTTCCATACCATCAAATAGTAATGGTCCGAGGAAACTACTGACGGTAAAATTCATTGATCCACCAGTTTGTCCTAGGACATCATTAGCATGCGATAAACCTTGTTGGTAAAGTACTTCATCTGCCCCATTCATCATAAAAATACACGTTACCAAGATGATTTCCATGAATAGGATCATGTTAGCATCCATCTTTGGCCAGCCTTTCATTTCCTTCATGTTTAAGCGAGGAAGTTTTAGCAGATTTCTTCTTGACAAGAAAATAATAGTAGCAATGAGAGCGAATACTGTCAAAATTTCAATGAAACTGATCATAAATGTATAGAATCCACCCAATGGAGGTCGAAAAATACGGTGAGCTTCAGGAGTAAATCCGTCAACAAATATCTCGATGAGTTCAATTTGGGTGATCATAAAAGCACTATATATCGCAAGGTGCAAGAGTGCGGGAATAGGTCGTGTAAACATTTTCTTCTGACCTAGAGCAATCAATATTGTGGTGCGAATTCGTTCTTTTCTATTATCACTACGATTGATTTCTTTACCAAGCAAGATGTTCGAACGGATTTTGAGCATATTCCATCCAAAGAATCCCCATCCGACGAGAAAAAGAAGTGCAAAGAGTGCAATTGAGATCATGAAATCAGTGTTTACTGAGGGTTTGGTTGTGTTTTAAGAAATTCTTTCATTTTATCTTCCTCCTGCTGAGTTAGAGGAGTTGCGTATTTCGGTTTCCCCCCAAAGACTGAGAAATGAATATATTTTTCGGGATGTAACTGAAGATCGTTTAAGAGATTCTGAAGCTCGACATTTGTCTTGACGAGTTCATCATATAAGCCATCATCATTGACCAGTTTCCCTAACGTACCTTCACCGTTGTTGGCTGCCTCAAGAATGCTATTCACAGTTTGTAGTGTTTTCTGGGCATCACCAATAACGGATTTAAAATCCGCTGAAACCAAATCATCAGTTAGAACTTCAACATTACCTACAATTTTTCTCATTGCATCATTGCTATTTTTAAGGTTAGCACTTATTTGCTCAACGTTTGTCATAATACGAGAGATTTTAATTTTCTCCGTAGCAACCAGATCTTCAATTTGTTCAGCAGCACTCGCAAATTTCTTAATCGCTATTTTGACCTCATGCATACTTGCTTCAATCTCTGAAGTAGCCGTTTCATCCCAGAAAGATGAGATTCCTTTCACAAGGCGATCAACTGAAGCCATCATTGTTTCAACTTTATTTGTAATCGGATCAGCGTAAGCCTTTACTTGAGAAGTGATGTCAGTACTAACAGTCCCTTGAATTTTATCTTTTGGTTTGTAATACCCCATTGATAAATCAGGATTAACTTTGATTATAAGTCCTTTTGAGAATAAATCAATACTTCCAGCTTCTATCTCTGAATCCTTTGGGATCTTAAAATTTTCTAATTGAATATTGAATGTCATTTTTACTTTTCGCAATGAATCGGTTCCTCCAAGGTATTTCACTTCCAAAACCTTTCCAACTTCAACTCCATCTACATAAACGGATGTCGCCCCAGCTACTCCACCAGAATTCGGGAAGTATGCATAATAAACATCGTCTCCACCGAAGAAGCTGTTTCCTTTTAAAAAATTGACCCCTGTCACAAGTAACCCAATCGCAACAATGGTCGATATTCCAGTAATAATTTCCTTTGAAAATTTCAAACCTTTATTTTTCTGCTAAGTTAATAGCTTTTTGCAAATTAATTCGCTCTCCTTTATGAAACCCTACAACAAAAGCGTGATTAAACCCTTCAGACCTTAATTTAGTCTTCATTTTACTCGCTTCTACAAAATCATTTTCATAGACACCAACTGTATATTTATAGAGTCCATTTTGCAAATATTCGAAAATGGTTTGACCTTTAAACTTAGCACTTGTAAGAGGTATTTGCTTTTCTGAAGTCTCGACTTGAATTCTAAATATTACTTTATCTGACACCTGCGTTATTGGGTCTACTACCTTTGGATCGACATACTCCGTTGGTTCAACTTGCTCTTCTATTCCTTCTAATTCATTTTTATATTTCTTGAACGCGGTAAACATTGCTCCTGCCATCTTTTCTTGAGTCAAAGAATCTGATAACCACTTCTCTTCCTTAGGATTCGTTAAAAACCCTGTTTCGATAAGCACACTTGGCATTGTAGTTTTGTAGAGCACTAAAAAGCCTGCTTGTTTCACTCCACGATCAAATCGTCCAAGTGACTTAAATTCAAATTGTACTTTAGAAGCAAAACTTATTGATTGATCAAGAAAGACACTCAACTGGATTTGCCGCGCAATAATAGCATCCGGTGTCATTTCAAATTCTGCATATTTTTCACCACCATCATCTTCTAAATAGATTGTTGCATTTTCTCTCTCCGCGATTTTTTGCTGAGATGCTGTTCTATGTAGCCCTAATACATAAGTTTCAGTCCCATAAGCTGAGGCACTTGCTGCATTTGCATGAATACAGATAAATAAATCAGCATTATTTCTATTTGCGATTTTGGCACGCTCATCAAGTTCAACGAACACATCAGTATCTCTTGTATAAATAACCTTTATTGATGGATAAAATTCATTGATTTTAGCTCCCAAATTCAGTGCCATTGAGAGGCATACATGTTTTTCTTTAGCGAATCGACCATGACAACCAGGGTCTTTACCTCCATGCCCCGCATCAATCACCACTGTTTTAATGGTAGCGAGGGATAATTCATCCTGCTGTGCTATCAAAGGTGAATTGGATAGAATTGTAATCAATGTTAAAATAATGCCACCACCGAGACATCCTCTTCTTTTTTCAATCATTTGCAATGTAATTTTAATAGTTTTGCCACGTTAGAGTTGTCGTAACACAAATTTAACCTGCTTTCAGTGTTCAAAAAGCGTTCCATACATGTTTTTATTACATGTACATTGTTAATAATGTGCAATGTAATGACTGTTTACAGTCAAGATGACCTAATCAGGGATACCGTATATATAAATGATTCGGGTATGGAAACCCCAGTATATTACAGTGCAAGAGATTCTATTTATTCTGATTTAAGAGAGAAAAAACTCCATCTTTTTGGTGATGCACGTGTTGACAACGGCGAAATAGTCATGACGGCAGGCTATATTATGATTGACTTAAACTCAAATGAGTTACTAGCCAAATATGCTTATGATAATGATTCTAACAAGATAGAATTACCCGAATTCACTAACGGTGGAGATGTTATGATCGCTCAAACAATTCGGTATAATTTCGATACAGAAAAAGGATACATTGAGGAGGTTGCCATTCAACAGGATGAAAACTATCTTTACATGAAAGTAGCTAAACGTCACGCAAATGATCAAATTCATTTCAAAGAAGGACGATTTACAACATGTAATCTACCAGATCCACACTATCACTTTCAGTTATCAAAAGCTGTTATGATACCCGATGAAAGAATTGTATCTGGACCTATGAATCTTTATATCGCAGGCGTACCTACTCCACTAGGGTTGCCTTTTGCTGTCATTCCACAATCTGAAGGGCGGTCGAAAGGATTACTATTTCCAAATTTTGCACCTGTATCACAATATGGATTCGGAATTCAAGACTTAGGTTATTATATCCCGATTAATCCCTCTTTACAAACAACATTCTATGGGAGTTTGTATAGTAGAGGTAGCTGGGGGTTAAAAAACACAACCGAATATGCGAAACGATATGGTTTCACAGGGAATTTTGAGTTAGGTTATCAACAACTGAAAAACGGATTCCCTACAAACACTAGAGCAAATAAGACTACCGTTAGATGGCAACACCGAAAGAATCCAAAATCGAATCCATATTGGGGATTTACAGCAAACGTAAATTTTATTTCAGATAATACAACACAAAACAACCTCGATCCTGAGTATCAAGAATATTTTAACAACACCTTTACATCTGACATTGCACTCAATCGTAGATTCCCTGGCAAACCTATTTCCGCAGGTATGAAAATGTCGCTTAGACAAAATACAGTCTCAGAAAACATCTCACTAACAAGTCCAGTAGTTAATGTCAATGTAACTCGTTTCTTCCCGTTTAAGAAAGTGTTTAATGGAACAAAGAATTGGCATAACCTATTTACCCGTTTTGGAATGACTTATAATTTCGAAGGCAAAAATCAAGCACTTTTTGAAGATTCACTTCTAAGAAAGAATAATTATGAGGCAATTGGACAGAAATTCTTCAATGGATTTCAGCAGAATATTACGGCTCAAACAACTGGAAGTCTATTCGGAAATCGATTTAAGTTGACACCTTCAGTGAATTATGGAAATAAAATAAATTTCCAGCAAATATCGAAGAGTTATGATACAACTGTAATAGTAAGTAATAATGTTGGATTCGACACCTTGAAACTCGCTGGCATGGCACATAATTTATCATTAAATGTACAGTTGACCTCAGTGATTTACTCCTATTATCGATTTATTGGAAAGAAAAAGTCACTGTTAAGACATGTTCTCACTCCCTCGTTTGGCTATAGATTCATACCTAACTTGAATGCCACAAGTAGCTATCTAGCAAACCCCGCTGATACAGTGGAATCAATTTATTCGCCATTTGAACGGAGCATCTACCCTGTTAGATCTGTTAATACCCAAAAACTTTTCACTTTCTCGTTTAATAATACGTTTGAACTTAAACGGAAAAGTGATAAAGATACAGTTGACGGTTTTAAACGAACTCGACTGATTGACGCTTTAAGCTTCTCAGGGAATTACGATTTCGAAAAAAAGAAGCTGTCTAATATTTCAATCAACATGAGAATTAGTCCAATTCGATGGTTAAGTATTGTCACCACGTCTTCATTCAGCCCTTATAGTTGGGTTGACTCAACTGGTACAACAATTCCGGAATACGCAATCTCTGACCGAGGGAAATTAGGTCGATTTATTAGTACTAATATTGCTACAGGAGTTACGCTCACATGAAAAGAAAGCAGAAAAAAAATCGATAAGGGAATAACGGAAATGGGTACAAATTGGAATGCTGATTATGCCTACTTCAACCTGCACCCTGAGCACGCTATTAATTTCGATATTCCTTGGAAGGCGACAATTTCGCATGTCTATTCCATCAATGCTAATCAAAATAGAACAGCAGCACTACCAAACGAATGGGATATTAATCAAACACTTATGCTTAATGGTGATGTGAGTTTCACAAAACGCTGGAAATTGGCTACTACTACAAATTTAAACATTGAAAATTTCAGCGTTACGAATTCAAGGTTTATACTTACCAGAGATATGCATTGTTGGGCGCTCACATTTCAATGGACACCAATTGGAGGAAATAAAAGTTTTTTATTCAGTGTCCGATCAACTTCAAGTCTATTTCAAGATGCAAAGATTGACATACGGAAACCACCAGCGTTTTTATAATATTTTCATTACATTTCCAACGTGATAGATTTCAATTTCGAGAACACAAATAAACCTAAGAGTGGAACAATACTAATCTCAGAGCCATTCATAGAAGACAAGTACTTTACTCGTTCTGTGATTTTTCTATGTGATCATGGAGATGAAGGTAGTTTTGGTTTTGTACTTAACAACTACATTGAGACCAGCTTACAGGAAATGATAGCTGATTTTCCAGATATTGATGTACGTGTAAGTCTTGGAGGACCAGTGGATTCATCAAATCTATTTTTCATTCATACGCTCCCCGATTTAATTCCAAATAGCCAAGAAATAGCTGAAGGAATGTACATTGGCGGAAATTTTGCAGATGTTGTTTCACTTTTGAAAAAACAGCCTAAGGAGATTACTAATTTTCGATTTTTCGTCGGTTACTCGGGCTGGGATGCAAATCAGCTTGAGGCTGAATTAAAAGAGAAATCATGGATTGTACTTCCTAAAGTTGCAAATAAGCACATCTTGGACTCTCACAATGATGATCTCTGGAAGGATCTAATGGATCGGCTCGGAGGTAAATTTAAAGTGATGTCAACGTTCCCTAAAAACCCGTCTCACAACTAACTGGAAATTTCAATCAGTTATTAACAATCCACTGGCTATCCGTATTCAATTCGTATCTTTACTTATCATAAAAATGAGAGTATAACTATGAGCGTACAAGCACCTCTTGCTGAACGGATGCGACCAAAGACCTTGGATGAATATGAAGGTCAAGATCATCTATTAAAAGAAGGTGCTTCATTACGCAGAGCATTGGATTCAGGATTGATTCCATCAATGATTTTCTGGGGACCTCCTGGAGTTGGAAAAACCACACTTGCTCATTTGATTGCAAATCATTTGAAGCGACCTTATCATGTTTTATCAGCAATATCTTCAGGGGTTAAAGATGTGCGTGAAGTAATTCAAAAAGTAGAATCTGCTGGAATGTTTCAGCAATTAGGAACGATTCTTTTTATTGATGAAATTCATCGGTTCTCGAAAGCTCAACAAGACTCGTTGCTTGGCGCAGTTGAGAAAGGAGTTGTGACACTAATAGGTGCTACTACAGAGAATCCATCTTTTGAAGTTATCTCTGCGCTACTTTCACGTTGTCAAGTTTACACACTCAAAGAACATACAAAAGAGTCACTTTTAGCAATTTTAAAAAAAGCTATTGAGGAAGATTCATTATTGAGGAATAAGAAAATTCAACTAAAGGAAACTAATGCACTCTTAGCTATTTCAGGTGGAGATGCACGAAAGTTATTGAACGTTTTCGAAATTATCATTGGTACTTTTAGGAATAAAGAAGAGATTGTCATTGATGATGAGATTGTAATGGCATCTGCCCAACAAAGCATTGCCTCTTATGACAAAGATGGTGAACAGCATTACGATATAATTTCTGCATTTATTAAATCTATTCGTGGGAGTGATCCTAATGCAGCAATATATTGGTTAGCACGAATGGTTGAAGGAGGTGAAGATCCGAAATTTATAGCAAGACGACTAATTATTTCAGCTTCAGAAGATATCGGACTAGCAAATGCGAATGCACTCTTAATGGCAAATCATTGTTTTCAAGCAGTACAGGCAGTAGGATGGCCTGAAGCGAGACTAATTCTTGCACAGTGTACTATTTATCTTGCTAATTCTCCAAAAGGGAATGCATCCTATATGGCAATAAATAGGGCACAACAAACAGTTAAGGAAACCGGCAGTCTTGGTGTTCCACTCCCCTTGCGTAATGCTCCAACCAAATTAATGAAAGATCTTGGCTATGGTAAAGGCTATAAATATTCACATGATTTCCCAGGGAATTTTGTCCAACAAGAATTTATGCCCGAAGAAATAAGTCAGACTGCCTTCTTTACTGCTGGTAGCCATCCCAAGGAAATTGAAGTTCAAGAAAATATCAATCATTTGTGGGGGCATAAATACTCAAAAAGTTAAATGGCTTGGTTCGCTTATTATATAATAATCATTCCGCTTTCCTATTTACCTCTTAGGGCACTCTATATATTCACTGATTTCTTCTATTTGTTGATTTTAACAATAATTCCATATAGAAAGGAAGTTATTAGAGGTAATCTGAATAGAAGTTTCCCTGATAAATCTGACAAAGAAATCAAAAAAATTCAGCGGAAATTTTACCGCCATTTCACAGACACCCTCGCCGAAGGAGTCAAGAACCTAACTATTTCTGAGCGAAGTTTGAGGAAACGATTCAAAATCGAAAATCCAGAGTTGATGGATAAATTGTACAATGAAAATCGAAATGTACTCTTGGTTTCCGGACACTATAATAATTGGGAGTGGTTTATTTCTGCCCAACCACTTTTACTTCCACACAAAGCATTCGGAATTGGGATGCCGATGACATCAAAGTTTTGGGATAAAAAAATTAATGCTCGCAGGCAACGATTCGGAATGAATGTTATTCACGCAAAGAATTACAAGCAAGTACTCAAGGATTCTAGTCAAAATTTAAATGCTGTTCTCGTCCTTGCTGATCAGTCTCCTGGTGATTCAAAGAAAAGCTACTGGACGGAATTTCTTCATCAAGACACAGCTGTTCTATTTGGTGCTGAAATCATGGCACATGAATTGGATTATGCAGTTCTTTACTTTGCTACAAGAAAAGAGCGGCGAGGTCATTACAGAATGGAGTTAAAATTAATCGCCGATGATCCTAAACAATGCCAATGGGGAGAAATCACTGAAGCGCATATACGAATATTAGAACATGAAATAAACACGAA
>JAJRQK010000055.1 GCA_024280295.1 Bacteroidota bacterium
CTTCAGTAAATCGAATAGCATTAGCCCAATCTAAAAAGATACTTGATGGAATTCTACCTGCTCGAAAGGCTCCTTTCTTTTTCCGCTCACCAGTAAACTCTTCGACCGATCTAACATCAAGAAGAATAGTGTTGGTGTCGTCAATTGAAGCTTTAACATCACCCAATGTAGCATAAAGACTATGATTTTCCTTATCGGGGAACGTGTAATTTGTGGTAACGTGAGGAGTTATAATAACACTCCGTTTTTCTCCTGTTCTCGCTTGCCATACTGGAGTTCCTCCATCTAAGAGTGCACAGTCCCGATGTCCATGATAACGTAACACCCACCAAACGCGAGCAGCATCACTTCCCCCTTTTTCATCATAAACTATTATTTTGTCGTTTGAAGTAATTCCTAATGTTCCAAGAAAAGACTCAATTTGAGACCGCTTTGCAATTAGTCCTCCGTATTCGAGTGTAGAATCTGCAATGTCAGCACGCTCAACATTTAATGCACCTGGAATATGTCCTTTTAGATAGTCTTCTTTCGGTGAGACATGAAGAATTACAAGGTTATCCTCGGAATAATCAACCAGTTGCTCCATGGAAATAATATGGTCGCTTCCAAAAATTTGTGCCGTTGATCCATTGATAACGACAATGAATAAAGAAGTGAAAACGAACCTACTAGATTTCCAGATCATACCATTCGATGTTTTCTAAATTTGGTCGTCTTCCAACCTCTTTTGGTGCATAGTTTTTACTAAGGTAATCTAAGATAATCGATTCATCATCTCCCAAGTCCCACAAACCTTGAGTTTCTTGCATCCACCGAATAATTTCAATCCAGCCCTCTCGTGTTGCAGCATTTTGAGTAACAAGTTCAAGTGAGTGACATGCGCCACAATTCGTAGCTACTAATTTATATCCGTCGTCATAAATCAAACCGCTAGTTACTTCAATTCCATTAACAACCTCTGCCTCTTCTTCCTCCTCAACAACCTCTGCAACTTCACCGTTCTCAGGGACTAACATTGGGTAAACGAACACCGCGAATGGTATAAATAGGGTCACAATATATAAAGCCCCCAGAAAGTTGATCTTTTTACGAATTTTTTCCATTCGGTATCTTAAGTGCGTTCAACAGCAATTCTATGACAGGCATTATTCAAATACCCTTTCGGATTCCAACCTGGTAAAACCATTGGTTGCATTGTTCCTTCAGTATCAGTGGCACGCACCCAAACTTCATGGTAACCTTGTTGTGGGAGTTTAACATTCGTTTTCCATTGCTGCCATGCATTTTTATTGTCTGCGCTATCGAGAGTGCATTTATTCCAGGTTGCTCCAAAATCAAGTGATGTGTGAACTTCCTTAATTGCTAAATCTCCAGCCCAAGCATGTCCGCGTACTTCAAATATTTTGTCTCCTTTTATTTTTGCCCCTGTTTTAGGGTAAGTAATAATCGATTTTACTGGTAATCGTTCAATGATTACCATGTCTTCCTCTGGGACTTTTGTACCTGGAGCTACTGGATGCCTCGGTACACGATAAGAGTAACCTTCCATTTTTGGGCCGTCGTGAACCTTATCGCGAATTGATATTTTATGTAACCACTTTCCTGAAGTCGAAGCTGGCCAACCGCCGAAGATAAGTCGAAGTGGGTAACCATTCAAAAGTGGCAAGTCTTCATCATTCATTGACCAAGCAATCAACGCTTCATCTTCCATCGCTTTAGCAATTGGGACACCACGTGAAATAGGAATTTTATCCGGATCACCTGTTAAGTGAGTATCTTTACCATAATACCCGATGTAGACAGCATTACTTTTAACACCAACATCGTTCAAGACATCTTTCAACCGAACGCCCGTCCATTTAGGGCAGCCAATCGCACCAACACCCCATTGATTTCCTTTCGCTGGTGGACTAAATTCCTTTCTTCCGTTTCCTCCACATTCTAGCGTTAGTTGATAGGTATAGTGCTTGAATTTAGATTTAAGTTCAGCGAATGTGTATGTTTTTTTCTGCTTTGCTGATTCTCCCTCGATGGTTAACGTCCATTTGTCTATATTAACCTCATTTGGAACAACGCCATTGTTTCGTACAAACAAGCGATCCGCGGGTGTATATTTATCATCAAGCAAATGTGGTGGCGTCTCAGCATTCCATGGTTTACTATTCAAAATAGTAAGCTCCTCATGTTTCCCTTTCAGCTTTCCAGCAGAGTTGGTCTTTACTGATGAGGGCGATTTTGATTTAGATGTTCCTGATCCTCCAAAGAGGTGGTTCGCACCAAATGCCACAGCAACGGTTGTTGCAGCAGATTTTAAAAGGAAGCTTTTACGGTCTATTTGTGTGGTTTTCTTTTTCTTGTTTTCCATACGTAGAAGAATAGTTGAACAAAGTATGAAAATTTGAAAGACAAATAAGTAACCGATGTTACAGAGTTGGGCTTTTAAGTCACAACTCTTGATTTTGCTTCTTCATCGTCCAGTGAAACGATATAATAAGCTGCTGTCATCGTGAAATTTCGCACCCATGGAATCCAAGAGAAAAATTTCCACTGCTTACGTGACTTTAATCCGAACTTGACTTCATAGTTAGGTTGAATAAAGAAGAATGTGCGTTTATCTTTTTGATACTTCGTTTTCTTCAAAATGCGCTCGAAGCGTTCAATGGATATGCCCGTTTCTTTGATTTCTGCTAAATCTTCAATATCTCCAGGATGCTCTTTGAACAGTTTCAGTGTTCCCTTAAACATAAACATTGGCATCAAATGAAAATAAGGAAGCTTCGAAAGAAATTTACTGTTACACATTTGTTGGTGTCCGCCAAAGGGGTTCTGCCATGGAGGAAACCCCTGAAAGAATTTACCCCCCGGTTTCAAGAATCCCTTCATAAATTCCATAAAGCGCTCTTGCCCATGAATATGTTCGAGTACATCACGCGTGATGATTAAATCAAATTGACCTAAATCTTTCATCTCGTAGATATCCTTGTAGAACAACTCAAGATTTTGGTTATTTGGATGTTCCGCGAGATATTTTCGTGCGTTGATAATTTTATTTTCAGAAAGATCCACACCAACAACTCTTTTGCACCCAAGGTCTAAAAAAGGTTTTAAATTCCCTCCTTCACCACAGCCAATTTCAAGAACGGAAATAGATGGAGTCACCTCAATAACATCATTAATATAGGGAATAACGTACTTCTCAACAGTGGTTATCTGCTCATTAAAATACCGCTTTCTATCTTTGTGTCTTTCTTGCATGATGTTGATACGTTGATCAAGACTGCGAATATAAGCAATTCAGCGTTAGAGAAAACTCGTCTTTTGGGATGTTCCTTACCTGTTCAATATTGATAATCCCAAGGATGAAATAATCATTAAGCACTATGCTACTTACCTTCAATTCGTAAAAACGAGCCGGTACACAGAACTAACACCAACAATCATCAGCACATAAATCAATTCAGAGATAATAGTAACTTGTGCTAATCCAATTACCAACCCTGCCGCTGAAAGAATAACTAATGACGCTCTAATATGTGATTTCCAAATGTCAACATGAGCGATTGTTCTATATTTCGCTGGCATTAAAAAGGTCATTTTATATTGTTGATATGCTCCAAAAGCGATAAGTGGTGCTAGAACATATCCTTGTTGAATTCCAAGTTCTTCATAGGTCCAAAAGGCAAAAATTTCTTCTTTAAAGTTAATCTCAGGTTGAATAAAAAACATCGCTGCATGAATCGCCACAAATGAAAGGAGCAACAAGAGTACACTTTGAATTCCATAAGAAAATCGTGTTTTCTTTCCTTTTCCGTAAAATTCAATTGATTTTTTCGATTTAAAATGAATCATCACCTCCGAGGCTAACATGTCAAGAATGTAAAATACGAGGATAAAATAGAGTCCCCAATTCCAAAAAAGGATTCCTGCTAATGGAATTACCGCATCCGAGACAAGTTGAATGTATTTAGGGTTTATCTTTCTCACAAAAAGCGAATACTATCCGCATAAGCTCGCGATAATTCAAAATCAGAGTTATACTTGAGTGCTTTTCCAAATGATTGAAGTGCCTTTGTTTTATCACCCTTCTCAAAATAGCACATTCCTAGGTTATGATATGCTTCTGTGTATCGTGACTCAACGTAGATTGCTTTGTTATAGAAGTACATTGCACTATCTAGCTCGCCATCGAAAAACTGTTTAATATGACCTAGTTGAAAATAAGCTTGACTTGCATAATAATCTGAAGTATCTTTTACCATTTCACGGTAAACTTGACGCGCCTCTTCTTCTTGTCCGAAATGTTGTTTTGCATACGCTAATGAATAAAGGGCTTCAGAGTTTTTTGGTAGTAAGTTTGCTGCTGTTTCAAAATATTGAACACATATTTTATTGTTTTCTTGCTGATAAATTACTCCAAGCATAATGTACGCCTCATGAAATTTCGGATCTTGCTGCACAGCTGTTTCGTACGACGATTTCATAAGTTCAGTTTTTCCAAGAATTCTGTAAATTGAACCTTTCAAAATGTATGCATCTCGGTAACGGGGGTCTATTCTAAGTGCAGAATTGATGTAAGAAAATGCTTTTTCAAAATCCTGTTGTTGACTATAAGTAGACGCCAACGAAACAAGTATTTCAACGTTTTTGTCGTCTTTCTTAAGTAGTCTCGCGTAATGGCGTTGAGCAACGTACACATCTTCAACCGACCGCAAAGGATTATTATTGACTACGTCCGCATAGAAAAGCTCAACCTCAACATTGCTGCTGTCTATACGAAAAGCCGTTGCAGCATCTGAAAGAGCCTGTTTGAAATTCAAGTTTTTCATACTAACTCTCCCTCTTCTGACATAAAGTTCAGCACTATCAGGATAGTGTGAGATTAATTTCTCCAATGAAATCTCTTTTTCTTTAATTGGTTCTTCCGCATCATCACAGGATGCAATTATTGAAATAAATGATAATACCAATACGCTAAATGCCGTAACTCTCATACTACAAATGTAGATGAATTTTCTAAACACCTCGAGCCTGTTACTACATCAGTTGAGCCTTTTATCTGATAATTCCTCTATATCAACAAAATCGTTACTTTTGCATCATGAAAAGGTGGAAAATTCTTCTCGTGTTGATTGTTCTCTTGTTCGCTGCGGATATGACCTTTGCTCAAGGGTGCTCACAATGTAAATTAATAGCAGAACAATCAACCGCAAACTTCAATGAAGTAGATGAAACTTCTTTTGGTCACAACATTAATTATGGAATTCTATTGATGATGACAGTGCCGTACGTTTTGCTATTTGTCTTCTTCCGAAAGAGAATTTTCAGATTGTTTAGGTCATTGACTGCAAAGATGTAGTTTGTTTTTCGGGCGTTCGAACGTGCTTTCCGCTGCAATCACTAACGCATTGTTAAAACAACTGCCCTTCTCAGGTTACATTCTTCTCTTTCGAGTCTTAAAGAGTGCGTGATGCTTATTCACATAGGTAAGAGAAAACTCAATTGATCCACCACTATACGCTCGTCGGAGTTCAGATATGGTGACATCATAGGAAAGAACGAATTTAAAACCTCCCCAGTCGAGGAGCAGTGATGGAATAATTGCATCCTTTACTCTCATTTGTAAACCAAATCCAGCATATGCATTTTGATTCATTCCCGTAATTTTCGTTCCGTCTTCAAATCTATATCGAACTCTTAATCCAAGTAATGTTTCATAATGTCCTCCCTGAATAAATTGCAAGACAGATCCATCCATTGCAAATTTCGAATCAGGAATATCACCAATGATCGATGCGTGCGCAACGAATTTTCTACTCAGTCTATCTGTGCTCCCATTTATATACTTTAACTTCGGGCTGTTCAAATGGTATCCAGATACTCCAAGCTTAAATTTAAATTCTCTATTTCTAGCAAAGGTCCCACTTCTTCCCTTGTATACGTAAAATAATCCAGCAGAAGCGTCTGCATAAGTGAAAGAACTCAAGACATTTTGCTCTCCACTCAAGATGGTTTCGTTAAATTCATTTCCATCCCACTGATTCAAGAATGAAACCCCAGATAAATCAGCTTTTCGCTGTCCAAAACCGCCCTGAATTCCTGCAGAAATCGTGCTTGTTCTTCCTGCTGGAAGAATCCCACTAATTGAAAGTGCTCCCAATTGGTTTCCAAATTTTGAATCTCCCCCAATATCATTGAAAAACAAAACTCCTACCCCAGCATGAGCAGTATTTCTTCGTGTAGATTTCCACAAGTTTGCATCAGCAGCAATGGATGTTGACAGAAATTGAGTTCCCGTATTTACCCATTGCGTTCTGTGATTAATTCCTATTCTTTCCCAGCCATCAAAAACTCCTGCCGCAGCTGGGTTTATTAACAATGGCATTTGGTCGGATTGTGAAAAATGAAAATCCTGAGCGCTTACAGAATGAAGCACACACAATGATATTGCGATTGTTGCGATCTTCTTCATACTATCTAACTACAGTTATGTTTCCAGAATGCCATTCTTTTGTCCCATTCGCGAAAACCACTTCATACATATATGGATAAACTCCTGCATTAACTAGTTCGCCATTGAAGTCGCCATCCCATTGAAGGTTAGCATCAGAAGATTGAAGCATTTTATTCCCCCATCGATCATAAATAAAGAAGGTGAATGAGGCTACATCACTTCCAACGATAATTCCAAAAATCTCATTCTGGTTATCACCATTCGGACTGAAACCAGTTGGAACATTAATTCCTTCTGAAGTGCCTGGGTCAATTGGTCCAGGTGGTGGTAGAATTATTCCATCTGGAATAAATACCGCAATAATCATTTCAGGACTATTAATATCCACCGCATTAGTATCCTCAAAGTCACCATTTATCATTGGTCCTACAGAATATTCCCAATGATCAAAGGTAAAACCAGCAAAAGCCCTAGCTTTCGTGTTTGTTTGAATTCCACCAAAATAACTTGAACTCCAAGGGAAGCTATTTACCCAAATTGAGTTCACTTTAATTTCACCTGCCCCTGGAGGACTAACGTCAAATGTGACATCAAAAGGTCCTGTTAGATTATAGCAATTAATCAACCCTGTTTCAAGCGCAGTACAACGTAAATCGATAAAGTCTTTTAAAGATTGTACGTTTGCTAGCCAACCAGCGTATGTTCCTCCCCATGTAGCAATTTGATCTGCCATTTCGGGTTGAATCTCATTAATCATACTATCGAGCAATTGATTCATATAGGCACACGAGAAGTTTGTGTTCACCATATCAATATAGCGAGTGATATAATACTGCTCAATTGCGGGAACATCTGCCATCAGTTTAACAAGAATATCAGTGTGACCCTGCCCCCCAGGATTAGGAAGGTTTTCCACGTTACATGGATCAGCATTTGCTGATGGATCAGGAATTCCAGTATAGTTAATGTAATGACCGAAAGTTGCGTCCATATCCCAAAGGGTGTACCGCCATTTATTTTTATTTCCAGCAAGGTTCGTTCCCCTCCACCAGGCTGTATTCCAGTTTAACCAATCTTGCGAAACGATGTACGAATTAAACATGAAGTAGTCACACAAGGACTTCCAGCTCAATAAGCTATCTACATAATCGTAGTTTGATTGAATTCCGATATCATTCGAAAGAATAAATGAAACCAGCCCATCCCACTCTGATTGAGCAGCTGCTCCACCATATTCTTGCCAAGTTGCACCCCATGTTTTCAAATAATACAGATCAAATTTCCCTTGATCGTAGTTGTAATTTGTAAAATCATGGTCGTCAATTTTTTCTCTAATCTCATAAACTCCCCAATACTCTCCATTTAAATAAAGGATGCAGGGTCTCCATGTTCTCTCATCCATTTTCAATTTTGCACGATCCGAAAGTGTATGAACAAATGCATCGCGAATGTGCGCTCCGTCTTCAAATGAATAGTTATCATTTGCTGCAGGCTTCAATATTAACCGCTGAAAATCTGTTCTTGTTTTCTCAGGAAATATTTGATGTTCAATGTCTCCATTATAACCAAACTGATCACGCATAATTAAATCAAATCCACGTTGAGCGTAAGCCCAAGAATCATTTCCGTGCTTGTTAAAATCACCTTCTCCTTCATCTATAAAGACTCCATCTTGCTCAAATAATTCAAAAGATCCTATTTGGTTTCCACCAAACTGATCACCATTTGCGATCAAGTTGTAAATCTCATCAGAGGCAATCGAAACAGTAGGAATTGAATGAGTTACATCGATGAAGTAGGTGTTTGTTTCATTAAAACTAGGATCATTAACTCCCCATGCCTGAGCGCGAAGAACAGTAGTTGACGAAATTGAAACAGGTCCTCCATAAATAGGTGAAGTCCCATTAGGAGTTGATCCGTCAATTGTATATCGAATAGTGGCTCCTGCTTCTGCACAAGTTATTGTTACTGATTGTGCCCCTGTATAAAACCCTGGGGCTAATAAAAGAACAGGTGTTGGAGTATAAAAGTCTTGCGCTCCCACATTTGTAGTGCTTGGTGTTGGACTGGTAAATAGCTTCCAGTCCACTGCTCCGTCTGTTGAGCGTCCCACAGAATGATCTTCTTTCGTCATGTGAACCAACTTCACTGAATCAATAAGGTTTCCTATAGCATTCGAGAGCATGATTGTCTCCCCTTTTGTTTGTGTCAATGAAAAATTCGGATGAAGTTCTCCCCCTATAACTGTATTTCGTTTTGAGCAGAACACCATCATATAGCCACCAGCAGGAATTGAGTTTCCAACGGGAACGGCCCATTTAAGAGGTGTTCCCACTTTATCTGACAGGTAGAATCCAGAAATATCTACTGCTGTTGCAGTTGGATTATAGAGTTCAATCCAATCCTTCCGTTCACCAAAAGCATCATTCGGACCACTTATATTTGAACAGGAGTATTCATTAATAATAACCTGTGCGGATGAAAAATGTGTGAGGATCAAGAATGCAAATACGGAGAAGAATTGCATTAATTTTTTTGGCAGCATAATTAACCTTTTTGTTGAAATACCAATCCCAAGGAGAGAGAAGTAATTCCAATTATACGAACTATATCGCTATTTTACTATATTAGTGACGTGGAAAACAGCTTAAAGGTTGTAAACCCAATCGTCCTTTTTTCAATATAAACACAGTATAGTTATGACTAAACGTATCAAATCACTCTTTATCTTTTCAATATTAATAGCTTCATCTCTTATTCTCCAAAGTTGTAAAAAAATAGAAGGCCCAGGTGGTTCATCCACAATTAAGGGGAAAATTCACGTATTGGTTTATGACATTGCTGGCAACTTAATTAATGAGTACGATGCTCCAAAAGAAGATGTGTATTTAATCTACGGAGATGAAAACCCATACTATGATGATGATATAAAAACATCACACGATGGAACATTCGAATTCAACTTTTTACAGCCTGGGAAATATCACCTTTTCGTTTATCAAGATTGTAACTCTTGTGCAAGTGGTAAGGAGGCTGTTACTCTTAATGTTGAGATTTCAGATAAGGATGAAACGTTAGATGTTGGAACGATAAATATTCTTAATTAATTCGTTTTATGAAGCTATTTATAGTAATAGGAATCCTGCTTTCAGGTACTTCTGTTTATGCTCAACATGAACTCCAAACATGGTTAAAAACAGGTGTTGAGGGGCAAATTGTAGAGAAATTTGATTGGTCATTCGAATTAAACTCTCGATTTGGCGAACAAGGACTAGAAACCTTTTTCCCTCAGGCAGGATTAGAGTATAAAGTGAAAAAGTGGTTCCGTCCTTCAATTGAATACCGCTATATTCTCGACAAAGATAAGTATGGGAATTATGGATCGGGTCATCGAATAAATTTTAACGCGTTAATTAAAGAGCGTGTTAGCCGGTTTGATCTAGGGTTTCGTCTTCGCTATCAATATGCTTTTTCTAGGTTAGGTGATTCACAAAATTATGATTCTGACTTCGATCAAGCAATTCGGACAAAGCTATCTGTTCTATATGATATTGACAATAGTATGTTTTCCCCTCTTATTTCGGGTGAGTTTTTCTACGATCCAAAGTTCGGACCTAGTGGCCCCAGGTTCACTAAATTTAGGCTTGCCATTGGGACAAGTTTGGAACTTGATGGTCCACATAAGATTTCGGTTAAATATCAGCTAGATAAAAAGCTTAATAACTTCAGTGCCAATATGAGGCACGTGATCGGTGTAAGTTATATGTATAAGCTATAATCGGGATTGGCTATAGTGAAAAAAACACGTTAGTAATACAAGATATAAAACGTAATTCTGATTGAAGAAAGTTTGATTTCTTTATTGATGATGTTGCACTGTCAGAGATACTAAATATTTCTAGGCTGAGGCTCCTATTCTCTGAATTCGATTATTTTACGGACCCTATTAGGCATCTCTAATTACAACCGTTCAGAGTTTATTAGGTGCTCCATTGATGTTTTTCTTGATAAAAAGAAGGCTTTCAATCAATTTTCTACTGAAAGAATTACGCTTTATCGGTGCCCTTGCGGTTTCGATTATTGTGGAGTGATTTCTTTTGAATTGATTATGTCTGAATCACTTGTTACTTGGAAAGATATTAAGTACGAAGACAAAGACACACTTGAAGGGGTGTTCTATGATGAGAATTCGTATATCAAAGATTGATAACATTTACTTTGATAGAAAGGCATACGACTTAGTCTTCAGTAACTATTTACAGGAGTTAAACCCTTCTAGAAGAGCAATGAATTAATCTATTATTCTTTCTTTGCGTCGTCAATTGTAAACGTTAAACCAAGCACTTTATTAATGAGTGCTGTAATTCATTTGTCATTTTAGCTTAATAAATGATGATCTTCTCTAAAGATACATTCCCACTATCCAATACTGACAATATATATTCTCCAGCTTCTAATTTTAAGCTCAATTCCACAGAATTGTTTGAAATATTGTATTTCTCAAATAACAACCGCCCATTTAAATCATGCAGTTTAATTGTATAAGGTGCCATATAATTTTCATGCTTAATAAGAAAGGAACCATTATTAGGGTTTGGTGAAATAGTGATGAAAGTAATTCTCTTTTCATCTATTTCAGCACACGCTGATACAACAAAGAGTAAAGTGTCATAAGATAGGCAATTGTTTCCGTCATCAGCAATAACAGTCAATTCATTTAGCCCAAGATTATATTGGGTCGAATCCAATGTTAAATTAGAACCATTATACATTCCGCCGAGCCAAGAGTAATTATAGCTAGAATTCGAGGCATTAACTTGTATTAAACTATCAACGCAAATAGTACCTGTGATGCTATATGTTAAAGAGGAAGTAACAAGTGAATAAATTATTACAGTTGTGTCTATATCTGGAACACTAAAGACAAGTGTCATTGTATCTGAAACTCCAAATGGATAAACATTGAAGGAACCATTAGTAACTACGGAGGTTTGATTAGATACAACTAAGTTTGCTCCCTCCCAAATATCATATACAACACTGTCAACATTAAAATAATCACATAATTGAACATTTAACGAGGTTTGCATAGAACAAATCTCTAAAGTATCTGGAGAGTTAAAATAAGTACAATCATCTAGCGTGCAATTCGAATAATAAAAAAATGCTCGAAGGGAGTCATCTGTATATACTAGCCCATCTACCTCATATTGCCCAGAAGGATGTATATAATTTTGATGGAAAACAACTAGATCACCACATTTAGATACTGCAATTCTTGATTGATAAGGTGTTGTTCCATAAGTCGGATCTAGAGAAAGGTCGTTGTACTTTTTCATTTCCAACGGCACACCATTTGCATTCATCTTAACTAGAAAGACATCACTCTGAGCGTAATTTAGCCAAATTGGATCAGTATAATTAGGATAATTTACATATTGAATCACTGTATCTATTGTTTCTCCTACCATCATGTGATTCTGTCCATTTCCAAAACTTATATTGTCCCGAGACTGAGTGATTAGATAAATATCATCCGTCAACTCAATATGCTCTATGTCCTGCACTTTAGAATGTGTTCCAACAGTAAGCCAGTTCAGATTATAGTTTGCATCCATACTAAAAATGAAAGTTCCTGTATTTTGAGGCATTACAGAATCTAATACTTTTATTCCTATTGAACCGCCACCTTGCCAAGATGAGGAAACAATAATATTATTATTATTGTCAACCACAAACTTAGGTAAGCTGTAATTTGTTGCTCCCGTTGTGGCAATTAAATTAACATCGTAGATTCCAATGTTTGTTTTATATTTCATCGCAAACATTCCACTACCAGAACCTAAGAAATATAACTGTGGATATGTTGAAAGTGGTACTCCGTCTTCTTTGTAATGCCCAATTGCAATAACCTCCCCAGTAGAAAGGACTTCAAGTTGAGGCGACCAAAAAGATTGTTGAGGTGCTGACCCTGAACCAAATGGAAGATGAAACCCTGGTTGAATAAAAACATCTTGACTCCACCCACTAAACAAAAATGGTGTTGAGTTTATGTAATTCCCATCTGTGTCAAAGGTTGCGAATTCTAGCTTTAAATGTCCAAAAGTAGAAACATAGATCCGGTTATTATCAACAACTAGATCTGTTATCCTCCAGAAGGTTCCCGAATCATCTAAAAAATCATTTAAGCGAGTTTTCCATATTAAATTTCCGTTATTTTTATTAATCTTAGCTATATAGCACCACGTTTCCTCCACATTAAAAGGTGTTGAAAAATCAAAATAGTAATCTGTATAATCAACTTCACCTTGTATCCACATACCAATAATAGGGTTTCCTTGACAATCAAAATCAAGAGCTTCGATCACTATTCCTTTCATACCATTAAACCCCCATCCACTATAGACTGCTTTTTTTTCCCAAATAAGACTTCCTGTTTCATTATATTTACGAATGGCATAAAGCGGAACGTTATTTAGCCCTGACCCTGTGGTATTAACACTAACTTCATAAATGTTACCAAACTGATCCATTTCGGTCAAATGCAAACGTGCCGAATTATACAAAAGAGCCGTCGCGCAAGCTGTATCAATGTTTACGGCACTATCCGCGTAATGGACATAATGATTTACAGAGTCCGAACAGCCAGGAAGTGGCTCATTTTTCAGTTGAATATCAAAAAATCCAACTGTATCAGGGGCTATTAATGGAATCGTGTCGGTAAAATTTAGTAAATAGCTACTAGTTAACTCTTCGGAAGACCATGTCCTATTGTCTGTTACAAATGCATTAGAAAACCCAGCCGTATCCTTCCTATAGTAAGACCTAGAATGGCGGTCAAAATATGCGCTTGGTCTATGAACCCTAATTGAGTCAATAAATTGATTTTCCACACAGCCTAACGTGTCAGAAATCTGAACATTCAAATACATATACATTGGTATATAAGTGTCCATATATGTGGACGACAAAAGGTTTGGGTAGCTAAATCCTGGAGCCGATACATCAAGTGTACCAAAACTAACCCCATTGGATTGAGAACTCCATGACGCATATTGTATTATTGAAGACGATGCTGAAAAATCATACATATTCCATGGATCTGTTCCCATCAAAGAGAAGTCAGCATTAATACCTATACAGATTGCCGTATCATGCGGAAGAACCGAAAACCCTAACAAATCTGATCCTACAACCAGAAATTGAGTTATCGTATCAGATGTATTATCACAAGCTCCAATATTGTAAGATATAATTTCTAATGTGCCATTTTGTGTGATTGGTGTTGTATACAGGTTCATGTTAGCTGTTGTCATGGTTTGAGGACCAGCAACCAACGTCCCACCATAATATACTTCAACTACCGTGTTTATAGGTGTCCCTATTGACGGGTCGATGAAAACATGAAATGGTTGATTATAACATGCAGTGCTATCAATTTGATATGTAAATGAGTGAGGCGGTTGGGGCGGGGAGAAAGTAATAGACTCATTTTCAGTTTTCATAATACCATTGTAATAAACATTCAACGTTATATTATAAGTAGAGTAAACGCCTGCTGAGGTAGGAAAGATGAGTCCAATGCTATTTGTAATAAAATTCCCATCAACAAACCACTCAACCGAATCTGCATAATAGGCGTATGGCAAACATGATATGGGATCCCCTGCACATGTACTACTTTGATTTAATATGTTTATTGTTGCTGGAAGATATAAGGATGGTGGCACTGAATAATCTATTGTGTGTGCTTCTATATATGTTCCAGAATTATGCTTTCTTACGGCTAGCCCGTAAGTTACCCCAAGCGATATATCCACATCACCAGACCAAATGACTCCTGGATAATTCAAATGGAAAACTTGCGCATTAGAAGTATCAATTATATAAAATTTTCTATAATTAGAGGCAAGAATATTTCCGTTCGGTAAATAATTAGCTTCAGAAGCGGGAGGGTACGTATAAAGTAACTCTTCAGGAACTGATGTTATATTCGAAATTGCATTCGCTCCGTCAATTGTTATAAATTTACCCCCTGGTCCTTGATCAAGTGTTAAGAGAAGCTGATTATTTAGATTTGAGCTATTAACAATTTCTGAGGTGTTAAAACCATAATTAACATTAACCCAAGTAGCACCTTGATCTATAGATGTTGACATATTGCTCGAATACCCTCCAACAAACCAAGTATTTGAACCTATATTATAATCCACAAAATTAGAAACCTCTCCTAATGACGAAAGCACAACAAAAGTCCATGTTACTCCTGCATCTATCGAATAATAGATGCCGTTTTTTGCAGCAATGACGATGTTGTTTCCTTCTGCTTGGATTGCCGCAAATTCTTGAACTGTCCCACTTAAACTTAAAGGAAGTGACCAAGTCAAACCGCTATCAACGGTTCTAGCTATAGAATAGACGTTTGCGATACTATTATATATTAATATACAATATGTAGAATCGTTTACAATTACTGCGTCTCTTCCCTCTCCATTTTCTAGATTTGTTCCAATTGAATTATTAAATGGTGTCCAAGATACGCCTTGGTCATATGAAACATAGTTTTCTAATCCACCTATCAACGACACTCCATCGTTTTCATTAAGAACAGTATAGTTTAACTCAGCGGAAAACCCTGAAATACTTGTAAAGTTTTGAGCATTAATTAAACTGCTTAACAAGCAGGTTGTGAAAAACAACAAGTAATGTTTCATTTTAATCTCTTTTAAATCACAATATAACTAATAAGCATCAAATGGTTCATTCCGCAGGTCAAACTCACACTTTTAGACCAAGAACCTTCAACAGATACTGTTGGTCTCATCCTGCTTTGAGTCTTTTCCCTTTGATTCCTTGCTTTTCAGTTTTTTCATTTTTCAATAAATTGAGTGCTTTTTTTAAAAGGATAGAATAGTTTTTTGCAGCATTTTGATTTCTTTTTCTTGATGCATCTTCATTAAACCCAACATCTAAAACCCAATGGAGTTTGTTTTCTATTGCCCAATGTGGGGGGATTGCTTTTTGAAATTCATGCGGTTTTGAAGAGCAACTAGAGACATAATACCGGATAGCATTTTCAGTTGGTTTATCCGAGTTTTTAAATTCTCGTGTACTCTCTATTCTAATAACCGCATTTAAATTTTTCC
>JAJRQK010000056.1 GCA_024280295.1 Bacteroidota bacterium
CCAAAAGAGCATTGCTAGGTACTTTTCACAAGATCAAAGCGAAATATCTACAATCCTATTTGGGCGAATTTTGCTACAAGCTTAACCGAAGATACTTTGAAAACAGGGTGTTTGACAGATTAACTTTAGCCGTCGCTAAATTCTACTGGCAAAATATGGGGGGATCAGATATTGGATTCTTTTTATTCAGGTTGACACGAATTTATGCTTGATTTCTTTTCAAGTCCACAGGTTTATGTCTTGATCCAAAAAATGATTGTTCCAATCAAATTACATGCAAAAATAGATACGATATTTTCGGTACAAATATTGCCCCCTTCTTTCATTAACAAGAAAATTATTAAGTCTGGAAAATGGGACTCTTTTTATGAGGAACTATTCCCTGGAGACATTAGTTACGCCATGGAAGTAGAAGAGTTGTTGACTAAATTTGAAGTATGGATCGAAAGTAAGAGATCTTATCTTTCAATAAGTCCAGTTTCTGAAAATCATAAAATTCATGTGACAGTAGGCAAGAAAATGGGGCTTTATCGAATTGAGTATTCTGAAATTGACATAGATGACTTTAAGGAAGATTAGACTCAAAACAGGATTCTTACTCATGCTAACAATTATTTCTTATCAATCTAACGGATAAAACTTGATGTGCAAATGGCATTTTGTTATTTTTATGGACACTAACTTGTGTTCATGGAAAAGATTCGAGTTTTATTAGCAGATGATCATCAGTTAATTATTGATGGAATTTCTGCGATTCTTAAGAATGAATCAGATTTTGAGTTGATTGGTTCGTTTAATAATGGGCAGGATGCATTAGAGAACATAAATGGACTATCACCTGATATTGCAATAGTGGATATCGAAATGCCCGAACTTTCAGGAATTGAAATTCTAGAGATTATTTCTAAATCATCTAATACTAAGATCATTATTCTTAGTGCGTATGAAGAACTCTCACTAATTAAACGATGTCTTAGTCTTGGTGCCAAAGGTTATTTACTCAAAAGGTCTAATCCGAATGAAATAATTGATGCCGTCAAACGAGTGGCAGAAGGAGGAAGTTATTTCTCTCAAGAGGTAACTGAAAAATACATCAATGATTCTACCACAATCAGTGAATCAAAGGAATCAAAGGTAAAAGGCATTGAAATCTTGACAGAGCGTGAGTTAGAAGTACTCAAACTAATCGTTGACGGTAATTCTAATCCGCAAATTGCTGAACAACTTTATATCAGTAAGAGAACTGTGGATACGCACAGAGTTAATTTGATGCAAAAATTAGATATCCACTCTACAGTTGAATTGGTGAAATTTGCAATCAAACATAATTTATAACTACGTTTTTACACGTAGTAAAATCAGTTTTTGTACGTATTTCGAATAAAAATAACTCAAACTATCTTTGGTTGTAAGTTCAAACGATCAACTAAAATATTCGAATTATGAAAAAAATTGCCTTCGCATTATTTGCCATGACAAGCTTAAGTTTATTTTCACAAAATGTCAATATACCTGATGGCACTTTCAAAAACTATTTATTGAATTATTCTGCAATAAATACGAATTATGATAGTGAAATTCAGGTGAGTGAAGCAAATAGTTTCAACGGAACGATTCTATGCAGTGGCTCTAGTATAAATGATCTCACAGGAATTGAAGAGTTTATCAACTTGGATAAGTTGTTTTGTGATCAAAATAATTTAACGAGTCTTGATGTTTCTCAGTTAGCCCAATTAACTTTTTTGGATTGTAGACAAAACTCAATCGTCAATCTTGATGTCTCTCAAAATTTGATTATCACAAAAGTGAGGTGTGACGAAAACTCATTGTCAACCCTAAATCTTGCCAATGGAAACAACCTTAATTTTAGTGCGTTTTTCGCGATGAGCAATCCCAATTTGACATGCATTCAAGTTGATGACGCAGTCTGGAGTACTGCTAATTGGGGATCAATCGATGCTGGAGCCTATTTCAGCGAAGATTGTGGTTGGAATGTTGGACTTGCTAAGCAACCAATAACTTCAGGTGTAGTAATATATCCAAATCCTGTCATAAATACGATATCACTAATATCTGATGGTGCCTTTGAGGTGTTGAATATTTATTCGCTCAGTGGACAAGAAGTGAGTTTTCAAACTACCTCAGGTGGGTTAGATGTTGCTTTGCTAGAGCCTGGCGTTTACTTTCTTCGTTTGAAAATTGATGGTGACCTTGTTGTTGTCAAATTTTTAAAGGTCTAATAAACTAAATCGATCATTCTATTAATTTTAAGATATGCGGATATTTCCAATTTACTTGTGTGTTATTGCCTTTCTTTTCTCTAGTGCAGAATTGAGCGCGCAAAATTTATTGAAAGACGCCACACTTGATGTTGTTCACTATCGCATTAGAAAGGTTCGTGGCAACGAGGAAAGCCATGTTTATCCTGATGTTACTGAGCTGAACATTCAACTTGGAGAGGATGTTTTTGGAGATAAATATACCAAGTTCAGTTTCACAAATGCTGCGGGTGATCAATCATTTTTTACTTGGTACAAGGATGAGTCCGTCTCTGAAACTGTTCTCGTGCAACGTTATAGAATGTTAAGTGGGACGGAAGACACACCAGTTTTGGCAGTGTTTACTGAGAAGAGAATGGAAGAAGAGAATGTGGAATTCGATATTGCAATTGTTATTCCTGGTGCACAAAACGGAATTGTTCATGAGTTTCTGATTCAAACTGAGGAACCATACTTAACTCAAGAACATCTTTTATCAAAAATTGAAGAGGAGTCGGCATTTAAGAAGTTAAAAGCTAGTATTAAAACGATCGCTGATAGTGATGATATCACTGAATTTAAAGGAGCACATACACCTAATTGGGTAACAGATAATCTTTATGAAACCACTATTGATTCAATTGTTATTAATGACAAGGTCTACAAGTATGATTATACAATGAATGAAGCTGTTTTTGGTGATCCATCTAGCGTTACTATCTCCTTAGTAATTGATAATTTGGACTCTTGGCTTGGCAAAAATAGGGGTAGTGATTTACGCGAGAATGACATTCTGAAAATTGAATCGATGCTCGAAGAGTTAACAAAAGATCGATTCATTAAGCTCTATCTTGATGATAAAGGAAAGCTGGGCGATTATGCTTTGAAAGGAATTACAGCAAGGCAAGATTTTTATGATGACATCTTTTTCGTGTCTGAATCTGATAGAGACAGTGTCCTTGAAGGCTTGATCATTACACATATTTCTGTCGATATCGAATATGAATATGGAAGGAATACATGTACCATTAAGTTTGTACAATATTAGATTTTATTTGCCGCACTTTAAAAAGTAAAAAACTGAATTATGATGTCTTCATTTAAATTTTACTTATCTATTGCGATTATCACCTTAATTTCCCCTTTATCAGGTAAAGCACAAGGAGCTATTCATGCACAAGAACGATACTCTTTGCTTAAAACAAGAGTTACTGATCTAAATAGAATACTCGATACTCAACTAGGCGAGGATCATTTTGAAATATCATTTAGTCCATTGAAACTTAGTTTTTTCAAAACACCTGAGTGTGAAATTCAATTTGACTTAAGCCGACGGATCATCTTTTATAATCACTTTGATCGCCTTAATTTTGAAAATGATTATCTAGCCTTTAAGAGTAATGACGAAGCCGTCTTTATTAGCACTTGTTCTGAAAATGACAGCTATAACCTGAAATTTGACTTTTATACAAATGCGATGAATCGTCTGTTCGAATCCGCCTCGAAGGATCTTATCAGCATGCTCTACAGCGAGTCATATAAAGAGGGTGATATTTCGGTAAATATGAAAACCTTTGAGAAAAAGGCCGAGAATCATAGACTAGCCGAAAAAGAATCTCTCGCAGCTACAGAGAGGAGAATCGTAAGACATTTTGACGTTAATGATCAAAATAGAAAGCGTTTGGCGCTCGAAAGAATTGAAGAGCTGAACAAGTTGGTCAAAGAAAGTTCTCTTGATAAATCTACTTATTATAAATTAAAGTACGATGAACTTCTTTTAGTTGAACTCGATTACAAAAATTCAAGTTATTCGAGAAACATTTATCTTTCAGGCGATATGTTTGCTAACCAGCGAAAGGTGAAAAGTTCTCGATATTCCTCTATGGTCGAGGCTTTACTCAGCTTTAACAGATTTGGGGATGTGTTTGTCTTAAATAAGCATTCAGTAGAGCATTATAGTAGATGCATAGAATTACTTCAAATTTTATTTGGAGAGAAAAAGAGTCGATCGGTAAGGGGGTCGATTGGGAAAAACTTGCTGCGCATCCTCGACTTAAATTTTTGGGCAAGTCATTAGATGATGCCGAAGTTAATGCCTTATACTCTAGTAAAAAAACAAGTAAATTTTTTGGAATTCCTTTTCAGACTTCAGATAGTGATGTAAAAAGAAGCTACTTACTGGTGTATGATAAGGAGACCAAAATTATTACCGAAGTTCGATTTATTATGGCGGACTACGAAAAAGTACGGCGGTACGAAGATCTCAAGCAGCTGCCTTATAATATTAGAGGTATTGATATCCGTCAAGATGAAGATTGGTCAATCGATTATGTTATTTACACCATCGACGATGATAATTCATCAGAATTGGATAAGATCAAGTTTGAAAAAGATGCTCTTGAAATTCTTGCACAGAGAAAAAAAATAGGGAAATCACACCTCATTAAATCTTATGAGGACTTTAAACGATTTGGTGATCCGAAAGGAGATGATATTTGGAAACTCATCGCAGGATATGATCCACTTTTCATCCAGTACTTGGATAATTACCACGCAAGTTGGAAGGGCTGGTATGACTTGGATGATAGTTATTTTTCTTATTCGGCGGGTAAGTACAAGATTAAGTCCAGAGCTGCAAGTATCATGGAGAGATCTTCTTTTAAGGAAAGGTTTCCTTTTGAGTTTGACATGAGTTTTGAACTTGAAAGATTTATCCCTCTAGTCATGAATCTGCCGGAGTTCGAAAGCGCGAGGTATGCAAAAATTGAGAAAAGAAATTCCGCCAATGCACGGACAGGAAAGTTCCATTATCTAATTGAATTCAAGATAAATACTGACTTGGGTGAACGACACCTTATTATCTGGAAAGATACCGACGATAGAGATGGGCATTTTGATAAGCTAATCATTAGTGTTAGTAAATCAGGGAAAACATATATTGATACAAAGTTTACTTATTTCACGTTAAACAATAATCCTTGGGTAAAACATCTTGAATCTATTGTTAACGTTGAACCAGAGATGCTCAAGACCTACCATAAACAAATTGATGAGTTCTTTGTTCACATGGAAAATGATTTCAAAACAATATCACTCACAAATAGCACAGTTATTGAGTCAACAGAACAAAGAAAAATCTATTTAAACACGGGCTTCACATTGTCAAATACTCATACGAATTCAATTGTTTTTAGTGCAAATAGTGCTCCCATGTACATCTTCCTGATGGAAGGAGATGATGTTAAGGATGAAATATATACAGCATTGACCTACTTGCCTGCGGGGTCCGAATATTCTACCACTCCTGGTGGGTATGAGCATGAAGGATTGTTTGGACGCTGTTTACTTGTGAGAAAGAATAAAGCCATAATTGGTATGCTGAAATTTGAATTTACAGAAGATGGTTGGCGCATGAAGGCTATTCCATATAGTCAACAAAAATTCAAAGAATCTCTATCTGCTGTTTTGGAGCAATATACGATTGATCGATTTAATTCATGGAAAATCCCTTATACGAATGGCATGTTTAAGTCCAAAATCTATCTTCATAATTCGTCTATTAGTGCTTTCCATGAAATAGAAGAATATGGAGGAGGGCACGTTTTTACAGGTATTTTTAACCATGATGAAGGTTTCGTCATTGAATCTTTATTGGCAGAGATGGGAGCAATTGAGAACTTCAGATTAGGTGAGAATGGTGGCTTTGCCAGAATTCTAAAAACTTCTTTAAAGGGTGTAGACTTTTATATTCGATTCGATCCCAGTTTAGGGAAATTACATTCTCTCAATATATTTTGTGGTGGTGATTACAAAGATGTCACTAAATTAAACTTGGGAACGCCTGACATGGATGATTTGGCGGAAATAATCATCCAGTCTAATAGTGATGCTGGACTTGACCTAATATCCTCGGATATAGGAACAAGATCATTCTCTTTAGTTATTCCAGCAGAAAGGAGAGGGAGTGAACCCAAAATAATACTTGAGAAAGGGTACCTTTATACTCTCACGATAGTGTATGAAAAGAGTGATAATATTCCCGAATTAAATTCTCGCTTTCAGTTTATGGATGGTAAAGATAATAAACCAATGTCTCCAATTATTTCTGATTTCGGTAATTTATCTACTTCAACAGTGAGTTTTTATCCATCATTGGATAAAGGTGTATCAAGTGTAGTAATGAATGCTTTCTTTGATGCTAGAGAAGAGGATGCTATAATGAGCGTTTATCTTTTCAGAAAGAAAGAGGAGTAGTGTCATCATGCTTTCGTCCATTGATTTTGAACAGAAGCGCTGTTAAAAACACTTAAAATCAAGAATAATATCATATTATTGATATTTGCTTATTATTATTACCATAATTGATGCGTATCCTATTAATAGTTTTTGTCCTACTTAGTTTCAATTCAATTGGACAGGACAAGGTATTATTTCACGCGCATAAGAACGAGCGACTTTACCCATTCAAGGTTGATAATAGTAAAGCAGATTCTGCATATTACCTGCTCCAGAATTTTTATTTCGCATGTCGTGAGAACAATGTAATTAAGGCATTGGAGGTTAAAAAAATAGTCGATCAAAAGTCGGAGAAGTATGGATGGCAGTACAATTTAGCTGATTGGCATTATATCTACGCGTATTATTACAGGATAAATGGACAGATTGATAAAGCAATTATTCATTACAATGAAGCAAAAATTCACTACACGAAAGATAAGAACGAGATTGCAATTTATTGGTCAGAATTGGGACTTGCTAACTGCGATTATTTCCTAAACAGAAGAGAACTTGCTTTTGAAAAATACCTCGAACTCTACCGGAAAGTTAAATCAAAAGATGCTTTTTTAGCAGCGAATATCTCCTTTAATATTGCTGTAATTTATCATGAGAAGTATGCCTCGGAAGAATCAGAAGGAGCTGCTCAAGAGATAATATCACTCTCCGAACTCTACTACAATGCTACTTTAACAAATAATCGATCACTGAAGGATGATCTTGGTGCTAGTCATACCTTCGGCTTATTTGGGGCATTCAAATCACTAATTGGGCAACCAGATATTGGTTTAATTTACCTCGATTCAGCAATGTTTTATGCTAGAGAAGGGAAACTAGATGAACAAATTGCCTTTGTGCAAATCAATAGGGGATATCACTATGCGAAAAACAATGCAATAAGTGCTGGGCTTGAAGAAATTCAGGAAGCACTCGTTTATTACAAAAGTGTAGAGAATCACAATATGTGTGCTCTTGCAGAACTCCGAAAAGCACAAATTTATAATACACTTGGCGATTATGAAAATGCATTCACTAGTACTCTTGAGAGGATAAGATTTCGAGATTTGTATTATA
>JAJRQK010000057.1 GCA_024280295.1 Bacteroidota bacterium
GGAAGAATTTCCAACAGAACAGGTTTGCAAGGATCATTTCCGAGAGCAGCGAGAGAAAGAAGGCGTAGAATGCAAGCGGTGCTCAAACAATCAACATTATTGGCTGAAAGCAAAGCAGCAATGGCAATGTTCTAAGTGTGAATTTAGGACGACCTTGAAAAGTGGCAGCATCATGGAGGATTCAAAAGTAAGCTTCCATATATGGTACAAGGCGATGGCTTTGACTTACAGTAAAAAAACAAGCTGATCCCCCATATTTTACCAGTAGGATTTAGCCGTCGCTAAATCCTACTGGTAAAATATGGGGGAATCAGTAATTTAGTTTGTAATATCTTTAGAATTCGATTTTTGGATTCTTAATAGTCCATTTCAATCAGGTTTCCGTTCAGCTCATAACTATATGTGAAAGTAGTGCCACCAGTTTCAGGTTGAAGCATCACCACATATTCAGCTTTCGAAACATCGCCGTTATCTGGATACTTAATGAATGCCATGTGCAATTTCGCATTATCAAGTTTTTTCTCCTTAAGTAGTTCAGCTTTAGATTTTTCAACTAGTTCACCCAATTTTTTAAGGCTAACCTCACTCCCTAGCTGAAACATAAAATCTGATGCCTTTGTTCCTTCTGGAATTTCTATGGAAACCTCAGTAGTTTGCTCCCAATTATCTAGAGTCCATGTCCATTGCCCCATTTTCAGTGATTCAGGATCCTTGGTTACTGTAGCATTAATTACATTTCCTATTGACTCAACGGGGGTTATACTTACCTCGGTATAATAAGCTTTATCTCCAAATTCTGATTTTAAGTTGGCTTCAACAGAGGAGAATCCTTCTTCACCTAATGTTTCCGAATTTGAAGAGTCACTGCATGATAAGAGCACCGTACTAATAAATAACGTAGTAATAATTTTAAACATTTTCATTGTTTTTAGTTTAATTTAATCCCTCACAAAGGGTTGAGTCAATCGTTTATAATAATCTTCCAAATCATCGTATTCCAAATTGTTCGATAGCCAATACAACAACAAATAAAATTCATATCTATAGAGCTCCGAATCATCTATTCTCAAAGATTTTGCCTGTTCTAGAAAATCTTTCATTTTTAAATTCGCATCCTTGCCATCCCACAAATGGACGTTATCAAAATAATATTGGGCTAGAATTAAGTTGTTTATAAATTCAGATTTATCACCCATTGAATTAAAGTAGGGATCCATCTCTTCTTTAGAGCCTCCCCATTTTAAAGAAATTGCAGAGAAGTAGTTGAAATTTAATTCTGCATTGTTAGTGCCTGAAACTTCGACTTCTGAAAACGTACGATGTATTACATCTCTATCAATATCAATGGACTTATAGACCTTCAATAATAAAGCATGGATATTCAGCTTATATTCAGATTCATCCTGATGAGTAAGTAATAATGCCTTAGCCTGATCAAGATATTTTTTGAACTGTGCTAAATTTTGTTTTGATACTGTCTCAATTGTTCCTCTTCCTCTCACTTCCCAAGCCTTATGCACGAGTTGATAAGACTTAATTACTTTTGGTAATTCGTGGTTCTTTTCTTTAGCGATCCAAGTGTCTGTGACATCCATATCTCCATATTGCCCAAGTGCCCTAAATCCAAATGAACGATAACTAGGCCCGAAACCTGTAAACATTTCTATTACCTCAGTAAAATTTTGCTGATTAAAAAGCTCAACTAAATGCTTTAACTTCTCATCATTTAAATGATTGAACTCTTCAAACTTATACTTCTTAACTGCTCGATTGATAAGCTTATCAATCGGATCAAATTTTAAGTATTTACTTAAAATTGCAAGAACTCCTAATCCAATTAGAATCCACTTTACATAAGGATAATTACTAAAAAAATCTATCATATGTTACTTCTGCTCTAAATTATAGACACTATTACGTTACCACCAGAAATCGAATCCCATCACTTTTTATGTCACGATGATCATCATAATTCTGAATTCAAAGCTATCGACACGAATCAACGAACACCAGTTAAAATTAATGTTTGTGACGTAAGCGTAGGATATAGTGACGAACGCAAATCGCGCATGAACAATGTCAAATAGAATAATGTATCTTTACTTTTAATTGATTTAATAAACGATTTGATGTAAACCATATATATGATTCCAGATCTATAAGAATATGAGGTTCTTAACTATTTTTATCACGCTCTTAATCATCAGCTTTGAGGTTTCATCTCAAGATCTGAGTTTTACAAATTACTCCACCAGAGATGGTCTGTCGAGCGCCCAAGTTTACGATATTTTCCAAGATATAAATGGTGACATGCTTTTTGCTACTGACCGTGGAATCACAAAATATGATGGGTATAGTTTTAAAATTTACTCGGTATCAGAAGGACTTACCAGCAACACGGTTTTCGATTTTTCTCCACAGAAAAACGGCGACATTTGGTGCTCAACAATTGATAATAGTTGGTTTTATTTTAGAAATGGAACTACCGACTTCACTTCATGTCAAAACAACGAGCTAATTCAAAAGCACTCATTCGGAGCTCTTGCAGATAACATCTGGATCAATAATGACGAAATATTTATTGGCTTCAAGAATTTCTATGGCTTTCTAAGCATTAATACAAGTAAAAACAGTGTTAATCACCCACTTTCTAGAGAATCCACTATTAATAATGCTAAAGATAGCATTGATGCTGTCTTTATTCACCACGATCAGAATCAATTCAAATTTTATCAAATCCAAGGGCAAAACAAACAAGACTTGTTTAATTACCCAACAAAATCAATTACCACAGGCAATGGGTTGGAAGGCTACAAACAGTGTGAGTTTATTAATGATAAACATATTTTCACATCACACTCGAATCTCATCATTTCAGACCAACAAGATCATAGAATTATATTAAAATTCAAATCCAAAATAATCGGACTAGGAAAATTTGATGATAACCACTTCTGGATTGGAGTATTGGATGGAGGAATAAAGATAATTGATATGAATGGTAATGAAACCCAACAATGGTTAAGGGGTCACTCTCCCACAGCACTATTTAAGGATAAAAATGATGGCATTTGGGTTGCGACTTTAGATAAGGGTGTATTTTTTGCCCAAAATGATTTTATTAAACTCCACGAAACAAATAACAACAACTTCATATTTAGTATATCACCAGGATTAAATTCAGCCCCACTAATATCAACATTAACTACTCATTATCAGTACACAGATGGCATCCTAAGATTAATCAGTCATATTGAAGGGGATGCACACAAACCATTCTACAACTTTTTGAGTGATGATTATGAATTTTTCGTCAGAACAACTACCCATCTTAATAATCGTGATGTACAGCATCAATCTGGTGTGATTGATTTCTCCGAAAATTTACAATTACCTCCGCTGATCGCAACGGGTAGTTCATTTGTCACTTACAATAATAATTCTTATCAAAACACATCTGTAAATACCAGAATTAGAGCAATTGAACACGCCAATAATGGTGTTTTGTTTGGAGGAAGCAATGGATTACATTTTTATTCATTCAAGACTCAATCAACGATTAAGTTCAACTTTAAACCTCTTCAAGGAAGAATCTCAGATATAAAAATGAAAGGCGTCTTTCATTTTATTGGAACCAAACAATTTGGACTCGTTCGATACAATCAAGAAAAAGAGAAGTATCTTCAAATAACCCAAAAAGATGGTCTCTCAAGCAACTTGATAAATGAGATCTTTGCGGAATCAGAATCCGAAATTTGGGTTGCTACAAATTTCGGATTGAATCATATAGTGTTTAATGGCAACAGTCACTATATAGAACATCTTGGCATTGAAAATGGATTACTGGATAATGATGTCTCTGATGTATACATTTATCTTGATACAATTTGGATTGGGACCAGATCAGGTTTATTTAGCATTCCAAAATCAAAATTTAATATAAAGTCACACTCTACAGATCTCAACCTATTTTGGAGCAATGTTCAATGTAATAACCGAGTGTATTCTCCCCAAAAAAAGCTAACCTTAGGGCACAACGAGAATAATCTTGAACTTGAGTTTCACAGTGCTTTTTACGGCGGGAAGAATCGCGTTAAATACAGGTATAAAATCCATCCATCTGACAACCAGTGGCACGCAATTACAGGTAGAACGATATATTTAAACGGCCTACAGCCAGGAAAATACAAAATAACACTTCAGGCAAACGTAGACGAATCAAATTGGACAGACAATCAAATCACCCTAGAAGTAACAATCAATCCTCCATTTCATCAAACCTGGTGGCTTCGAACAATTCTAGGCGGGCTTATTGCTTTGATCATTTATTTTTTATTTAAAATCAGACTCATCATTTACAACCGTACACTGGTAAAGGAATTACTTAGATTAATTATCAGAAAATTAAACCCTCAGGCTAAATCCTTCATAGTACTTGAACAAGGAAAAGAGCATCGCATTAACTCGCAGAATGTACTATATCTTCAGTCGAATGGAAATTATTTAATAATCCAAACCAAAAACAGAAAATATACGATAAGATATAAAATAGGTGAATATAACCAATTAATTCCTGATAAAATGGAGTATTTGCGAGTACATAAATCTTACATTGTTCGTATTGATAAAATCACTGGTAAGAATCTAAACGCAATATTCATTGAAGAAATAGAAATACCAATTGGAAAAACATACAAAAAATTACTGAAGGATTTAACAATATAAGACCCCTTTCTCTTCATTGGTTGACCAATTTTCGGGTGTTAAAATATTAAGCATACTATTTCAGGGCAAACTCACACTTTTAGACTAAGAACATTCAACAGATACTGTTGGTCCCATCCTGCTTTGAGTCTTTTCCCTTTGATTCCTTGCTTTCAGTTTTTTCATTTTTCAATAAATTGAGTGCTATTTTTAAAAGAATAGAATAGTTTTGTGCAGCATTTTGATTTCTTTTTCTTGATGCACCTTCATTAAACCCAACATCTAAACCCCAATGGAATTTGTTTTCTATTGCCCAATGTGAGCGGATTGCTTTTGAAATTCATGCGGTTTTGAAGAGCAACTAGAGATATAATACCGGATAGCATTTTCAGTTGATTTATCCGAGTTTTTAAATTCTCGTGTGCTCTCTATTCTAATAACCGCATTTAAATTTTTGCACTCCGTTTTAATGGGGAAATTAACACTTTTAAATAAAAGCGTTAAAATAATCTTACGGATTGACTAGACTTTATTTGTATTTTTACAGTTCCTGCAAGAAAACATTATACACAGGCAACCTACTCAATAATTAAACGTATTATATATAACTACAGAGACCCTTTCTGATGAGAGGATTTACTATTTACTACCAAATTACTACCAATGATTAATAATCGACTACTCAAGCACTTCGGTTTAATTTTCGTGATGATGTTCTTCACGATCACCGCTTTTTCACATTCTGTTCAAGTTCAATATTGTGTCAGTTGCACAGGTGACTTAAGAATATGGATTGAACACTGGCATGGTTCGGCAAATCCAAATTCCACAACAATGACTATCAGCCTTAATATCAATGGAACAACAACGACGCAGACCTCTACACCAGGTGGTGGAGTACAAAACACACCGTCTGGGTCGTTACCTGGTTGTTCAACTCCAATAACTTATGTAACTGGATGTCCAGGTGAACAAAACACTTACAATGATTGGGTTTTCTACGATTTTAACGGTTTGCCAACAAATGTACCAATTACCTTTACAATCATTAGTGGAAACTCCGCGTTTACGCAAGATGGTTGTAATATGTTTCCACTGGTGGTAACGTTTACAATTGATAATTCTTTCGGAAATGGCGTAGATCAAAATTTATGTCAAGGACAAGCTTCTACAGCAATCCCGTTTTCGGGCACTTCAACTTGGACAAATAGCAACCCAGCGATTGGGCTTCCTGCATCAGGGACAGGATCAATTCCATCTTTCGTTCCTATTGGATCTCCAGGAACAACAGCTTTGATTAACTTTACCAATAGCTGTTCTAGCGGCTCATTTACGTATACAATTATGCCTTCCCCACTATCAAATTTCACAGTTCAATCTAATGGTGTTCCAGTACTAGGAATTTGTGCAGGATCGACATTTGACTTTGTGAATTCCTCCACAATTATGGCCCCCTACTCTATAGCTAGTTGGCTATGGGATTTTGGAGACGGGAACACCTCAACTGCACAAAGTCCATCCTATACCTATACCGCTCCAGGAACTTATACTGTTACACTGGCCGCCACTTCTGATTCAGGATGCGTGAACAACTTCACGCAGGTTGTCACCGTAGCTCCATTTCCTGTCCCTGCATTTACCGTAGTCGATGAGTGTGAAAATGTACTATCTACATTTATAGATGGTACAACTTTAGGTGCTGGAGTAATTAGTAGTTGGCAGTGGAATTTTGGAGATGGAACGACCTCCACATTGCAAAACCCAACACACCAGTACACTGCATTTGGACCATATACCGTTCAATTGATTGTCACCTCAAACCTTGGCTGCGTTGATTCAATTAGTACTACTACTAATATATTTGAGGTGCCAGTTGCCAACTTCACCCCGACTGGTGCATGCGAATTTGATCCAGCTACTTTTGTGGACTTAAGTACAATTTCTGCAGGTGCTCTCACGTGGGAATGGGATTTTGGGGACATGTCAGGAACATCATTGTTACAAAGCCCATCCTATAATTACGGGTCAAGTGGTACTTTTCAAGTAGAATTAATAGTAGAGTCAATTAATGGCTGTCGAGATTCATTAACTCTCCCAATAGTGATGATTGCTAATTTGATTGCTAATTTCACTGCGCCTGATGATTGCTTCTATAATACGACTATTTTCACAGATGGATCGTTAGGAGGAGTGATTGCATGGACTTGGGATTTTGGAGATGGAACAACCTCTAATGCAGCAAACCCTGTGCATCTTTATTCTGCGGATGGATCTTATACAGTGACATTGATTGTTGACGCGGCTGGATCTTGTTCAGATACGATTAGTCAAGTAATTACAAGACACCCACAACCAAGTGCCGACTTTTCTACAGCAAATGTTTGCCTAGATGACCCAGCAGTATTCACAGATATTTCAACAATTAATGCACCTGGAATTGTATCCGCATGGGATTGGGATCTCGGTGATTTGACAGGAGGAACTGTTCAAAACCCATCTCATTGGTACTCTACTGAAGGTACCTACGATGTTAATTTCACGGCGATATCGTCTTTTGGTTGTGTACATGACACTATGATTCCTGTGTCAATTTATCCAATGCCACAAGTCGCATTTACCGCAAGTCAAATTTGTGTAAATGAACCCCCAACTGTATTTACTGATGGATCTAGCATAAGTTCAGGCGCAATGGTTATCTGGGATTGGCAATTTGGTGATGGAAACGGATCGAGTTCTGTCAATCCAACAAATTTCTATCTTAACGACGGGGTTTACAATGCTCAATTAACAGTGACCTCAGATTTAGGATGTGTGAGTTCAACAACAGAGACGGTAGTTGTCTTTGAGAAACCTACTGCGAATTTCACTAGCGCACTTACAAAGATTTGCAATCCTGATTGCATAGAGTTCACAGACTTGTCATCGTCTGCAACAAGTATGATTATTGAATGGGATTGGAATTTCAGTACTGACACTACCAGTAATGATCAAAATCCAACTCCCTGTTTCAGCAACTACTCTGAACTGGTTGACTATTTCGATATAGAATTAATAGCAACAAATAGCTATGGGTGTAAGGATACTATGTTTATGGCGGATTATATAGCGGTAGTTCCACAGCCAGTCGCTGAATTTGCCTATCTGCCTACAATAGTTAATGTTCTTGACCCAGAAGTTACTTTCATAAATCTATCAGATTACTCAAGTACATATAATTGGGAGTTTGGGGATGGAAGTTTTGGTACTACTGAAGTTGATCCTGTTCACATGTATTCTTATGATGGTGGTGAATTTGATGTGACTTTAATTGCATACAGCATTGATAACGGTTTTTGTTCGGATACAATTACTAGAACTATTATCGTGAATGAAGTATTGATCTATTACATACCAAATGCATTTACTCCAGATGGAGATGCTTATAATAATAGTTTTCAACCAATATTTTCAACGGGCTATGATCCATTTAATTATCATTTGACAATTTTAAATCGATGGGGAGAGATCATTTTTGAATCATACGACTCTGATTTCGGCTGGGATGGCACATACAGGAATGGTGACATCGCCCAAAACGGTACTTATATCTGGAATATCGATTTTAAAGAGACCCTTACAGATGAAAGGCACAGCGAACAAGGGCATTTCTCCTTGTTGAGATAGGAGTTTGTGCAACATTATGATGTTGACCAAATCTAAAAATTAGAACCTAAAGTCACTTGTAGCAGTCGGAATGAAAGTTTTCACGTACCAAAATAATTCCATGATTGTATAAATGATGGCGAAAATTAGTGCCATTGTTTTCATCAATCCAGCTTTCATAGAGATTGAAAGGAGTAGTGGAATACCTAGCAGTAACAGTTTGAGTCCTCGGCCTAATCAAATCATTTTTTCGTAAACCTTGAAATTATCCGACACTTGAAAGGAGATGTCTCGCAGGAATCAAAAAGTTGCAGCAGAGAACAAAAATACAACTGCCAAAAATGGAGCCATTTGGGATTTTCTTAGTTTAGGTTCACTAAACTTAATACCATTCCCACAACTTGAGCAGAAATTATCAAGATTGTCAATTAAATTTGAACATGAATTACAGATTAATTGTCATTCCATTTAATGAATGCACAAAATATATTTATGGCTCACCTCACATTGTGTGTGTGTGTGTGTAGTGTTTTATAATGTTTCTCAAAAAAAATTACTTTCAGATTAAACCTTTTTGAAAGTAGAATGTCCAACTACTGTGACTTAAAATTTAGAATTATGAAAAAGACAAGCTTATTACTTATGATGATGTCCGTTTTCACTTTCGCATTTGCGCAAGAAGCAGACTCAACAGGATTAGAAGGGGATAATCTCGATTTAAATGGGGTTCTCGAACTATTTAAAGACTCAAAAGACATTGAGGATTTTGAAAAAAAATTAAATACAGAATCGAACGGGGTAAACAACCTTGATTTAGATCAAGATGGTGAAGTTGATTACATAAGAGTAGTTGATTACGCTGATAGCAACACTCATTCATTCGCACTTCAAGTACCGGTGAGTGAGGAAGAATCTCAAGATGTCGCTGTTATTGAAATGGAAGAAGTTGATGATGAGACTGTAAATCTTCAAGTTATCGGTGATTCAGAACTATATGGAGATGATTATATGGTTGAACCAGCAGATGAAAAAAACTCTTCAGTTGTTGTAAATGTATATGGATGGAAACCTGTGAGGCATGTATATGGGCCAAGATATATTGTGTACGTTTCACCATGGAGATACCGTCATCATCCAAATTGGTTTCGTCCTTGGAGACGCGTAACTTGGGCTGTTTATCACCCTAGAGTACGTCACTACCACAGACCATATTACCGTCGTGTAAATGTGAGAAGATCTCATCACGCACATAGACACTACAACAAGCATCGTGTGCATTCAACATCATTCCATGCTCATCATCATCATAGACATGCGGCTCACAAAGCACATCATAACAACAACCATCACAATGGTCATAATAATCATAATGCTGGACATCATGGCGGGAAGAAGCATAAGAAAGGCACTCACAAGAAAAAATCAAAGCAAAATAAATCAGTAACCCCGACTAAACGTCCAGGAGCTGTGAAGAAAAAGGGAGGTGGTCCTAGTAGAGGAAAAACTCACAAGAGAAAACACTAAATCCGTTTTCCGAAATATTGATAAAGTAATACGGCACTCTTAACAGGGTGCCGTTTATATTGACCCAATAAAGCGTTACCGTTTGGTTGGTAATTTCCTCTTTTTGAATACCACTGAAGCAAGTACAATAATTAGAAATATCCACGGAGCTCCATGCATAAACAAATCCAGCCAATCCATTCCAGGCATTGATCTACCATTCCAAAGGTTCATTAACTGTTTCCAAATGTGCGGCTCTGGAGAGAAAGGAGCCAAACCAAGTGTTAATGAAGATATAATAGCAATTTTCAAATACTTTTTCATTGTTTTTCTGACTTGAATGGCTCAATTACTTGACCAATAAATGTTTCTGGATAGTGTTCATCATTTGGAAACCCTAACTCTATATCACGCCCATCATTGGGGACGTAAGCTGTTCCAAAAATGTAGTCCCAACAACTTAAAGAAATCCCAAAATTCATTCCTTTTTTGTGAGATTCGGGCAATTCCTTCGCATGATGCCAGATGTGCATTTTTGGATTGTTGAGAATGTATTTTAACGGTCCGTAGCTCCAATTGAGATTTGCATGATTCAAATGACCTATTAATACTGTTAGTGAATATACAATGAAAGCATTTTCCAAAGAGAACCCGAATATCATAACCAAAGAAATGTACTTAACGATCTGATAAGCAAATGTCTCTAGAAAATGATACCTCAAATGTGCAGCAAATCCCATCTCCTTTACTGAGTGGTGTACCTTATGAAACTTCCAGAGAATTGGAATTCTGTGTAAAGTATTGTGAACTACCCATTGAACAAAATCAGCAATAACAAAGAAAATGAATAATTGCCAACCCCATGGAACTTCAGAAAAATCAAAAAGATGTCCCCCTTCGTATCCAAACGGACTCAATAAATCCGTGAATATCTGAACTGACACACTGGATAAAGCAGCATAAATAATTAGTCCAAAAAGGTAGAAATTAAAGAACATATAAAAAGTATCCTGCCAAAAATCTTTGCGGAAAACAGCTTGCTTTTTCCTCCACGGAATCACAATTTCAAGAACCCAAATTAGTATCGAAATAAGAATTAAAAAATAAAGTCCATTGATACTTCCAGAAGGAAGAGGGTGTGTAATGGTTTTCCAAAGGTACTTGGCCACACTTTCGTAAGCTCCAAAAAACGTGTCTATATATTCACTCAACATAAGGTATCATTTTAGTCCAAGACCCACCGTTATATGCATTCACACCAGCAGCTTTCAATTGTGCTTTTGCCGTTCTAGAGCGCATACCTGATGCACAAACTACAATTACAGGCACTTTCAAAGATTTAATTTGTTTTGTTTTTGACGAAATCGACCCTAGTGGAATGTTCTCTGATCCTGGAATTGCGCCTCCAGAGAATTCTTTTGGACTTCGCACATCAATAACAACAGCCCCATCTTTGAATAGTTGTGTGTAATCTGTTTTCTTGAATAATTTTTTGAACATAATAGTTCTTTGGACGAAGATAAGATAGTCAAACTTACTAGGATGTAACTTAGGTTACAAAAAAAGCACTTCCCAATGGAAAGTGCTTTCTTACTATACGTTAAGTACTTTATTTTTTTATCAAGCGAATAGTTGCATTTTTATTACCATTAACCACATCTAAAAGATATGTTCCAACAGCATATTTACTTAAATCTATCGTTCCTTGATTTCCAGAACTTTTCCCTTTCCAAAGAATTTCACCTGTAATAGTTGTTAAGACAAATTTCAAGGAAACTCCACCATTAAATGTATAGGTAACAGCATCAGAGGTAGGATTAGGATAAATTGAGAAGACCGTTCCCAAATCGTACTCATCAATTCCAACCGTGGTAACTGCGAAACATGGCGACATTGCAGTGCAAAAATTTGCAGTCACTTGAACTGCGTAATTACCGTTTGCAGTTGCAGTATATGATTGACTTGTTGCTCCAGCAATTGGTGCATTACTATTGTCACAATCCACCCACTGATACGTCGATGTAGCGACATTAGCAGTAAGAACAATTCCAGCTTGTGTTGCACTTGCATCAACAGTTAGAAAGCCTACGACTTTTGTAGCGAGACTATCACAACCGTTCGCAGATACTAAAGTGTCAATATATGTTCCGTTAGTTGTTACATATACCCCATTAATTAATAAACTATCACCATCGCAAAGATCAATTGCTTCACTAGAAGAATAAGGTGGTTCAATAGTTAATGTTGTACTTACTATGCTATCACACCCGTTCACAGATGTAAGAGAATCTAAATATACGCCTGCCATTGTTTGCATTGCTCCACCGAGAAGAGTACTGTCACCATTACAGATACTCAACGCAACAGCTTCTGAGGTAGATTGCGGAGCTGTAATATTTACTGGGAAAATGGGTCCTGATTGAATCGCATCTCCATAGATAAGTTCAACACGTGAAATAGACCCACTAACTTCAGAAAAGATACTCTGTGGTGCCGTCGATGATAGAGGAAATTGCATACCCATTCTAGTAAGGGTAGTTGGAATACCATTAATGGATGACATATATGGAGCAGTTGCGTATGAATTCATATCATTTCTATTTCCAAGTACACCAATCCATTCTCCACTGTCAACCGCTATACAAGTAAATACAGTATCAGCAACCTCATTTTGCCAAAGACCGAGTACTGTAAAAGCATTTGTTATCATACTCCAAAGTGGTGGGGCTGCAGTGTCAAATTTTAAAATTGCAATGTTAGTTAATCCAGAACTCGCTTCAGTAGGAACCGTAGCTGCCGAGATAATGAAATCTGTAGGCGCTTGGAACCAGTATCCTCGAACGTTTCCAGTATATGTAGATCCGTGTGGAGGAAGCGGTAGTCCCATTGGAGATCCTGCTATAGCTTCGGCAATGTATATTGTAGTGTCACCTGAAAGCCCAGAGATTGGCAGCGTTGAAGCTGAACCAAGGATGTTAGCACCAAGGCTGTCAGAATACCATTGATAACCACATAAGCCACCTGAAACTGTAAGTGTAGTGCTTGTTGAATCACATGGAAGGATTTCTCCATCAATTGTCATTGGACCAGCAATAATTGTTTTGGCAAGTGACAGCCCAACTTGGGATAAACTCACTGGAGCTGGGTTGTAATAAATAGCATCATCAGAATTGCTTTGGGCAGATGCTGATAAAGTGTTGAGTACGAAAAGTACTCCAAATAGTAGAATTTTTTTCATTGTGAATAGATTAAATTAATATGGCGCAAAAGTAGCCTATTTTAAGTGAAAAAAAAATAATAGAGTGTTAATTGATCATAGTCAAACACTTTTGATTAGATGTGTTAAAAAAAGAAACCACCCATCAAATGACGGGTGGTTGAAAATTATTTTGTACTGAAATCGCTTTTTAAAAATTAGCGAAGTATTTACGATAATCTATTTTTTAACGAATTTTTTGTTGATCGTTTGACCAGTATTCACATCTGATATTTCAATGTGGTATACTCCAGGCGCCCACTCATTTGATGAGATTTTTAA
>JAJRQK010000058.1 GCA_024280295.1 Bacteroidota bacterium
GAATGGAGTTCAATACGATGCCTGGTTGGGCTGGAAGTTCCTGGTATTTCTTGCGCTATATGGACCCAACCAATGAGACCGAATTCGTCTCGAAGGAAAAAGTTGACTACTGGAAAAATGTCGATTTGTATATCGGGGGGGGCGAACATGCAACAGGACACCTACTATATGCTCGTTTTTGGACAAAATTCTTGCATGATATGGAATTTATTCCTTTCGATGAACCGTTCCAAAAAATGATTAACCAAGGGATGATTTTGGGAAAATCAGCAATTGCGTTTATAGGTAGTGATGATGGAAAGTTGTACTCTTATGACGATATCAAGAGTGATGTTCGCAACTATCGGCAGGTTAAAATTTTAATTGACTTAGTTGATAGCGATGAGGCAATACTAATTGACAAGCTTCGCGATTGGCAACCTCAATTCAAAGACATCGAGTTAGTTGAGAATGCTAGGGGACAGGTTATTGTAAAGCGTGAGGTTGATAAAATGTCAAAACGCTGGTTTAATGTTGTGAGTCCAGATGAGTTGTGTCAAAACTATGGTGCTGATACCTTGCGCATGTATGAAATGTTCCTTGGACCACTTGAGCAAAGTAAACCGTGGGATACAAAAGGAATTAATGGTGTCAACAACTTCTTGCGTAAGCTTTGGCGGTTAATGCATGATCGTAATGGAAATGTATCACTATCAGATGATGCTCCTTCAAAGGATGCCCTCAAAACATTGCACAAAACGATTAAGAAAATTGAAGAGGACCTTGAGCGATTCTCTTTTAATACAGGTGTTTCTAACTTTATGATTTGTGTGAATGAATTGACTGAGCAGAAATGTAACAATCGAGCAATTCTAAATGAGTTGGTCGTTTTACTTTCTCCGTATGCACCTCATATTGCTGAAGAACTATGGGTTCAGTTAGATAACGAAGCCGGGTCGGTTGGAAAAGCATCCTTCCCCAAATTTGACGAAGCACATTTGGTAGAAGCAAATTATGCCTATCCAGTTTCGTTTAATGGGAAAATGCGTTTCAAAATTGAACTCCCAACAACACTCTCGAAGGGAGAGGTTGAGAAGGAAGTTTTGGCACATGAAACATCCGTAAAATGGCTCGAAGGCGGAAATCCTAAGAAGGTGATTGTCGTTCTAGGAAGAATTGTAAATATTGTGATGTAGACTACATTATTTCAAGCAAATTTTCGTGTAAGTAATAAAGCTAATTATTATTGCAGTAAAAAGTCAAACCCCCTTTTTCCCGTCAAAAAAACTACTTTAGCAATTGATGTAAATCGTTAAACGAATGTCTTATTAAAGAATGACATATATTAAAGGTTTTGATTCGCTACGTGCCTATTCAATTATTCTGGTAATGAGTTCTCACCTTGGGCTTAAAGCAATACTTCCAAAGTATGACTTTATTCAAGATAGATTCTGGGGTTTAATCTCAGGTGGAATGGGGGTGAACATTTTCTTTACTCTTAGTGGGTTCTTAATTACAACAATCTTGTATATGGAACTGATTAAAACAAATCGGATTAGCATCAAAAATTTCTATGCTCGAAGATTTCTTCGACTACTCCCCCCATTAGTTGTATTCTATTCAGCTGTTGCTATTTTCATGCATGAAGGCTTGATTGGCTCAAGTCTAATAGGGTTAGGATATTCAATATTCTATGTCTATAACTTCGTCCCAAATTGGTACTATACAGGAGAACTTGGGCACACTTGGTCACTCGCATTAGAAGAACAGTTTTATATAATCTGGCCGTTTGTTATATTATTTGTTCGCTCTCAACGTACTCTTATAGCGCTAATTTCATCATTAATCCTTATCTGTATTGTTGTCGTTTGGATACTTCCAGAGGTAACAGTATTTGCAAACTACAACCTTGGAAGGTGGTTTATTCCAGCAGTTGGCCCTGTACTGGTTGGCAGCTTGTTTGCAATAATCAACATCCGACTAAAGGACAAATGGACTCAACTTTTTAAAGGAAACAAGAAAGTGTTAGTGTTGATTCTTTTACTTCTTACATACAGACTCTACTCACCCGTTGTGTTATTCCCCGCAGGAATTGTGATCACTGCCAGTGGAGTTGCTTTACTGTTAATTTGGGTTTCTTACAACCAATCCTCTCGATTTGTTTTGATCTTAGATAATCGATTGCTAGCATACATTGGTAAAATTTCCTATGGTTTATATGTCTATCAAGGTCTTTTTCTCCGAACTGGTCCTGGTGGCGATTTTTGGATACAGCAATTCCCGATAAATCTTCTATTTACGTTTGTCACAGCTGTTGTCTCCTATCATCTTTTAGAGAAACCGATCCTTCGTTTGAAGTCAAGATTTAGGTGAGTTTTCGGCTGCCTTCTCATGGTTTGGCATAAGATTTGTTTTATTGTTTGCAACCAATGCTGTAAATTAGTAGAGCAAGTAAAAAAACGCACCATGAAAAAGTACATCTATTTCTTAAGCTTAATCGGAATAATGATCGCAATGACGAGCTCAACCATGGTGAATTATCCATCAGTTGTGAACACCTCTTTCAAACAGGGTGAAAAGTTAAAATATCGCATTACTTATGGATTTGTGGATGCGGGAGAAGCTGTTATTGAGTTGAGGTCTACTTCAAAAAAAGGAGCGAATCGTTCACTTCATCATGCGAAGGGAGTAGGTAGAACATTGGGGGGATTTAATTCGTTTTACGCTGTTCATGATGTCTACCAAAGCTACATCGATAAGAAATCAATGATGCCATGGTATTTTAAGCGTAATGTCAATGAGGGAGGATATAAAATTAATCAGTATTACACCTTCAAGCAGAATTATAGCAAGGTAAACAACGGTAAAAAGGACTATAAGATATCTATGGGAACTCAAGATATGATCTCGTGTTTCTATAAAGCAAGAACACTGAATATGAACAATATGAAGAAAGGAAAAACCTTTTCGTTTGATGTGTTCATGGATGATGAGATCTTTAAACTGAAAATTAAATACGTTAAAACGGAAGTGATCAAAATCCGTAAAGGGAAATTTAAGTGCTACAAATTTGTTCCTGTAATGCAAACAGGAAGATACTTTAAAGATGAAGAAGATGTACAGTTCTGGATTACGGCAGATAAAAACAAAATCCCAGTGCTTGTAAAAGCAAAGATACCAGTTGGAACCGTTAAACTACACCTTGTTGAGTGGAGTGGTTTGAAGAATGAGTTGAGTAGCAAGGTTAAGTGAGGCGGTAACAACGGATAAGATAAGGGTGATATTTTCGCCCTTATTTTTTGTTATAAGGAAACTTGACCTATTATCGTGCTTATAGTTATGCCAAGGAATGAGTACCTTTGCTGCGATGAAGTACAGAATATTGAACAAGGAGGAAATGGAAATCTTCGACGAGGATTTTAAGTACTTTTTAATCGCGAATGGTGTGAGTAATGAAGAGTGGATCGAGATGAATAAATCTGATCAAGATCGCGCAATCCAAGTAGTAGAGTTATTCTCAGATACCGTACTTCAAAAAGTCTATGAAAAAGTGAAATTCATCGAGCATCGAGGAAAATCAGCATGTATGGTCTTTAAACTCAATGCCGAAAATGTCGAAATGATTTCCTTGAATTCCACAGTAAACGTTCTTGATTTATCCACTCCAAAAACTATCCATGATGCGCTATTAAATCATACCGCGGAACTTTCAACCTTTCGATCTGAAAAGAAGTACGGCAAAGTCCGTGAAGAAGAAATACACGACATGCTCACTCAGGGATGTGTAAATTCAAGTGAGGCTTTTTGGATATTATTAGACAAGGTTCTGAGTGATTAATTTGGGTGGGTTAGCCTACGCTAGAGTCCGCCTTCACCCACCAGGCTATTTGCTCTATCTTTCTGAGGTTTCACCCAGCAAGGATGCCGCGACTATCCTTAACGCAATAATCGTTTTTCAAGCTCAAGGCTATTAAATCGTAAAAATCAATTAAATTTCACGAAAAACTATACTGGTGAGCTGTCATTCAGACTACAAACCCTCTTTTAAATAATTGTTGCAACAACGTGAACACACCAACGAATCTATCGTATCTTTGATCCGTGAAACAAGAATTGATCAAACGATTTGGTGAGAACAGGGTTCTCGATGTTCCTGTTAAGGAGGGCGAAATCCCGCTTTTGGTTATCGATTTGGAGTTAAGAAGTCCTGTGACTGTTCTTATGACCAATGGCTTAAGTGATTATCGCATGCCTGTTCCGCTAAAGGAGGAAGGCAAAGAATACAATGAACTCTATTTTTGTCTGCCAAGTTATTGGGAATGGGAAGACCGCTCAAGCCCAAAAATGAATTGGGTTTTCGAGTGGATTCAGCGTCTTGCCAAATACGTTATTGAGAATGAATCGTGGTTTGGTCACGGTCACACAATGCCATGTGGGTCGGATATGAGGTCGCTCTCAGAAACGATGAAACAAAATCACCTGTTCTTGTCGAACCCGATGCATTTAGAAAACGAAATGGCTCCAGTAATTGCAGATGGGAAACGCATTTTCTTTTTAGGAATCATTCCACTCTTTGAAGATGAAATGGATTACAAACAAGGTAAAGGCACCTTTAAGTTTGTCCAAAAACTAATGAATAAGGATGTCACCGAAAAGTTGGATGACTTCAGAAAGACCTGTCTAAAAAGTAAATGGCGTTTACGTCGATAGCAAAGTATTTGGAAATGAAAAAGGCTCAACAATATGCCGGGCCTTCCTAAAGTTAATGAGTGCTAATTAATCCACAATCATCTTACGTTCAGTTGTTCCGTCCGAATAATGATACAATAATGGAGTGTTTGGTGTGGGTTTCGTTTCTCTTCCCATAAAGTCCGTTATCTTCACTAGTGTTTTATTTAGTGTCGCATCTTGTTCGTTTAAATCAGCTATACAAGTAACTACATTTAGTAAATACCCTTCTGTTGCTGGAACTGTTTGCGTCATTCCAAAAACAGTCACATAAGCAGTATAATTGATTACCAACGAATGAGCTCCTAGATCAGCTGTTACAGGTGTTCCTGAAATATTAATACACGAAGCAGGATCAATTGATGGCACAATCACATTATCAGAACCTGATGCGCCAACAGAAAACGAAAGTGCCCCCGGAAGACCAGTTACACCATCAATCGTGATGCTATCAACTGCTACTGTGAAACCACCAACTACTGTGTCAGCAATACCAACAACTGTGATTGTTTGATCGTAATTTACGTCAGTACACGCATCAGCAATCCCAGTAATGCTATCAGGGTAGAAGCCTGGAGAGGTAAATGATGGATCGGGTGTACATTGTGCATTTGCAAATTGAGCGGAAGTAGCCACCGCTGTTAGAATAAGTAGAATTTTTTTCATAGTGTGTGTTTTTACAAAAGTAGGGTATAGTTTGCCTACTACCAAACCTTACATCGGTGATTTTGTCCACTTAACAGCAAAGTGGCACGTTCTTTGAAAGACTTCTATCAAGCCCTTAAATGAATTATTATGAAAAGAATTACTACACTCGGAATCGCACTAGTATCTGTTCTTTTCTTTACAGCTTGTAAGAAAGAGAATTCGATCAACATTGATCAGAATAGGATTTATTCAAACTATACGATTGAATACGATCAGCATTCGAATCAAACTTCTGTGAAAGCAACATTTAGAGTTGACCACAACTCTGGTAAAAAAATTGAATTAACGTATCCTTCTCGTGTTGGGTTTGATGGAGAGTCAATGTCTTACAGAAAAATTATGGGTCAATACGACTTTAAACGATCCGGAAATGCAATGAATAGACCTATCACCTATTATGATATTGATGGTAAAGAATTCTCAAACAGCGGTCAAAATATTAGTGGTATTGATATTCCTATCGGGTTAAATGGAATCAGTAAAGGTGGAAATTTCTTTCTCCCATGGAATGGAGGCCCAATCGCTTTAGGTGAATCAGTCATTGTTACAATTAGTGGTGGAAGTCAATCGGGATCGAAAACATTTACGGTGAATTCTGTCGGAGCAAACTACATCATTCTTGATCAGTTCAAGCTTCAAAATTTAGTCGCTGGAACAGCAACTATTCAGATCAAACGCGAAGTTTCGAACTCATTGATGCAGTCGAATCTCGCTGGAGGAAGAATTACTTCAACTTATAAAGGGCGAAAAATTACAATCAATATTTTAGACTAAACCAGATAAGTTACCTAAAAAAATAAGCCCTCCTTTGCTTCTTTTGTTTTGGAGGGTTTTTTATGTTCGGTATCTATCAATTTAAATATTTCTTCGAAGAAGATAAAGTCAATTAATCATTCACAACAAACACTTTTAAAATCTCTTTCTCAACCAACAATTCGGCAATTTGAATCGCATTTGTCGCAGCTCCTTTTCGTAGGTTATCAGAAACAACCCACATGTTTAGGGTATTGGCTTGAGATTCATCTCTGCGGATTCTACCTACAAAAACATCATCTTTTCCTTCAGCATAGATAGGCATTGGGTAGATGTTTGTTGTGGGATCATCTTTCAGTGTAATTCCATCTTGATTATGCAACAACATCCGAACTTCAGACAAGCTAAAGTCGTTTTCAAATTCCACATTTATTGATTCAGAGTGACCACCAACAACAGGAACACGAACAGCAGTTGCCGTAACGTTTATTTCTTTATCCAGAATTTTTTTCGTTTCACGCGTGAGTTTCATTTCCTCTTTCGTGTAACCATTTTCTGTGAAATCATCGCAATGCGGTAAGCAATTTTTATCAATCGGGTACGGATAAGCCATTTCACCATCTTGTTGGCGTCGTTCATTCTCCAGCTGACTTGTTGCTTTTACTCCTGTTCCAGTAATTGATTGATACGTTGATACAACAACTCTTTTCGCTTTGTATTTTTCGTGAAGTGGCTTTAAAGCCAATACTAATTGAATTGTGCTGCAATTCGGATTTGCAATAATTTTGTCATTTTCAGTCAGTAATGCACCATTGATCTCAGGGACAATGAGCTTGTTCGCAGGATTCATTCTCCACGCCGATGAATTATCGATCACCACAGTTCCAACTTCTGCAAATTTCGGTGCCCATTCTAATGATGTATCTCCTCCCGCAGAAAACAACGCCAAATCAGGCTTCATATCTACGGCAGCTTGAAGTCCAACTACCGAATAAACATTCCCGGAAAATTCAATCGTTTTGCCAACCGAACGTTCAGAAGCGACCAAAATCAATTCTGAAACCGGGAAGTTTCGTTCTTTGAGAACATTCATCATAATGTTTCCAACCATTCCCGTAGCACCCACAACCGCAACTTTCATAGACTCTTACTCTTAATAAACTTGACTGTATCCCTGCAAAATTAGTATATTTACGTACACATATTATCAACTATGCGACACTTTTTATTTCTTGTGTTAATTCTAACACATACTATCTGTAACTCGCAGATTTCAGACTTCTTCACTGATGGTGATTTCACGACTTCACCTACTTGGTCAGGAACTGATGTCGATTATATGATCAACCCCTCATTTGAATTGCAACTAAACAACACTGTAGCTTCAATTTCTTATCTGAGTACCGCACATGGTTTAGCAACTTTGGACAATAAAGAGTGGAGGTTTTGGACAAAACAAACCTTCTCTCCTTCTGGAAGTAATTACGGGCGTGTTTATTTGACGTCAACAAGTGGTGACTTAACTACTGATCCAGATGGTTTCTATTTACAATTAGGAGAAGCAGGGTCAAGTGATGCTATACGATTATTTAAAGCTGTTGGTGGAGTTCATACCGAAATTGCTACTGGAACACTTGGACAAATTGCAACTAGCTTCACAATTGGAGTTCGTGTTTTAAGAGATAATGCTGGAAACTGGTCTGTTTATGTCGATCCAGCGGGAGGAGAAAACTACACGCTTGAAGCCTCAACGACCGATGCAACAAACCTGTTAGGAACTCACTTCGGAATGGTAAATGTTTACACAATGAGTAACGCAACAAAGTTTTTTTACGATAGCATTTATGTTGGAAATGAAATTCTTGACCTAACTGCTCCAACTCTCGTTTCCGCTACGGCAATTAATGCAAATTTGGTGGACCTATTATTCGATGAACCTTTGAATCAAATCAGTGCGGAAACTATCGGGAATTATACGACAACTCCTTCTCTTGCTATCACAAGTGCAACGTTAGATGGTGGAAATCCTGCTTTGGTCCACATCGTGCCATCAACAAGCTTCGCTAATGGGCAAAACTATACGATTGATGCGAATTCAATTTCTGATCTCTCTGGAAACACTGCCGGATTGCTCTCAGCTAATTTTGGAATATTCACTGCGGAAGTGCCAATTGCTGGAGATGTAATCGTCAATGAAGTTATGTTTGATGAATCACCCCAAATTGGACAACCTTTAGTAGAATATATTGAGATTTTTAATCGAAGCACTAAGATTTTTGATGTTAATGGTTGGAAACTGGGAGACTCTGGTAGCTCTGGAACGATCACTGCTGAATGGCTTCTTCCAGGCGATCACATGGTCTTAACAAAAACATCAGGCGTAGATTCTTTTATCATTGCCACCGGAGTAACAAGTTTTCCGAGTTTTAATAATGCAGGTGATGCTGTTGTAATCAAAAGTGATCTCGGAGTGATCTTAGATAGCATTAACTACACGGGTGATTCTTGGCAAAATTCTGCAATTACTGGTGGGATATCCATCGAACGAATTAATCCTAATGATCCTTGTTCGGATGATTCGGATTGGACGGCGAGTACAGATCCTTCAGGTGGAACCCCTGGAGCGCAAAATTCAGTATATAACAATACTCCTGACACTCAAAACCCTGAAATAGCACAGTTAATTGCGTTAGATCCAAACTTTTTGGAAATCTATTATACCGAAGGAATGGACTCTACTTCGCTTGCAGATGCTTCATTTGTGATCAGTCCAACACTGACGATTCAGAATAATTATGTCCTTCCTGCAAACCCATCCATGCAAACATTGCAATTCGTAGAAAACCTTGTCGGTTCTCAAACCTACACGATCGAAATTCAAAACGTAGCCGATTGCTGGATGAATGCAACAACGCTATTTGGAGAATTTGCGCTTGCTGAAAATTCTGTTGTTGGTGATGTAATCATTAATGAAATTCTTTTCAATCCTACGAATAGTGGAAAAGATTGGATTGAGGTTCACAATACCTCAAATAAGTTAATTGATCTTGAAAATTGGCAAATTGCTAATTATGATAACGACACAATTGACAACATCAAAACATTCACAGAACATTTCCTGCTCAAACCAGGTACATTTGCTGTTTTTGGGGAGGACACAACGCAAATTTTGGATTATTACAATGCTGCTCAACCTGGGAGAATGATCGAAATGGATCTCCCATCATATAGCAATGATTCTGGAACCGTTTATTTACTATTCAACAACGCTATGATGGATGCAGTGTCTTATCAAGATGATTGGCATTTCAGTTTGTTAGACAGTGATGATGGTGTTTCATTAGAACGAATTCAGTCAGACATAAACTTATCAAATGATGAAAACAATTGGCATTCAGCGGCTGAAGCTATTGGGTTTGCAACTCCAGGATTGACTAATTCTCAGTTTTATCCTGCACTGCCTGAGGGTGACTTCAATTACACTTCGAATGTAATTTCACCAGACAATGATGGTTATCAAGACATCCTTCAAGTTAACTATGAAATGGCAGAACCTGGGTTTGTTGGAACGTTTACTATCTATGATGATCGTGGAAGAATCATTGCAAAAGTGATCGAATCAGAACTTCTTGCAACTTCAGGAACAATTAAATGGGGAGGGGTGAAAGATGATAACACAAAGGCGACAATTGGAACTTATGTGGGTGTTTTTGAAGCATATCGTCCTGAAGGAGGACAATTGTTTGTGAAGCGGAAAGCATTTGTTGTAGCAGGAAAACTGTAAGTAAGTTTTCAGATTGAATCATGCGATTATTTTGCCCTTTACATTCTCCAATAGTGTTCATCTATTCTAGTGTTTTCCTATAAATTTAACATGACCCCTTTGTAATCGCAGAATTACTATGGTAAGTTGATGCTAATTGTGACACGATGTGATATCAATTTGAGGGCAACCTTTTCACACAAAGATACATGGGCACAAAGAAGCCATATACTAGTGGTAAATAATCTTAGTCACAATATTGACAATAGGAGAAATAAACACTCGAATCGTGAGTGAATGGAGTATCAACATCGTAAATTGAATCTAAAACCTCAGCAATATAGTTTGGGAATTCATCAATCACTTCTTGCAAGGAGAGCTTCTTTGTATCTAGCTTGAATGGTTCGTTGTTGCCTGAAATGAATGAAATTATGCTGGATTCTGGCAAAAATCCATGCCTCTGATGATACAAAAAGGCATAAAGTGATAATTGAAGGATATGCTTTTTTGTCGCGAATGCATTTGCAACAGCTTCGCAATCAAATTGTCTGGAAGGAAAGTCAACTGATTTCGGATCAACCTTGCCAGATTTATAATCGATAATGCGAATGGTATCTCCAACACGGTCTATTCTGTCGATGAAACCGCGTAGACGTACTTTTTTTAATTCTCCACGAATTTCTACTTCAATTTCAGTACTGTATTCTTGCTCCAATGCTTCGATAAAAACAGGCTGAGTTTGCTTCTCCAAAAACACTTTTTCTGACTTCAAAAAACGCTCAGTAAGCTCTTGCGCCATTTGGTAGGAAAGTAAGTTTTTCCCTTTCGTGAAAGCATCACGATCATTATTAAAATGGAGCATAAACTTATTAGTCAAAACAATCTTGAAGTTCTTAAGCATTCGGTCAATATCAATTGATGTGATATTTGTTGGTGCTGGGCTAACTTCATTTCCTTCCTTATCGAAACGAGCAAACGGTGTATATAATTCTTCGAGCGTATCGTGAATAAATGTTCCAAAAGTACTGTGCTCAATTTCTTCTTCAATCGATTCAGCTTCTCCGAAATCCATAACGTATCGGAAGTAAAAATCAAGTGGGCATGTCAAATACTTTTTAATCATGGATGCTGAAGTTGATCTAGCAAATAACTCATCCATTCGAGCAAGAATTTCAGGAGTTTTCTCGATTCTTTTCTCCATTTTTTGATCATCACTTGAGAGCGAGTAAATCTTCTTATTAATCTTTACATTTGGATTAACGCGACTCAACTCCATCTCTAGCTGGAGTAAATAACGACTCGGCTCATTGGATCCAATCGATTCATTCGCGCTGCTGTGCGTTACAAAAAGTTCCTCGCAGTGATGCAGTAGTCGATAAAAGTGATGCGCAAATAGTCCTTGCTTCTCTCTTGGAGTCGGCAACCCCAAATACCTTCTCAAATCAATTGGAATCATTGTTTGAATAGGGTTTGTTGGCGGTAAATTTCCTTCATTCATTCCGATAGCAATCACCCGTTTGAAATCAAGTCCACGTGTTTCCAACAAGCCCATAATTTGAAGTCCCTCCATCGGGTTTCCATAGTAAGCAATACTTCTTGTTCCCCAATGAAGGTTAAATAATTGCCTAAAACTTTTTATGCTCATTATTGGAAAGCCTTCTTCAATAATATTCTGCAACTCGATAACTGAATGATCAAATGCCTCTAATATCGATTTTTCAAACGCAAACCCCTCTTCGAGGGTCTCATAAATCATTCCACTCAAACTACGAATATTCAACATGGCTAATGCCCAATTTTGGTTCCATTTTGCACTACATAGTGTGAGGAGATCACGGGTTTTTTGCCCAATTGTTAATCGATCAACTGAGATAAAAATACTGTTTCGTTGAATTATCCTGCGCTCTGCCTCTAACAGCAAACTGCGCTCTTCTTCATCAAGAATCGCGTTTACAAAAGGATGATTCCAAAATGCTTGTAAATCGTAGAAATAAATCGCTTCGGTTTTAAAGCGTGTTTTATTTTCCTGAATAGAAAATAGCAGACCTACCCATGTTTTTATTGCCGTATTCCTGATGGGGAGACCAAGCGTAATGTTCGCCTTTCCAATACTTTTAGGGAGATTTTTGATGACCGAGTCTATCAACGTTTCATCCGCTAATAGGAGCACCGTTTCATCGAGTTGTTCTTTGGTTGATGCCTCTAAAATTGTTGCTGCAATTTTTGCTTGCCCCGTTTTCTGAGCAGAGGAAACCATTGTAACTTCCATGGATTTATCACTCATCGAGTTTCTGACAACATCGAGTTTTTTTCCATCTAAGCTTTTGGATAAATCTCGCAAGAATGTCCCTGCCTCATGTGCAGCATCGTTGAAGTAATACTCATCTGCATCGATTAAGATATTCGCTCGCCCCATCGTTTCAAGTTGACGGATGATAGCCAATTCTGCAGCAGAAAGAGCGTTAAATCCCGCAAATAAATACTGTGCATCCTTGTCTTCAAAAAGTTTATCAATATTGGTTGCTAAATGTCGGTATGCTTTGCCACCATAACACATGTTTCTCGCATCTAGTTCGATATTCAAGGCGTGGTAATACCCAGGTAATTTATCCCAAAACTCCATAAATTTCAACTGACTAGCCGTGAGGTTTTCATCTCCAAAACTCCAATTCTCGATCTCCTTGATGTCCGCTAAATTTTTAAATACCTGTTGAGCATCAAGAAGGTAACGGTCTATCTCATTGAAGTCAGACAATAGTGTCATGCCCCAACTGAAAACTCATCAAAAGAAGCATCTTCGAGTGTTTTTGCGTTCTTTAGTTGAATCTCAAAAAGTCGAATTAATGCCCGCGTTGGATCAATGACAGTTTGTGGACTGTGACTCTTGACCCATTTATCGATTGTGATCATTTGAGGAGCCAATAGAGGACGTTGATATACCTCGAAAAGTGCTGACGCGAGATATTTTTTTATCCGCTCAGAAGGAAGTACAATTGTGAGGTGCTCCAGCGGTAATTTATTCGTGTGAATATATTCAGCGATATGATTTACAAAGCGTTGACTCATTTCTTACTTGTTAGAAATGTCCAATAAGTTGACCTATTTAAAATGCTCGTTTTTGCTTCTGGATATGCTTGTGAAAACGCCGTTGGCACTTTAATTTTTTTTCGTTTCTCCCAGTCTGTTTTGTATGCTCTGAAGGAACTTTCATCCAATTCGAGGAAATCCATTTGTTGATAGGTGTGTGTTTTCCAGAAATAAATTTTTTTATCCAGTTGATTCATCCGTATCCATTTAATGCGTTCAGAGATGACATAATTTCGCCATAATTCATTCATATCATTACGAAGAAATGTTGGATTGAAATTACTGATTAAAGCATTCCGAATACCGTTGTCAGCAAAATAAATTACCTGCGATTTCTTGAGTTCATACCTCTGACCTGTATGGTAGGAAGGCAATCTGATCAAAATAAACGCATCCACTAAGAGGTCAATATAACGTTCAACCGTTTCATTGTCTAGTCCAACTTTCTCAGCGACCTCATTATAGGACACAGCATCCCCAACCCGAAAAGCAAGGATTTGAAGCATTCGCATCATTTTATCCTCCTTATTAATACGATCATTCGCGCCAAGATTAGTGAAAATAACTTCCTGAATCAATTCTCTAAGCGTCAATTCGGCGTGTTCAATGTCAACCAAAACTCTTGGATAATTTCCGTAGATCAATCTTTCCTCCAGTAATTTCTCTTCTTCTGGTAGTCCAAAATATTTTGCAGATTCGTAAAATGAAGGCGCGAATACTGTTACTTCAAGTCCTTCCAGGCGCAGTGCTTCAAGCAATATTTCATCTACTTTCGGCATAAAAGAACAACAAACGATTGTAGTTGATTGAACTTCCCCCGAAAGAACATCTTCCAAAATCTCCTGTAGATTACCCAAATACTGAGCCTCTTCAAGAACGAGAAACTCAGTTGTAATTTTTATCAAACTTGACCTGTCCTCAAGTGATTTTCGAATCTTTTTGTCGTCACAGTTGAAGTGTGATTTCGTCCAGTTATTTTCAACTATAACCTCTTCCAACATCATCATTTTCCCGACGTGCTTAGGACCCGTAAGCAAGATCAATTTATTTCCTTTTAGCTGCTGCTGAAGACGTTCTTTCTGAATCCGGGGTATCATCACTTTTCTTTCAAAAATACTAAATTACCGTAATTTTAAATCAAATTTTGCGGTTTAAGTGTTGAGGAAGATGTTTGGTAAGCTAAATTCGACTACTCAACACCACTGCTTAATCTAAAAGTCATCTAATAAATCAGCTCGTTGATTTTTAATTTTAGCTCCATCATTACGTGCAGTTCTTATACTGTTAATCAAAAAATAAATGATCAATATTTTCCAAAGAATCCCTTTTATTATCGTGGCTGGATCAGCAAAAGCAAGCAGAGCAATGAGGAGTATATAGATACTTAAGCCTGTAATCAAAGCGACAAATGCATCTCGATACGACCAAACCCCTAAGCCAAGGAATAGTAGTCCAATTGCCCAGTCAATTAATCCAAATTCAATTGTATGAAAAGCCATTAGAAATCCTTCATATATGCCAACAAGTAGATAAAGTCCCCCAATAATAAACAATGTTATCCTTCCTTTATTAATGGATTTATTTGAGTAATCACTTTTACTCTGAATTTGCATTTGTTCGAGTGATTTCTCTTTTTCATCTTCATTGTAGTCGGTGCAAATTCCATCAAACGTTGCCTTCTCGTTCGTTATACTACAAATAATTCCCATTTTAGGGTTGAAGTTCCGCTTTGTGCAAACAGAACAAAACTCTAACTGCTCTTCTCTCGTCATAATTGATTCTTCGTTTTCAAACTTAAGAGATTTCTCCCACAACATTCAATTATTGGAAAGAGCATTGATTAATTTAGCCACACCTTATTAAAAAAGCGTTGGGCGCGATTAGAGTTCATGAATTTGTTACCACCATAAGCTTTGAGCACCAAAAAATAATCTTGCGCCATCACGATTCTTGTCCAAAACAATCCTTCTGGATAAGAATCCGACAAACCTTCATACGCTTCACCCTCATTGTCGAGTTTGATTTTTCTGTATGGACTTTCTGAAGGGCTAGCAATAAACACATCTGCTAGATCAAGAAGACTTGCATTATCATTTCGATCGTAAACCTCTACGCTGTATGTATTTCCTTGACCAAAATCGCGGTAAATGAGTTTGAAGTTCACCTCTTCCCAAAAATCGTCTTTCACTATTGCCGGTTCCCCCGGGAAAGCAACTTGGAAACCAATAGTGTCATTCTCATATAAATAGGACTTCTGACTTCTTACTTCTAACTCATCAATACTTACTTCATTGCTATATGTTGCCAGTACTTTCCGAACTCTATATCCCTTTTTTTGAAGAAGCGTTATCATTCCATCATTTCCAGCGAGGTGTCCTGCTCCTACTGCGCAAAAGATGGCTTTGTCTTCTTGTAAAAGCGAATCCAACCTATTCACCATTCCATAATTTCGTTCGACGATAAGCGATTCGTACAATCCTTCAGAAAGTGACAAACTCAAACGGAGTATTTCATCAATGTCATAAATATCTCCCACCAAATATGTTTCAAGAATATCCTCCTTAGTGATAAAAAGTGATTCGAAGCGCATAGAGTTCCGCTCAGGTTCTTTAAAATTCTCAAAGAAATTCACTTGACTATCAATCGTCTCAAGGGGATAAAACTCTTTCCCTGAATTGTAGCAATATTGGAGAAAGTAAGCATCTAAAAATTGTGGCATTCCATCCTCATCACCATAAACAGTAGAGCTTGCCCGTTTGGATGAGGTGTAAGGATTACCATCCTTGTCATATTTCACTCTAATGAAGCCTTCGCGAACATCCAATTCATCAAAAAGTTCGAAAATGTTTGTTTCTAATGCTATTGCGTCGACATGATTAAGGGCAAAATAAGTAGAATCCGAAAGTTCAAAAACCCGACGGTCATTCGTGTGGAAACTTCCAAATAAGTAAGCCTTTTTCGAAAGCCCATTTCCTGAAACTTCCCATAACAGTTCATGTTTCTGATCAATTGTTTGAGTGAATCCGAGGAATGGTATGAACAAGAAAATAACGAACTTAAGCATTGAATTAAATGTACAATTATTATTTCATTAACTGATAATTAATCGCTCGATGAGTTGATCCCCGAACGAATATGGGATGTACGCCAAATTTGGAATTTCTTTTGTTAAGATCACAGCCGTTTTCTTTCCAATTGATATCGTTCCATGCGTTTGTGATAGATCCATTGCATAAGCGGCATTAATCGTAAGTGCATTTAGGGCTTCTTCTGGTGTCATTTTCATTTTCACACACGCTAACGACCAAACAAAACTGAGATTTCCACTTGGAGTAGAACCAGGATTGAAATCACTAGCAAGGGCAACGGGAAGATTACTGTCCATTAGTCGTCTTGCATCGCCAAATGGGATTGATAGAAAATGAGAGCAACTAGGCAAAATAGTAGGCATAACCGATGACCCTTTCAATGCTTCGAGATCATCCACTGCTAACTCTTCGAGATGATCAACAGAAAGAGCATTTAACTCGACTGCTTTTCGAATTCCGCCAAGGGCTGAAAACTGATTGACATGTACTTTAGGTTGAAGACCAACTGCAATTCCCGCGGATAAAATTTCTTCCATTTCTTCGACTGAGAAGTAATTCCGTTCACAAAACACATCAATATAATCCGCAAGTTTTTCTTCTGCAATCTTTGGGATCATTTCGTTGATTATTAAGTCGATGTAACCCCGGTGATTATCCTTGAATTCAGGAGGGAAAGCATGAGCACCAAGAAATGTTGCCTTGATAGGGATGTCGCATGCTGATTTGAGGCGTTTAATTACTCGAAGCATTTTGAGTTCGCCATCAACACTTAGCCCGTAACCCGATTTTATCTCAAGTGCACCTGTTCCATAAGATTTCAATCGATCGATTCTTATGATTGCGTGATTGAACAAGTCGTCTTCGGACATCTCCGTTAATCTTCTCGCTGAATTCAATATTCCACCACCGCGAACAGCAATTTCTTCGTAAGTCAATCCATTAATTCTATCAACGAACTCCTCTTCTCTACTTTTTGCAAAAACAGTATGCGTATGTGAATCGCAAAAGGCTGGTAAAACGAATTTCCCATCAGCATCAATAATTTCAAGGTCTCTCCAATCCTCAAGTCCGCCCCATTCTGACATTAATCCGTACTCAATAATTACACCATCTTCGAGTGCTAAGAATGCATTTTCAAGAATGGGCAGTTCTTTCATCTCAGCGCCCTTTCGAACTTTCGGTAAATTTTCGCCGCACTGAACAAGTCCCTTTATGTTTTTGATCAAAATCTTTCCCATAGTACACAATGTTAGGGAAAATCATTCATTTGAGTCTGAATCATTTAATCTTTTTAACGACCAATCTACTAATCACTCTTCAGAATACGAAGCGGCAGAGAATCACTCCCTACTATTCGAATAATGTAGCTGCCAGAATTAAGTTGAGAGAGTGTTAGTTGATCTTTACTTTGGACCTTTATGAAGGTACTCACAATTCTTCCTGTCATATCAATTATTTCAATTGTGACACTTGAAACACCATCATCAAATATAACTGTTGACTCATCATTAAATGGATTCGGATATAATTGAAACAAAGGCCCCTTTAACTTTATAAACCGAGTCCCGATTAGTTCTTCTACGCCATCAACATCAACTGCGATTAACTGATAATACCCTTGATCAAAAGTTGGAAAATCAGATAACATATAATTATTCAACGTATTCTCTAACCCTTTACTATCAATTTTTGAAATTTGAGCCCAGTTCAATCCATCTGCTGATCGGTGAATAGAAAAATACTCTGTCTTCACGTCAGAAATTCTTTCCCATTCGATATTAACTTGTCTATCACCAACTTTCACAACATTGAAATCTAAGAGTTCTGCGGCTAAAGGGGTGAGGCAATTGTCAACCTCACTAAGAGGGACCAATGAAACATCATCGATATAATAGTAAGCATTTCCTTCCTGATAAAGAGTTCCTGTATTCACGACATCAGGTGCAATTGACGTGATCAAGGTACTATCAAGAAACTCTCCAATTAATAGCCATTGTTCTCCTCCATTAGCTACAAAAGTTCCATTAATTGGCTGCCAATCAAATTGATCTAATACAACACCCATTTCTATAATATGAGGTGTTATTTGCAACACTGCTGCGCTACTTGGAACAATCTTTGTGGTTGAAACGTATCCTCCAAATCCATTCCTTGCCGTACTTAAGTCAGAAGTGTCAGCGCGAGAAACAAAATAATTTAACGCATACTCAATTCCTGCAATTAAAGGTGATTGTAGTTGAATTTGTAGATATTCGCTATTAGATCCATCGACATTATGCCCAGTTCCAGCATAAGCTACTCCTGTTCTTGCTGATTGATTGCCTGCCAAATTTTTCGGAACTCCCATTGAATTTGTTACATCACACGCATTAAAATAATCTGAGGTTCCTGAAATAACGGGCGTTCCAAATGTAGGGGACTCCCAACCTGGAACTCCAAGTGTTGGAAAACTCACCGTATTTGACATCCAAAAATTTGGACAAGTAGCGTAGGTTTCAAAACTTGGGTTGGGGACTAGGTTTGGACCAGAAAATTGGGTGTAATCAACGTGTAATCTTCGTGCTCCAGAAACGTTCGCCAGTGGTGTTAACGAAGTTCCATTAATTAAGATGTCATCTAATGCACCATCAACATAATTACCAGTAAGTAGCTGATCACAATGAATATCATACACTAGAAAAAAATAATTGTTGCCAACCTGTAAACTATAGTTCATATTGAAAGACATCATATTTCCTGGGCCTGGTATTAACCCAAGTAAATTTTCGTTTGCAGAATGAAAAAAACTATCCGTCCCTGTAGAATAAACACTCGCATTAACTATGGCTGCTAAATTTGTAGTACTTCCAACGTTGAGGTTCATTTGTGAAACAGTAGGAATTGTTCCGAGAGAACCTTTTACATGAACCTTAATTCTAACTACCTCCTGTTCAATCTGTCCAATTATCATTTCATTCGTCATGAGTTTACTCTCTTCAACAGTGATTGAATATGGAACGGCTTGAATGGTAAATGAATTGACGGCGACATGATCATAAGTGTTCGATCCAAAGAATCCAAAAATCGGGAATGGAAATTGATTAATGTTCTCGATGACCAAAGTTATCCCTTCATTGCAAGGACCTACAGAATAAAAGTCATTCGTCAAAATGCCACAACTGGAATTTATTGGTGGGTTTACTATATTATTTAGTGTGATGATAAATGCCGACTGTGCGGGAATATTAGTCGGAATCGTAAATTGTAGTAGTGAATTTGATCCTTGCGCATTATAAGCAACAATCGGGAAGGTAGAAGCTCCAACCGTAACTGACCCTCCCGTGCAATTTGTAATACTTGTACCTACTGGAAATTGAACTTGTGCAAGATGACCAACGGGAATAAATGAACTTCCCGTTCCAGCATCATTTGCCCCTGAAAGGTTAAGAGTATAGTCCGAAAAAGAACTTTCATTTGAATTTGATAACACTATTGAAGAGATACTCCCAAAATGAAATTGTCCCAATACAGCATGTGAAGTTCCAAATAACAGTAAAAAAACACTTAACCAATACCTTGTTTGCCGGATAGCAGCAATTTGATTAATCAACAATTTGTGATTTTCATTCGAGGAAAATTTAGCCAAATTCATTTGAGAGTTCATTTGTTCAACTCGAAAAAATGAAATTTCGCACGTATTAGTATCATCAAGCGAAACATTTGGGATGTTTAAGCCCCAATTAGGGATTAAACCCATCTTTGATAACCAACAACTCTATCCAGTCGCAAATAATTTCAGAATGATGATGTATTTACTTCTCTTATGAAATTTAGCGGTCAGTCCCTCTTTTAATATTTTTAACGAACCAATGGCTAATTCAGGAAAATACATACCTTTGCATCCGCTACTGTTGAAAAACAGAAATTCCGAAATGCCTTGGTGGCGGAATTGGTAGACGCGCTGGATTCAAAATCCAGTTCTTTCGAGAGTGCGGGTTCGATTCCCGCCCAAGGTACTAAGCGGGACAAGTTCAAATTATTCGAACTTGTCCCGTTTTCTTTTTTTGCTGTATCCTTTTGTAAATGCGGGATTACAGAAAATGATGTGTTGACTCTATTGGTTCGATAAGTGTTATTTTGATAATCATACCGTATTCCATCTGGAAACACCATTTTCTGAATTCTTCTTTTCTCTTCCAAATCTCCACAAGCCCAAATTGACGGTAGATTCAACGCCATGTTTAGCGCATTTTCTACCGCATTTTCAAGGTTCGATAAATTAAAATTGGATTTCTCTATTTCGCCCTGAATTCCTAGAAGTTCCGTATCAAATTCCTTCTTGTATTTCAAGTAAAGTTCGCTTTCGATCTCTGTCAACACAAAACGCTTTTCAATCGTTTCGAGGTTCTTCTCTATCTTACCAACTCTTTTTTCAAGAATCGTCATGTCGTTTATACTCTCTTGATGAAGATGAATAAAGACTTGCAGTAACATCTCCTTCAATGGGGCTATATACTTTTTTTCCTTGATTTGATACCCCCCTAAAAGCTGTTCAAACAATTCGTGCATCTTTTTAGCACTCATATTCTCCTTGCTTCCGATTCGATTGTTCTTGTAGTAATACAATCCTTTCTTTTTTACTAAGTACCCCGTATACGCTGTTCCGCAACTATGCGGCATACATAAATTGCTTTAACGGAAGGGTTTCTTCGTCCCTGTTATAGTTACCTCCATAATTCTTTTGACTCAATATTCCGTTCACCTTCAAAAACACTTCTTTTGAAACTAACGGTGGGTGCTTTCCTTCAATTACCTCGTCTGGAATTAATGTGCTAACAATTAGACCACAGTAAACAGGGTTTCTAAAATAATCACTCAACTTTTTGCAGCCCTTTTCCCATCCAAACTTTTGCAATCGTTCTGTTATTTCTCGATGTGTTAAGTTATGTTTGGCTTTTAATTCAAAGGCTTTTTTGAGCAGCTTTCCTTGTTCATTGATTACAAGCTTTGCATAATTTCCTTTTCCTGAATTAATGTTGGTGTAACCAAAGGGAATTGCTCCTGTGACAACTCCGCTTCGCAACCTTTTTTGCATTCCATGTATGCTGCTCTTACGTTTGTCCTCATTGTCCATTCTAGCCATCTCCATATACAGATGGCGTTGAAACATTCTTGTCGGTGTACTAGTGTCTATTTCCTGAGTTGCTGAAATTATATCCACCTCTCTTTCTAAAAGGTCTAAATATGTCTTACTTATTCCTGTTCGCGAAAAGCGTTTGAAATTATAGGTAATGATATATCCGATTTCTTTGTGCTTACGGATATAAGCTATCATTTCACTAAATTCCTTTCTAATGTCTGTCTTTGCAGACTCGTTTGTGCCACCAAAGTATTTTACAACTGTAAAACCTTTTGATTTGGCACAGTTGTTACAATGCTCCAATTGAACTTCTAAAGAAGTGTTGAGCACCTGTTCTTTTGTAGAAACCCGCGTATAAATGACAGCTAACTTCTTATTTTTCCGTTTTGACTGATTGCCTTTTTTAGCAAATTGCTGAAGTATTTCTTGATTGTCTTTCATAACTCAACTATTAATTCGTTTACGATTCAATTGTCTAAGGATTATTCTTGAGAATTCTTCAAGTTGATCGATCACAAGACTTGCTGTCTTGTCAGAATAATTTTCAAATCCTTCCATTGTTTTAAGTCGTGCTGCTGTCATAGTTCTGCCGACTTTTTTCTTTAGAGCTTTGAATGCTTTTAGCACTTTCGAGTTCTTCGATAAGTCCTAATTCTCTTTTCTACTTGCTCCGAGGTTTTCGGTAGCTTCCCTGTTTAAACTGACTATTAAAGCTTATGCTTAGTCTTTCTTTTCATTGTCACAATATTCCCGTTTTGGGTTTTGTAGCTAATCTCTTGATACCCTCGCTGTTCCATTAAGTCAACTAGTTTCCCTCGAACATCTTTCACATCAATATCTTCTTCTGTTTCAATCAAGCTGATTTGACCATGATCCAACTTAACGGTCAGAGAACTAATATTGTCTTGCTTTAATAGTTCTAACACTTTTGCTTCCTGATCCGAAAGTGAGTAACGCTCTTCTAGCACACTCAAATCATACAACTCTTCTCTGCCGATAAAATCGGAAACAATATAGTTGATTGGAAAACTGATGTAAGGAGCATTCATGATCTGTGATGAAACAAAAGTGTCCTGTAAAGGGTTATTTTCAAACACCATACAATTTCCATCCTTGGTGATAAGGATGTGTGTATCTGACTTGCCTATGATCGTCCAGAAGATAATTTGTGCTAAGTGAGTGTTAAGCAAACTTTCTTGTAACTGCTCTTCCAAAAGATCAACATCAAATGACAATTTCAATTCTTTAATTGCTTCTATCAGAGTTTTGGGAGAATCCTTCAATGAATCTAAATATTGCTCCATAAGTTCTTCTATCGAACCTACAATCTCTTGCTCTTTTAATAGAAACTCCTTGAGCGTCTTTATGGATTGAATTGATAAGCCAAATTCACGAAGTTCCTTCACCAAGCGAAGCCAAACATATTCAATCCCGTTGTACTTTCTTCGGTACTTGCTTTTTCTCTCACGTAAATACAACCCTGATCCTGACCAATCAAAAGCAACCTTTGAGGTAAGCCCAATATCAGATAATTGGTAGTTCTCAGCTACCAAAAGATTGGTTACTTCTGCGCACTCATCAAGAAAATCATTCAGTTCGTTGTCCATGTCAATTAATATTTATGACAATTCCAAATATCTGAGAGCTTTTCTTTAAACTGGATGTATTTAATTAGCGTTATTTTATCGATATATTAGCGTCAATGACCTGTATAAGCCGTTCACACAACGATGCAATGTCACAAGCCCCGATAAAATAGAAACTGAAATTTGTCTCAAAAAGTAATTGAACTTCCGAAATTTGCAACACTGACAAGCATACTGGTCTGTTCTCTGCTAATATCTAATGGGCGATAATAAAACGAGATGCCCAAATTAATTCTTAACTTATGTCGATCAATTATTGCACAATATACTCCACCACTTACCCCACCATTAATACGATTTATTTGTGGTGATTGAGTCACGTTTTCTTGCAGCCACCCCTCACTGGGGTTATAAAATGTCTTCAATTCAGAATATTTAGCCGATATGACCGCATCAAAAAAAACTCCCCCCCTTAAATGAAATCTTCGATTCTTATCCAAGTATAAATTAAAATTAAGTGGAATTGTGAAGTAACCAATTGAATACTTCACATCCTCAAAACTTTGAAAGTGAGCCGTAGTCACTTTATTTTTATAAAATCTCACCATTGACAATTCCATTCCAAGCTGAAGTTCTGTCTTCTCAGACAACTTCAAGTTGAAATAAAAATAGGCTCCTCCTGACACTCCTATTCTTGTATTGTCGTTAGTAATAATTGTTGAATTAGTGTATACCCCAAATTCACGAAAAGGTCTAATACTTCCTATTTCATCTTCATCATGGTTCTGACCAAAGCCTTTAGGGCAGTAGCTAAAGACAATAGCAACTATTAAAAAATAGTTTTTAATTAACAACAATAATTTTACTCTCTTGAGTGTTCTCATTCAAATTTATTATAGTTACAATACACGACCCCGATTCTAATTCTGCAATATCAATTCTATTCTCAGATTTACTAATCATTAATTGTTTTCTTTTTCTTCCAAGTAGATCAGCTATCGAAAGAGAATAATCATATGCATAAGTCGATTTCTTGATTATATCAACGTTCAAAATATTTGAGGTCGGATTTGGGTATGCAATCCACTCTGAAGAGAAGCGAACGGATTCATCAGGCTCTAATTCACTGACTAATCCATTGTTATCTAACGATTTTGGGCAACAATATAAATTATTATCAATTGACGCCGAAAAACTTGACCCTGGAGATACCGTAAAGCCGTTAGAAAGAACCACCTGTGTTTTAGCTGATACGTTCAGTTGACCTTCATACAGGACACCGTATATCCACTCCTCATCAACTGATACATTATCTCCTAGAGTTACAGTATTGCCAGTAAGAAAATTGTAATTGTAAGGGTCTAAGTTCAATTCAGTATTATTTAATATTGTTACGTCGTCAACACACCCTACCTGTTTATAAAACCTAATGTATTCTATTTCATATTGGCCCGACAAGTCATTTGAAGCATCAGGACCATTACCTTCGGCATCATCTTGAATCGCTAAATTAAAAATGATGTGAGCATTAGGGAATTTGGGGTAAGCTCTATTCATGCGGTAACCAAGACCTTGATTTGTAACATTATATTCATAACATTCAATTGGATTAATTACAGCACCTCCTGTGGCAAATAAATATATAACCCTGATCAAACATTATTTTCGGACTCTTTTCACCAAACATTTTGGAAAAACTTGACATGTGATTTTCATAGCTAAAGGGAACGGCAGGAGCGAACCAAGCTTCCATTTTTCCATCTTCATAAGTAATGAGGTATTCGTGACATAAATAACCACTGATCATTTTTGTTTTTCCTGTTTTGGTGAAAACAACATCCTCATCCTGTTCTTCGTCACCACTCATACTCGTAAACCACTTCATTGACATTACAGAGGCTGTTTTAGTATCCGCTTCAAGAGTAATCATGTCTTCATTTTTGTAGTCAAAAAGCATGTTTGTTCCATTCATTTCTGCATGCATACAATCATCTCCATAAGATTGAACCATATTGTGGACTTCTTTTTTGTCCTTATCATACGTTTCCACTTCAATGTTGGCGGTGAAATTGAAGGAATAGACTGCATTAGAATAGTCATTGCCACTTTGCATATCACCCATATTCAATCCTCCGAGGATGCCCTCTAACCCTGAAACCTCTTCTTCTCTTTCCTGTGTTTCAACTTCTTCAGTTTGTTCGATCGCTGACTCACTATTTTCATTCTCTTCATCTTTTAGCAACTCTGCTTCTCTCTTTTTTTTATCTCTTTTTGCTTTTCTTTTTTTACGTACACCAAAAACACCGTCCATTGCATCTTCAGTTGTTTCTTCTGCTTTCTTATCTGTTTTCTGTGAAACTGTCTCTTTTACTGTTTCACCAACTTTTTCACCAAGTTCTTTAAAGAATTGCGCATGGGTCGATTGAGTAAACCCGAAGCACAGGAGACAGAAAAATGCTGTTTTTAAATAGAATTTCATTTCAATGAATTATTTGATTTATATTTGATTTCAACTATTAGTAGAACACAAAATGAAAAGATTAACAGAATAAAAAATTAATTTTTGTGTTAACCTTTTGAACAACAGAATCACTAAATGAAAAAGGAAGATCTTTTGCTACAGGAAGAATTGAGACTTGGAAATAAACAAGCACTTGAGTCGGTTTATCTTGAGCATAGGAATGCATTTGTCAATTTTGGGAAGAGTTTTAATTTACAAGAAGACTCTTTACTAGATATCTATCAAGATGCAACGATTAGTCTTTTTCAAAATTTTGTGATGAGACAATTAGTATTAGAATCCAGTTCAATAAAAACCTACCTATTTGGAATCGGTAAGCACCTTATGATCAATGAACTAAAGAGCCGAAAAAAGCTTTATACAGATCACCAGGAACATCACGAGTTTGAGGAAATTGAGATAGAAACAGTTGAGCAGTCTATCGAAAGCAAAAGGTTAGCGTTAGGATTTGAGCTTTTAGGAGAAAAATGCAAAGAAATCCTTCGCTTGTTTTATTATCGAGGCTTGAGCGTGAAAGAAATAGTTGCAGTAAGTCATTACAATGATGAAAATACGGTAAAGAGCCACAAGTCGAGATGTATGAAGCAATTAAAGTCTCAAATTAAAAACGACCAAGGATGAACGAAAAAGCGATACAAGATTATCTCTGTGGCTCATTGAGTGGAAATGAAAAAAGGGACTTTGAAGACCGAATGAAAAATGATACATCTTTTGCCACAGAAGTAGAGGAACATAAAAACATGTTAATTGCCATACAAGCCTTAGAAAGGGTGGAACTTAAAAAACGATTTGAAAAATTAGAAAAGAAAAATCGGAAGAAGTCTTGGTATGGGAAGTTTGCGGTGGCAGCTTCTATTGCTGTAATTGTTGGTGTAGGGAGTTTCTTTTTTTTAGGGAAGCCATCAGGTCAGACTTTGTATGCAGAGAATTTTGAAGCGTATCCTAATGTAATAGCACCGATTACTAGAGGTAGAACAATAACTACAGATGAAGATGCTCCTTTTGTTGCTTATGAAAAAGGAGAATATAAAGATGCAATTAGCGGATTTAAAACTCAATTAAAGGCAAATGAAGACGCCACAGTTCGTTTTTATCTTGCAATGGCATTGCTGAATTCTGGAGAAAAAAATCGAGCATTGAATGAGTTGAATAAACTAAACAGGTTAGAAACAGATTTTAGTGCGCAAATTTTGTGGTACAAAAGCCTAATCTATATTGAAAAGGAAAATTATACTGAAGCGAGTCTTTTACTTAAAGATCTTGCTAAAACAAATACAGGATACAAGAGAAACGAGGTTAAAGTTCTTTTGGAGAAAACACAAAACTAGTCGCTCTTCAACAGCATCCCTTTTTATACTTATTTTATTTGATAATAGTACCGTTTCCAAGCAATTAGTAAGAGACACACAATTCATCCCACCCAAAACGAAGGAAAAAGGCAAAGAAATCAGGTAAAGGAAGGTGTCAAAAGAGTTTCGATGTCCAAACAAACAGAGATGAAGCTAGATATTGACTTATTTTCTGGATAAACGTGTTTATTGGCGTAAAGAGACTTTTTAAGTGTCTTTGGAAAACTTTTCGGACGATAGTATAATATGTTGTTTGTTTCATCATTCCCTAGATTAAAATTCGTCATTTCCCAAAAATGCATTATATTTGATAGTATCATATGATAGTATCATATGATACTATCAAGGAAATGAAACCTCCATATCAAGTCACACTTGAGATTTTAAAATTAATAAGTTCAATTTCACTAAAAATTGGGCAAATTAATGCCAAATTTCTTGACAAACCATCACCTAAGTTACGTAAGGAAAATAAGATAAAAACCATTCATGCGTCATTAAGTATCGAAGGAAATACTCTCAACGAAGATCAAATTACTGCATTACTAGAGGATAAAAGAGTAATTGGACCAGAAAAAGATGTATCTGAAGTGCTAAACGCTATCCAAGTATATAATGAATTAGCATCATTTGACCCAAGTTCAAAAAAATCATTTTTGCAAGCTCATAAATTACTCATGCGCGGATTAGTAGAAACTGCGGGAAATTATAGAACCAAAGGTGTAGATGTTGTTGCAGGAAATAAAGTTGCCCATCTTGCTCCTCCTCCGCATAATGTCCCAGCACTTATGTCCAATTTGTTCGACTATTTAAAGTCCGACGAAATTGCACTGATTAAAAGCTGCGTTTTTCACTATGAAGTAGAATTCATTCACCCATTCATTGATGGAAATGGAAGAATGGGAAGATTATGGCAAACACTTATTTTAAAACAGGAATTCCCCATTTTTGAATACATTCCATTCGAAAACATGATTCATAAAACGCAAGAAGATTATTATTTAGCACTTGCAGAAAGTGACAAAGCAGGAAATTCAGTGGCATTCATTCTTTATATGCTTGAAGTAATTGATAAGTCACTATTCAAAACTCTTGATTTTAAAAGTCGTATTATGAGTTCAGAAGATCGCTTAACATATTTTGCAGAGAGAATGGAAGGCCCATTCTCAAGGAAGGATTATATGACAGTTTTCAATGATATTTCATCTTCAACAGCGAGTAGAGATCTTAGACTAGGAGTCGAACTTACTATCTTTGAAAAAGAAGGAGATAAGACACTCTCAATTTTCAATAGTGTTGTTTTTAGTTAAAATATGCGTAGTTAAAATCGCATTGTTTTGACTGTTATTCGGTCAAAAATTGAAGTTAATGTGGCTTTCACTTCTTCCACTTTGCTTTTCGCTGA
>JAJRQK010000059.1 GCA_024280295.1 Bacteroidota bacterium
AACAGACACAATGACGATCTGCTCAGGTGACTCAATATTACTTGCTGGATCATTCCAGACAATTGCAGGCATCTATACAGATAGTTTACAATCGATAATTGGTTGTGATAGCATCATGACAATAAATTTAATCGTGAATTCAATATTTAAAGATACAGTTGCGGTTAATCTTTGTGAAGGAGATTCTATTTTTACTGGTGGTATGTTCCAAACGGTTAGTGGCTTTTATACTGATTCACTCGCAACAATTCTAGGTTGTGATAGTATTTTAGTAACAGAGGTGATTTTTGATGATCCAAGTACAGGAGTCACTTACACAGCCAGTGTTCTTTCAGCTAATCAAAGTGGACTGAGTTATCAGTGGTTAAATTGTTCAAATGGTTTTGCTCAAATCGCTGGTGAAATTAATCAAACATATACTCCAATAATTAACGGTGATTATGCTGTACAAACCACTATTGGGAATTGTAGCGACACCTCAAATTGTGTTACCGTTGCTGATGTGAATATAAATGAAGTCGATCTATATGCAACAGAAGTATATCCAAACCCATTTAACGAATCATTTTCGATACGATCTGAACAGTCATTGATTAGAGTAAAGGTTTACGGTATGTCTGGTGAAATTGTATTCAATAAAGAATACGAAAACGAAACAACGATTGAAATTGGCATGACTCTGTCGAGTGGCGTTTACATCTTAGAAATGACAAATTCCAGTGGACAACTAAAGAGAACACGAATAGTCAAAAATTGATTTAGGAGTCAGTTTAACAACAAAAAAGGTCGGTTATCAATGATAACCGACCTTTTAATTAAAGATCTACACGAAAGTTATACTTTTAAGATGTCTGCTGGAACGACCTACTACATTCTTGTTCACGATTTCGGTACATCTACGGGATCATTCAATCTTACTCTGACGAGAGTCTATGCTATCGTTGAGGACTCTCTTGATATCTGTCAAGGAGATAGCATCGTAATAAATAGGCAATTTGAATCTACTGCAGGAACATATCCAGAGATTTTAAGTTCAGTGATTGATTGCGATAGTATTGTCAACAGAACCATAACAGTTAATTGGAGATGCCTGCGCTTCATTTGATGTAAACTGTGCTCGTGGAATTGAACCAAATCAAAAGCGAATTGACGAATTGGTGAACAACTCTCTGATGCTCGTTACTTCTTTGAACACGAAAATTGGTTACTACAAAACAGCTGAAATTGCTAATACTGCCCATGAAAATGGGACTACGTTACGTGAAGAAGCTGTTCGCTTAGGTTATGTTCCTACGGATGAATACGACAACTGGGTAGATCCTAAAAAGATGATTGGGTCGTTGGATTAGGAAGGGGATTTCAAGATTTTAAGACGATAGATAGGAAGATTTAGATGCTTTTGTGTCAATAAGTCATATATCACTAAGTACGAATGATATTGGAAGTCTATAGAGTGATCTAACAGTCTTGCCTTTGGATATAGCTGGTTCCCAGTTTGGCATAGAGCGAATTACTCGTATTGCTTCTCTATTAAGTTCTATTGATATCCCACGTATTATCTTGACATTAGTCAATCTACCATCCCGCTCAACAACAAAAGAGATATACACTCGCCCCTGTAATCCAATTTCAAGGGCAACTTCAGGGTATCGAGTGTTGTTAATGACAAACTTCATCATGGCAGCTGTACCTCCCGGATATGATGCTTCGATATCTGGAAACTGAGTAATTTGCTCTGTATGTCCTGTTGTGTCATCAACTGTTGGTAGTGAAATAGGAAAGACTATCGGTAGTGGTTCAAGTCCGGGGTAAATGTATGGATCTGGCCAAGATTTAGGAGGTGATGTCGGTATCACAATAGCAACAGTATCAGTTGTGTCTAATGGGATTAATGTGTCAGCACTATTTTTATCAACGATTAGATCCAGAGAGTCAATTTCTGAAGTTGACACGTTTAACCTATCTCCTGATTGTCCCGAATCACAAGATGTGATCATGATAAGTCCAAAAATAACATAAATCGAATATGTAATGTTTGTTCTCATAAGTAAATTTTAAAAAATTCAAAAAAGCGGCTATCTCTAGAGTTAACCGCTTTGTTGGCTATCAAAACTATCGCGTTCTCCTATTTAAGAATAAACTTAATCGGTAGTCGCACTCGTGTGCGAACAGGTCCATATTTATTCTCTCCTGGATTCCATTTTGGAAATGAACGAACGATACGTTCTGCTTCGCGATCAAGCGTTGGAGATAATTTTCTCAATACATCAACACCTGTGATTGAGCCATCTTTTTCAACCACGAAGGTGACGTAAACAGTACCTTGGTTACCCATCTTAACATCAATTTGAGGGTACTCTTGTACATCTGTCATGTGTACAACCATTTGATTATGTCCACCAACATACGAAGCCTCTTTATCTGGCCATTCTTCGATTCCACCACCAGTATCTACCGTTCGGTTTTTTGTAGTTATTTTTCTACCAAACTTCCCGATTTTACCAACACTAGACGTTACTCCGGTTGTTGTGTTTTTCGATGACCTGCTATCCTTAGAAACAGCATCTTCATTCCCTAATTCTTGACTTTGTTCTTGATCATCAATCTCTGTGTCGTTTTGGACAACTAGTTCATCCTTTTCTACTACTTCCACTTTAGTTTGGTAAAGAATATCAGCAATTTGAGCAGCTCGTTCTTCTTCAATCTCAATAAGTGGTTCTGAGTAAGTAAATGCAGCCAACGTAAAGGCTCCTGCTGTGAGTAATCCTATATTAAATAGGACAATTCTCTTCTTCTCCAGGTCAATTCCCGGATTTTTCTTTGCGATCATAATTAATATTGTTTATATGTTTATGATGTAAATGTTACAAACGATGTACCAAAAGCGTTAAACACTGATATGTAGAAGTTTAACATGCGTATTTTGTTAACTTATTGTTAACCAATGAGTAAAAATGTAACTTCTCTCTTCATTATTTTCGGGTGAGTTCAAGTGTATTCTACATTTCATTTACGACATCAAAAAATATCTTTTCTAGTATCACATACCAGTCCTGCCTAAAAACAGTACTTTCGTAGCGATGGCAAAGCCAAAGAAGCACACTCTTACCTTTGAACAGTCATTTAATTTTGACATGATCGGGATTAGCTCTCATCACAGCGATTATCGCTTGGCATGGGGGATTAATAAACTTTTATCGATTCAATTGTGTAAGTGTGATGAGGAATATGTCGTTACAAACAAGAAAGGGAAAGTCCTTGCAAGGCATTCCATGTACGAATTTAGAGATCAAGAAAACCGGTTGGATTATTTCTTGGTGAAGAATAAATGCCAAGGGAACTTGCTCGTACCTGAAAAACCATCCATGGATTTTTTTCTTTTTTTATGTGACAATTGCGCCATCGATATTGAGATACTGACAAAAGACTTGAAAACAGTTGCGAGTATTTTAGGAGTCTTCCCATTTGACCCTGAAGAAATCGCCTCTGCACAGGGTTTAGTGTTTATTTAATTAATTATGAAGAAAACTAAAATAGTTGCGACATTAGGTCCAGCATCAAGTGATAAGGAAGTGTTGAGACAAATGATCTTTGAAGGGGTCAATGTTTGTCGATTGAATTTTTCCCATGGTTCACATGAAGATCACGGTAAAGTGATTCAAATTATCCGTGAATTAAATGATGAGACTGGATTAAATGTTGCTATTCTTGCCGATCTCCAAGGTCCAAAAATTAGAACTGGTGACATGGAGAATAACAGTGTTGAACTCAAAGAAGGAGCAACACTCAAAATTGTTACCGAACCTGTTTTAGGGACTTCGGAGAAAATATCTATCACATACGATCAACTTCCCGCGGATGTTGAACCAGGAGAAAAAATTCTTTTGGATGACGGTAAATTAGAGTTGGAAGTCATAAAAACAAACGGTAAAACCGAATTTACTACCAAAGTAATTTATGGAGGAATTCTTTCCTCAAAAAAAGGTGTAAACTTGCCTAATACCACAACATCTCTTCCTTGTCTTACAGAAAAAGATTTGATAGATTTATCATTTGCATTGGAGCACAATGTTGACTGGATTGGACTTTCATTCGTAAGGTCAGCAAGAGACATTATTGAACTAAAACATCTTATTGCAGCGAAAAAATGCAAAGCTAAGGTTGTCGCAAAAATTGAGAAGCCAGAAGCAATTGCTGATATTGATGAAATTTTGAAAGAAACAGATGCTCTTATGGTTGCCCGCGGTGATTTGGGTGTTGAAATTCCTTATCAAGATGTTCCCCTCATTCAGAAGATGTTAATTCGTAAAAGTCGTTTGAATGCAAAACCTGTTATTGTAGCTACTCAAATGATGGAAACTATGATCACAAATAGCTCCCCAACAAGAGCCGAAGTTAATGATGTGGCCAATGCGGTTTTAGACGGTGCTGATGCGGTAATGCTTTCGGGTGAAACTTCGGTGGGAAAGTACCCTGTTCAAGTAATTCAGACAATGGCAAATATTGTCACTAAGATGGAAACACACGATGAACTGTACTTTAAAGAGGAATTGCCTTCAAAAAATCAAGCACGTTTCATTACTGATAGTATTTGTTTTAACGCATGCCGCCTTTCACGAAGAGTAGAGGCACAAGCAATATTAACAATGTCCTTCACTGGATATACTGCTTACAAGATTTCATCTCAACGTCCAGATGCTGTGATTTTTGTGTTTACAAGTAACCGCCAAATCCTTACTCAACTCAGTTTAATATGGGGGGTTAGAGGAATTTACTACGACAAAACAGTGAGTACTGATCATACAATTGCCGACATCAAATATTTATTAAGGAAAGAAGGACTCGTAAATGAGGGAGATCTTGTAATCAATATTGCGTCTATGCCGATTGAGGAACATGGAAATTCTAATATGTTAAAGTTGAGTTATGTTGAATAATTCCCGCAAAATTAGTTGATTATCGAGAAATCTTCTCCTACTTTTACGGACAAAATAAATTGTGATAATGAACTTACCTCTCCTAATCGCTTCGATATTTGTTGCCTTTTTAGGTAATGATCTCCAAGCTCAAATTCAGTGTGTTGTCGATATTCAAATTCTTGAAGGGGCAACGATTTCGATTTGTGAAGATAATCCAGAAACAATTTCAGGGACTTCTGGTTTTGTTTCCTACTCATGGACAGGACCAGAGACACTAGCAGGAGTAATTGTTACACCTAACTTTTCTGGACAATACATTTTGAGTGCAGTTGATGGAATGGGATGTGTCTCCCTAGATACAATTCAAGTAACCATATATCCAAATCCGTTAGACGTTATTTTATCTTCAGCTGGAAACACAATTTGCCCTGGAGTAGGAACAACGTTGAGTTTGGCGGGATCTTATGCAAGTTATACATGGAGTGACGGCTCTACTACACCTACAATCTTTGTCCCAGCAGCTGGAACTATTGATCTTGCAGTTGTGGACAATAATGGATGCCCAGGGTTGTCTTCAATAACGATAAATGAATTTAATTTTAGTATCACCAATGCAAATAATTTTGTGTGTAACGGTGGGAGTGTTGAACTTTCTGCAGCGGGAGGGACGAGTTATTTGTGGTCAACAGGAGAAATATCAAGTTCAATTGTAGTTGCGCCAACTGAGAGTACTGACTATTCGGTGGAGATCACGAATGGTACTTGTGTAAGTACACTCACCGAAACGGTTGCCACTTCTGAATTAGAAGTATTTGCACTTCCAGATGTAGTTTATGTTGGAGTGGATGAAGAATATTTCCTTTCCGGACCAGCTAGTTTTTCATCTTATTTTTGGTCGCCCTCAAATCAATTGAGCTCTGACAACGGACAAAGTGTGTTTTTTGCCGGAACAGAGACTCAATGGATTGCTTTGGAAGCTACACATTCAAGTGGTTGTGTTTTGACCGAGCCAATTTTAATGATCGTCGTTAATCTTACAATTCCAAATGGGTTCTCACCTAATGGTGATGACTACAATGACTTTTTTGTTATTCCAGAGTTAGGAGATTACCCCGATACAAAATTAACGGTCTGGAATCGATGGGGTGATTTGGTCCTGGAAGAGGACAACTATCAAAACAATTGGAATGGAACTTGTCAAACTAGTACCTGTTTGGGAAATGGTCAACTTCCTGAAGGAACTTACTTCTACTTAGTAGATGTACATGAAGTCACATTTAAGGGGTACATCACATTAAAACGATAAGCCATGCGATCAATAATTCTATTTATCAGTTTCACGTTGGTCGTTCAAACGATTAATGCACAGAATACACCACGTTACAATCAACTTAATTTTGCGCAAGGAGTAAATAATCCAGCGGCATTAGCTATCGATGGAAGAATTATGATTGATATGATTTTCAGAAATCAATGGTATGGTTTCGAAGGCGCTCCAACTACAGGTGCATTAAACGCTCAGTATGAATTGTACCATGATATGGCTGTAGGATTAAATGTTTCCTATGATTTGATAGGCGTTAGTCATGCAACACAGGTTTCAGGGCAGTATGCATATCGACTTTACGTAAATGAAACAAACGCACTAATATTTGGAGTGAGTGCTGGAATTGATCAGCGCGTTCAAGATTTGGCTAGTACACAATTGACAACTCCAGGCGATCCAGCATTTACAGAAGTCTATTCAAAAACTCACTTCAACGCAGGCTTTGGAATGTTTTACAATACACCTAGTTTTTATGCAGGATTGAGTATTCCACAATTCTTTCAGAACTACAAACGAACTTTCGGAACAAACTTTATTCCTTGGAGATGGCATTACTATGCTTCTACAGGTTTCTATATTCATGCTGGAGACAACTATACTTTTAATCCACATATTCAGATCAAAGCTGCATTAAACACTCCAATACAGGGAGATATTATTATTCGGAATACGATTATGAATATGTTCAGTTTGAATGTTGGTTATCGTTCAGAGAATTCAATAATTGCAGGATTTGACATCCGTTTTGGGGGTAGTTTTCGAATTGGATACTCCTACAATCATAACATTGCAAAACTTGCAAAAATAACAGGTAGTTCTAATGAAATCTACATTGGAATCGGCTTGCCTTATCACAATTCTCGGGAACATTTTAGTCAACGAAAATACATCAACAAGAAAGGTGGCTACAAACGAGATTACCACAAAGGCTTCAAGCAGCGTCGTTGGTATCATTAGGCATCTTAGAATAAGGGTCATTCTTCATTCAGAATACTTCTTTATCAAATTCTAAGACCGTATATTTGTCTCCTCAAATTTTACGTATCTTGTTATGAATAAATTTTCCAAAAGACATATAGGACCAGATGCAACGGAACGATCTGAAATGCTTTCTAAAATTGGCGTTCAATCCGTGGATGAATTAATCGATAAAACGATTCCAGCGCATATCCGATTAAATAAAGAGTTGGCAATTTCAGCTGCAATGACGGAGCAAGAATACTTGAACCACATTACAGAATTGGGAAACAAAAATAAATTGTTCAAATCTTATATAGGACTCGGATATTCTGAAACGATTGTGCCTTCTGTAATACTGAGAAATATTCTTGAAAATCCAGGGTGGTACACAGCTTATACTCCTTATCAAGCTGAGATATCGCAAGGTAGACTAGAAGCACTTTTGAATTTCCAGACAATGGTTTTGGACCTAACTGGGATGGAACTTGCCAATGCTTCTTTACTCGATGAAGGAACTGCAGCCGCTGAAGCGATGATCATGTTCTATAATTCTCGATCTAGGGCGCAAGTGAAAGATGGATTGAATAAATTCTTCATCTCAGAATTTGCTTATCCTCAAACAATCGATGTTGTTGCTGGAAAGGCTAAAAATCTTGGAATTGAGCTTATTATTGGAAACCCTAAAGATTTTTTAGGTGATGAAACTTACTTTGGAGCATTAGTTCAATATCCCAATGTAAACGGTGAAGTTCAAAGTATTGACCTTTTCATTAATCGCGTTGGTGAGCAAGGAATTAGAGTTGCAGTAGCTGCGGATATTTTGTCATTAGTTTTACTTTCTTCACCTGGTTCTCTTGGTGCGGATATCGTTTTTGGGTCGAGTCAGCGATTTGGAGTTCCAATGGGGTACGGTGGACCTCATGCAGCTTTCTTTGCAGCGAAAGAATCTTATAAAAGAAATATGCCCGGTCGAATTATTGGTGTTTCAAAAGATGATGATGACAATGTTGCATTGAGAATGGCATTACAAACGCGTGAACAACATATCAAACGTGGAAAAGCGACTTCTAACATCTGTACAGCACAAGCATTGCTCGCAGTGATGGCTAGTATGTATGTCGTTTATCATGGGCCTAATGGAATGAAGGATATCGCAAAACATGTTCATTCATTAGCAGCTAAAACAGCTGAAGGTCTCGAAAAACTTGGAATTAATTTGGGAGCAACTAATTTCTTTGATACACTTTGGTTAAAAAATGTTCCTTGTTCAGCGATTCAATCTGCTGCGGAAGAGCATGAATTCAACTTCAATTACATCAATGATTCTGAGTTGACTATTAGTTTTGGTGAGCCTCACACAACTGAAAATGTTCATGCGATTCTATCAATATTCGCTAAAATAACAGAGAAAGATGCTCCAACAATAAGTCCAGAGAATTCATTTTCATTGAAAAGCGATTATCTAAGAACCGATGCGATTTTCACACACGAAACATTCAATAAATATCATTCTGAATCGAAGATGATGCGTTATTTGAAACGTTTGGAGAATAAAGATCTTTCACTAGTTCATAGCATGATTCCATTAGGATCATGCACAATGAAACTGAATGCCGCATCTGAATTGATGCCAATTACCAATCCTCGATTCTCAAATATACACCCGTTCGCTCCGATAAATCAAGCGGAAGGCTATCACGAATTATTTCGTCAATTTGAGGCTGACCTTTGTGAATGCACAGGTTTTGCTGCAATGTCACTTCAGCCGAATTCAGGTGCTCAAGGCGAATATGCAGGGTTGATGGTTATTAAAGCGTATCATGAATCGCGGGGAGATATAGATCGAAATATTATGATCATTCCTTCATCGGCACATGGAACTAATCCAGCTTCTGCTGTTATGGCAGGATTTAAAGTTGTTGTTACTGGATGTGATGAAAACGGAAATATTGACGTTGAGGAGTTACGAGAGAAAGCGACAGAATTGAAAAGTTCCTTAGGAGGATTGATGGTGACTTACCCATCTACACACGGAGTATTTGAGGAAAGTATTAAAGAAATAACATCGATCATTCATGATAATGGAGGGCAAGTTTACATGGATGGTGCGAACATGAATGCTCAAGTTGGGTTGACGAATCCAGGGAATATTGGGGCGGATGTATGTCACCTAAACCTGCATAAAACATTTGCAATTCCTCACGGAGGAGGTGGACCAGGCATGGGACCAATTGGTGTTGCTGCTCATCTTGCACCATTCTTGCCAGGATCTCCACTTGTGGCTTCAGGTGGTGAACAAGCGATTAATGCAATATCATCGGCACCTTATGGAAGTGCACTTATCTTGCTCATTTCTTATGGGTATATAAAAATGTTAGGGACAGATGGACTTCAAGAATCTACTGAAAACGCAATCTTAAATGCCAATTATATTGCGGCATCTCTGAAAGATCACTATGATATTCTATACACTGGGAAAAATGGAACTGTTGCTCACGAAATGATCCTTGATTGTCGTGATTTTAAGAAAACGGCAGATGTTGAGGTTGCAGATATAGCAAAACGATTGATAGATTACGGATTTCATGCACCTACTGTTTCTTTTCCAGTGGCTGGAACATTGATGATTGAGCCAACAGAAAGTGAAGATAAAGAAGAATTGGATCGATTTATTGAGGCAATGATTACCATTCGGACTGAGATTAAAGAGATTGAAAATGGTCATGCCGATAAGAGTAATAATCTTCTGAAGAACGCACCGCATACTGCAGATTGTATTATTAATAGAGACTGGAAATATCCATATTCTCCGCAAGAAGCTGCCTATCCTATTAGTTATTTGAAAACATGGAAATATTGGGTGCCAGTTCGTCGAATTGATGATGCTTATGGCGACAGAAATTTAGTTTGTGCGTGCCCAAGTGTTGAGAGTTATGTGAATTTGGAAGGGTGATGTTGATTTTAAATTATTCGATTTAAACCTTAAAGGCTAGTTTTATATGAGGTCGCGTTTAAAGAACGAACGATGAAATTATTTCTATCGTTTGTATTTGCGTTAATGGCATCTAAGTGAGGATGAAAATCACATAACTGCTTAACAAGATGTCATCATTGTGTAACTAACGTTTTCCGCTAGAAACCGTTCAAAGTACTTTCGATCCAACCACAACGTTTTATTAGCGTTGATAGAGTTTCTGTGGAAAAACACCCCAGATTCGTTATCTTATCTCAAACACTTATGCTATATGATAATTACAAACACAGAAACAGTTCCTGAGCGTCAGGTTACCGAAATTTTAGGCATATCAAGAGGGAGCACTGTTCGCGCACGGAACTTTGGTCGCGACTTCATGGCTGGATTAAAAAATCTAGTTGGAGGAGAGATTAATGAATACACAAAACTTCAAGCTCAATCTCGCGAACAGGCGATGGAGCGAATACAGCAGGATGCCGAAAAAATGGGAGCTGATGCAATCGTTAATCTTCGGTTTTCTACAAGCGTAATTATGCAAGGTGCTTCTGAAATTCTTGCTTACGGTACAGCTGTAAAACTTAGTGAATAATATGACAATGGCAGAATATATCATTATGACGGTGCAAGGCATGTTTTTTCTTGCCTGTATTGGGGTTGTCACCTATCTCATCTTTCGTAGAATTGAGGAAAAAAGGAATGAAACTTTCGAAAACCGAGACAATTAAATCATCACTGGCAAGACCTAAATCAAAAAAGTCACGATTGAAAATATCCAACCATGACTTTAAAGGGCTTAATTGTAAAAGGTAGAAATGTCTTCTTACCTCGCACATAACAATGACGCTATTTTGGTTAAAGGGTTGCCCAAATAGCACTTGAAAATAATTGTGCCCTAATTATAGGATACTAAATGAAATTCTGGAAAACAAGTAGTTAATCCAAATTAGCATTACTGATAGTATCTATTCATGCAAATTATTACTGATTCCCCCATATTTTACCAGAACGTAAATTGAATACGATGTTCAACTCTACTTTTGAATAAAAAAAGAAGATGAACATACTAGAATTTATGGAAGAATTTCCAACAGAATAGGTTTGCAAGGATCATTTCCGAGAGCAGCGAGAGAAAGAAGGCGTAGAATGCAAGCGGTGCTCAAACAATCAACATTATTGGCTGAAAGCAAAGCAGCAATGGCAATGTTCTAAGTGTGAGTTTAGGACGACCTTGAAAA
>JAJRQK010000060.1 GCA_024280295.1 Bacteroidota bacterium
ATTATCTCCTACCAATTGATCCCATCTCAAACCAGAAAAAACAAAACTTGTATCAAACTCATACACTTTTTGCTTTTCATACAAGTACGCAAACCCAAGATTCTGTACTTGAAATTGCAAATAAGAAGTATTATTTTTCTTTCCCCATTGAAAAGGAATTTTAAAATCTAAATCTACACCAAAACCAATTCCTTGGTTGAATTTTGAAGAATTCGCCGTTTCAATCGTACCATCCATGATGATTTGAATAGAATCTCCGTTTAAGTCTTGTGTCATTTGAAAATCACGAAGATTGGCTTTAAAACGACTATTTACGTTGTAAACATTGAATGAAATACTCGATTTAGATTTAACATCTATCATTCCAAATCCAACTTTTTGATAACTCATCGCTGAAATATTTGTTCCAGAACCATCAATCGTTTCTCCACGATATATGTCGTTGCCATACATGGTCATTCCGAATAAATCTTTCGAATAAATTGCTCCAAAAAAAGCATTGTAACCTGCCTTCACGACAAATCCCCAATCTTTATTCTTCAATAACTTTTTGGAGTAATTTCGATATTCTATTGTGCCTAGACCTACTGCTCCAAAACGATTCACCCCAGAATGTCTATTGAACGAATTATCTTTAATTCCATTTGAAATATAGCCTCCTCGAATAAATTTCGAAGTTAATTCTCTTTGAATAGCTGAGCCATAATAATCTACACCTGCATCGATGATTACTTCTTGTTTTCTTTCTAACGTATCAAAATAAGCCGGCAAAAGTTGAGCATTTCCATTTGAAAAAATCAATAGAACACCTATAAGAAGTATTGTTTTTCTGAATTCTACCATTACATCTTATTTTCAGAAACAAATTTCGCTTTCAACTTAACATGCAAGAAAGCACCAACCGGAATACTCACTTGTTCTTGTGAATTAGTGTTGGTATTAAACGTATTGAAACCCGATTCAATAATCAATGATTTCACTTTATCAACATCATCCAATACATCTTCTGACAAGACAAATTGTATCGTAGAATTTGCTACATTTATTCCTGTGTTGACATCTAAACTACCGTAAACAGAAGATTGCAAAGGGTGAGAACCAGCAACTGTATGTAAAACATTTCCTTGTTCATCGATGAAATGAATTTTAACTTCTCCACTGATTGGAAATCCGTTCGCTGCCTCCAAGGTTAATTCTCCTGATTTAATTCTTGTTTTATCGGGATCTTGATTCAAAGTTACTTCAAAAGTATCTTTTAAAATTAGATCATCTATACCTATTGCAAGCGGCATATTTGCTTTCATCTTCACTTTCAGCGAACTATTTGAAAACAACTCATCATTGCTTCCTGAAACATTCCCCCAAGGATTCAATTGCATTTCATACCCCATTGAATGTACAGCTCCTAAATTCTCGATATATTGTTCAATATTACTGTTCGTATTGTCAAAAGTGATTGTTTTTATTGAAGGAGTTAACGTTGCCCACGAACCACTTGCTGGATTCATGTCAAATAAAGCTCCGACATTTGCTCCGGACAAATCGACAACATTTCCGCTACTATTTTCATTCGTCACTTTCGTTAATTTTGCTTGCGCACTCACTTTTATTCCATTCTCAATAATAAACTGAATGGTTGTTGCAGGAATATCAATGGTTCCATTTGTTACATTTGCCAATTGATCCACTTTTACTTCTATTGTATCAGAAAAAGATTGATTCCCAAAATACCCCCTTGCATAATCCACTTTCACACTTCTAAACGTTGCATCCACTTTGGTTACATCGGCTGGAGTAATTTCAACACTTGGTCCGTTGGGGTCAGTTTTTACCGTAATCTGAGAACGAAGAATATTGACCTCACCTCCACTCACTCCAGTTAAGTCCATTTGATACCCTGATAAATCGATTGTTTCAAAAACAACTCCAGGAGCACCATTGACACTTGCGGGTGCTTCATAAGATTGATTAAAAGGAACTCCATTCTTTGCAACTCCAGGCAATTGAACCTGAAAAATCGTTTTTGTTTCAAGTGGGTTCTCCACTTTAACATCAATAAAACCTTCTTTCAGAATGATGAGTTTCAACTGAACATCATCTACATTCAAATCATGTTCTTCGACAGAATTTACGAAGCTAAATCCAGGTGATAACACTAAGTTTGCGGAGAATGTGAAACTTTCGCTAATCGTTGTATCTGGAATTTCAATTAATTCGGATACATTCAAGTCAAAAAGACTTCTTTCCAATGCTAACTGATAAAAACCACCTGATTCAGTAAGCGTTGTATCATTAACCAACTCGCTTAAATCCAGTGTGTCGTCAATTATCGGAGCGCTCCAATTTGTATCCCAAACCGTTGGTTCTTTCTTACAAGAAATAAGAAGAACAATTAACAAACTAAAATACCATGCGTTTTTCATTCAGTATATATACGTTAAATCAGTGTAAAAGGTTGGTTAACTATGCACGTTCTATAATTGTTGCATAACCTTGACCAACACCGATGCACATACTAACCAATGCGTAACGTTTATTCGTTTTTTGCAATTCGATGGCAGCAGTATGCAAAATTCTTGCGCCCGTCACACCCAATGGATGTCCCAATGCAATTGCTCCACCATTTGGATTAATTCTGTCGTCTTCATCATCAATTCCCATTTTTCGAGTACAAGCCAAAACTTGTGCAGCAAAAGCTTCATTCAACTCAAGAATATCCATATCTTCCAATCTCAACCCTGTTCTTTCCAATACTTTTCGAGAAGCATAAACAGGACCTATCCCCATGATTCGAGGTTCAACTCCAGCAATTGCAGCCCCAACAATTCGAGCAATTGGTTTCAAATTATGTTGCTTCACAGCATCTTCTGAAGCAATTAATAAAGCAGCAGCACCATCGTTGAGTCCAGAAGAATTCCCTGCCGTTACGCTTCCGTCTTTTTTAAAAGCTGGTCGTAACTTCGCTAATCCTTCTAGGGTAGAATTCGGTCGGACAAATTCATCCGTATCAAAAATAATAGGGTCTTTTTTTCTCTGAGGAATGGTAACTGGAATTATTTCTTCAGCAAAACGGCCAGATTCTATTGCACGCGTTGCTTTTTGTTGCGACCAAAGGGAGAATTTATCCTGAGCTTCACGCTCAATTCCATATTTTTCAACAAGATTTTCTGCGGTGTTCCCCATGCCTTCTGTACCGTAAAGTTCTTGCATTTTAGGATTGATAAAACGCCAACCAAAAGAAGAATCATGCATTTGAGCATCTCTTCCAAAAGGTTTAGAGACTTTAGAAATCACCCAAGGACCTCTAGTCATGTTTTCTACACCTCCAGAAATATAAATATCCCCTGCTCCATCTTTGATTGCACGAGAAGCATTGATTGTTGATGCCATTCCAGAAGCACAAAGTCGATTAATCGTTTCTCCACCCACTTGCCACGGCAAACCAGCTAACAAACCAGACATACGCGCTACATTTCTGTTATCTTCTCCCGCTTGATTTGCACAACCAAAAAGCACATCTTCCACCAATTTAGGATCAAAACTTGCGTTACGATTCATCAATTCTTTGATAACGATTGCGCCTAAATCATCTGTTCTCACAGTCGCTAAAGTTCCTCCAAAATTCCCAATTGGCGTTCGAATACCATCTACGATATATACTTCTTTTGACATAATTTTTAATTTGAATGCGAATATAAGTAAAAATTGAGGAAAGGCTGATGGGGAGGTAAGAGTTTTAGGGCTTTAGAGTGTTAGAGCGTTAGATTATTAGAGCGTTAGAGGGTTAGAAGAATTTTGGATTATAGAATGAGATTTCCCCAATGTTAATAACTTCTTCTTTGATTTCGGCGCAAAGTTTGTATTTTGTCTATCCAAATCAAAAATAATAACAGCTATGAAACAAACTTATTTTTTGCTCATTCTTCTTATAGGGCAAAGTTTATGGAGCTTTTCGCAAGTCGATGAGTTAACTCCTGAAGAACAAGCTTACAAAGATTCAATTACTGCTCTCAATGTCGAGAATGAA
>JAJRQK010000061.1 GCA_024280295.1 Bacteroidota bacterium
GGATTTGTAACCGTTCCGATTGTAATTAATGGTAATGGAGTAACTGTGATTGTTACTTGATCAGTGTTCGTACATCCTGCCGTTGTGCCAGTAACTGTATAAGTTGTTGTTACTGCTGGTGATACCGTTTGTGATGCACCTGCTCCTAGTCCATTGTCCCATGAGTAAGTCGTTGCTCCTGTTGCTCCAAGTGCTGTAGATGTCCCAGCACAGATTGTTGCTGTTCCACTTGCTACTACGGTTGGTAATGGAGTAACATTTAGCACTGTTGTAACAGTACTATCACATCCAACTGAATTTGTTAAAACATCTACATAAGTTCCTGATAAACTATAAACACTTGTGCCAACAGTAACTGAAGAACCACTACAGATTGTTAAGTTCTGATTAAGCGTTGATCCAACATTTACTGTAATGTAACCAATTGCGGTGACCAAATCAGATCCACTTGCATTTGTTACTGTAAGCGATACTGTATAAGTACCTGGAAGAGCATAAACATGATTTGGATTTTGAACAGATGAGTTCGGTGTTCCATCTCCAAAAGTCCAATCCCATCCAGTTGGAGTGTTTGTTGAAAGGTCTGTAAATGCAACTGATGATCCTGCACAAATAGTTGTGGGTGTTCCGCTGAAGTTAGCTACTGGAGGTGTTCCTGCTACAGCATTGTAGATTCCTACTCCAAATCCAGAGAAACCAGTTGTAAAGGATGCTGTAAATGTTACATCGGCATAAAATGCTCCTACTGTAGCCGCGCTGCTACTAATGGTAAATGTTCCTGCATTTCCTGGGTTAACATCCCCAATACCATTGTTACCATCAACTTTAACAACTTCAGCATTTGCTCTCACATTTCCTGTTGCGACTTCCCATGCTGCTACTTCTGCTTCTTCGTAATAAACTGTAACATCATACGATCCTGATGGATTTGTATTCGTTGGTACAATTGTAAATGTTTTTGTATGAAGGTAATCTGCTGGAATTGCCGTATTAAATTGAACAGACCCTGGAGTTGTTCCTGGGCGATCAACTTCAACAGTTACACACCCATAATCGAATGCTGAAGTATTAACTACCGTTAACATAACATCACCAGAGGTAGGATCGTAAAAATGAACTGTTCCGTTCGGACCAAGGTTGGCAACATCTCCTGCACCTGTGTTCACTGGAGTTTGAATTCCAATGGGTGGTAATCCTGTGATAAGAACGTCATCTACTGTACATCCGTACAACCAACCTGTTGCATCACTGTACTTCACTCGAAGTACAACATTTGCATTACCAACGTAAGGTGTTAAATCAAAGTTCTGTGTAATCCATGCGCCATCAATAATCGAGGCTGTTAAAGGTCCAACCAATACATCTGCTCCACCTCCAACAGATACATATAGATCTGCATTTTCGTTATTTCCTAAATACGTATTATCCTCAAAATACGTGTCAAATGTTAAGGTTGCACTCAATACTCCACTCAAATCAACAGATGGGAAATTAAGATCAACATCGTTTTGATCACAGTTACATGCATCATCATTGATCCATGCAAAATTTGTCGTGTTAGAGACAGGAATAGCATAGGCGGCAGAAGCAGCAGCTGCATTGTTCCCAACCTGCCATGGTGTATCTGCTGGAGTTCCATTGTTGTTTGTCGAGAAAGCTCCAAATCCAGCTTCAAAATCATACGCTAATATTGTAACAGGTGTAGCACTCACTCCTGCTGTTGGTATCAAATCATCATCATTAATGGTGAGCGTATATGTTTGGTTCACTGCTGCTGAAACTGCATCTCCACCATTTGCGATTAAAGTGTATCCCAAAATGATCGTTTCGTTTCCTTCAACATAGTCATCGTTGTAAACTCTTATTTGAGCAGAGCCTGTTAAGGTTGCACCTGCAAGCGTAAACGAAGCACCCAAAAGATCAAAATCAACCGTAGGTGTTGCTGTCCCTCCAGTTACAATAACAGTTATGTCTGCATTTGCAGAGGGTGCTAATCCAATTGACATTGGAACATTGACCACTTGATAATCTAAACAACCATTTGCGACAGTTGATGATGATTCATCGACCGTGACGTTTACTGGAGTATCAAAAATCACTTCTGGGTTCATTGCACAAACTGGAATATCAAATGCTCCAATTCGTGTAGACCAACTTCCTGTAGAATTATAACATCCTGTAAAATAGAAAGTTTCTCCACTTGTAGGATCACATCCCATTTGGAAATAATCTCCCCATCTATTTGAATTATTAGATGCCGTTCCAGCCATTATTACTGTTTCTGGTTCCGTCATAGTATTTAACGGATCACATTCACGACGTCCTGTATATCTCAAAGACGGAAATGTAGTTGAACTTGAAACACTATATGCCAAACCAATATTGCCACTTGCAGAAATTCCAATTGAAGCCATCCAACGATTATCAGTATCAGGAGAATAAGTACTTTCTTGATAGATCGACCAAGTGCCAGCAGTTCCACCTGTTCTTCTTAGCTCGTACCATCGAACACCTCCGCGATCTGAACCATCAACATCTGTAACATGACAACAAACAATTGATTCATGCGTTCCGAAGTTTCTGTAGTGAATCCTATTCATTAATAACTCACGGAGTGGATCTAAAGTAGTTCCTGTTCCCGGTTGTGGAAAACAAGCAAATGACGTATATCCGCACAATTCTGATTCATGTGGTGTAATTCCTAATGTCTGAACTTGAGCAAGATTGCTATTACCAGGTGTTACCCAATCGATTGTCAGCTCCCACATTTCAAGTGCATCAGTTGCAGCACCAGCCCAAGCATTATCACGCATTCTCATTAAAAGAGCTGGCTGACCTGCTGGAGGAAGCGTAGTTCCATTCATACTCACAGGAGTAGAGGCCTGAAATCCAATCGTTCCAAAGTTAGCTTGAGAGAACATTTGCGCTGGAGTAGCTGTTCCTGCTAATAAATCCGTACGATTAAACGCAAAGATATCAGGCGTGTTAACATTTGCTGTCATCACGTATTCGTTTTCCCAAATAGAATATTTAGGATAATCTGGGAATCCTCCTGGAGAATTAAATATATAAGTAAAGTAGGCACCTCCTGGATCTGGAGTTTGCGAAATCGCAATGTGTAAGTTATTAGTTCCTCCAGCTGAGAATTCACTCAAAAACCATCTATCAGCTCGTTCATCATACATTACAATAGGATCACCGCTTCCAGCAGGCATTCCCATGGAATTGTCAAAATAAACTTCTGCTCCAATTGGGGTTCCTGTCTTATTATAGATTTGAATTCTAGAACCTGATGCACCATTAATCATTTGTACAACGTGGTTTGGTCCAACATCAACTGATGGATCCGCAGGATTCACGCCTGTAAATCCGATTCCATCCCAGTTGCTTGTCAATGCTCTATTTGGAGCAGCTGCTGGAGGATAATCCATCTGAAGTGCTGCATCTGGACTATCGAGCTTATCGGCGGGGTTGGGGTTCTCATTTACCACCCAATCATCTTTTGGGTGGTAGCCTATTTTAGGAGTTTTTGTGATTTCATTGACCGTACCTGCGGGTGGTCGATATTGATCTAAACGACCTGTGATGCCATTAAAAATTACAGGTACTTGAACTGAGTTGGTAGACTCATCTTTTTGTTGTGCGATAGATATTACACAAAATAACAACGAGACGATCGTCAAGCTGAATTGTTTCATAAGGAGATGTTTTATAGTTTAGCAGCAGTAAGTTATGTATAATAATCGATAGTCATCCTTTTTATTCAACTAAAGTTATCCAGTTATGTTAACTTTTCAACAAAGGAAGGAGATTCGTCAGCAAATTGCTGACGAAGACTAATCTCACATTAACACTGTCAATAACTAAAGATAGAGAGTCTAAAATGAACTCTCTATCTAGTATTTAAATCATCAATTAGAATATAAAGCTGATTTCTATCTAACTATGCTTTAGTTCAAAAAAACTAAACATTCAATCATCTTTTCATGATTGAATCAATTATAATAGGGCTGCCCATAAGGCAATTTCCTTGATTAATACGAGAAGGATGCGAAGTAAATGAAATTTTTAATCCTTCCACTTTGTACTTAGAACCTAGTTGAACCGGAATATAGAAGATCTCGTTGTCATCCTCAACTACTGATATCAGAATAGCACACCCATCATCTAAGTACTTCAAGGTCACCGTGCCATCTATACCGTCATTTATAGACAATGTATCTGACATACTGTTACGATTCCCTGTCTCTCTACACGATGCCGACATTAGACATATTGAGATAGAAATCAAGATGCTTACACCTAATAATTTAGTCATAAAGAATCAGTTTAACTACTTATTGATAAGTACACGTACAGCCTTTTGGAAATTATTATTTCCAATTCTAACGAAATAGATACCAGTCCCCATAGAAGAAGCATCAATTTTATTATTAACCTTCTTATTGATTGGCTTTTCTAGGCTTGTGTATATTACTCGACCATCCATTCCGATAAGTTCAACAACAATCTCCTCATTTCCGAAGATTCCATCAACAGCAACGTTTATTTGCGATTCAAGAATAGATACATTTAATTCTAAATCGTTATGATATTTATTTTCTTCAAGCCCAATATTCCCTTGGAGGTTAAACGAGAAAACACGTGTTTTCCCTACACCTGAAGCCCCCATATATTCACCAGTATGCCAGAATGTACTACCATCAGGATCCAATGTCATTTGTCCATAGTCACCATAGCGATCTCCACCTGTTTCGGAGCTTAGACCTGTAACCGCCACTTCTTCAGCAAATGTCATAGTACCAAGCGGATCAGAAGCCAATCGGCCTGTATAGCTAATCCCAGGGTATAATGTATTACCAGCATCCACAATAGAATATGCGAGTCCAATATTTCCAAAAATATCCATTGCAGCACTACTCATAAATCGATCTTCAGTACCCGGAGCATAAGTTCCTGATTGATAAACCGTCCAAACACCATTATCAGCATCTCTTAACTCGTACCATCTAACCCCTGAGCTATTACCTCCAAGATCAACAGCATGTGTCAAGACTATAGTATTGTAACCTACCCAACGCATGTGTTGAGCTCTAAACATAAGTACACCTTGGATAGCATCGATTTTCTGACCAGTTCCAGGCTGTGAGATATTTGCAAACCCTCCAGTAAAAACGGCATCAAAGGAAGGCACACTCAACTGTTGAGATGATACAACAGTTGCACTACCAGTTGTCCAGTTAGTAGTCATTTCGTATATTTCAATTTGATCTTGCGAAACACCAGCAAAGGCATTATCTTCAAGGTTAAAGAAATAACAAGGTGTTCCATTCGGAGGAAGTGGTCCATCGGCATCAGCAGAAAGTGGACTTCTAAATCCACCATTCCCTAGACTTGGAAGGCTAAGTTTAACCATTTGAGGAGACGCACCACCTGCTAGCATAACATCGCGCTCAAAAACCACAGCTGTATTCGTTGAATTTGAAGTCATGTAATATCCATCCCACCAAATTGAAAACTTCGGATAATCTGGAAAAGAAGATCCCATAGAGAAAACATAAGAATTATACGCACCTGTTGGATCTGGAGTTTGCGAAACAGCTAATAACATAGAGTTTCCTGTAAATGAAAACTGAGAGATAAACCATCTGTCTGCATGTCTATCATACATAACTATTGGATCTCCAGCACCGCTTGTTGTCCATAGACTATTTAAACTAGTAGGTGCTGAAACTATTCCACCAGTTTTGTCCCATATACGAAAAGATGAATTCACAGCTTGCACATAATGGTTTGGACCAGCAGCTCCACTTGGATCTGGTGGAAAAGCACCATTCGAACCGTTCCAATTTTCTATTGGAGCACGCATTACTCTTGTTCCTCGTTCAGATTGACGCACAGGATCTTCAACAGTAACAGTTTGAGCTTCAAGATAGGCATCACGATCAAAATTATTTGGAATTTTTCTTGAGTGCATTTCTTTGATCTCCATCTCAGTCATAGCAGGCCATTCTGATAAAGGAGATGTGACCATAAAGCTAGTTGCCGTAGTAGTGGTCACCGTCTGTCCTTCTTCATTAATTGTGATCACTGGCTCTTGAACGGGTTCGAGATTTGTGTGTTGAGCTTGTTGCGCCATAGAAGCTGACACAGATAGCACCAGAGTTGCCGTGAGTAATTTTTTCATAATTAAAGTAGTTTTATGTTCTAGCTTGTGCTGAAATATTCAACATTCCATAGCTGGCAGCAAGTTACATACTCAATTTTGAAATATCAAGGATAAATGGATTGAATTATTGGTAATACAGATTGTTGGATTATTGGATTATTGGATTGCTAGATAGGTGTGCAATGAGACACTTAGATCTGAAGACAAGACAGAAGGAATGGGTAAACCAACTACTTAAAAGCTATCAGAACCAATTATTTTAAGAAAAATAACATCGACTACTACATGTTTCTCCTGTACTGCCCACCAACTTTAAAGAGTCCATTAGTTATTTGACCAAGAGATGCCGTTTTACCAACTTCCATGAGTTGTTCAAAGATGTTTTCGTTTTGAACTGCTGCTTTTTGGATAATATCGATTCCCTCGGCTGTTTGATTTCTATGGCCACCTTGTAGCTCCTTTAGCATTTTAATCTGATAGCTCTTTTCTTCTTCTGTAGCTCGAATTACTTCTTTAGGAAGCACTGTTGGTGATCCTTTTGAACTTAAGAATGTGTTCACCCCTATAATTGGAAACTCACCTGAATGCTTGAGTGTTTCGTAGTAAAGTGATTCTTCTTGAATTTTTGATCGTTGGTACATTGTTTCCATTGCTCCTAAAACTCCTCCTCTTTCAGTGATTCGATCAAACTCAGCTAATACTGCCTCCTCAACGAGATCAGTTAAGTCTTCGATAATAAATGCTCCTTGAAGCGGATTTTCATTCTTGGATAGTCCTAATTCACGATTAATTATCAATTGGATAGCCATAGCACGCCTCACAGACTCCTCAGTTGGAGTTGTAATAGCTTCATCATAGGCATTCGTATGCAATGAATTACAATTATCATAGATAGCATAGAGTGCTTGAAGTGTGGTTCTAATATCGTTAAAGTCTATTTCTTGCGCATGGAGCGATCTTCCTGAAGTCTGAATATGATACTTCAACATCTGGGCACGTTTGTTTGCTCCATATTTCTTTGCAAGTGCTTTCGCCCAAATTTTCCGAGCTACACGGCCGATAACGGCATATTCTGGATCAATTCCATTCGAGAAAAAGAATGAAAGATTTGGCCCAAAGTCGTTTATGTCCATCCCACGACTAATATAGTACTCAGCGTAAGTAAATCCATTCGCTAACGTGAACGCTAACTGCGTAATTGGATTGGCTCCAGCTTCCGCGATATGATACCCAGAAATCGAAACTGAATAAAAGTTCCGAACACCATTATTAATAAAGTACTCTTGTACATCCCCCATCAATCGCAATGCGAATTCAGTAGAGAAAATACATGTATTCTGTGCTTGATCTTCCTTTAGAATGTCAGCTTGCACAGTTCCTCGAACTTGCGTTAAGGTTGTTTTCTTAATCTCGGAATAAACATCAGCAGGTAGAACAAGGTCTCCAGTTACTCCAAGAAGCATCAAACCAAGACCATCATTCCCTTCAGGTAAATTACCTTGATAGCTCGGTCGAGTCGTTCCTTTATCTTTATAGATCGCCGCAATTTTCTTTTCAACTTCTTTTTCAAGTCCGTTTTCTTTAATATACTTTTCACAGTTTTGATCAATTGCCGCATTCATAAAGAATGACAGCAACATTGGCGCAGGACCATTAATAGTCATTGAAACAGATGTTTTTGCTGCTGACAAATCAAATCCTGAATAAAGTTTCTTAGCATCATCTAAACAGCAAATAGAAACACCTGCATTTCCAATTTTACCATAAATATCAGGGCGTTCACCTGGATCGTTTCCATAGAGCGTCACAGAATCAAAAGCTGTTGAAAGTCGTTTTGCTGGCATTCCGAGGCTCACGTAATGGAATCGCTTGTTTGTTCTTTCAGGCCCACCTTCTCCAGCAAACATACGCGTTGGATCTTCACCTTCTCTTTTAAATGGAAAAAGTCCAGAAGTAAATGGAAACTCACCAGGCACGTTTTCTTGCAGTGACCAACGAAGAATATCACCCCAACTAGAATAACGTGGCATGGAAATTTTCGGAATTTGAGAATGAGAAAGTGATTCAGAGTGCGTCTCAATCTTCAGTATTTTATCTCGAACTTTAAACTCAAAGATTGGATCTTTATATAATTTCTTTTTATCCTCCCATCCTTCAATAAGAGCCATATTTTTTGGGTCAAAATTTAATTTTTCAGATTCATACGCCTCTTGAAGACCTTTGACTAAACGATCTTTATCTTCCAAATCAGATGAGATCATAGAAGTTATTGACAAATGTAGACCATAAAGATTCTCTGCCACTTTCACTTGGTCGTCAACCCATTTATCGTAATGTCGGCTGCTCTCTGAAATTTCAGATAAATAACGTGTTCTTTCAGGTGGAATCACAAAAATCTTTTCAGACATTTCATTGGTGATTTCAAACGTTGATTTCAAATTTGCACCTGTTTTCTCAACAACCTTATCAAGTATCACTTTGTAGAGTGAATTCATACCAGGATCGTTGAATTGGGATGCAATTGTACCATACACAGGCATGGAATCGACCTTTTCTTCCCACAAATTATGATTTCGTTGGTATTGTTTTCTGACATCTCTCAAAGCGTCAAGAGCTCCTCGTTTATCAAATTTATTTAGTGCAATGACATCGGCGAAATCGAGCATGTCAATTTTCTCCAATTGAGTCGCAGCACCATATTCTGGAGTCATCACATACAGTGAAGTATCTGAATGGTCCAATATTTCAGTATCAGACTGACCAATTCCAGAAGTTTCGAGGATAATCAAGTCAAAATGAGCTGCTTTTAGCACATTAATAGCTTCAGCAACATGCTTTGACAATGCTAAATTAGATTGTCTTGTCGCTAATGAGCGCATGTAAACCCGATCATTTTTTATCGAGTTCATCCGAATACGATCTCCAAGCAGTGCCCCTCCAGTCTTACGTTTAGACGGATCTACTGAAACCACGGCAATCGTTTTATCTTTAAAATCAATCAAGAAACGACGCACTAATTCATCAACCAAAGACGATTTCCCAGAACCTCCAGTTCCGGTGATACCGAGTACAGGTACATTTGATTGTTCAGCCAAAGCGTGAACTTCTTTCAAGACAGCTTCAGACAAATCGGCAAAATTTTCTGCTGCAGAAATAATCCTAGCAATTGTACCATCGTTCTTTTCTCGAAGAGTATCAACCGAACCATTAAGTTCCTTTCCTACTGGAAAATCGCTACGCTCGACAAGGTCATTTATCATTCCCTGGAGTCCCATTGAACGACCATCATCGGGATGATAAATTCGCTCAATTCCATATGCTTCGAGATCTTCAATTTCAGAAGGGAGAATTGTTCCTCCTCCTCCCCCGAAAATTTTAATTCCTTCCGCACCCTTTTCCTTCAAAAGGTCATACATGTATTTGAAATACTCGTTGTGACCACCTTGATATGATGTCATTGCAATTGCCTGAACATCTTCCTGAATAGCGCAATTCACAACCTCCTCAACAGAGCGATCGTGTCCCAAATGAATTACCTCACAGCCAGTCGACTGGATAATTCTTCGCATGATATTAATTGCAGCATCGTGGCCATCAAAGAGTGATGCTGCCGTTACAATTCGCACTTTATTTGATGGGATATAAGGAATATTTTTTTCCATAGGTGAAGATCTTTTATGTGCTCAGAAAGCATGCAAAAATACTGATTTTACTTCGGATTTTCAATGAGAACAGCATCAGATTTGATCACAAATATTTTCATCATAGAATTGCTTTAGAAGTAATGCTACTACTTGACCCATATTTGAAAGAGATTGAGTGCTTAATCCTCTATAACTACACACTAGAATTAAACCAACATCCATGAAACAATTAGACTACAGTGCTACTGACATAGTAGAATTAATTCAACATTGAAAAGTTTATGGATCAATTGAAATATGCAAAATACTAGACAACAACATTTTATGACTTAGAAACAAATCAATAAAATTAATCTTTACATTCTTTTAACATGAGATTTACATTATTTAAGTAACTATTAGAGTTCTTTGCGATGTATTGTATTGTTAACTCAAATCATTGTTATGAAATTCATCATCCTTCTATTCTTGACTATTTTGTGTGTACAAGAAATTAAATCTCAAACTGAAACCGATCAATTAAAAGTTTTTATCGATTGTCAAAATTGTGATCAGAACTATATAAAACAAGAGTTGACTTACCTAACCTATGTCCGTGATCGACTACTTGCCGACGTCCACGTTCAAATCGTAAGCCAAGACACTGGTAGTGGCGGAGAACTATATACTTTTTTCTTTTATGGGCAAGGAGATCTTGACGGCAATAATGATACTTTGACCGTAACGACTAACGCCAACAATACACGGGTTGAAATTAGAGAAAAACAGATGAAAGTTTTCCAACTTGGGCTAGTCAAGTATATGCTTCAACTTGGTTTTGTTGATCAAATTTCACTCAATGTTTTAACCACTGACACAACCAAAGAGGAAATCAAGGACCCTTGGAATTATTGGGTATTCAGTTTAAAGGCCAACGGATGGTTCAATGGAGAGGAGCAGTATCAGAATATGAACCTTAACGGTGGTTTTAATGCTGATCGAATTACCGAGGACTGGAAAATTGAGAATGGGTTTTGGATGAATTACAACCGAGGAGAGTATTATTTCGAAGATGACACAATAATAAGTGAGCGACAATCAATATGGGTTGATCTAAGTGTTGTTAAAAGTTTAACTAGTCACCTATCCGCAGGATTAAGCACAACTTCATTCTCATCTCTATTTGATAATTATCGAATTAACGCAACCATAGCTCCAGCTTTTGAATACAATATTTTCCCATACTCAGAATCTACAAAACGACAAATTCGATTCACCTATAAAATTGGAGGAAGACACAACGAATATAATGAAGAAACGATTTACAATCAACTTTCTGAGACTCTAATGTTTGAGAATCTAGGAGTCTCTGCAATGTTCCAAGAGAAGTGGGGGTCAATTTCTGCTCGAATAAATGGCTCACATTACTTTCATAACTTCTCACTTAACCGTCTCAATTTTAGAGCATCACTCAACCTTCGTTTATTTAAAGGTTTTTCGTGGAACATCTCTGGAAACCTATCCTTAATCCATGATCAAATTTCTCTCCCACTTGGTGATGCATCGGAAGAAGATATTCTATTGAGTCAGCGATTGCTACAAACAGGCTATCGTTACTGGGGAAATATGGGTATTCACTACACATTTGGATCCATTTATAACAGTGTTGTTAACCCAAGATTTCAAGGAATTTAATACTCGATTAGAAGATTCTCATTTTAGCGACTTATTGGTTTTATTCAAATATTTCAGAACGTTTTCAATTTGTTGAACCACTAAAATCCAAAGGAAGAACAATTGCTTTTACTGGAGATGGAATTAATGATGCCCCTGTTATAGCACTCTCTGATGTAGGTCTTGCAATGGGTGGGCTGGGATCAGATACTCCTATCGAAACCGCTGATGTAATTATCCAAACCGATCAACCATCAAAAATTTCAACAGCTATTAATATTGGGAATGCTACAAATAAAATTATTTGGTGAAATTTTAGTGCTAGTCTTAGGAGCTTTTGGAATAGCAACAATGTGGGAGGCCGTAATTGCTGATGTCGAAGTAGCAATATTAAACGCTATAAGAATTCAACGGATGAAATTTTAGGTGAAAAAACCCAAAATTAAATGCTAACTAAGAAAAATAGTGGTCAATTCATAGATTAGCACCATACAAGTGAAATGATACTATCAGTAGTAGTTTTTGAAGTAAAGTGAGACAGGAAGTCTGGCTATAAATGATATTTGATGAGAGTATAACTTCTCCTTAACATCTAATTATATTTTTTTGCCGATATTAGAATTCGGTTACGAGTCAACTTCTTGATGAAAATTTTGAAACAATGAAACATACATATAAAATAACTGGCATGACCTGCAATGGATGTAAATCCAACGTTGAAGATACACTAGGGAAACTAAGCACAATTACTAAAGTGGAAGCAGACATAAAGAATAACGAAGTTACGCTAGAAATGTCCTCACACGTTTCACTTGAGACATTACAGCAAACTTTGCTTAAGTCTGGCTTGCACTATACCATTTCGATGCCTGGACACGAAAAACATATTAAATCCGAAAAACCAGTTGATGGCAATGGTATTTTTTATTGCCCAATGCATTGTGAGGGAGAAAAAACCTATTCCGAACAAGTTGGCTGTCCTGTTTGCGGCATGGATCTAGTTGAACAACCAAAATTACAAGTTTCAACACAATACACATGCCCAATGCATCCAGAAATAATTAGGGACCAAATGGGAGACTGTCCAATTTGTGGTATGGATTTAGTCCCAATGCAGCCAACTGAGAGTGAAGAGGATAAAACCTATCAAGTACTTTTGAAGAAAATGAAAATTGCCACATTATTCACCATACCAATTTTCATCATTGCAATGGGAGAATTAATCCCAGGTAATCCATTGATGAAATTATTTTCACAAATCACATGGAACTGGATTCAATTTGCACTCTCTTTGCCGGTTGTTTTTTATGCAGCATGGATGTTCTTTGAACGTGCCCACAAATCGATAAAGACATGGAACCTCAACATGTTCACATTAATTGGAATTGGTGCTGGAGTAGCATTTCTTTTTAGTGTTTTTGCCCTCATATTTCCAGAGGTATTCCCTAGTCAGTTTAAAACCTCTAGCGGGACTGTCTTTGTCTATTTCGAAGCTGTTACTGTGATTTTAACCTTAGTTCTTTTAGGCCAATTACTAGAAGCTAGAGCACATAGTCAAACAAGCGGTGCGATAAAAGAACTGTTAAAACTCGCCCCTACAGAAGCCACACTAGTGACACCCGAAGGAGACAAAACAATCTCTATTCACACGATTAAGAAAGGTGATTTGTTACGTGTGAAACCAGGAGATAAAATCCCTGTAGATGGTGAAATCACAGAAGGACACAGCAACATTGACGAATCCATGATCACGGGAGAACCTATACCTGTGGACAAGAAGGTGAATGATAAGGTAAATTCAGGAACTCTCAATGGAACCAAATCATTTGTTATGAGCGCAGAAAAAGTAGGGTCAGAAACCTTGCTTTCTCAAATCATTCAAATGGTAAACAATGCCAGTAGAAGTCGTGCACCCATCCAAAAACTAGCAGATAAAATTTCTAAATATTTCGTACCAATTGTAATCTTAATTTCATTGATTACGTTTACTGCTTGGAAGGTTTTCGGGCCTGAACCAGCACTAGTTTATGCATTTGTTAATGCCATTGCCGTTTTAATCATCGCTTGTCCTTGTGCGCTAGGACTAGCCACTCCAATGTCAGTTATGGTTGGTGTAGGAAAAGGTGCACAAAATGGTGTACTCATCAAAAATGCCGAAGCTTTGGAAAATCTCAACAAAGTAGATGTGCTGATTACCGATAAAACAGGGACCATAACTGAAGGCAAACCATCCGTAGAGAAAGTAGTAAACTCAACAGGAAGTCATAAAAACGAATTAATAGGCCTTATTGCATCTTTAAATCAATACAGCGAACACCCATTAGCAGATGCAATCGTGAAATTTGCAAAAGAAAAAGGGGCAGATATCACAAAGGTTAACGACTTTCAGTCTATATCTGGTAAAGGAGTTATAGGAACAGTAGGTGATAAAAAAATTGGAGTTGGGAATAAAAAGTTAATGGAACAAGTACAGGCGATATTGTCCAACGATATTGACCTAGAAGTGATTCAAGAACAAGAACAGGGTAAAACAGTTTCCTATATCTCTGTAAATATGGAAGTTGTAGGCTATGTCTCAATCACAGATGCAATCAAAGGAACGAGTATTAAAGCGATTAGGAAATTGCAAAAACAAGGCATCGACATAATAATGCTAACAGGAGATAACAGAAGAACAGCGCAGTTCGTAGCATCTCAATTAGATTTAGCAGATTTCCAAGCAGAATGTCTTCCAGAAGACAAACTGAACGTAATCAAAAAATTGCAAAAGCAAGGTAAAGTTGTTGCTATGGCTGGTGACGGTATAAATGATGCTCCCGCTTTAGCGCAATCGGATGTTGGAATAGCAATGGGAACTGGAACAGATGTAGCTATTGAAAGTAGTGCTGTAACTCTTGTGAAAGGTGATCTAATGGGAATAGTGAAATCAATCAACTTAGCTAAAAAGGTCATGAAGAACATTCGACAGAATCTGTTTTTTGCATTCATCTATAACATGCTAGGGATTCCAATAGCAGCAGGACTACTATACCCTGTTTTTGGAATTTTATTATCTCCAATGATTGCAGCGGCCGCAATGAGTTTCAGCTCAGTCTCTGTAATTGCCAATTCGTTGCGATTAAGAAGTATTCGATTGGATTAATCTATCAAATTTAATTCTCTCGAAATTCATTTTCTACCCAACATATTAAGTTCAGACTCAGAAAGTGGTCCAGAAGTGGGCATCGACTGATTTTTTAACACTTCTTTCTCAAATTTTCCATTTGCGGTATAATTAGAGATCTTTACATAATTAGACATGTCACCATTCGATGATCCAGAACCATGGCATCCAATACAACGACCTGAAATAATCGTTTCAACATTTGCATCGTAAGTTGGTGTTGAGCCATCACACACAGGAGTAACATTATTACTGGAACTTTTCTTACAACTCGAAAATGCGATGACTGTCAAGCATACGGAGAATAAAATCGGTTTTATCATAAGCGTGCGTTTATACATTATAACGCTAGTATTTTTCAATATCGTACACCATACAATTGTTCAAAAACCACTCTTTGCTAGATAAAATTCAGAGGATAGATAAGAGCACACACTTATTAAGTTAATCACAACACTTACCATTTCACCTACCAAGGAGAGCTAATTGACAACTATATTTACTCAAAACTAAGCGTTATGAGAAAAAACATCATCACATCAATATTCACTATAGCAACCTTAAGCTTATCATCGTGTGGAGGTGATTCGACCAATGCTATACTGGATGGATTGGATGAACTCGAAGAGAATATAGAATCCAAAGTGATGAACTGTAGCGACGTTATTGATCAAGCTGACAAGTTAAAGGGAAGTGACATAACAATTGAAGCAATAAGCTGGGGAAATAATACAACTACAACTGGCGATGTACAAATGAGTCTTGGCGACGAGAAACTAGAAGGAATGCAACAATCACATGTGGTAGTAGTATTTGGAGAAATAGCTGCTTCAACTGCGGAGAAAATTGAAAAAAATTCAGAAGTGAAAATTAAAGCAACAGTAGGAGACTTTGAATACGGCGCTGTCAAATTAATAAATCCAATAATCATCAAATAGCAATACTTGATAATCCTAAGGTAGATTTATAGAAATCATAGTAATTGAGCTTCACACTAGTTTCTACGTTCAACTATTAAGATACACATCATCATAGTGTGTAAGTGAGAGCATGGCATCAAATTATTTTGGTGCCTTGCTTTTTCTACTCGATTGAGACTAAATAAGCATCCACATTTGACTGTATTCTTTGTGTGATGTCGGAAGTATCAGATTTTTCGAATGCACTTCCCGTAATTTTCTCGTAAAGTTCAATATATCGATCAGTGACTACATCGACAAAATCATCTGGCATAACGGGCATTGTCTGACCATCCAACCCTTGAAAATCATTCTCGATTAGCCATTGACGAACAAATTCTTTTGAAAGTTGACGTTGAGGTTCTCCAGATTCTTGCAAATTGTCATAACCTTCAGCATAAAAAAAGCGAGAGGAATCAGGAGTATGAATCTCATCAATCAATATAATTTCTCCATTTCTAATTCCAAATTCATACTTCGTATCAACAAGTATCAATCCATGTGATTCAGCAATCTCAGTCCCGCGCTGGAACAATCTTCGAGTGTAATCTTCAAGCTTAAGGTACATTTCTTCAGGAACAATTCCTTGTGCTATTATTTCTTCGCGAGAGATATCTTCATCGTGTCCTTCATCTGCTTTGGTTGCAGGAGTGATAATTGGTTCTGGGAATTTATCATTCTCTTTCATCCCTTCAGGCATCGGGACTCCACATAGAGTTCGTTTTCCCGCCTCGTATTCACGAGCAGCGTGTCCAGACATGTACCCACGGATTACCATTTCAATGCGAATAGGATCACAGGCATACCCAATCGCCACGGATGGATCAGGTGTAGCCAATAGCCAATTTGGAACAATGTCTTTCGTCGCATCCAAGAATAAGGTCGCTACTTGATTCAAAACTTGCCCCTTAAATGGAATCCCCTTGGGCAGAACATGATCAAATGCAGAAATTCGATCCGAAGCAATCATCACTAACAAGCCGCTATCAAGCGTATAAACATCTCGAACTTTCCCGTTATATACAGAAGTTTGTCCTTTAAATTTGAATCGACTATCAATAATTACTTTGCTCATCAATCTCTAACTTTTGGTTGCACAAAATTAACGATCAAAAACGATTTAGCGACTAAAATCTATGAGGATCATTAATTATTTTTACGGTTTTGCTCACGCTCTTCACGTCGACGCTTATTCCGAAGTTCATCCTGGCGTTTATCTTCATTCTCAGCAATTTCAAAAGCGGCAATAATACGTTTCACTAGGACATGTCTGATAACATCTGCTTCACCCATTCGAATAATCCCAACACCTTCAACTTCTTCGAGGGCATCCAAAGCGTAAGCTAATCCTGATCGCTGACTCCGAGGCAAATCAACTTGAGATACATCCCCGGTGACAACAAACTTTGCAGTCATTCCCATTCGAGTAAGAAACATTTTCATCTGCATTGTAGTTGTATTTTGAGCTTCATCCAAAATCACAAACGCTTTATCTAAAGTTCTACCACGCATAAATGCTAATGGTGCAATCTCAATAATGCCAAATTCAATCATATCCGCTAATTTTTCCGCAGGAATCATGTCACGAAGAGCATCGTATAAAGGCATCATATATGGATCAAGTTTCTCCTTTAAATCTCCAGGAAGGAATCCTAAATTTTCTCCAGCTTCAACAGCCGGACGAGTTAGAATAATGCGTTTAACCTCTTTTGCCTTGAGAGCACGAACAGCAAGAGCAATCGCTGTGTACGTTTTACCAGTTCCTGCTGGTCCCACTGCGAAAAGCATGTCGTTCTTATCAATAGAGCCAACCATTTTCTTCTGATTGATCGTCTTCGCTCGAATTTTTGCACCGTGATTCCCATGAACAAGAATTTCAGAATCTCCATTCACTTTTAACAAGTCTGATCCATCCGCAAGCATTAGGTTATCGATATTGTTCTCAGTAATTTGATTATACGAGTGAAAATGAGATATGATTAATTCAAATTTGCGCTCAAACACATCCATTACTTCCTCATCACCAATTATTGTAATGACGTTACCCCTTGCCGTAACTTTTAATTTTGGGAAGTAAGATTTGAGATGCTTTAGTTTAATGTTATTCACCCCGAACAACTCAGCCGGACTGATTCCTTGTACTTCAATTTTTCTTTCTAGCAATCGTGTTTCTTTATTTAAGTTCGTGTCTAGCAATTTACTGGACGTCAATAATTGTGCTGCAAAATGTAATTTAACACTAATATACCGTAATGATCGCGAATAATAAAGTTCTTAATCGCATAATAACCTTATTTTTGGTTCGAGTATAACTAATACACACATGAAAGTCATAACACTTACGACGGATATGGGCCTTAACGACCACTATGTGGCATCGTTGAAAGGAACGCTTCTGAAGTCTTCGCATGACATTCAGGTTGTGGATATTACACATACAGTTCGACCTTTTGATATATCGGAAGCTGCGTTCCATGTTCGATCATGTTTTACAGATTTCCCTGATGAAACTGTCCATATTATTGGTGTAGATAGTGAACCAATTGTCAACTTTGGAGGTTCAGATGGTAGCTTTCCATCGATTATGAGATTTCAAAATCAATATTTCATCTCCTGTGACAATGGATTTTTCGGAGCATTTTTAGGGGAGAATAAATCGCAAGGATTTTGGAGAGTTGATGATATTCTTTCGAATGAGAAACTATTCAAATTCCCAACTAAAAATGTACTACTTCCAGCCGCACTTCGACTGCTAGATGGAGATTCACCTGAACAAATTGGAACAGCATCGACTGAATATAAGAATGCTTTGAATCCAATCGCTATTTCTGAAACAAACCTCATTAAGGGATATGTAATTCATGTTGACCATTACGGAAACGCAATCACAAACATCAATCGAGAACTTTTCAATCGGTTTGGAGAAGATACACCCTTTGTACTTTATTTTAAACGTAAAGATTACTTCATCGATATAATTTCTGAGGCGTATAATGAAGTTCCTCAAGGTGAAAAAGTGGCCATCTTCAATGAGAATGACTTTCTGGAAATAGCAATTAATCGAGGGGCGAATGGAAGTACTGGAGGAGCTGAACAATTATTTGGCTTAAGAATCAACGACATGATCCGTGTAGAATTCACTCCCCCAGGATCTAGGGAAACAATTGAATCCTTATTTTAATGATAACACGAATTGTTCAACTCGAATTTGAAGCGGAAAGAATCCAAGAATTTCTGTCCTTCTTTGATACAATAAATGAACTTGTAAATTCTTTTCCTGGATGCCACGGGATGAAGCTTTATCAAGACATTAATAAGCCAACATTGATTATGACTTACAGTCATTGGGAAGATGAATCAGACCTGGAGAACTATCGAAAGTCAGAAGCTTTTCAAGGTATTTGGTCTACTATTAAACCATGGTTTTGTGCAAAACCTCAAGCATGGAGTCTCAACGCATATTTCGATGGCTTTTCATTAAAGAAAATAACCGAATTAGAATCAAGCAAGACTAAATAGAAAATTAATGATTTAGCATTTATACTTTTTTAAGTAACCAAATCTATGCTCGTTGATTATTACTGATAAGTGTAAGTAAATCATTACGCAGAAGGATATTTAGACAAAACAGTGAACTTTTTTGCCCTAGAACAGGTTACCAACAACGACATATTAATAAATCATCCATGCAGATTAACATTTACAGACCGTGGTTTCAAAAGGAAATATTAATTTTGAGTTCAACATCATTTGTACTTAAATGAGAGCACTTTACATTAAAGAGATTCGGAGTTTTTTGAGTTCAGTGATCGGATACGTGTTTATTCTGATCTATCTCATCACCGCTGGCCTTTTCCATTGGATAATTTCAGGAGACATGCAAACCAACCTTCTAGAAGGTGCTGAATCTGATTTGATTCCATTTTTCAACCTTTCTCCGGTCATTTTTCTTGTCCTAATTCCTGCAATTACGATGAGATCAATCGCGGAAGAACGCAGAACTGGCACAATTGAACTTCTTTTTACCCGACCAATTTCTGATTTAAAGATTCTATTGGCGAAATATTTCGCAGGAGTCACCTTACTCATTGTTGCTCTTATCCCAACGTTGATCTATTACATTTCTATGTATCAGCTTGGGAGTCCTGTTGGAATAATTGATGGAGGAGCAACCTTCACTTCCTATTTAGGCTTGATTCTTTTGGGTTCAACATTTGTCGCAATTGGAATTTTTGCCTCAACACTAACAAGTAGTCAAATTGTGGCATTCATTCTAGCAATGTTTCTCTGTTGGCTCTTTTATAGTGGATTTCAACTTCTAGGATCTTTCAGTTTAATGGGGAAATTTGATTCTATCATTCAGTATTGCGGCATCACTTATCACTACGATGGAATTAAACGAGGAGTGATTGACACCAAGAATATTATTTACTTCTTGACAATAATTACGCTCTTCATCTATGCCGCTTTGACTGTTATTAAATCTTTAAAAAGATAATCATGGCAGAAAAAAAGAAGATCGTTAAGGGGATTTACAACTGGACGTTTATGGCGATTGTAATCGTTGCCGTTGTTCTAATTAACATCGTGAGTTCTTTCGTTTACACTCGTCTTGACATGACAGAGGATCAGAGGTATTCTTTGGCACCAGGAACAATTACATTTCTTAAAAACACCGATAAATTTAAGAGTCGACTCAACATTAAAATATATCTTGAAGGAAATCTTCCTGCTGAAATAAAGCACTTTAGAAATGCCATCGAAGATAAATTAAAAGAATTCAAATTATACGCAGGAGATCGAATTGAATACCAATTTATAAATCCGCAAGTTGGTACCGATGAGGAAAAACGAGAACTCTTCGAAAACATTTATGCAGAAGGGAAAGGGATTCTCCCTATGGATCTACTCTATATGAAAGAAGGGAGCCAAACTAAAATGATGCTTTGGCCAGGAGCCGTTATTGAATATGGAGGGTCGACTGTAAGTACTATACAATTCTTACCTGGATCAAAAACAGCTGAACCATATCATCTCAATGAAGTTTTCGGAATGCTTCAAAACTCCATTAATAACTTGGAATACATGCTGGTTAGTTCAATCCGGAAGTCAACCCAAGAATATCGACCTCGCGTAGCATTTCTTCAAGGTCATGGAGAGTTAGAATTTAAAGAAACTCAACGAGTCCGAGCAATGATTTCCCCGTATTTTTCTGTCAAAGATGTTGAGTTAAATGATTCTCTCGGTTCACTCGATAATATTGATGGTCTCATAATCGCAAGACCAAAAACGAAATTCTCCGATAAAGACCTATACATCATTGATCAATTTTTGATGGGAGGTGGTCGCTTAATGTGCTTTATTGACAAATTAGAATTACCAGAGGACACTCTTGATGCAGTTGGATCAACGCACACCACACGATACAACCTAGGTTTGGATCGAATGCTTTTCGATTATGGTTTGAAGATCAATGACAACTATATAATCGACGCAAGATGTGGCGTAAAAATGGTTCCTTTTTCCAATCAATCTGCAATTCCGTGGTTTTTCCACGTTCTGGCAACACCAACATCTCATCCCATTACAAGAAATATCGAACCTGTTTCACTTGAATATACCGGAGAGATACAATTTGTTGGAAACGATCCGAAGATAGCTCTGACCCCAATTCTAACCTCTAGTACGAATTCATCCGCAACGGGATTGGCACCAATGGTAAACTTGATGATGCCAAATAATTATGGCCAAAACCCAAAATTAGCACCAGATCCAACGAGTGAATTAAACAAAAAATGTGTTGCAGGACTCGCGGAAGGAATGTTTGAATCTTACTTTAAAAACAGATTAGTTGGTACATTCGCAAACAATCCTGATGCTGAATTTAAAACACAAAGCACCAAAGAAGGCAAAGTGCTCGTTATTGGTAATGGCAGATTTATAGCGAACGACTATGACTCAATGCCGAACCGACAAGGAACTGCGATGATGTACCGTCCAACGCAATTAAACAACTTACAGTTTAACGAAGACATGCTCCGACTAAAGGTTCAACATTTTTTTGGGAACCAAGAGTTTTTTCAGAATATGACAGATTATATGCTGGGCGACAATTCAGTTTTAGATATTCGAAGTAAGCAGATTGACATACATGAGATGGATAATGAGAAAGTGAAAGCAGATGGGTCTTTCTACAAGTTAGTAAACGTAGGATTACCAATTGTTCTTATTCTACTACTTGGTTTTGTCATGACTTTTTTACGGAAACGAAAATACGCTCGATAACACATATTGAATATGAAAAAAATACTAATTCTTCTACTTGCTATCGGTGCCTTAATTGGACTTAGCATTTATATATCGACATTATTTGAAAATGAAGGGCAATCTGACACAGAATTAATCGAGTTCGCAATAAAAGATATTTCAACAGTTGATAAAGTAATCATAACAGACAAATATGCTCGAACATTTGAAATTCGAAAGAACGGAAAAATTTGGACAGACAAGGATGGAGGATGCATCACACAAGAAAATGCAGGTTTTGTATTGGATGCATTAAAGGATATCGAGTTTAAAGGTTACTTACCAGATAGTTCACATGCTAACTACACAAGGCTAATGACCGCACAGCATATAAAAATTGAAATATTTCAAAAGGGAGAATGGACGAAAACTTGGTACATAGGTCCTCCATCACCAGATCATTACGGTCAAATAATGCTTCTTGATTCGAAAGAATTTGGTCAGAGCGACATCCCAGTTCTTATGAAAATCAAAGGAATGAATGGAATAATTGAACCACGTTTTTTTGCTGATAAACGAGAATGGGCATGTACAAATGTTTTTTCTCTTTCAACGGAAGAAATTAGTTCGGTTGATGTAAAATTCAACGATGAGCCAGAACGAAGTTTCAAAATCACAAAAAACGGTTCAGATCTTAAGGTTTACCAACAAGGCAAGCGGTTGTTAGAAGCAAGGCCTGATATGATGTTCCGTTATTTAAACAACTACAAAAAAATTCATTACAATTTACAGAATTTTGAGTTAACAAATGCTCAAGTTGACAGCGTAAAACGTACTACTCCATTCGTTGTACTTAGCTTGAAAGAAACAAATGGAAAAACATCCAAACTTCGATGTTTTAGAATTAGTGACTTGGCGTCAACCGAAACAGATTTTGGAGAAATAGAAGATACCAATCGAGATAAATTTTGGTGCGAATTACCTGACGGAATGTTAGTAAAATGTCAATATTTTGTTTTCAACCCTATCCTTCTTGGACATATCTATTTCCCTATGGATGTCAGTATGCTCGATACTGAGGACGGCATTATCGAAAGGTAATCACTCTCTTGTTGATAACTCCGTAAAAAAACGAAAGTTCAGATGCTATTCTTTGAAGCGAAATTGATAATTTTGAGTTCGTTATAAATAGTACACAATGAACTTTGTAATATCTAGTGCAACACTTTTAAAGTACCTCCAAGGAATTTCGGGAGTACTAAGTACAAGTAACACTCTTCCAATTCTTGATAATTTCTTATTCGAAATTTCAGATCAGCAGTTAACAGTCTCTGCATCTGACCTAGAAACTACCATGCGTACATCTTTAGAGATTGAAGCGACAGAAGAAGGTAAGATTGCAATTCCTGCAAAATTATTGCTTGATGTGTTGAAAAATCTTCCAGATCAGCCATGCACTTTTTTAATTGACAGCGAAACATTCTCGATTGAAATAGCTTACGATAACGGAAAATCGAAAATGGTTGGCTTTAGTGGGGATGATTTTCCTCGGGTTCCAACACTTGACAATTCAAGTTCAATTCGTATTTCTGGAAGTATCTTAGCTAATGCGATTAATAAAACACTTTTCGCAACAGGAGTTGATGATCTTCGGCCAGTAATGAGTGGTGTTTTTTGCCAGTTTTCACCTGAGAGCATCACATTTGTCGCAACAGATGCGCATAAATTAGTACGTTATACTCGAACAGATTCTCAAGCAGATGGAAGTTCATCGTTTATCCTTCCTAAAAAACCATTAAACCTTTTGAAAGGAAATTTAAAGGGTGACGAAGAAGTTCAATTGGAATACAACGATTCGAATGCTGTTTTCACATTCAATGATATAGTTCTTGTATGCAGGTTGATTGATGGTAAATATCCAAACTACGAAGCGGTGATTCCGAAGGAAAATCCAAACGTATTGACTATTGATCGATTACAATTCTTGAGTTCAATAAAACGAGTATCTATTTTCTCTAACAAAACAACACATCAAATCAAATTGAAATTGGCAGGATCGGAGCTCTCTCTCTCTGCTGAAGATATTGATTTTGCAAATGAGGCTAATGAGCGATTGACTTGTAATTACGCAGGTGAAGATATGGAAATTGGATTTAACTCACGTTTTTTAATGGAGATGCTCAATAACATCGAATCGATGGAAGTTCGGTTAGAGATGAGTGAATCTAGTCGTGCTGGATTATTAATTCCTGCTGATGTGGCAGAAAATGAAGATATTTTAATGCTAGTAATGCCAGTGATGCTTAATCGCTAAAAGCAACTTTACAGATTATTACTAGACAGTCCATCTAACCATGGGCTGTTTTTTTTTGCTAACCAATTAGGAGAATAGAGACTACTAGAATCACGCTTTCCAATACATTTGGATGAAATTGCAGTAAGATTTGCGTTAGAGATTGCAGCGGCATTTTTTTTTGTCAAAAAAATACAACGGAAAGCTCGATCAACGGCCAAGAAAACCTATTTATGCTTCCGTTTGAAATAGAGTGCATCAACATACAAAAGTAATTTCAGGGAGATGCTATTTGTTTGAGGCTGATCAAAAAGCGTATCAAATGAACTTAAATAACCTGAAACGACATCATTCTGAGAATTAAAAATATTGTTCTTGTAGACTATTCTAAGCTCACTTCCAGGTGTAAAAACCCAACGATAATTAACATCCAGCGTAAATGCGTTGTAATTGGTGTTATGTAGTGACTCACCGTTTTCATTTAATGGTAAGTAAGACGATGAAATTTGCTCCCCCTCATCCAGGAGCTCTTTAAAATACTTATAATCAACTTGTTGCCAATAATGCCTTAAGCGAAGATCGATTCCCATTCTTTTCGTAAAAACATACTCAAGCTGCACCGAGTTTTCAGTAATCCTACGATCACGGTATCCAAGTATGATTGTATTTGAGTAATTTTCATCTATTGGACGGACATAGCCAAAGTCGTGAATAATAAACTCCCAATTTGATCGAAGTACTAAAAACATATTATCAGAAATACGCATTCTAGGACTTAGATTAATAAAAGTTGCCTTCATTGCACTTCCCGCAAACTGCTTAATACCTGAACGTACATCAAGTGCGAATCTTTTACTGTAATCCGATGAAACGAAACCTGAAATCCTGGCACTAGGACCAAAGACAACTTCTTTACCAAATTCACGAGATTCAAAATAATTGACCTCATTAAACGGGCGTATAGCTCCATTAATTCCAATCGTGATGAATCGCTTTAATGTCCCCCTAGCACTATAATCAATTCCACTATTTGTATATACCTGAGGCTTATAGAGAGAAACATAATGAACACCCATATCTGCCCATTTTCGAATAAATCTTTTACCCGGAGTGAAATCTCTCCAATTCAATCGCGCACCAACAAAACGTTCGTTATTATTATACAAAAAACCTAAATCATTTGGATCATAAGTATCACTTTCTTCAAAATAATCAAAAGCATACCCCCAAGTTCCGTAGACTTTTTCTAGGTTAAATGCTGCACTATGCCCATACACGGGAGTTCCGTTTTCAAAAATTGACGAAATATTTATCCCTGATCTCAGGTTATGCTTTCCATCTTTAGAATAGAGTGAGGTTTGAAAGACAGACACATTTGCATCTCTACTCTCCCCTACCCTCATAACATTCGTATTTACAAAAGAAATACTACTGTTATTTTGAAGATTTTGTGACAAAACGAAGACATTATAGTTCGTCAAAGGATGTGTATTCACAATTCTCTCTACTCCATTTGAATCTGCAATAATTGCTTCTAACTCACCCTCAATTGCGTTAAAAACACCTATTCCTAATCCTTTCTTAGTCCTACCAGAAATTTTCGTTCCATTTAATAATGCTGCTAGATCAGGGTTGCTAATTACTTCCTCTCCAGTTGAGGCATCAAGCGATGATGTAGCAGCCGAATAATTATAAGGTTGCGCGCCAATTCTTCGAGAGCAGAATACATTTCCGATGCTGAAAAGATCTGTTCCTTCAAGGAAAAATGGACGATTCTCATCAAAACGGACTTCAAATGGACCAAGGTTAAGTACTTGTTTATCAGAAGTTGTCTGTCCAAAATCCGGAATAAGAGTCATATCCAATGTAAATGCGTCATTCAATCCATACTTCAAATCAAGTCCCCCTGTTAGTCGTTGTCTCCAAACTTGTTCCCCCAATGAGTAATCGTATGAGTTCTCAAGATAAGCCGTTGAATAAGGGGTAAATGATAATCGTATAGGTGACTTTACATTATTAATCCCGCTCAATGTTCCAGACTGAGTGATTTCACCAAAAACCTGAGGATCTACAGGATTCCAATAGGATTTTTCCCTATCCCGTCTTACTTCCCGAACCAAATTAATGTTCCATTCTTGTACTGATTTATTAGGGAATCTTAAAGCTGAAAATGGCAGTTTCATTTCGAACGACCAACCATAAGACTGCTTTTTTACTGCACTTTTCCATACAGCATTCCATGAGAAATCTGAACCATCTGTAAAGAGTAAGCCGTCAATTTCAACACCTGCAGCTGTAACAATGAATGCAAAAGAGCTTGTGTTTGCAGCATAAGGATCTAAAGTAATTCCAAAGCGATCAGCATTTCCTGGATCATCTCGTTGAGACAAACTATAACTAACCGAATCAGGAGATGGATCATAAAGTTCACCAGCAACATAGAATGCGTTGTCGTCGTAGCACATTTTCACTTTTGAAATGTACCGTGATTTTTTACCAAATTGAGGGTAAGTAGTTGTGAAATTCGTGGCGATTACTGCTTTAGACCAAGCATTCTCATTCATTTCACCATCAATGATTACCTCAGAAGAAATACGTTCAATACTATAATTTACTTGCGACAATCCAAGGATTGGAAGCATCAAAATCACTAAGTAGGTTACCCAATATAGGTTTAATCGCATTTATTTAATCATCATTTCGTTTGATAAAATTACGGTTTTCAATTGCAAGTTTCATTTAATTGTTGAACTCCTTCAAACACACATAATAGTATTATCGTTAATACATCATTCATTCAGAGGAATACGATAGCATCCGTTTTTCAAATTATAAAGGGTCTTCTTGTTCTGTATATATGGCATGTCAATAATTTCACTATAATCGAATGGCACACTTCTCGTGCTTGTCCTCAAGAAGAAATTTCTCCCACTACTCGTTAATGAAATCTTATAACCATGTTCAAATTTGACGATGTTAAGACTCCCAGCTTTCAATTTGATGTTAGTTTCCCCTCTACCTAGTCGAACATATTTCAACTTACCTGGATTTACTTTAGCGTAAGCCTCAACTAAAAAATCCAGATCATCTGTCAAGCCATTACTTGCGTTGTGAAGACAAAGAATCTCATCACCTTGCTTAACTGTCATCAGTAATTGATTGGAATTATAGATAACGAACTCAGCTTTACTCATATTTTGATATCTGATCACTTGAATGGCGACCAATAAACCAAGAGCAATTATAAATGATCCACGCAGAAAAATTTTCCTAGATTTCACAACAACACTAATGAATAATAATAAATATGCTATTAGAACAAAATACCAAGGCAATGTGAAGCCATAAGCAACAGAGCCATCCAACTTCTCGATCCACTCAACGAAGAAAATCATAGCAGTTAGAGCAAAACTAAGCAGACCTGCCATAAATTTACCAATAAAACTAATCCAGCTAGTGGAAAAGAGGATTAACCCAAGACTAAGGACAAGTCCAGCGAAAACCATCATACCAACATTTGTGAGCAAGAAATAATTTGGGAATTGATGAAAATAATAGAGCGTAACTGGAAGTGTGAATAGTTGAGCAGCAATTCCAACAGACGTTCCTTGCCAAATTTTCTTCACCCATTTATTCCTAATATAGAACGCCGATTCAATTGGTCGGTAAAGACTTAAAATTCCGATCATTGCAAGATAAGAAAGTTGAAACCCGATGTCATACAGCAACAGTGGATTGTAAAACAGCATCAAGCAAGCAGAAAAGAGAAGGATATTAATTTCATTCCCCCCCTTACTGTAGATTCTCCCAATTGCAAGTAGGGTGAACATAATTGTTGCTCGAACAACGGAAGGAGAAAATCCAACAACTGCCGCATATACCCACAAAATAATTAGGGCAATAACGACTGCCATATTCTTCTTAATCAACTTAGGAATTCGTCCAAACAAGAAGAGCAAGAGTTCAAGAATGATCCCAACATGCAAACCCGAAACTGCCAAAACATGCATTGCCCCGGCAGAACTGAAGCTTTGTTTAAGTTCCGGTCGCAAAAGGGACTTATCTCCTAAAATCAAGGCTTTTGCAACAGCCAAGTTTGATTCGTCGAGATTACTTCCTAAGATATCATCAAGTTTTGAACTCACAATATCACGCAGGTTGTCAAAAAAATATGAATTGCTATAACCTATATGCAAATACTGATTTTCATCCATGAATGCAATGCTATAGATATTCTTACTGTTCCAATAGTGACGACTATCAAACTCTCCTGGATTCCCCTTGTTCGTAATCAATTTGAAAGAACCACGCATAATGATTTGATCATTCTTTCGAAGAGAGGGTGAATTTGTATAAACAAGCACTTTTTCACGATGTGACACATAAGAATCCTCACCAACAATAGCAATTGATTCACACACTAAACGCTGCCATAGAGACTCAGAGTCATTTACCTCTAACACATTCAATAACATCGTTGAATTAGCATACTCGTTTTGATCACCGTTTCCAATAGCACGATCATCGAATCGAGCGAAATCTACAGTAATAGCACCAAGGTAGAAGAAACCCAAAACAGCAATAAATGGAAGCAAATAATCAATTGATTTTCGGAGAATAACCCGAATAACTATCGCAAGACATACAGCCATCAACAACCAAGTCAATCCATTCTCTACTTCGAAAACATCTCCTAGAAGAATTCCCAAGGCCAATAGTGGAGTGATATAAACGAATGGTTTTGCGTAAAAATTCATAATCAGTGACTAAAGCTACATAAATCTGTTCGGTTAATGAATTACTTTCCATTTTACCCCCTCAGATGGGTTGTATTCTTATCTTTGCCAATTAAACTTTAGGCAAAAAATGATAAATATTACGCTTCCGGATGGCTCAATAAAACAAGTTGAGAAAGGTACTTCAGCAATGGATATTGCAAAAAGTATCTCCGAAGGACTCACTAGAAATGTACTAGCGGCAAAGGTGAATAATGAAGTTATCGATGCAGATCGAGCATTAGAATCTGATGCAACCTTACAATTATTGACGTGGAGAGATACCGAAGGAAAATCTACCATGTGGCATTCTTCTGCTCACTTGATGGCAGAGGCGTTAGAGTTTTTTTATCCTGGGATTAAGTTAGCAATAGGCCCTCCAATCAAAAAAGGGTTCTACTACGATGTAGATTTCATGGATCATACAATTTCTGAACACGACTTACAAAAAGTTGAGCAGAAAATGAAGGAACTCGCCAAGCAGAAAAACACATTTGATCGTAAGGAGATTTCAAAAGCAGAAGCAATTTCTTATTTCAAGAAGCGCGAAGATCCTTACAAATTAGAACTTCTTGAAGGGCTTGAGGATGGAACTATTACTTTTTACACTCAAGGAGAATTTACTGATTTATGTCGTGGCCCACATATTCCGCATACAGGTCATATTAAAGCAATAAAACTAACTGCAATTGCTGGTGCGTACTGGCGTGGAGATGAAAAAAATAAACAATTAACTCGTATTTACGGAATCACTTTTCCGAAAAATACTGAATTGACTGAGCATCTTGAAATGCTTGAATTGGCGAGAGCTCGGGATCACCGGAAACTAGGGAAAGAACTAGATTTATTTGCATTTTCACAACTTGTTGGGCAAGGATTACCATTATGGCTTCCAAAAGGAGCCGCGCTTCGAGAACGTTTAGAAAGCTTCTTGAAGAAGGCTCAGAAGAAAGGTGGATACGATCAAGTTATCACACCACATATAGGAAGCAAGGAATTATATGTTTGCTCTGGGCATTATGCAAAGTACGGAGCAGATTCATTTCAACCAATAGGAACACCAAATGATGGGGAGGAATTTTTGCTGAAACCGATGAACTGCCCACATCATTGTGAGATTTACAAAACTCGTCCTCGCTCATACAAAGACTTGCCAATTCGATTTGCTGAGTTTGGAACGGTATATCGCTACGAGCAATCAGGAGAATTACACGGGCTAACAAGAGTTCGAGGATTCACTCAAGATGATGCACACATTTTCTGTACTCAAGATCAAGTAAAGGAAGAGTTTAAGAAAGTTATCGACCTTGTTCTTTACATCTTCAAAACACTAAAATTTGAGAAGTTTAAGGCGCAAATATCACTTCGTGACAAAGAAACTCCAGATAAGTATATTGGAAACGATGAAAACTGGAACAAAGCAGAACGAGCAATTATTGAAGCTGCTGACGAAAAAGGATTGTCAACTTTCATTGAATATGGCGAGGCTGCATTTTACGGACCTAAGCTAGATTTCATGGTTGAAGATGCTTTAGGAAGAGAGTGGCAATTGGGAACAATTCAGGTTGATTACAATTTACCCGAACGATTTGAACTCGAATACGTTGGGTCTGATAATCAGAAACATAGACCAGTAATGATTCACCGCGCTCCTTTTGGTTCGATGGAAAGATTCGTTGCTGTACTACTAGAACATTGTGGTGGTGACTTCCCTTTATGGTTAACAACAGATCAAGTCGCAATTTTACCAATCAGCGAAAAGTACAACGATTACTGCCAAAATCTTTTGCAATTACTAAATAATTCCGATATTCGCGGATTCGTTGACGATCGTAATGAGAAGGTAGGTAAAAAAATACGAGAGTCGGAGCTAAACAAAATTCCATTCATGCTCATTATTGGCGAGAAAGAAATTGCAAACAATTCAATTTCAGTACGTCAGAGAGGAATGGATGATTTAGGTTCGATGGAAGTAGATGAATTTACTCAACTTGTAAATGATACGATTCAAGACGAATTAGCTTTAAATAATTAAAACAGTTTATTACAATTAATGAGAAGACCGCACCATAGAAAGAAGTTTGTACGTAGAGAAGATACGGCAAAGCACAGAATTAACGAGAAAATCGTAGCTCCAGAAATCCGCCTAGTTTTAGAGGGGGAAGAGCCAAAAGTTATCTCCGTTAAGGAAGCCTTGGTTATGGCGGATAAAGCAGATTTAGATCTAGTTGAAATTTCTCCAAAAGCGAACCCTCCTGTTTGTAAGATGTTGGACTACAAAAAGTTCCTCTACAATCAGAAGAAGAAGCAAAAAGAACTGAAAGCAAAACAAAGTAAGGTTGTTATTAAAGAGATCCGTTACGGACCTAATACTGATGACCACGATTTTAATTTCAAATTAGCCCACGCTAAAAAATTCTTAGAGGAAGGCAGTAAATTGAAGGCGTATGTTTTCTTTAGAGGTCGTACAATTGTATTTAAAGACCGAGGGGAAATTTTATTACTTCGTCTGGCTCAAGAGTTAGAAGAATATGGAGTGGTGGAACAAATGCCAAAATTAGAGGGGAAACGCATGACAATCATGATTAACTCTAAGAAGAAGTAGCGTTAGCTACTGATTGAACTGAACAAGGAGTTCAGAAAGAGCTAAAAATAAGCTTTAACTGAATTTTAGATATAGAATTAAAGAGCAGTATAGCGGTAACTTAAAACTAAAGAGAGATGCCAAAAATGAAAACTAAATCTAGTGCTAAGAAGAGATTCAAAGTCACTGGAAGCGGTAAAATTAAAAGAAAGCACGCTTTTAAAAGTCACATTTTAACAAAGAAGACTAAAAAGCAAAAGCGAAACTTGACAAAGGATGGTCTGGTACATAAAGCAGATATTCCTAACATCAAGCAACAATTATGCATGAAATAGTCCGATCGTCGGATCTATTTTAAACAGGTGAAGTTAACCAAGTAACGAGTAACTAAGTCAACTGAAACAGTGTTGCACTCTTTATTAAAAACAACTAATTATGCCAAGATCAGTAAATCATGTTGCTTCTAAGGCGCGTCGTAAGAACGTAATGAAGCACGCCAAAGGTTACTTTGGAAGAAGAAAAAACGTTTGGACTGTAGCGAAGAACGCCGTTGAAAAAGGGTGGGAATTTGCATACACAGGACGTAAACAAAAGAAAAGAAATTTCCGTTCTTTGTGGATTACGCGTATTAATGCAGGTGCACGCCAACACGGGATGAGTTACTCTCAATTCATGGGACTTGTCAACAAGAGTGAAATGGAGTTAAATCGCAAGGTTCTTGCAGATTTAGCAATGAATCACCCAGATGCTTTTAAAGCTGTTGTTGATTCCGTGAAGAAGTAAATTATTAACATCGCTATACTTGAAACGCCTCGATTTTATCGAGGCGTTTTTTTGTTTAGTAAACTTAATTTATTAACGCTCAATTAAGAATTCATAAGTTGAATGCTAAACTCAGAATAGTATCTTTGAAATAAAAAATCACTCAGTGCGATTTCTAAACTCAATAATACTCCTAGTCATAATCTCATTGGCAACATTCGCCTGTGGAGACTCAAACGCATCAATTAAACTAACTGGATCAGAGATAACTTCTGAAGATACCACTATAGTTACGTTCACGACGCCTGTCCTCAAGCACGACAGTACATTTGCAATAGACTTTAATGGAAATCCAATAGAGTTGATCGTGAAAATGCCAGAAGTGGAGTTCATTGGGACTATCATTGCTCTCCCAGGTTGGAATTTCTCAAATACGGGTTGGTGCGACAGTGCTGACCTCTGTACAGAAGCATTGTCTCGCGGCTACGCTCTAATTCTTCCGCAAATGGGAAAGAGTATCTACTGTAAAAATACCTATCCTCAAACGCGTCAAAGTTGGTTGAAATATCCCACACGAAAATGGATGAGTGATGAGATGATCCCATTTATTCAAAATAATTTTGCTCTGTTGCTGACAGATCAATCAAACTATACCCTAGGACTATCAACAGGAGCACGGGGGGCGACATTGCTTGTACTGGATCACCCTGATTTATTTACGGCATGTGCTGCACTTTCTGGAGATTTTGATCAATCTGAATTCCCAAAGGATAATTTATACATTGGATATTATGGTCGAATGAGTCAATTCCCTGATCGATGGAAAGTTGACGACAACATAATTACTGCTATTGATGATTTAAACGTCCCGATTTATGTTGGACATGGTGAAAAAGATCAAGTAGTTGACATTAAACATTCTAATATTTTTGTGGAAGCCATGAAATCTGCTGGAAAAGATTTCAATTATCACATTGATGATAATGCGGGGCACACCTATTCTTACTGGAATTCAGAAGTTAATGCAATGTTGGATTATTTTGAATCGATCGTTCGATAGTCATTCAAATCGAGAATATTATTTCCGTTTCGCTTTCATCAAATTTGATACACCCTTCATGTACTGATATCCAATTCCAAAAGGAAGGTCTTTAACACCTTCACCTTTATAAGCGGCTTTCAAGTCTTCTTGCTGACGCTCCGCAAACAACGAAATAGGATGCTGAAAATGCCCGTAATAGGTCAAATCCCATTTATTTTCATCGAAAAACTTAATTGGAATCCCTGAATCATCTTGAAGCACATACTCACAATTATCAAGAATGACATTTCTAATAATGCTGAATGTTGGTCTGTGCATTAGATAAGATGCTGACTTCAAATACGTCGATTTCATGTTAATGGAGTTCAAATATGCAACAAAATCCTTACGTGTCTTCAGTCCTTTTGCTACAAGCCCTCCCCTACTCGAATAAGGTAAATTTTGAAGATTCACAGCAAAATAAGTCAATGTTCTTAACTTGTCAGATCCTTTTCGTTCGAAGTAATATCGATTCCCGAAGTAAGTAGAATCTGGTAAATCATCAATTTCAGTTGTCAATTTTCCATCTGCTGTTACACCTACACGCTCTTGGTACAATACATTATGCCCAGTACGATTCATAAATTGCATTAAGACAGGTAATGTTCCATCCACTTCACCATTGAAGTCGTTAGCCATAGCAATTGTTCTAAAAAAGCTCTTCCCAAGAATCATGTGCATCGACTTGCGAACCCCGTTCAAATAAACTTGATCTTTTCCATCTGTTGATTTCTTCATCATGTCAGGGTATGTTCCAATCGGTTCAAGACCAATCATAACGATATTTTCATAATCTGGAAAAAACACATCTGCATGCAGAAAATCAGGCCCTGAAAATGGATAAAAAAGTGTTCCTCCACCTTCATTCGCTCCGCCCATTTCAGAACTAGACCATTTCCGCATTATCGGAAGTTTCTCATTCGTCTTCTTCCAAAGACCATCCATCGTAGTTTTATAAGACTGCCAAGAACTTTTTGCTTCAAGTGAAATCAAAGAAGAGCCAGGTTGACCTTCTACTCCAGCAACAAAATTTGCTAAGTCATTAAACTTTGAATCTTCTGGAACTGTCAAATGGTCTATATGATCTAGGTGATCTTGAGCCAAAGAATCTTTCTCATCTTCGACAACCGATTCCAATACTTCATTGGATTCTGAACCGCAAGAAGTCATTAACACTGTGAACGAAAGGTAAATCAACTTTTTCATAATGATGATTGGTCTGTTTTTACAAATTTGCTCATTTAAATTCACTCTCAATTGAATATCCTAAAAAAAAAGTACTTTAGGTGAATTCAAGAAACTAAGAACACCGAATACAACGTAAAATGGCATTAAAATACACTCGATCTGTTGCAACGAACATGGTAATTGCAAATATGATCGGAACTGGAATTTTCACATCACTCGGCTATCAAGTAATTGAAGGTGGAATTCCCGATCCATTTGTTATTCTAATCATTTGGCTTGTTGGTGGAATTATCTCACTCTGTGGTGCAACTGTTTATGGTGAAGTTGCTACAAGCATTCCTAAATCTGGTGGCGAGTACACTTTTTTAACTGAACTCTATCACCCGCTTTTAGGATTTATTAGTGGATGGATCTCAATAACAATAGGATTTTCCGCCGCAATAGCTGGGCTTTCGATTGCGACAGGAGAATACTTTCTACCCATTTTGGGAATGGAAAACACTGAGTCTGTTATGGGAATCCCGATTGTAAAACTGATTGGGTGTATCGTAATCGTAGCCGTTGCTATTATCCAATTAGGAGGAGTGAAGGTTGGGGGAATGGTCCAGAATTACATGACCTATATCAAGCTTGGTCTAGTTGCTGTATTTCTTGCTTTACCTTTCTTTTTTGGAACAGATGCGAATACTTCTGGGATTAGTTTTTCACCTTCTGAGGGGAGCATGGACATGATTTTCAGTCTCTCATTTGCAGGGTCACTTGTATGGGTTATGTTCGCTTACAGCGGATGGAATGCAAGTTCATACATTGTAGGAAATCTTGAAAATCCAAAACGAAACCTGCCATTTTCATTAATGGTTGGAACGCTAATTGTAACAGTACTGTATATGTTATTAAATACTGTATTCATGTACGTAGCAACATTCGATGAATTAGCCTTTCAAGTTGACCTTGGAAATGTCGTTTCGACCAAACTTTTAGGCAATAGCATAGGGTTGATTTTTAGTGGTGTCTTTTCACTCGCATTGATTTCAGGATTAAACGCCATGTTCATAGCTGGGCCTCGTGTTGCTCAACAAATGGGAAAAGATCATGTAGTATTTAAAGTATTAGGAAAAGAAAGTAAAAGTGGTGCACCAAGAGCGGCGATTCTGACAATGATGGTAATTTCAATGATTCTTGTCTTTACATTCTCATTCTCTGATTTAATCAAATTTACTGGATTTACACTCTCCATCTTTGCTCTATTAACGGTGTTTGGAGTATTTATTCTTCGCAAACGTGGCAATCAAGGTGAAAATGTAGTGAAATCGTGGGCCTATCCAATATCACCAATTATTTTCATCGCATTAACAATCTGGATGATCACTTACTTTGTGAAAGATGAACCGATAATCATACTTTGGTTTTTCTTGATTATCACTCCGGCGATTCTAATTTATTTAATAACAAAATCCAAAAATGATAAAATGGACGGTACTTCTTTGGATTAGTCTGATTAGTATATCAGCCAATTCACAATTAAACATCGAGACAAACGAGGACTTACTTAACTATCTGCATGGTAGCGACGAGGTTTTTAATGGGATCCTCGATAGTTCGGATCTTCATCACTTTCAATTTATTTACACACGTATTGATCGAGTGAACGGTGACACCACACTAAAAACATTCAATTTATCCAATCCAGATTATTATTTCTATCCAGCAAGTGTGGTAAAACTTCCAACCGCACTGGTTACGCTAGAAATGATGAAAAAACATGATCTTTCTATGGATGCCTATATGAAAATTCATCGCGATCAAACATGTGGAAATATGGGCTATATTGAAGAAATGGAAGCAGGTAGGTTGACAATGGGGAAGATGATTCGTGAATTAATTGTCATTAGTAACAATCGCTATTACAATGCTCTTTACCAATTTGTCACGCCAAAAAAATTGAACAGTCGACTAATTTCAAAAGGAATTAATGATACGAAGATCTACCGAAGTTTTACAGGATGTGATTTGCCACATAGCCTCTTCTGTAACTCACTTACCATAACTGATACAGAAAAGAAAAATACACTGATACAAAATTCAAGTCGATTGGGTTTATCCACATTCGCAGCTCGCTATATCTGGAGCCCAAAATATTTGTATGGATCCAAACATGAATACCGAGGAGAGATTGTGAAGGGTCCTTTCGATTTCAATTATCATTTGGAGTATCCACTGAAAGACATACATGCCACAATGCTTCGATTGATAAAGCCAAATCTCTTTAGTGAAGAAGAACAATGGGACATTTCAGACGAGCATAAAGACTATTTCTTAAATGCTATGAAAGGAATTCCTTCAGATCTTACTGACAAAAAGTACCATGATCAGAAAAAATATCCAGATAATATTTTTAAATACATTGTTAAAGGAGATGATAATCCCAACTATAAAGATGTTGTAACCTACAGTAAGATAGGAATTGCATACGGGTTTGTAACTGAAACTGCTTACATTGTAGATACAACAAATAACATTGAGTTCTTTCTTACAGCGAGTATTTACGTTAATAGTAACGACACCGTGAATGATGGGAAATATGAATACGATGAAATTGCTCGACCGTTTCTCACAAAACTTGGACAGAAAATTTTGGATTACGAGCGAAGAATTAAGCAATAAAAAACGACTAACAAATAATTGTTAATCGTTCCATAATATCAATGTTAGTTCTTTTTAGAATTAAACTCGAATCATCAAACTCAAATTTACTCTTTAATTGAGCAAGCCGTTGTTACTATTGAAGATCCAAGAGCAACATTTCCATTACTAGATTCGCATGACGTTTTTACATTGTCTTTCTTTCCATTAATAACTGTAGACGAGCTAGTTGTGACAGTAGACTCTGGTGATATCTCCCAACCACCAGCAATCTCAGCAGGCGTAAAAGTGGTAAATGTACATTCACAAGTATAATCTTTCTTACAAGACGCAAATAAAAGTAAACTTAAACTTCCAAATAATAGTACTTTTTTCATTTTAACTAGGTTTTGATTAATTAATTGAATCATAAAATTCAATCTTTTTTTTAGTAGCTCACCATAAGATTCCTTTCAATTTGGTTCGCGATAAATGTTTTGGTAGTCAAAAAAACTCATTTAGGTTAAAATAAACCCTATACTAAACCTGATGTTTAGATGTTTGAATTACCTAAATTAAGTTTTTTTGTGATTCATTCCCACTCTATTTATGTAGACTTGAAACCACAAACAACTCGTTCGAAAATGATTCTCCACTTTTAGTAGTAAATTGATTTCGAATGATAGCTAAACATGAATTATGGAGTCAACCAACGAAATTATTCAACAATTACGCGCAAAACTCGACAAGCTCAAGCGACAACAAGCAGCTTTTGGAGTTGAATTTGAAAAGTTCGAAGAACGCGTACAGGCTTTAGAACTACAAATTTCTCTTCAGCAGTCTACTATCAATAATCCAAAGGATGAAAAACAACAGCCAAAAGTTGAGATTCCTAAAATTGTTGATCAAAAACCACTTGTAGAAAAAATCGAGCAAGCAAAGCAAGAAATCAGAGTTGAGAATAAAACAGCACAGATAATTAAACCACGCCCAGACATTCCTCAACCATCAAAAGTAGATTCAAGTTCTTCTAGTTTTGAACGATTTGTGGGAGAAAATCTAGCAAGTAAAATTGGAATCATTATCATCATTATTGGTGTAGGTATTGGTGTGAAATATGCAATTGACAATGACCTCTTAGGACCAACAATGAGAATTGTACTTGGCTATTTAGTTGGAGCTGTTCTTGTGGGAGTAGCTGCGCTATTGCGTAAAAAATACGATAGTTTCAGTGCCGTTTTATTTGGCGGAGGGATGGCGATCGCTTATTTCGTTACATTTCTTGCCTACGACTTCTATGGAATCTACTCCAAGATGGGAGCCTTTGGAACGATGTTCGCGATGACAGCAGTGACGACCTTAGCTGCGATAAAATTAGACAAACAGATAATTGCAATTATAGGATTAACAGGTGCTTATGGCGTTCCTTTTCTGCTTAATGACAGCACAGGATCTATTTGGGCAATGTTCACTTATATGACAATTCTTAGCCTTGGAGTGTTGTTTCTGTCCTTCTTTAAAGGTTGGAAAGCCTTACAAGCTGTCACCTTTGGGTTGGCATGGTTCCTTTTCGGGATTTTACTGCTTAATAATTACCTCCTTGATCGTCCAGAAGAAGTTTATCTAGTTTTTGCCCCAATTTTCTACGTGATATTCTACATCGCGACGATAGCCTACAAGCTTCGGCATCGAGAAAAATTCGATGTTGAACATATTGTCATACTCATTATTAATACCGTTTTGGCATACACTATTGGCATTACATTGGTTGAGTCTATTTACGATAACGCGTTGATTTCAGGTTTATTCACCATTGGATTTGCATTGACTCATGTAATCTCCGCGGTTGTTGCGAAATCAAGAAAAGAAGCCGACATTCGCTTGTTTTATTTCAGTTTTGGTTTAGCACTCGTTTTTGCAACCATCACCATTCCTGTTATTCTTGACGGACAGTGGGTTACCATGATGTGGTTCTTAGAAGCTACCCTTCTCTATTGGATTGGAAGGGTGAAAAATACTGGTTTCTTCGAGAAAATTTCTTTCATTCCACTTGGTTTAGCCTTAATTAGCATAGTCATCTTGTGGACGGGAATACATGATTTTGAATTTTCTACGATAGAGCCTGTTGTAAATAATTACTTCTTAACAGGAATGCTCTTTTCGGTAGTGCTATTCTTCATGGCATACATCAAACATTCTACAGATGAAACTTCTGATCTTGAGAAGACTAAAGGTCCATATAGCGCACTGGGAAGTTTACACATGTATCTATTTCTAGCCGTACTCTACTTAACGTGTTATTTTGAAATAGATGCCTACTGGTCTGGAAAAGTAATCGAAGTAAGATCAATTCGGCAAGCTGCATACTTCCAACCAATAGAGGATTTACACACATTTAAAATGTTATGGACTTTGATCTTCACAATGGGTTACATCTCAGTGATGCATCTCATTAATACATATAAATTTAAGAACAAGAATCTTGGAACCGTTATGGGAATTGTAAGTAGTATCTTATTGTTCCTATTCCTCACGGTTGGATTATTTATGATGAGCCGACTGCGTGATAAAGTACTAGCTCCTAGACTCTCACTTATAGATGATTCTGAAGGAATGTATGTCTATATTCGCTACATTGGATTCTTAGTCCTCGCAGCTCTTGCATTTATTAACAACTTCGCGCTGCGAAAACTATTTGATTCAAAAGGACTTCATCGTGTTCTTGAAATAATTCTACACCTTACATTTATCTGGTTCTTGAGTTCTGAGGTCGTTCATTGGAAACATGTAAATGGTGGTGATGATTATTACCGAACTGGACTAAGCATACTTTGGGGAATCTATTCCCTTGGATTAATTGGATTCGGAATGTGGAAGCGTAAATCACACTTACGACTCATCGCGATTATCATTTTTGGAATTACACTCATCAAATTGTTTATCTATGATATTGCAGATGCCAGTAGTGGAGCAAAAACAATTGCTTTCATCTCATTAGGAGTGTTACTCTTAATTATATCATTCCTATACACAAAGTATAAGCACTTGATCATTGATGAAGAAGAGAAACCGCATACATTAGAGAGTTAGTTGAACCTCAAACTTCAAACCTCACTGAAAGGATCAAAGTCCCGATGATTATATCCATTGGGACTTTTTATTTTTCTTCTTATCATTTTCGAATTCCGATCTTCATCTCACAACATCTATTAATTTTGCGTCAAAGTAATTTTAATGGCATCGTTTTTTGAAGCGCTTTTTCGAGATATTTTACTCACTAGTTTTTGGGAGTGGGTTGCTGTTGTTACTGCAATTATGTATGTAATACTTGCAGCCAACAAACATATCCTCTGCTGGACATTTGCATTGATTTCATCGACCATTTATGTTTACCTATGTTGGATCGGATACCTTTACATTGAAGCAGTATTAAATATCTTCTATATTGCTATGGCAATTTTCGGATGGTATGCATGGACGTCTTCAAAGTCAAATAATTTTATCAAAATTTGGAAATCTAGAAAGCATTTAATCAATATCATATTGAGCGGAATTATTGCATATATGCTTGGTTTTTCTTTCGATTTCTGGAGCGATCAGGTGAACCCTTACATGGATGCTTTCACAACAGTTTATAGCTTAACAGCAACCTACATGGTTGTTAAGAGAATACTTGAGAATTGGATTTATTGGATCATCATAGATCTTGTTTCCATCTACCTATACTTTGATAGAGGCTATACATTATCATCAGTATTATTTGTGGCCTACTCAATTCTCGCGATTTTCGGATTCTTCGCATGGCGGAAATCGTATAAATCCCAAGTAACATGATAAGAGTTGCGGTAACAGGTCCAGAATCTTCAGGAAAAACGACATTAGCACAAGCTATTGCAAAAAAAATGAATGGCGAATATATCCCCGAAGTCGCCCGTGAATTTTTAACTAATCTTGGAAGAAATTATATCAAATCTGACCTCAATGAAATCGCGAGAAGACAACTATCACAGCTACTTGACTCCAGGTCGAGTTTAAGAATTTCAGATTCGGATTTTGTCGTTTTAGATATTTGGTCAAAAGAAAAGTATGGATCAACATCAAGCTACATTGAAGATCTCGTCATCAACAAATACTTCGACTTACATATACTTTGTACGCCTAATATACCTTGGGAAGATGATCCACTGAGAGAAAACCCCAATGATAGAGATCGGTTATTTGATTTGTATAAAGAAAGATTAACAGAATTAAACAAGCCGTTCGTCATTGTGGAAGGTGCTTATGATGAACGATTGAAAAAAAGTTGTGAAGCAATAGAAACTATTTCGATTTAATCCTCTACTTTTGACCTGTCTCTAAGGGGTGCTTCGAATTTTCGAGGCTGAGATTACACCCATTTTACCTGCTCAGGATAATGCCTGCGAAGGGAAGTGACGTAAGACAAACAAAGCTAATTTATTAACACGGAGAATTAGCCCCTGGTTCTTGTAACATTTATTTAAAATGAAAACAAGACTAATTTCTAAAATCTGTGGCCTATTGGTATTATTTCCACTGGTCACAAATGCACAACACACAATTCAGGGTACCATCACAAGTGAAGATGGTGAAGCACTATTTGGTGCGAAAATTATTATCGAGGGAACTTATTTAGGCAATTTCTCAGATAATGAGGGTCACTACGAGTTCAACAAACTGGAAGACAATGATTACACATTGAATGTTTCTCTAGAAGGCTACGAACCAATCACTTGGCAAGCCAAAATTGAAGGGGGTAATGTTGTTACCAATTTTAAGTTGACTAAAAGTCCACAACTGATAACCGAAGTCTTAATTGAAGCAATTCGATCGGATGTTAATACTGCCACATCCTATACAGACATTACGGCAGATAAGATTAAAGAACGTAATTTCGGGCAAGACCTACCTTACATACTCCGGCATACACCCTCTGTAGTTATTACTTCAGATGCAGGCGCAGGAATAGGCTATACTGGCATACGAATTCGTGGGGTTGATCCAACAAGAACAAATGTGACAATTAACGGAATTCCTTTGAATGATCCAGAGTCGCATGGTGTTTATTGGGTAAACATGCCTGATTTTCTTTCTTCTGTTGATCATCTACAAGTCGTTCGTGGTGTAGGAACTTCATCGAATGGAATCGCTGCGTTTGGTGCAAGTATTAACATTTCTACAAATAAGATAAAAAAGAAAGTCTACGGTACTTTGGACAATTCAGTTGGTTCATTCAATACACTTCGTCATAGCATTAGTACTGGAACAGGTTTGATCAATAAGAAATTCACCGTCGATACTCGTTTATCTCGCATTGTTTCTGATGGCTTTCTTGATCGAGGATTTTCAAATTTACACTCATTTTACATCTCTGGTGCATGGCTTGGCAAAAAGTCTCGATTAAGAATGAATATCTTCAGCGGTAAAGAAATCACATATCAATCTTGGTATGGAACTCCAGAATCAGTAATTAATGGTGGTCAAGATGAAATTTCAGCCTATGCTGATCGCAACTACATTTTTGGAGAAGATCGTGAAAACTTGTTGAATTCAGGAAGAACATACAACTTCTACACGTATGACAACGAGGTTGATAATTATCAACAAGATCACTACCAGTTAATGTTTGCACACAAATTCACGAAGTATTTGAACTTAGATATCGCAGGACATTATACACGAGGAAGAGGCTACTTTGAACAATTTCGAAAAGATGATAATTTCTCAACTTATGGGTTTGAACCTGTAGTTTTCTCGTCAGACACGATCACTTCAACTGACCTAATTCGCAGAAGATGGTTAGATAATCATTTTTATGGTGGAGTATTTGCCCTAAACTACACGAGAAAGAACATTGAACTAACGTGGGGAGGAAGTGCAAATCAATATTGGGGCGGGCATTTCGGTGAAGTAATTTGGGCAGAATTTGCTTCAACAAGCAGTATTCGTGATCGCTATTACGACAACGATGCTACCAAAACAGATCTCGGTTCTTATGTCAAAGCAATGTATCGATTGAATAAATTTCGTTTCTATGCCGATATGCAAGTAAGAAATGTAGGTTATGATTTCGTTGGGCTAGATGACGTAAATGGAATCATTCAAGAAGTTGATCAAACAATTTCCTACACATTTTTAAATCCAAAAGCAGGATTGACATACAACTTGAATGATCGTCAAAATTTCTATTTATCAGTCGCTGTTGCGAATCGTGAACCTGTACGAAGAGATTTTAGAGAGAGCACATCTACAAGTCGTCCGAATCCAGAGCAATTGATCAATTTAGAGATGGGGCATCGGTATAATGCTAGAAAAGTTTCAACTACCGTTACGGGATACTATATGAGTTACAAAAATCAGTTGATTTTAACTGGTCAGATTAATGACGTTGGAGCCTATACAAGAACAAATGTTGCAAAAAGTTACCGTGCAGGACTAGAACTTGATTTCGGTTATCGCGTGCATCGACACATCGAATTGACAGGAAACATGACATTGAGTCAAAACAAAATTGAATCATTCAATGAGTATGTTGATAATTATGATGTTGGAGGACAAGAAACCATTGCTCATAAGAACACTGATTTAGCTTTTTCACCAAATATAATTGCTGCATTTGGAGTTAATTTGGAAGTTGCAAAAGGCTTGGATGTTACACTTCTTGGTAAGTATGTTGGACAGCAATTCTTGGATAATACGTCAACTGATACCCGGAAAATTGACAGCTATTTTATCTCGACGTTGGACATTAGCTATACGCTTAAGAATGTTCTTTTCAAGGAAATTCAAATCGGACTTCGAATAAATAATTTATTCAATGAAGTTTACGAAAGTAACGGCTACACATGGGGATATATCGTAGGTGGAACAAGAACTGTGGAGAATTTCTATTATCCTCAAGCAGGAAGAAACTTCTTAGGAAGAGTAACAATACAGTTCTAAAAAATTGTAATAAAACGCCAGTTCTGTTTCATTGAACTGGCGTTACTCTTATGTAATTTGTTGTGTTTCATACAATCAGTCCCACAGTATTCACAGTTATCTCCCTTCACTCCAAAACTAAATCAAGAAGGCTCCATTATTGTGTGTTTCACTATTGTTTGACATCTCAAAGGATCAAAAATTAAATGTAAGCCATGCAGGATAAATCCTCTCAGAGCAAATCCCAAGAATGGATATGTAGTTCAGATCTTTTTTTCGCCTATAATTAAACCCCATTTCGTCCCGAACCGTTTAATAATAATCTCCCAATTGAATTTTTCAGATTAGATTTGCTCAACGATAAAACTTCTAGATTTAGAATTGAGATTCAAAGAGATGTTAGTTGTAAATGATAGCTAATTACCTAACCCAAAGTGGGTTTTGCATCTCAAAGTAAGAGCATTTTAATCCAATACTGTCCTAATTGTAACGTTAGCGGTAATTAAAATAAAATTTGAAGGAAGTATTTTGAAATATTTACAATTCATTTACATTTGAATAAAACCCTAAGAAAGTTCTTTATTCTACATTTATACAAAAGAATTTTCAAATGAAAAAACCTTATTTATACACGCATATTTGTCCGTTAATTTTCATAGTGGCTTTTATCACTTCTTGCAGCGGGCAAGAAAAATCAAATTCATCAAAGGATAATCAATCAACTAACGAACCACTCTTTATTCCAGACGCACATTCTGACTCACAAATTGCCGATTATGTACGCAATATTCTTCAGGATAAAAATGAAAATCTTTGGTTCGGCACTAATAGCTATGGCGTAGCGTACTATGATGGAGATAGCGTTTCTTATTTCTCCAATGCACAGGGATTTGACGGCCAACAAATTACAGGCATCACAGAAGGCCCGGAGAAAAATATATGGTTCGCTACGGATCAAGGCGTTGTGAAATATGACTGGTCCAGTAATAATGATGGGGGAAAACGGTTTACCAATTATACTGATAAACAATACTTCGAAGGCCAACGATTCTGGAGCATATTCGCGGACAGTAAAAGTAATATTTGGGCAGGTTCAGTAGGGGGCATATTTCGATTTAATGGCACAAACTGGGCGTCTTTTGAGCTCCCCTATCCAGAGGAAGTGACAGACGAATTCATCACCAAAAGGATTACTTGGTCTATATCAGAAGATAGAGCAGGCAATATGTGGTTTGGTACAAATGGCTATGGCGCCTTTAAATATGATGGTCAATCATTTACCCAATATTCTAAAAAAGATGGGTTAACCGATAACAGTGTTGATAATATAATGGAAGATAGAAATGGGAATATATGGTTTGGGACGAGGCATAGAGGGGTAGTCGATATGATGGCATGACCTTTACCAATTACACTGCGAATGATAGTATTAGCAACAATGAAGTTTGTATCATTTATGAAGATAAAGAGGGAAATATCTGGTTTAGCTCTGAAGATTTTGGTGTATATCGCTACAATGGAGAATCCTTTACCAATTACAATCAAGAGCAAGGTCTCGGTATTAGAGCTGTACAAACAATTTTTGAAGATAAAAAAGGTCGATTTTGGGTTGGAGGCGGAGGTGGACTTTATAGATACAATGGTAAATCCTTTTTTAATGTTACAAAGAATGGACCTTGGAAGTAATAGACTAGAGAAAACGAACTCATAACAAGCGATGAATTGGAATAAATTATCGCACGAAGAAACAGGAGAGAATACCGAAATAGGTGAAATCGTTATGTCGCCGTGTGGTTTATTTAAAGAATAATGGACTTCAACACTTCTATACTCAACGTTTTGATAGAAATGAAAAGTTTCATGTGCAAACTTTGGCAGAACTAGCAGGAATGAACCCCAGCCATAGCCATAATTACGATAATGTGTTCAAGGTATTGATTGCGTTAGACCTCCCATATTCAGATTTTGAACAACAGTTTAGGCGAATAGTATTCAACCATGTTACAGCAAACGATGATTGTCATACGAAGAATGTTTCATTTTTAATGGATTCTGAGGGGGAATGGCGATTATCTCCTGCATACCACATAACATTCTCATATCAAGTGAATAAGGTTTGGGAAAGCCCCATTCGATATCTATTAATGCTAAAACACAGAATGTCAACTTAGATGATATGCATTCCGTTGGTAAGGAATTTGGAATCAGAAACCCTCAACGTATAGTGGATCAGGTGTTGGAAGCTTCATCCCAATGGAATCAGCTAGCACATCGCTACAAATTAGACGAGGATAAGGCTGTAGAGATTTACAAGTGCTTCATGAAACAATAATTAAATAGAGAGTAGATACAGCCACAAAACCTAAATATATAAGATACGTATCTATTTCAGAAGATTATTCATTTTAAAATGACCATTTAAAAGCAGGCTATACTTTATACCTAATTGTAGGTCAATTAAATATGATATTATCAACATTCTGTGAAATCTTCCCCTATTTCCTTTGAATTAATCATTAACCATATTATCTTTAGTTTTTTGAAAAAAAAGACGTTACTACTTTAATTAGCAGATGAAAAAAACTAGACGCCTACTTCTAATCTTTTTGTTTTCGCTTGTTGCAAAGACATCATCCGCTGATATTATTATTCAAGAATATTTTAATTCTGGCTCAATTCCAGTTGGCTGGACGACTTCCGCAATTCAAGGATCTGCTACATGGAGTGTTCAGAATGCTCCAGCTTTTGGTTCTACCAGTGGTACCTTTTACAGTGTGTTTGATGATGCAACATTAGGTGCTGGGGTTACTCCCAACGAATCTGATATGACAACCTCTTCATTTGATTGCTCTGGAAGAACAGCTATCTTTATGAACTACCAACATCACTGGTACGGAATTGAATCTACACATGGTTATATCGAAATCTCAAATGATGGTGGTACTACATGGACAACACTGATGGATTACGAAAAAATTACTCGTGGTTCAATCGCCGCTCCTCAAGATACTACACTAAATATAACTGCGTTTGCCGCAAATCAAGCAGATGTAAGAGTTCGATTTAGATATTGGGACAACAGCTTGGCTGGACAATATTGGATGATTGATGATATCACCATTTACAGTGATCCAGATGTTGGTGCTTCGGCATTGATTAATCCTGATTATTTGTCATGTGCTACATCTTATTCTGCAACGGAATTGGTAACGGTAGAGATTACTAATTATGGATTCTTTCCTGTCTCAAATATCCCAATTAATTGTAATGTAACTGGCGGAACAGTTGCAAACCTTACCGGTGTGTTCGTTGGCCCATTAACTCCTGGAGCAACAGCCAATTTTACCTTTGCTGCTACTATTGATATGAGCGCAGAAGCTGTCTATAATTTCAATATTTACACCTCCTTAGCAACAGATGAATATCTCGGAAATGATAACATTTACACCTCTCGTCAGCAGCTGATAATTACTTTCCCTTACCTAATGGACTTCAATGGTACTCAAGGAGGATGGTTTGCTAACGGACAAACACCACCTCTTAACGGTGGTCGGAATTTCGAACATGGACCGCTAAATTATTTGAATGGTGCACAAGGTCAAGGAGATTCATGGAGCGTACAAACAACAAGTTCTAATAATGCAACATACATTTGGGTGGAAAGTCCTATATTCGACTTTAGTGCACTCTCAAACCCACATTTATTTGTTGACATTAAACATTCACTACATAATTCTGATTTCTTCCATCTGGAGTACAGCCTAAACGGTGGTACAACATGGACACAACTCGGAACTGGTAGCGATCCAAATTGGTATAATACTGCAAGTTGGTGGAGAAACAGTTATACCACTCCAGTCGATGCATGGACTAACTATCAAAATAATTTGTGTGCCTTAGCAGGTCAACCATGCGTAAAGTTGCGATTCTATGGTCGACCATATTACAGTGCACCAACTTATTCTGATTACCACAAATTTGCTTTCGATAATGTACAAATTGTCGATGGTCCTGATGTAGGGATTCTTGCATACATAGATCCTGTTAATGTTGGCTGCTTATTTTCCGCTAGCCAGGTTGTCACTGTTGAAGTTCATAATTATGGATGCGGACCGATTAGCAATATTCCAATTGAATGTCTCATCACAGGAGCAAGTACAAACACTCTTACAGGAACGGTTCCAGGACCAATTGCTGCTGGAGCAACAATCAATTACACCTTCTCAGGAACATTTGACATGTCAGTGATTGGAGTTTACAATTTTAACTCTTATACAAATATGCCTGGAGATACATACCTGCCGAATGACACCTCCACAACCTCAATCAATGTTAACCAACTTTTAGTTAACACTTTTCCGTACTTGGAAGATTTTAATACCGGTGCAGGATACTGGATTCCTGGTGGATCAACTCCTCCATTAAACGGTGGTCGAAACTTTGTATTGGGAGCACTACCCTAC
>JAJRQK010000062.1 GCA_024280295.1 Bacteroidota bacterium
AAAGACTCAAAAGTAGCTTACAGCTTTATCCAAAAATTATGGGTTCAGTATGGTTACGACATGATGCCGGAAGTTCAAGAAATGTATTCTTCAGGAGAAGATTACTGGAACATGAAAGTTCATGATAGTATTGGTGAATCGCCAGTAGTAGAAGGTACTTCACCAGAGTTCATAGGTTCTGTAAGTAATTTGGCATCAAAAACTCCTAAGAAAGGAAACGGTACTGAAGTTATCCTTTATCAAAAGGCGGGAATTGGAATTGGAACTCAAGCAAATAATCCTTGGCTTCAAGAACTTCCTGACCCATTGACAAAAGTAACGTGGGACAACTACATTACGATGAATCCAACGGAAATGGAAGGAACGTATGCTACGACGTTTGATCAAGAATCTGGATTGACATTAGCAACTTTGAAAGTTGGCAAAAATGAAGTAACTCTTCCAGTTTATCCACTACCAGGTCAAATGCCAGGTACAGTTGGTGTTGCTTTGGGCTATGGACGTGGAGCAAATGGAGAAGATATTGGTTCGGCTGCATTCCAAACGAAGGAATACGGTGGGCACGCAACAGATGAGAATGGAAATCTTAAACCAATTGGAGCGAACGCATTCGTTTTCTCTTCAATGGATAATGGGACGATGTCTTATGCTGCATCAGGAACGGTAACATCTAAAAACGAGTCATATCTAATTGGAGCAACGCAAATTCATTCAACGGTGATGGCGCGTCATTCGATAGTTAGAGAAACGACATTAGGAATATATAAATCACAAGGAAAAGAAGCATACAATCCTGCTCACATGCTTACTAAACTTGATGAGAATGGACATCACGTTAAAGCTCCTGTGAGCGAATTTGATTTGTGGGATGCACATCCTGTTGAGCACATCGGTCACCGTTGGGGAATGTCAATTGACCTTTCTTCATGTATCGGATGTAGTGCTTGTTTGATCGCTTGTCAATCTGAAAACAACGTTCCTGTTGTTGGTAAAGATGAAATTAGAAGAGGTCGTGAGTTACATTGGCTCAGAATTGATAGATATTTTGCTTCTGACGAAGAGGCAGCAGTTGGTTCACGTAAGGATAAAGATACATTTGACTTCTCTAAAGCAGAAATTCCTTCGGAGAATCCACAAGTAATTCACATGCCAATGATGTGTCACCATTGTAATCATGCTCCTTGTGAGACCGTTTGTCCAGTTGCGGCAACAACTCATAGTAACGAGGGTTTGAATCAAATGGTTTACAACAGATGTATTGGAACACGATACTGCGCTAATAACTGCCCATATAAAGTACGACGATTTAACTGGTTTAACTATCCATCATACAAGAAATTTACAGAGGTGAACCCATCTCAAGATGATCTTGGAAGAATGGTATTGAATCCTGACGTTACTGTTCGTACACGAGGTGTCATGGAAAAATGTTCATTTTGTGTTCAACGTATTCAAGCTGGAAAGTTAGATGCCAAATTAGAGGGACGTCCAGTAAAAGATGGTGATTATACTACCGCTTGTGCTGATGCATGTCCAACGAACGCAATTACTACTGGAGATTGGAATGATTCAGATTCACTAATTCGAAAAGTATCTGGAAGTGATAGAGCTTATCAAGCACTTGAAGAAATTGGAGTTAAACCAAATGTTTGGTACCAAGTGAACGTGCGAAACGAAAAAAATTCTGACTTAAGCAAACTGCAAAAAGAAGAGAAACATCATGAAGAAGAACATGGAAATGAGCATGGTGCTCACGCAGAACACGATCATCATTAGTTGAAACGAAAAAAAACAAATTGTAATGCATAAGGAAGCAGCAATTAGAGAACCCCTCATACTAGGTCATAAGACCTATCACGACATTACTGAAGATGTTTGTCGACCTATTGAGGACAAAGCACCAAAAACTTGGTATGTTCTATTCGCAATCGCATTGATTATCGGATTGTACGGTGTCGGTTGTATCCTGTATCTTCTAGGTACTGGAGTAGGAGTCTGGGGGCTGAACAAAACGATTGGATGGGCGTGGGATATCACAAACTTCGTTTGGTGGGTAGGTATTGGTCATGCCGGTACACTTATCTCAGCAGTACTATTGCTCTTCCGTCAGAAATGGCGTATGGCAATTAATAGATCTGCAGAAGCAATGACAATCTTTGCCGTATTTATGGCAGGTTTGTTCCCGTTGATTCACATGGGAAGACTTTGGCTAGGATACTGGGTACTTCCAATTCCAAATCATTTTGGTTCTCTTTGGGTAAACTTTAACTCTCCGCTTCTATGGGATGTATTTGCCATTTCAACTTATCTATCAGTATCACTTGTATTTTGGTATATTGGTCTGATTCCTGATTTTGCTACAATTCGTGATCGTGCTAAGAAGCCTGTTGCTAAGAAAATGTATTCCATCCTTTCTTTCGGGTGGTCGGGACGTGCAAAACATTGGAATAGATTTGAACTTGTTTCATTGGTTCTTGCCGGTTTGGCAACACCACTTGTATTCTCGGTACACTCGATTGTATCTTTTGATTTTGCCACATCGGTTATACCTGGATGGCACACCACAATTTTTCCACCTTACTTTGTTGCTGGAGCAGTGTTCTCTGGCTTTGCAATGGTGCAAACGCTTATGCTTGTTATGAGAAAAGCGATGGGGCTGGAAGCTTACATCCATAGGAAACATGTTGAATACATGAACATTGTCATCATGGTGACAGGATCGATTGTTGGTACAGCATACATTACTGAGCTTTTTATCTCTTGGTATTCTGGTGTTGAGTATGAAGCTTATGCATTTATCAATAGGGCAACTGGCCCTTATTGGTGGGCTTACTTTGCAATGATGACATGTAATGTTGTTTCTCCGCAATTGATGTGGTTTAAGAAATTAAGAAGAAGCTTGATCTTTACATTTATCATTTCTATTGTTGTAAATATCGGGATGTGGTTTGAGCGTTATGTAATTATTGTGACATCACTTCACCGTGATTATCTTCCATCTTCTTGGAGTATGCACTTCCCAACTCATATTGATATTGGTGTATATGTGGGGACAATAGGATTGTTCTTCGTGTTCTTCTTGTTATTTGCTCGTTTCTTCCCCGTATTGGCCTTGAATGAGGTGAAATCAATATTGAAGTCTTCAGGTGAATCGTATAAAAATGCTCCTGATACGCATCGTGATGACCCTACCCCAACACCAGTAATTGAAACTGTCGCTCCAGTTGTGGAGGAAAAGGTCGAAGTGAAGACTAAAGAGCCTGTCAAAGAAACTAAGAAAGCGAAACTCTCAGAAGATCAAATTAAAGACAAAACTGCTGCTCTTATTAGTAAGCTAGGGGGTGCAGGAAACGCTATTGATGATTTGAAACAAATATCAGGTGTAGGTCCTGTCCTTGAAGGTAAACTCAATAGCATTGGGATTTGCAGTTTCGATCAAGTAAGCAAAATGACTAAAGTAGAATACGACCTTCTTGATGAATTGACTGCGTCCTTTCCAGGACGTGCTGAACGAGATGATTGGGCAGGTAAAGCAAAGGAATTAATGAACAAATCTAATTCATAAACCATGGCAGATAAAGCAATATATGCGATGTATGATGACGACGATGTGCTAAAGGATGGCGCAAAGATGTTGGTATCGAAAGGTGTGAAAGTGAATGATGTGTATTCTCCATTTCCAATTCACGGAATCGATCCAATAATTGGAATCAAAAATACTCGATTGGGAATCATGTCATTTATCTATGCATTGGTAGGTTTAGCATTAGCAACCTATGGAATGTGGTTTTTTATGATTGATGATTGGCCAATGAATATAGGAGGTAAACCAAGTTTTTCGTACAAAGAGAACTTCTTATCCTTTATGCCAATTACATTTGAGTTTACAGTTTTATGTGCAGCTCACGGAATGGCAATTACGTATTTGATTATCAATAAAACACTGCCGGGTATGCCAGCACAAAATCCTGATCCTAGAACAACAGATGATAAATTCGTAATGGAATTTAGAATGTCTGAAAACCCATCAATGACTCAAACAGAATTGGTGGACTTACTCAAGAATACAGGAATGACTGAATTGGATCAGAAAGATATTTAAGTAGACATAGTCAATAGACATAATTAGACTTTGAAAATGAAAATTAGAATCAGATTGGTGGGAGGATTGATGTTAGCAGCCGTTTCAACGGTAATGCTAGGATCATGTGTTTCCGACAAAGATAGTTCTGGATTGGAGTACATGCCTGACATGTATCGTTCTCCAGCAATTGAACCGTATGTTGATTACGGTGAAGTGAGAAATCAACAAAATGAGGACATGAAAATGACTCTGTCGGCATTAGCTCCTCCGCAAGGTGCAATTCCTTACTTTGGAAATGATGCTGAGAATGTTGCTTTAATGATGTCGTGGAATATTGATCCTTTTGAGCAGTTTGCAAAAACACACGGACTAGTGAACTATAACTTCTCTGAAGAGAACACCTATGAAACGGAAGCTCTACTAATGACAACCAATCCATACAAACTAACAGCTGAAAATTCGGAAGCAGTTTTCGCAAGTGGCAAGAAGTTGTACACTGCTAACTGTGCTCATTGCCATGGTGCAAAGGGTGATGGTAATGGTCCAATGATGGAGAGCGGTGCTTTTACTGGTGTGCCTGATTATGGCGATAAAAAGCAATTATCAAATGGTCAGTTATTCTATTCAATTTATTACGGAAAAGGAGCAATGGGATCACATGCTTCTATTGTAAACAAGAAAGAAATTTGGACATTGGTTCATTACATTCGACGCTTTCAAGATCCTACCTATGGCACTGCAACTGATGATTTGGTGAACCTTGGAGAAGAAGTAGAAGTTGTGGACCCAATTGAAGCAGGCGAGATGAATGATAATGATTCACAACCGTAATTAATATAATCAAGTCAATTAAGAGTTAGAAAATGGAATTCAAAGTTGAAAATAAAGCGAAAAGATTTACACTCGGATTAATGATTGTAGGTGTGCTATTCTCATTAATTGGAATTATGATGAACTATAGCGATGACAATTTTGTCACGCGATTCTTGGGTAATACCCTTGTGAATAGTTTCTTCTTTTTCTGTATTGGTCTTGGTGCACTATTCTTTCTCGCGTTGCAGTATGCTACTGAAACAGGATGGTACGCTACAGTAAAAAGAGTTATTGAAGCATTGACAGGGTTTTTACCGGTTGGGATCGTGTTATTACTTGTTGTACTATTAACCATCACATTCATGGACGGTGGGGGTGTCTACATTTGGATGGATCCAGATATGACGGATCCAACAAGTCATCACTACGATGAGATAATTGACGGTAAAAGCGGATACTTAAATAAGACGTTTTTTTTAATTCGTACGGTTGTTTATTTAGTTACCTATTACCTGTTCTATCGTGGATTTAAAATGCGCTCTCTGGAAGAAGATCGTATTGGCGGAACAGATATTCACTTCAAAAACTACCGCCGTGGAGCTCATTTTTTAGTATTCTTTTCAGTCTTTAGTTCAACTTCAAGTTGGGATTGGATCATGTCTATTGATGTTCACTGGTTCTCAACATTGTTCGGATGGTATGTATTCGCAGGAATGTGGTGTACTACAATGACGGTGCTTGTTATGTTGGTACTTTATCTGAAAAAGAAAGGTTACCTTCCTAAAGTGAATGATAGTCACATCCATGATATTGGAAAATGGACATTTGCAACATCATTCCTTTGGTCATATTTGTTCTTTTCCCAATTCATGCTCATCTGGTATGCTAATATTGGTGAGGAAGCAACATACTACATTCTCAGAATTGAAGAATATCAAGCACTTTATTTTGGAATGTTCTTTGTAAACTTTGCATTCCCTATGTTGATACTAATGTCGCGTGATGCGAAACGACATGCTGGAATTCTAACATTCGTTGGATTGATTATCGTTATTGGTCACTGGCTTGATACCTATATTATGGTTTCGGGTGGTTCACTTGGACCAACAGCAACAATTGGATTCTTGGAAGTTGGAATGGCAGTGCTTTTCCTTGGGATATTTATTCGAGTCATACTCAATAACCTTACCAAAGCACCACTCACCCCGGTTAATCACCCATTCCTTGATGAAAGTATTCATCACGAGATATAAGTAACACGATTTTACTACTGATAGATAACAGATAAAGATGGTAACGAAATTGATCATATTATTAGTCATAGTTCTTGGAGTAATCGCCGCTGCGCAATTAATGCGTGTGTACGAACTTTCTTCGAAACTACGCGAACAGAAAGAAAACGAAATCAGCAATCGTGATAACAGAATGAACGCAGCATTAATGCTTTTGTTTATGATTCTCCTTTTCGGAGGATTCATTTGGTTGATGCTTGCCTATGGCTGGGTTGGACGTGGTGAGTCTGCTTCAGTTCATGGACATGAGTTAGATTGGCTATTGAACTTGAACTTCGTGATTATTATTGCAATTTTCTTTTTAACGAACTTCCTCCTATTTTGGTTTGCCTTTAAATACGTAAGAAAACCAGGTGTTCCTGCGTTTTACTATCCCCACAATAATAAGTTGGAGATGATTTGGACGGTAATTCCAGCAATTGTACTTGCAATTGTTATTATACTTGGATTGAAAAGCTGGAATGAAGTGACAGGTGATTCATCTAAAGAAGCGATTAATGTTGAAATTTTCGCAAAACGATTCTCATGGCAAGCTCGGTATTCGGGAACAGATAATCAATTAGGTAAATTTGATTACAAGCTTACGCAGGATGAAAGAAACCCACTAGCTGTGATGACAGGTGAAACTATCCAAACCGCAATTGATTCAATGGAGCACGGTGGTGGTGGTATTCAATGGTTGGAGGATAAATTGAATGATCGCACAATTATGATTGCACCTGATGATCGTATGGCGTATGAGAAAAGTTTACATGCAAAAGAAAAATTGATTCGATTGTTGTATCAAATGCGACAATCGCACGATGCAAAATTGGATAAAATGGCTATGGATGATTTCTTTTCTGATACACTTTTTCTTTGTGTTGATCAAGAATATGAATTTAGCTTCCGATCTAAGGATGTTCTACATTCTGCCTATTTCCCTCACTTTAGAGCTCAAATGAATACGGTTCCTGGAATGACAACTCGTTTGAAATTTATTCCAGATAAAACAACAGAGGAAATGCGAGTGTCTCGCGGAGTTGAAGATTTTGAATTTGTTCTATTATGTAATAAGATTTGTGGTGGATCACATTACAAGATGAAAATGATGATCAAGGTTTTGAGCAAGAAGGATTACGATGTTTGGGTAAAATCTAAGTCGAAAGGTGTTCTTTCAGCTGGAGCTACATTGAAGAATCCAGCTTGGGATATCGAACCATCAACGTTTGATTATAAATTCCATAAACAACCTGCTGTTGAAGTGCAAGAAGTTGCAAAAGAGGAGGGTGGTAATGAAGTGGTTATGGATGACCTAGAAGAGGTTAATAATCCTTCTGCGGAATAAGATTAGTTAGTAGAATTTTTAGATAATAATTAAAATTAGGATAGAATGGCTGCAGTAGCAATCGACGGACACGGACACGATGATCACGGGCATCACGAGGAGAGTTTCGTATCCAAATATATCTTTAGTCAAGATCATAAAATGATCGGTAAGCAGTTCTTGATGACTGCTGTTTTCATGGGCGTAACGGCAATGATTTTGTCGATTCTGTTCCGAATTCAATTGGCATGGCCTGGAGAGAGTTCTGACTTTTTATCGTTCTTCCTTGGAGATCAATGGGCACCAGGCGGTGTACTATCTGAGGATATGTACCTAGGACTGGTAACAATTCATGGCACTATTATGGTATTCTTCCTTTTAACAGGTGGATTATCAGGTACTTTCTCAAATCTTTTGATTCCGCTGCAAATAGGAGCTCGTGATATGGCATCAGGATTCTTGAACATGCTTTCATACTGGTTCTTCTTTATTTCGTCGATGCTGATGTTTTCATCGTTATTCATAGAAACAGGGCCTGCGATGGCTGGTTGGACAATCTACCCGCCACTTGCCGCTTTACCACAAGCTATTAGTGGCTCTGGACTTGGCATGACCCTATGGCTTTTTTCAATGGCGATATTCATTGCATCTTCTCTTTTAGGATCATTGAACTACATCGTAACAATCTTAAACCTTAGAACAAAAGGAATGTCAATGACGCGTTTACCACTTACAATTTGGGCATTCTTCATTACAGCAATCCTTGGAGTATTATCTTTCCCAGTTCTTTTATCGGCTGCGTTATTACTTATGATGGATAGAATGGCAGGGACTTCCTTCTTCCTTTCGGATATTATTATTGAAGGCGAAATGCTTACCAATCATGGTGGATCACCACTCTTGTATCAACACTTATTCTGGTTCCTTGGTCATCCAGAGGTATATATTGTACTTCTCCCTGCGCTTGGACTCTCATCCGAAATTATTTCAACCAATTCGCGTAAACCGATCTTTGGATATCGGGCAATGATTGGCTCTATGTTGGCAATTGGCTTTCTTTCATTCATTGTTTGGGCTCATCACATGTTTGTCACTGGCATGAATCCGTTCTTGGGCAGTGTCTTCGTATTTACAACACTATTGATTGCAATTCCATCGGCCGTGAAAGCGTTTAACTATATCACAACACTTTGGAAAGGGTCGATAATTTTTACCCCAGCAATGTTATTCGCTATTGGATTAGTATCAACATTTATTACTGGTGGTGTTACCGGAATTATCCTTGCTGATGCAGCGCTTGATATTACAACGCATGACACCTATTTTGTTATTGCTCACTTCCATGTCGTGATGGGATTATCCGCGGTCTTTGGAATGTACGCTGGCGTATATCATTGGTTCCCGAAGATGTTTGGCAAGTTGATGAATACAAAATTGGGCTTCGCTCACTTCTGGGTAACAATCGTTGGAGCTTACGGCGTATTCTTCCCAATGCACTTCGTTGGATTGGCTGGAGCACCACGTAGATATTATGATTACTCCGTCTATGGAGAGTTCGATAAGGAATCGCTTGCTTTGCAAATGGACCTTAACGTAATAATTACCATATTTGCGATTATGGCAGCTATGGGGCAGTTGATCTTCTTGTTCAACTTCTTCTACAGTATTTTTAGAGGACCGAAAGCTCCACAAAACCCTTGGAAATCAAATACACTTGAATGGACAACTCCTGTTGAACATGTTCATGGAAACTGGCCAGGTGAGCTTCCAACGGTTCATAGATGGCCTTATGATTATTCTAAGCCTGGTTCTGAAGTAGACTTTATACCTCAAAATGTTCCACTTGCAGAAGGTGAAGAAAAGCATTAGTATTAATATTTAAGATCAAAGCCCCCTGATTGTTTAGATCAGGGGGCTTTTTTGTATTTTTGAACGGGGTTGATTTTTCAACCACCTCAAAGCATCACAAGTGGAAGAAGATTCGTTCGATTATAGAAATGAGCAACCAGAAAGAGATCAGGATTATGATAAGGTTCTGCGTCCTAAACAGCTTGAAGATTTTGCAGGACAGCCTAAGGTTGTCGCCAATTTGAGCATCTTTGTTGAGGCTGCTACTCTGAGAAATGAACCATTGGACCATGTCTTACTACACGGACCTCCTGGATTGGGTAAAACAACGCTTGCAAATATTATCGCGAATGAACTTAATGCTAGTTGTAAAGTCACAAGCGGCCCCGTTCTTGATAAACCTGGAGACTTGGCAGGTTTATTGACCAATCTTGAGCGTGGAGATGTTCTTTTTATCGATGAAATTCATCGTTTGAGTCCTGTTATTGAAGAGTATCTTTATTCAGCAATGGAAGATTATTGTATCGACATTATGATCGATAGTGGGCCTAATGCACGAACAGTTCAGATAGAGTTGAATCCATTTACACTTATCGGTGCAACAACAAGATCAGGTTTATTAACCTCTCCACTTCGTGCTAGATTTGGAATTAACTCTCGCTTAGAGTATTACGACTCTAAAACGCTAACTCTGATTGTAGAAAGATCCGCTGGGTTACTTGAAATTCCGATTAAAGAAGATGCAGCGTATCAAATTGCTTCAAGAAGTCGTGGAACTCCTAGAGTTGCGAACTCACTATTACGTCGTGTACGTGATTTTGCTCAAATCAAAGGGGATGGAACGATTACGCTTGAAATTACAAATATTGCGTTAGAAGCACTAAATGTCGATCAAAGTGGTTTGGATGAAATGGACAACAAGATACTATCTACAATCATTGATAAGTTTGCTGGAGGTCCTGTGGGAATCACAACGATTGCTACTGCGATTGGTGAAAATGCGGGAACACTCGAAGAAGTCTATGAACCTTTTCTAATACAAGAAGGGTTTTTAATGCGAACATCCAGAGGGAGAAAGGCAACTGAACGTGCCTACAAGCATCTTGGGAAAGATCTTGGTTTTGCTCAAAGCGGATTATTTTAATGGCTGATCTTCATGGACTTAATTCGAATGATGATTTAACTATAACCATAGTGGAATCTGGAGTAGTTTCCTGGGAGGATTTGATCAGAACTGTACAGCAATTTCATTATGGAAGAAATCAGAACAGGGTAGACTTGGAATTAGTTTGGTCAGAACGAAAGGGTACATGTAGTTCAAAACATGCATTTCTTAAAATGATAGCTGACCTTAATAATATATCAGGAATTGAATTAATTCTTTGCATTTATAAGATGAGAGGAAGTAATACTTCTGGTGTAGGAAAAATTTTAACGGAAAATAAGATTGACTATATCCCTGAAGCACATTGCTACCTTAGAACTAAATTAGGCCCGATGGATATCACGAATGTTCAGTCTAATATTAACCGAATTGAAGATGATATTTTGGAGTCACAAATTATAAGTGTTAATCAAGTTGATTCTTTCAAAGTGAATTATCATAAGGAGTATATCCGAAGATGGGCGAAACAATATTCGAGTAAATCTTTTGCTGAAGTTTGGGATATTCGAGAAAAGTGTATTGAAGCTCTTGAAAAATAAATCTTTGTATCTTACTTATCTTGAAAAATCTCACGGAGACACATACCATTCTAATTAAAAATAAAGCGCTTGAGCTCGGCTTCATGTTTTGTGGTATATCGAAGGCTGACTTCTTAAAGGATGAAGTTGGACGATTAGAAACTTGGTTGAAAAATAATCGACATGGGAAAATGGATTATATGGCGAATCATTTTGATAAACGCTTGGATCCAAGATTACTTGTGGATGATGCAAAAAGTGTCGTTTCATTGTTGTTGAATTACTTTCCGGAGGAAACACAGAAAGATACGGAAGCGCCAAAATTATCTAAGTATGCTTATGGACAAGATTATCACTTTATTATTAAGGACAAACTCAAAGAGCTATTTCAATTTATCCATGAAGAAATCGGTGAAGTAGGAGGTCGAATGTTTGTTGATTCTGCTCCAGTTTTAGATAAGGCATGGGCGAAAAAAAGTGGATTAGGTTGGATCGGGAAGAATTCTAATCTAATTCATCCAAAACATGGATCATTTTTCTTTATTGCAGAACTTATTCTCGATCTCGAATTGACTCCCGATGGCCCCATGAAAGATTACTGCGGAACATGTACTGCTTGTATTGATGAATGTCCAACAAATGCAATTATTGAACCATACGTAGTTGATGGGTCAAAATGTATTTCTTATCTAACCATTGAGCTGAAAGATGAATTATTGCCACCTGAATTCAAAGGGAAAATGGACAATTGGGTGTTTGGTTGCGACATTTGCCAAGATGTTTGTCCATGGAATAGGTTTTCAAAACCTACAAATATTGCTGCGTTTCAACCTCACGAAAACCTACTTCGAATGTCAAAAGTAGATTGGCACGACCTAACCGAAGAGGTTTTTCAAGAATTATTTCGCAAAGGAGCAGTAAAAAGGACAAAATTCAAAGGGCTAACGCGTAATGTGAAATTCTTAACGAATTAGATTGGTTCAATTGTTGTCCGCTACCTCCTGGTCTTGTAACTTGTCCATTCAAACATTATCATTCTTAATGATGGTTGTATCGTAAGATTAAAGACACCTATTATGCCAGAAGAAAATCAAAATGGTTCCATCTCATATAGTCTTGCTCCTTATACTGGAGTATGGACGAAAGCTGAAGCGGGACACCTGCTCCGTCGTACGATGTTCGGACCAACCAATCAACAAATAGTAGATACAGTTACGAACGGAATGGCTGCATCGGTTGTATCGCTGCTCACTATTCCTGCGATTATTCCTCCTGTGGCATACGAATCTGGAGAGACAATTACCACCTTTGGAAACCCTTGGGTAGCGGATGTCTACCCAACTAACCCTGTTGACTTGACAAGTACAATTAATGCACGAAACCTGTCACTTGCAGTTTGGATTGTGAAACGAATGAATGAAGAAACCTATTCAATTGCCGAAAAAATGTGTTTGTTCTGGCAAAACCATTTTGCAGCGCCTTTTTGTATAGATCCACGTGCAACCTATGATTATCACGCACTCATAAGATCACATGCACTCGGTAATTTTAAACAATTCGCAAAAGATGTCACAATCAATCCTTGCATGTTATTGTTTTTAAATGGAGCTACAAACACGCTGTACAGTCCAAATGAAAATTATGCCCGCGAATTACTCGAACTTTTTACAATTGGGAAGGGTGATCAAATTGCTGTGGGAGATTATACAACTTACAAAGAAGAAGACGTTGCAGCTGGCGCGAAAATACTCACGGGTTACATCGTTGACGGGCTAGTGAGCGATACGATTCCAAATGTGACTGCTAACTATACTGCACTATATCACGACACAACGACCAAAACACTTTCGACTCACTTTGGAAGCGTATCAGTACCAAATGCGGGTGCAGCTGAATATTCAAATTATATTGATATCATCTTTCAGCAAAATACGCTGGCTGAATACATGTGTAGAAACATCTATCGCTATTTTGTGAACTATGACCTCACAGTAGATGTTGAAACGAATGTAATTCCAGACATGGCTGCAACGTTGATTGCGAATAACTATGAAATTCTTCCAGTAATGACGGAGTTATTATCTAGTCAACATTTCTATGATATATCAGTCCGAGGAGCCCTAATTAAAAGTCCACTAGACATGATGTTCTCGGTATTTAATAGCACTGAATCTGTACCGGGATTTGATTTATTAACGGATTCTGAAATGTATGCATTTATCTATTCCGTTTGCGATGTTATGGGACAATCGTATGCTGAACCTCCAAGTGTTGCTGGTTGGCCTGCATATTATCAAGAACCTTCATTTTCGCAATTATGGTTAAATTCTGCATATATCAAACTGCGATTTAAAATTACTGATTTCGCTACTATTTATACTGGAGTACCTGGAAATGGCAACAATTGGAAATTGAGTGTTTTCACTTTTCTAGATAGCCTCTCATCTCCAGCGGATCCAGTTGCCGTGATCGATGATATTGCCGATGTTTTTGCGCCAAAAGGTTTAGATATGGCACAAAAATTATTGCTCAAAGCGATTCTAACCAATGGTTTACCAGATTTTGAGTGGACGGTACAATACAACGATTATGTTGCGAATCCGGGAAACGTGACCTTTTCGGATCCAGTGAAATTGAGAATAGAGTTGGTACTTCAACGAATGTTTCAAATGCCAGAATTTCAAACAATATAGTTCCCAAAAAACAAAGTGATGAAAAGAAGAGAATTTGTAAGAAACTTAGCACTTATTTCAGCGGGAACACCAATCCTTTTGAAGGAAATGCAATTTCAATCCATTGGAAAACCCTTATTTGGAGTAGCCAAAAGTGCAGAAGATAGAGTGCTGGTTATTATTCGCATGAATGGTGGGAATGATGGACTAAATACGGTTATTCCACGAGATCAATATGCGAACTTATCGATTCAACGAAGTAATGTTTTGGTGGCAGAAGCATCTGTATTGCCGCTAACAACAGAAGTTGGATTGCATCCAAAAATGACGAGTATGGAGGCAATGTACAATAACGGAAAACTCGGGATTGTGCAAAATGTTGGTTATCCCGATCAGAATAGGTCACATTTTAGATCGATGGACATCTGGAGCTCTGGATTAATTAACACTCCTCCGGATACAGGATGGTTAGGTCGTCACTTGGACTTAGAATACCCAGGTTATCCTACCGGCTATCCTAGTGGAGTATGTCCAGACCCATTTGCAGTGAGTCTGGGGTATGAAGTTTCTTCAACCTGTCAAGGGATTTTAGCAAATTTCAGTCAAGCAGTGGAGGATCCTTTTGATGTCTATAATTTATCCGCGGGCGGGTCTATAAATGATGGGACCTATTATGGAGATCACATGGAGTACATTACAACATTGATCAATCAAGCAAATGCGTATGGAGCTCAAATTAATACTGCAGCCAATGCCGGAGGAACAAGCACGATACCCTACGACCTCCTTAATCCAGTTGCAAAGCAATTATCGTATGTCGCTCAAATGATTGATGGCGGATTGAAATCAAACGTATATATCATTAATGTAAATGGATTTGACACACATGATTCACAAGTTGCAACAACAAGTACAGAGGATGGAAATCACGCTGATCTCTTGAAGCAAATATCTGATGCTGTTGGTTGGTTCCAGGATGATTTAGCGGTCAGAAATCTTGAATCCAGAGTTGTTGGGATGACTTTTTCAGAATTTGGACGACAAGTTGCATCAAACGCTAGTTTAGGTACGGATCATGGTGATGCTGCACCTCTTTTGCTTTTCGGAAGCTGCTTAAGCACAAGCATATTAGGTGCAAATCCAGTAATTGATAGCACAATTACAAATCAAATGGGGGTTCCTATGCAAATCGACTTTCGTGATGTATATGCATCAGTGTTAAAAGATTGGTTTGGCGTTGGAACAACAGAAATTCAGTCATTCTTTGAACATACAGTGACATACTATTCTCTTGTAGGAGGATGTGGTGTTGGACTTGTTGAAGAGACAGAATTAGCCTCCGATCAAGCAATTGTATTCCCGAATCCTGCTGTGAACAATGCCCAGTTGCGTTTTATAGCAAAAAGCGAATGGGTGCAAATTGATGTTCACGACATTAATCAACGGATTGTTGCAATTCTTTATGATGGTAATCTTGAAGAGGGAGAACACAATATGCCGATGGAATTAGGTTACCTAGCTGCTGGTTCGTATGTGATCTCGATCCAAAAAGAATCTGGAAATGCACAAGTGAAATTGGTGAAAGTAGAATAGGATAGTATTCAAACTCTAGCAATTCAAACTTATAATTGACAACGATTGATCAAAATAATGATTGAACTTAATCGTGAAGCTAGTTTTATTCGCGTTAGGGATAGTCGCGGCATCCTTTTCCCTTCTCAAATTACAACTTCAAAGGCTTAAATTTAAGTTACTAAGCTTACAGCTTCTCTTACCCAACCGTAGAGGGGGAAAGATACAGCAGATGCCTATGCGACCCGATCAAGGGGGCATGGGAAAACGCCCAAATTTACATTGGAATATTACCGTGCTTTCGTTTAGGCAGCACTTCCGACTTATTCTCTAGCATTCTGAAAGAGGCAAGCAATTTTTCACGTGTTTCTTCTGGTAAAATTACCGCATCAATAATTCCTCGTTCAGCTGCTCGGTATGGGTTCGCAAATTCATCTGCATATTCAGTTTCTTTTTCCTTCCAACTAGCTTCTGAATCTTCGGCTGCTGCAATTTCACGCTTAAAGATAATTTCCGCTGCTCCTTTCGCTCCCATCACAGCTATCTCTGCAGTTGGCCAAGCAAAATTGAAATCTGCACCAATGCTTTTTGAATTCATCACATCAAATGCTCCACCATAAGCTTTGCGAATGATCACTGTAATTCTTGGAACTGTTGCTTCTGAAAATGCATACAAAAGCTTTGCACCATGAGTAATAATTCCATTCCATTCTTGATCCGTTCCTGGCAAAAACCCAGGAACATCTTCTAAAACAAGCAAAGGAATATTAAACGCGTCACAGAAACGAACAAATCTTGCCCCTTTTCTAGATGAGTCGATGTCCAACACACCCGCCATTACTGAAGGTTGATTCGCAATTATGCCTATTGTTCTTCCTTCCAAACGCGCGAATCCAACTACGATATTTTTAGCAAAATCAGCGTGGACTTCTCGAAATGATTTATCATCAATAATTGCGTCCAATACTTTCACCATATCATAAGGCAATGTGCTATTTTCTGGAAGAATAGACTGAATTGCGGTAATTTTAGCTTTACTAAACTCAAATTGAGATGGATTTGGCGCCAACTCCTGCGAGTTTTGAGGCAAATAAGTGAGAATATCACGAACTTGCTTGATCACTTCTACATCATTTGCACCCGTAAAGTGATTCACTCCTGATTTTTCAGCATGTGTTTTTGCTCCACCTAAATCCTCAGATGTTACTTCTTCGTGGGTCACAGTTTTAACAACATTCGGACCTGTAACAAACATGTATGAAGTATCCTCGACCATGAAGATGAAATCAGTTAGTGCAGGTGAATAAACTGCTCCGCCAGCACAGGGTCCCATTACAAGACTCAATTGTGGAATCACACCAGAAGCCTTTGTGTTCCGATAAAAAATATCAGCATAACCTGCCAAAGAAACCACTCCCTCTTGAATCCGAGCACCTCCCGAATCATTTATCCCGATCAGTGGAGCGCCATTTTTTAAAGCAAGATCCATTACGCGACAAATTTTATCAGCGTGAGATTTTGAAAGTGATCCTCCTAGAACAGTGAAGTCTTGAGAAAAGACGTAAATGGGGCGACCGTGAATAGTTCCGTAACCAGTTACAACTCCATCGCCTGGAAATTTCATTTTATCAAGACCGAATGCGTTAGATTGATGCTCAACAAACATTCCAATTTCTTGAAATGAATCCTCATCCATCAGCAATAATATTCGTTCACGAGCAGTCAGTTTTCCTTTTTCGTGTTGACGTTCAACTCTATCTGCTCCACCTCCCAGTTTAGAAGCTTCGCGTTTATCTATTAATTGCTGATTTTTGTTCATCATCATCGGCTTTAAATTTACCTAGACAAAGATAATTTAATCCTTGGTTCACAGTGAAAATCAGAATTCCCATCTCAACAAAATTGTGTTAATTACTAATTAGTTGATTTTGGCTGCCGGTTCGCTCATCAACCTTTAGTGTGCTCATGGTATTGTTGCGCAGTAAACCTGTCCGGGTGCTTCTGTCGCATCCGTCAGTTACCGCGCCACGCATCCCATTTCACCCAGCTATCAGTTTCTGTGAGAGCAGGGCGCGATTGTCTATAATACACAAAATACAGAACGAAGTACTTTAGAGGTTGCCCTTGAGAATTGCTAATATTAAAACCACTTCAATTAAGGAATAATCTTCATCGTGGTGTATTTGCTAATCGACTTATATAAGTCTGTAACATCAGCGTTTGTCAATGAAATACAACCAAGGGTCCAATTTGTGCGCGAAGAAATCAAGTCATCTGCTCCTTCGGGTACTCCGTGAATCCCAATTTCACCACCAATTGTTCCACTCGATTCAATCACACCATCAGCTTTTCGCTTATTAAAACGTCGCCAAGATTCTTCATTTGGATAATCGACCCAGATAAAGTAGGACCAACTTTTATGTGGGTACATGCTACGAATGCCAAACTCTCCCTCTGGTGTGCAACCATCGCCCTCTTGATGCTTATCATCTATTTCATTGAACCCAAAGACACATGGATAAGTAATCAGTAACGAGTCCTTGTGATAGACTTTTAGCGTATATTCGGATTTATCAATAAGTATTTTCAAGTTCTTTTTCAGAAACCCGCCATTTCTTGTGATCTCTTGCAAAGATAATTTGGGCACACTTACTTCAGATGACTCTAATTTTTTTAGCTGCTCTGAATTGGTTTGTGTGCACCCATAAAAGGAAATAAATGCAATTATAAAGATGGTGGAATTTCTCATTTTATAGCTATTGGTCAAAGTGACAACTCATTTTGTTTGAAAAGTCACAAACATTGAGCCATATTTATGCTTTCACTAAATAATTGTAATTTGCGCCTGTTTAAAGGACAGACATGATTTCAAAACTATCCATATTGATTCCTGCTTATAATGAAGCAGCCACGATTCACCTTATTTTGGACAAGGTCAAGGCCGTGGAATTAACCAACAATATTGAGAAAGAAATCATTATTGTGAATGATTGTTCCACTGACGATACACATGGTGTAATCGAAAAATACATCGCTAACAATAGTGAGATGAATATCCAACTCCATCTTCAACCTAAAAATATGGGTAAAGGTGCGGCAATTCATCGTGGAATAGAGTTGGCAACGGGCGATTATTTGGTTGTTCAAGATGCGGATTTAGAGTATGACCCAAGAGAATACAACGAACTACTTCAACCAGTAATTGACGGATTTGCAGATGTTGTTTATGGATCGAGATTTCTGGGAAATAAACCACACAGAATTCTTTTCTACTGGCATTCCCGTGGGAACAAATTTTTAACGAACCTTTCCAATATGTTCACAAACTTGAACTTAACGGACATGGAAACATGCTATAAACTCATCAAAACTGAGATTGCTCAAGGACTTTATTTAAAAGAAAAACGCTTTGGATTTGAACCTGAACTGACAGCAAAATTGGCCCGCAATAAAAAGTTAAGAATCTATGAGATTGGGATTTCTTATTACGGTAGAACCTATGAGGAGGGTAAAAAAATTGGATGGAAGGATGGTTTCAGAGCGATTTATTCGATTGTTAAGTACAATGTTTTTTCCAGAAGAGCTACGAAGAAGTGACTTTGATAAACCACGAAACCACGAAACCACAAAGGTCACAAAGTTCCATTGGGTGAAATTTCACTTGCCTAAATCGAACCTTTTGCCTTTAATTCAAGGTATTTGTTGATTGTATTAATGGATAGTTCTTCAGGTAATGTCAGTACCGTTTGAATTCCGTTTTTTCTTAATTCTCTAGCAATTCTAGATTTTAAGGATATCATACGTTCAGCAACGGTTGATTGATAAACATCCTGAATGTTTTTGGAGGGTTTGTATGCTAAATCTTGTAAGTCACTGTTCTGGAAGAATATAACAACAAGCACATGCTTTTGATTGAGTCGGCGCAACATTGGAATTGCTCTTCGCATCGCAAATTCTGTTTCAAAATTGGTGAAAAGCATCAAAAGAGAGCGCGATTTAACCGTCCGTCGAATTGACTGGTAAAGAACATCGTAATTGCCCTCTTTGTACATTGTACGCTGATTGAATAAGGACTCTTGGATCAAGCGCATTTGACTAGACCCTCTTTCTGCAGGAAGTAGTGTGCCGATTTTATCTGAAAAAGTAATCAAACCTGCTTTATCTCCCTTTCGCAATGCAATATTTGAGAAAACTAAAGAAGAATTTATCGAATGGTCTAACAATGAAAGATCATTGAATTCCATCTGCATACTTCGACTTTTATCGATTATACAGTAAATACTTTGTGATTTTTCTTCTTGGTACTGATTGACCATGAGTTCATTTCTTCGACTCGTGGCTTTCCAGTTAATCCATTTAGGCTCGTCTCCTTGTGTGTAGTTTTTTATTTGCTCGAACTCACTGTTGTTCCCAAGTCGCCGAATTTTCTTTATTCCAACACTTGTTTTTTGTTGTTGAAATACGAGTAATTCATACTTTTTCATCTGCAAAACTGATGGATAAACATCAACCTCTTGTGAAATCTCAATGTCAATTCTTCGAGATGCCATAAAGAAGATTGATCGCATAATGATAAATACATCCCCGAACTTAAATGACCCGCGTGATTTTGGTGTGAAAACGTAACTAAATTCTTTACTTGAACCACCTGTTAATGTTCCATTTAGGACCGTCGAACGATCTTGCATTTCAACAGGGTACCCTTCGATCATGGTAAAGTTGATTACTTGAACAGTTTCATTTTTTACTGTTAGTAAAACAGGGTTGTCATCACCTAAATTTAGTCGTTCATTGACCTTTCTTTGAACGGATAAGGGTTCCTTCGAAGAAAAAACAAGCAGAACATCAATCAAGGTTAAGCCAAACATTGATGCCAAGACTACATTCGCGATAAATTGCATTGACGGGATAGTATATGCCATCACGTACAAGATGACCACAGCACCAAATACTGCAAAAAACCAACGGGTTAAATATATATTATGTAATGTCTTCACTGAATGCGATTATCTTGGAACCTCGATTGTTTTTACAATTTCTTCAACAACATCTTCTACTCTAACACCTTCCATTTCCGCCTCTGGAGTTAGAATAAGTCTATGATTCATAACGTGAACCGTCACATATTGAATGTCCTCTGGAGTAACAAAATCTCTACCTCTAATAGCAGCTATTGCTTTTGCAGCACGAATAATTGACAATGATGCTCTTGGCGATCCTCCTAAGTAGATTTTACCATGATTTCTTGTCTTGTGTGTAATCGCTGCGATGTATTTAATGAGGTTATCCTCGACGATTATCTTTTCAACAGTCGATTGAATTTTCTCAATGTCATTCGCTGAAAATACGGCAACTATATCATCCAGTGTTGGAGTTTTAATGTTGTTTTTATAGCGATGTAAGATCTGCTCTTCCTCATGCAATTCTGGATAATCAATTCTAATTTTGAATAAAAACCGATCCAGTTGCGCTTCTGGTAGGTTGTAAGTCCCTTCCTGATCAATCGGATTTTGTGTTGCAACAATCAAAAATGGGAAATCCATTTTATAGCATTCACCATCGTAGGTGATTTGTCGTTCCTCCATTACTTCAAACAAAGCCGCTTGCGTTTTTGCAGGTGCACGGTTGATCTCATCAATCAAGACAATGTTAGAGAAAATAGGTCCTTTCTTAAATGTAAACGTAGTGTCTTTCATATTGAAAACGGAAGTCCCAATCACATCAGAAGGCATCATGTCTGGAGTAAACTGAATTCTCGAAAAATCAACATTCAAGGACTTAGCTAATACTTTAGCAGAGAGAGTTTTCGCAACACCCGGAACTCCTTCGAGCAAAATGTGCCCATTCGAGAAAATCCCAGTCATTAATAAATCCACCATTTCAACTTGTCCGATAATGTATTTTGCTAATTCGTTTCTAACATCATTGACTTTTTGAGCCACCCATAACAATTCTGTATTCTTTCGCTCAAAACCATACGATTCAGGAGTTTGAGTTGGATTTCCCGTCGGAATTTCAGTATTTACACTTCCCACTTTTGGAGTGACAACTTCCTCAACTGACTCCTCTTTTGGAGTTTTATTCGTTTCGTCATTCGTTGGCATATAAGACGAGTGCTCGTCTTTCTTCTCTGGGTTCTCAGGGTTGTTTTCGTTTATCATAATTCGTGGGTATGAAGTTTGGACACAAAGCGTTCGAACTGTTTACGATCGAAATTGCTTAAGTCCCAATAATTAATAATCAGCGAGTTGTTGTTTCTAAATGTAATAATTACACCCGTTTTTCGGCTCTCTACATTGAGTAAGTCAGAGCGATAAAACTCTTTTTTTCGTGCAAATGCAGTGTAATGGGTGATTCTTTCTTTGGTAATCACCAAATATGGTTTTGAAAGTCGAAGAATTCCTAATAGCAGTAGAAGTGATCCAAGTGGCCACATCACAATTCCAACTCCAGTACCACTCACCAAAAGATACAAACCAACCAGTATCAATGTTATGCCTGTTAAAATAAACAGAGAAGGAAGCCACATTGAGCGTTTAAAGACCATTTCTTGCGATTGCAAACGTGCATTAAAATCATCTGAGATAATTCCAACCCGACGATAAAATTGATATTTCTTTTTGGTAATTTCAGCTACGAATTGCTCAGAAACACTGCTCGCTTCTTTGGTTTCATAAGCTTTAATCAATTTTTTTATCTCTTGAAGTTCGGTATTACTTTTTTCCGCAAGAATTTCAAGCTCTCGATCTCCTTCACGATGATTGAGATCAACAAAAAAGTAGCGATGTACAGTATCATAAAAGTTTTTCCGTTGAACTTGAAGAAGTCCATAAGGATTCCGTTTCGAGAAATAAATGGAAGTGATTGTTGCTGCAAAGGCCAAGGTCATGTCCTTTCGCTTTGGAATAAACGGGACAACCGGGCGAATTCGTTTTGATCTAAAGATGATAAATAAAATCAATCCAAATATCGTCAATAAAAGTGCTATTAGTAAGGTTGGGTTTTCAAAAATTAGCTGAAAATAACTATCGTCTTTCTTTAAGTCTGCTCCACTTTGATCATCTGTATCGTAATTGCCATAATCATCCGAACGTCTCCCCAACTCAAGCATGTAGATGTTGTTATCCTTTGGTAAGTTATTCAAGCAATAAGCTGAATATTTGAATCCAGGTGTGCGTTTTACTTGATAATTCTGAAACATACTCGGTGTAGCATGAAGGTAAATGTATCCATCGCCATGATTTACACGTACAAAATTAGGCATCTCCATAAATGATGAAAGTCCAATATACTCTTCGTCAAATGAAATTTCTCCAAAGGCCCACCAGTCTTTCGCAATGGTATCATTTTGAAAGATGTTAATCATATTGAACTTCTTATTATCCACAAAAACATTTACCTCTTCATCATAATCTGAGCGATATTCAAAGGATGTAAAGAGTTTAGGAAATAAGTTTTCAGTTAGGTTATCAAACGCAAGAAATAGTTGAGAACCCTCATAGACATCGCTTAATATGGAATCCATTTCAGAACTCTTGAGTTGGAAGATATTTCCAACAAACATATATGTCTTAGGCGATTCATCTGCATCAGTTATAGAGTCTAGTTCAATCCCGTCTTTAACGATTTCAATGCGATTATTCGTGTCGAGGTGCGATTGCACAAGAGATGTAAACAAGTACAACCCAAGTGGATTTTTGTCATCAAGTTGATACTTTTTGTTCCAATTATCCGATACAAACGATTGACGTTTTGCTGGATCATTTGGATTACTTGGGTTATCTCCTGAAGAGAATAGCCAGACCATCAACAGCATAAAACCGATGATTCCGAAGATCATTCCTACTTTGCCTTGTTTACTCATTTCCTGGTTCCAAGGATTGATAATAATTCTCTAATGTTGGACGAAGTGTTTCAAACACCTCTTTATCGATTTCATATTCACCGTACCAAATGAGGTCGTAAATACGAACGCACTCAGCAAATTTATGGCGGTTAGGCCGCTGACTCATCTCAAGAAGGTAGTGATGGTTTGTTTTGTCCTTTTTCCAGTGAACCCATGATTTTCGAATCAACTCTTTGAGAATGAACGTGAAATAAATCCGAACGCACTCTCGATAATCGCCTCTTTCCATGGCAGCCTCAAGCCGCAATTCCAGCTCTGTTTTACTAACCACTTCAGGGTTCCAATCGTTTTCAACATCAACAATTACCTTCTGATTTGGTGGTTTCACGTTCTTAAAGATCAAATAAGCAATAAGAAGTACAGCGGCTGCAATTAGGATGAATAGAAGAACCTTCCAAATCCCCCAACCAGAAATGTCTGGAGCATCAAGATCTAAATCAGGTGTAGAAATGTCAGGTGCGTCAATATCAGGTAATTCAATAGGTTTTGGCGGAGCAACATTAGGGTCATATTTAACTGTTCCGTTTCCCCCACCACGATCAAAGCCTTGATAGCGTTCTTGTCGATCACGCTGAATTTGCTGAGGACTATAATTGAGTCCACGTGACCCCCCATAATTTCCACTGGTGAATGAATCGTCATCATCATCCATTTCCGCGGGATAAGATCCAAACCAATCATCGGGACCTTTATAACCTTCTTTCTTGCGATAATCTAGGTAATCTTTCTCTGATTTCCAGGTTGTAGTTTTTTTATCATCAGAGCCTCCTTGAGCAGAAACCAATAGCGGAAAAATAAACAAAGCGATATAGAGAATCCATTTACTCAAAATCGACACTCGTTTCTTTTGTTCTACTTCGCTTACCGAATTTTTTAAATGCGTTCTTCAACCCGTTCGCCTCTGTTTTTTCAAGTTCAGAATAATAGCCAAATGACATTGTTATGAACAACAGTGGCAGAATAAAGAGCATGAATAAAACGTAAATCAACTGTCTTAAGACATTCGCCCAAAACATGTAATCATCCGTATATATTTGAGCGATTCGCTTGGTGAAATCAGCAACCATGTCAAGGAAATCTCGCATTATTGGCTCATTCGACCAGCCATCGTTTATACTGAACACAAATGCGATAGGTTGCATTAAGACTGCGGTAAACCCAATCAAGATAAGTAGTACAAGCAGAGATTTCCCATAATGTTGCGCACTGTACTTAAATCCCCGCTTAAACCGGACTCCGAACTTTTCATCACCCAACCCTGCAGCAGCACTATTTAACATGAAAAATGGAATGATAAATACAGCCAAAAGCAATGCCCACAATGGAAGCGTCATAATGATAATCATCAAAAACATGTTTGTAAGCCAAATACCGAGCAGGCGTTTTTTTGCGAATTGGAAAAAACTTTGCCAAGAAAAGGCTTCCCCCAGTGTTTTAATACTCCAAAAAACTGCGGTGAACATAAGTGCAAATATGAATGTCCACGCAACGACCATGAAAATGTCTTGCATGGTGTGATATCCATAACCGATCATTAGTTCGAGTTGCGCCGACCAATCATACCAATATTGAGTTTGTTGGAGGTCATAATGATTGAGATCTTGAAGCCAAACCGCAATAATAATAAGTGGAAAAACAATCAAGAAAATAACGGGCATAAATTTTTTGAATTGAAGACGATACATGCGAAATGAATCCGCAATAATATCTCCAACAGACCTAATTTTATCGAAACTAAATGTTGTTTTAGGTTTAAAGTTCTCTACCGGTTCTTGATGGACGAGATCAGGATATTTTCGTGCGACATAAATAGGATAGAATACATAGAAAAATAAGATCAATGCAAATGAAAACAGGATAATTGCCCATTTAGACCAATCTGGAAGAATTTGATAATTGGCAGTAACAAAACTTTCCAAGAAACCCGCAGCGATTATAAATGGAACGAGACTTAGCATTATTTTAAGTCCACGTTTAGTGGATAACTGCAACGATTGAATTCGTGTATAACTTTTGGGAAATAGCAATCCATTTCCGGCGGTAATTCCAGCTCCTCCAGCTAACACAATTGCAGAAATTTCGAAGGCTCCGTGAATCCAAATTCCTAAAAAACTAGTGATCAACAGCCCTTTAGTATGAAAGAAGTATTGGAATGTTCCCAACATAACTCCATTATAAAACATGAGCATGTGAGTTCCTAATGTGAAGAAAAAACCAACGAAAAAGGTAAGAAATGCAACCTTTAGATTGTTTGTGGTAATATTGATAAACATGGCCATCTGGTGATCATCTTCATAGATTGCTAGTGGATTTTGGTTTGCAATATTTTGATTTGTCACATCAACATACCCTTGTCCAAGAACAACCGAGGCAAAATTAGGATCTAAGTGCGTTGTTACTACTCCAATTAGCGTGTAAATCATAAATGCAACGAGCGCAAAAAGCAAGTTCTTTCTTGATCTATATATCTCAAGAGGCAATGAAACCTTCCAAACGGTAATAAATTTTTTAAGCGATTCCCCTTTCTGTTTATGAACACCCGTAAAAACTCGTTGAGCCAATTGGTTGAGATAAACCCGAACAGTCCTGCGTCTGTAAAATGTTTGGGCATAGCTCAAATCATCAGTAATATCCATGTACAAATCACTCAGTTCCTCAGGGTCTTGAGATTGTGACTCATACAGTTGTTCAAAGCGATTCCACTTCTTCTTATTTTGCTTTATAAAGGAGGTTTCTTTCAATCTATTTTGATCATTCCGTTGTAGGGGTAGTAAATATAACGGAATTAAATTACGATCTCGGATTTAGGGATGGGAAATGCGGTTGATTTTAACAAAAAAAGATGGCGAGGTAGTTATGACATAAAGTCGCAAGGATGGGTTTGAAGGTGAAGGATAGTTTACTGTTAGGGAGTAATGAGGCTTGTGCTAGGTTGGAATTTTTTAATTGCTTACGCAATTGGTTCAGAATAACTCTGTGGTTGGGGTTTTGATTGAAAATTAATCAAAAACCACTAAGGCACAAGGTTGGGTTTTAATATGATCGTAGGTTAGTGTTAGGGTGTGATAAACTGTTCTCGTCGAGAATTTCCATCGTTGCAGACTATAACTACCTAACAAGCGGAACTAATTGACATTTTACTTATGTTTCTTTCTCATAAATTCGAATCGACCGACTTTGAGGAAAAACCCACCACCTTGTGTTTCGGTTGCTTTTGCTGTCTTAAACTCAACTTCTGGTTTAATTCTTCGGTTTATTCGCGAAGTAACTCCTTGAATCGGGTCTGTCATGTATTCATAACCCGTAGATGCAATATCATTTCCATTGTTGATTTCGTTTTCTGAAATATTGGGTAAGGTGCGAGAGATGGGTTGTAATTCAAAACCTTCTAACGAATGAACAAGAGTTCGTGCATCTCGCTTTTTTAAGGATGCAATTGTTGATCGTTCGTAGTTACCCTCAGCAGGGATCGATTGATGTATTTGAGCTACTAACTTATCATTACTATTCACATTTGCAACATCCGCTGCAACCTCATTTTTGTCTTCAGCGTACAGTGTTAGATTATTTTCCTCCTCTTTCTCAGTCTTATCACTTGGCACTTCCTTATCAATAGTTGCATGCGAGGAAGTTTCTTCAAATTGATCATTCGTTAGCAAGAAAAAGGCAATGAGAACACTTGCCGCAGCAGCCATTACGATATACGGCCAAAAATTTACGCCTTTACGCTTAAGGCCTTCTTTATCATCGTAAAGAACATTTAAATCTGGCTTGATTGTAACAGCACCAAAATAGTTACGATCTTTTTCTAGTTCAGGGTTATGTGTAATAAGAACGTCCAATTCCGAAATTTTTTGGTCAGAAAGAAGCCCCTCACTTTCTGCAATCATAAAGTATTCTGCATTGTTTAAAACAATTGGTTCGTTTTCATCGCTTTGCTTCAATTCTAACTTCTCCATTTGAGTTAGTTGATAATCATCCATTTCAAAAACGGGAAGTTCTTCATCATCCATTTTCAACTCCGGATTCTCTTCTAAAAACGCAAGTAATAAGGCAGTGTCCTCCCCTCCTAAGTTCCCCTCTAGGTGATCGAGGTAAAAAGCCTCATAATTAAATATGCTAATGCGTTCGGGTTTCATATTACTACGTCTAATCGTTTTATGTATGTTTTTAATGCTTTTCTTGCTCGGAAAATATACACTTTCACTTGCGATTCACTCAAATCGGTTATTTCTGCAATTTCAGTGTAATTATATCCTTCATAATCGCGGAGAAGGACTACTGTTTTTTGTATTTCAGGCAATCGCTCCAATGCCGACTGAAGCACTTCTCTCAAGCTAAACTCAATGGTTGGGGTACTCGATTGCTCTTGTGCATCTTGGATATCGCCTGATCTTTTTTCTTTTTTCACCCAATCCACAATTGCATGGTAAGCTGTGGTGAATAAATAGGATTTCACTTTTTCATATTGAACATCTTCATGTTTTATCCAAACCTTGGTAAATGTCTCCTGCACAATATCCTTTGCCGACATCTCATTTCTGAGCTGTTTCATTGCGAACCGGAAGATATTATCCGAATATTCGTCAACTGCCAGGTTGTATTGTTTTGTAGTCATTGTACCGTTTTCAGAGGTAAGACTTACAAGTTACAGAAAAGTTACAGGGAAAGCGAAAAATAATTAGTTCAATTTAATAACACTGAGTTTAAGTGTGTTATTGGAAAATAATGTAAGTAATAATGGTAGGCATAGATATCTACCATTATACCTTCACCTACCATTATTGTTTTGGTCATAGAAATTGACCAGCAATTATTTTTTAACCAATCTCCTCAAGTCATTTTCACCATCAGCTTTAATGGAAAGAAAGTAAACTCCAGCATCATACTTATCAAGATTGAGTTGTATTTCTTGTGTATTAGAGATTTTATTCATCATCACTTGTTTTCCATATATGTCTGAGACAGTATATTCAACATTCTTTTTTAACGCATCAAATAATAGCGTAAAAAAGCCACTTGATGGATTTGGGAAGATGCGTAAAGCAAGATCACTCTCTGTACAAGTAGAACTAAAAACAACATCAGAATAGGTGAATTCACTATCAAAATCTACTTGTTTTAATCGGTAATAGCTGTCAGTTCGTGTAACCTGATCTTTGAATGAATAGTTTGTTAAATTGGTTGAATTTCCGACTCCATCAACTTTTCCAATGATATCAAAGTTCAACCCATTAGCACTTTTTTGTACTTCAAAGTAATCGTTTTCGTTTTCACTTGCTGTTTCCCAGCGAATTTCTTGATTTCCATTTTTACAAAATACTCGGAAGTTTTGGAGTTCAATAGGCAATGCTATTGACTTATCAGCCAACGTCCAAGCAGCAAATAAATCTGAGGGAGAAACAACTACATTCGTGACTTTGGCAACAGGTGAACCCGTCACTTGTGAGCCAAATTGTTTTGTTGTCCCTTCCCATTCTCCTATTCCATCATTAAATCTGTATGCCTGTAAACTTGCTTCCGTTATTGTGTTTGTCGCAGCAGCTTCAATGTTAGCATAAGAAAACGCCATTGTTACAGATGGTTTCACAGTATAATTAAACGCATCCACTATCCAAAAGCGATCGACGGTAAACAGTACATCTGCACCCGCGGAAGGAAACGGACTTAAAAAATCAATATTCGTGACCATACTTGGCCAAGGCGCATTATTAATGTTAAGTGATGCCAAGACTGTTCGATATGTCGAAAAATCTATCCGTCCAGAACCTGTTCCAGCAGTTGTAATATTGCACTCAACTGGGATCGAATAAAAATTAGTCGTATCTGCAAACGGCAATTGATAAACACCTGTCGAAGTTCCAAGGTTCCAACGGACTTTGTTGTCTTCGTCCTCAGAGATGATTTTTCCTTTCTGCGTACCTAGAAGTGTGATTGCATTTGTTGCTGAATTATCTAGCACTAAAAATGTGCCTGCATCTAAGCGTACAAAAATACTATCGTTCATTATCAATCTTGTCTGCCCATAAGACAGTGCGCTAACCAGCAGAAATACAAAAGTTGCGCACCTGTTTAGACTCACCATATTAATAAGAGTTCACTTGAGCTTCTAACGCTTCCAGCCTTTTCAAGAGTAATCCTTGTTGACTCTGAGAGCGATTTAATTCTGTTTGAAGATCATCAATCATCGTTTGTTGCTCTTTGATCGATTCAACGAGGATAGGTATCACTCCAAGATAATCAACTGATTTCAAGTCTGTTTCAGGGTCAGTTTTCACTAATTCTGGAAGTACTTCCTCTAATTCTTGAGCAATAAATCCAATTTTATTCTTACGCATTTTTTCTAATTCGAGTGCTTTTTCTTCTGGGTATTCAGCATCACCAAACATATAGCCCTTAGTATAATCGTATCTCTTCCCTTTCAATTGGAGTACTTTTTCAAGTGCACTAGTAATTGGTTGAATATTTTCTTTGATTCTTCGATCAGAAGTGTTTGAGAAAAGGCCATAAACTGTCAAGTTTGTGAAATGTCCTTGATAAACTCTTTTTGTCGCATCACCAACAAATCCATAGTTATTAATTTCAGGGCGAAATTGTGGTTCTCCACCTGAATTTGAATATGTCCATGAGCTCACAGAATTGATAGGGCGAATTTGAACATCACCACTAACATCAAATTTGTATGTCGGTGTAGCAATACCTACCCCCACATTTCCCGTCGTTCTAAAAATATTTGTTCCTGATGTTGTCCAATTTCCTGCACCAGCAGATAAGGAATTCCAAATCGTTCCATCAAACCCAAGAAAATCAGTTCCACTCCACCTAATTGTTCCTGCTCCAGCACCAGTCCCTGAATTTGTATTCAAGATGAGACGCCCATCGTTGATTGTTACATCTCCAGAATCCACAAATACTCGTCCTTTTGCCCGAATTGCATCACCAAAAGCCCCGCCGAATGCTTTGATTGCATGACCCTTTACTGATTTTGCAACAATTGCAGTTGCCTGATTGTTACTCGCACATGCACCACAATCATAACTATCTTCAAAAATGGCCACATCATTTAAGCTATTAGAATATACCCATAGTGTTGTGTCTCCGCCACCAAACGAAGGGGCAAATACATTTCCATCAATAGTAACAGCTCCACCAGCTACTCCATTTCCATGAGTAATATCATCACCATTTATTATCCAATCATTATCGGCTCCTGCCATTCCTACCCATGCACTTCCATTGTAATAATAGAAACCAGGTGTATTATCTGTTTGATACATTAGTAAACTTGTTGGGGGTGTTGTTATCGCATTTCTTTGCGCTTGAGTCATTCTTGGTATTAGTATTCCACCACTAGTACCTGAAACGTCTAAATAAGCGTCTGGGTCAGGAGATGTACCAGATGTATTTACCGCAATACCTCCAACCTGTGCTGAAGTAGTTAATGCTAAAATTGTGAATAGAAGAGTTAGTCTGTTTTTCATTGTAAGGGATTTTAAGAATTATTTCAATTGAGTCACAATTATCAATCTGATTATAGACAAAGGTAGAGCTAGGCCTGACTTACTACCTGCCCATTTTGGACAATCACCCGCTCATTTTGGACATTTGAGTGTGTGATTCTGATATTTAGTAAATTAGACTCTTATCTTGCAAGCGCAACACTGGAACACCTTGATTAATTCAAGTACTATTTGATCATAAAAAAGAACTCATTAACAGCATGACTAGATTCCTTACCTTTTTACTAGTAGCTATCATTTTCATTCCTGTAGTAAGAAGTCAATCAATTGAATGGGAGGAAATCGATAGTAAGAACATCAGTTCAGTAATCGATCATGTAGATTCTCTATATGATCAAGGAGAATATAATAATTCACTTACAGGTTATTATGCCATTCGCGGTTATCTTACAGAAATCGCTAAGAAGTCAAAAAAAACATACTTGCGACTTGCACAAAACAGCTTTAGGATATCTCGTATATACTTATTCAGCAATGATACATTAAGTACATCCTATGCTCAAAAAGCGATTGACTATTCTTTAAAATCGTCAGACTCAGTTTATATTGAAAAGTGCTATTCCTTAAAGTATTATTGTTTGTATGAATATCCAGGGGCTGCTTCCGAGTTAAATAGGTTAGCAGATAAATGTATTGACTACTCTGAGAAGTTAAACATTCCAGAATTAATGGGAGAAGCTTATATGCATAAATTTAACGCACTTGTAGAGCTTGGAAAGTTTGATGAAGGGGATGTTTATTGTAAAAAAGCCGAGGAAACATTTAAAACAATTGAGGGAGGGACTTATTTAGCTTCCGTTTACAATAATATCGGCAATGTCTTTATTAAGGTTAAACGCTACGATAAAGCCCTGTCTTATCACCAAAAGGGATATGATTTAGAATTAGCACTTAACAATTTAGATGGATTTGTTGAGAGTTCCTACCAACTAGCAAACACCTATTTTTTACTCGGAAAGCACAAGGAGTCTAATGAAATGTACCGTCTTCACTTAGATAGTTTGACTGTGAAAAATAACAACTTGTTAAGTGAAAAGTTTACAGCATCCGAAGCCAAATTTAACTCCGCCCAAAAGGAACGAGATATTGCAAAAAAAGATCTACAGATCGTGAATGAAGCGAGGTCAAAGAATCAAGTGGTCTTCATCTCTATTATAGCGTTATTGGTAGTTGTGATGTTCTACCAATTGTTTCTCTATCGCCAACGTAAAAAGAAGCGTAAAACCGAACTTGCACTTGTTCAAGAGCAAAAAATGAATGAACTTAGAACAAACTTCCTTGAAAACATCGCGCATGAAATCAGGACTCCAATTACACTGATCAATGGTAATCTGCAACTCGCGCTAGAAGATGATACTCTATCAATGGAAGTTAGCAACTTCATTAATTCCGCACTATCAAATAGTAGAAGGGTTTTAATTGATTCGAATGAAATTCTGGATTTGCTTCGCTTCGAGAAAGGAAAATTGCCGCTACAATCGAACGAAATTAAATTACAAGAATTTCTAAAGCGTGTGTTCTATTCATTTGATTCACTTGCCGCGATCAAGAATATCAAACTAAATTACAATTCAAACTTTGAAAGCGCAATTAATATTAAATCTGATGAAAGTCGCTTTGAGAAAATACTCAATAACCTTATTTCAAATGCCATTAAGTTTTCACCTGTTAATGTTGAAATTAAAATGGATGTAGACCTTAGCGATGGTCTTCTAACAATTGAACTCATTGATCAAGGTCAAGGAATTGAAGCATCTGAATTAGATAAGATTTTCACTCGATTTTATCAAAGTAAACACACAGAAAGTATAGGTGGGGTTGGTGTTGGGTTATCTCTTGCCAAAGAGTTTGCAGAATCTTTAGACGGAGAGATTACAGCAGCGAGTGTAATTGGGGAAGGATCTACATTCAAACTATCGATTCCTGTGAAATCAATGGAAAATGTAGTGGATGATCTGCTTCAACTTAAAAATGAGGATGATCAGTTTACTGAGGAAATAGAAGTAAATACATCCTTCATGCAAGATGGAAAACCACGCGTTCTTATTGTGGAGGACAACCCTGAAATGAATAACTATTTGTCCTTGATATTGTCTGCAAACTACCACTGCCAATCTTGTTTTGATGGTTTGGAAGCACTCAAAGAAATTCAAATAAACAGATATGATCTAATTATTTCGGACATTATGATGCCCAATATAGATGGCTTTGAGTTTAGAACAAAAGTTCGATCACTTGATAAATACAAATTGACTCCTTTTATTTTCGTGACAGCCAAGATCCTCATGGAGGATAAACTGAAGGGGTTTGAGTTAGGTGTAGATGATTACATCACAAAACCATTCGAAAAACCCGAATTATTAGCCCGTGTAGCGATAATATTGTCGAATAAAACAAGTCGAGAAAAATGGATTAAAGATGGGCTAGAATTTTTAGATAACAGTGGCGATGGTGTAGATGAACAGCTACTAACTAAGATTCGATTAACGGTAATGGACAATCTTTCTGATGAGAATTTTAAAGTTCCTGAATTGGCTCAAGAAGTAAACTATAGTCAACGCCAGCTGGCAAGAATATTGAACAAACACACAGGACTTTCACCAGTAAAATTCATTCTTGAAGTCCGGCTACAAAGTGCCTATCGCCTATTGATCGAGAATCAATTCGCAACATTATCAGAAGTGCGGCATGCTGTTGGATTAATTAGCGGCTCATACTTCAATAAAAAATACAAAGAACGTTTTGGTAAATCCCCTGCTGAAATGATGAACAATTAGACAGCCTTAATCTAAAATTGCCTTAATTCCAGGAAGCTCTTTTCCTTCTAGATATTCAAGCATTGCCCCACCTCCTGTTGAAACATAACTCACTTTATCAGCAAGATTGAATTTATTTATTGCGGCAACAGAATCTCCCCCCCCAATTAATGAGAACGCACCATTTGCCGTCGCTTCTACTATTGAATTCGCCACTGAAACTGTTCCTTTCTGGAAATTTTCCATCTCAAAAACACCCATCGGCCCATTCCACAAGATTATTTTAGAGTTTCGGATAATTGCATCACAAGCCGAAATACTTTCTGCTCCAATATCTAGTCCCATCCAACCAGCTGGAATTTCATCAATTGAAACCTCATCACGATTCGCATCATTTGAAAAGGCATCAGCAATCACAGTATCCATAGGAATAAATAGATTCACACCCTTATCTTTCGCAGCTTGAACAATTGTATTCGCCATTTCGAGATAATCGTTCTCCACAAGTGAATTTCCAACGGAACCACCTCTTGCTTTTACAAATGTGTATGCCATTCCACCACCAACTATTAAATTATCAACGCTATCTAAGAGTCGCTCAATAATTGTAATTTTTGAAGACACTTTTGCTCCTCCAACAATTGCCGTTCTTGGCTTTTCGTTACTATGAAGTACTTTATCGACACTTTTAATCTCTTCGGCAAGCAATAAACCAAACATTTTATCATTTGGAAAGAACTTCGCAATAATCGTTGTACTTGCATGTGCGCGATGTGCTGTTCCAAAAGCATCGTTTACAAAGATATCTCCATGCTTAGATAATTGCTCCGCGAAACTTTCTGTACCGGTTGTTTCATGTTTATAAAACCGAACATTGTCCAAGATCATTACTTCTCCAGATTTCAATCCAGCACTCATGTTAAAAGCTTCACTACCGATGCAATCGCCACCAAATTTGACTTCCACACCTAACTTTGATGAAATATGTGAGACAATGTTTTCTAATGAAAATTTAGCTTCAAAGCCCTGTTTTGGTCGACCTAAATGAGACATCAAAACAACACTTCCACCTTTATCTAAAATCATTTTGATCGTGGGTATTGCTGCTCGAATTCGAGTGTCATCAGTAATTTCAAGGGTCTCTTTATCCAAAGGGACGTTAAAATCTACCCGAACTAGCGCGCGCTTTCCTGAAAAGTCGTAAGAATGAATGTCAACCATAATATATTTTATATGAAGGTGCAAATTTAGAAAACCAGCGACAATTTGATTTATATTTATGCTATCAATGTCGGAAACACCAAAAATATTTACACTTAAGCAAGTCGTAGGTTCGATTCGAAAAACACTCGAAGATCGTTACCATCAAACCTATTGGGTAAAAGCAGAGATGCATAAGTTAAACCGTTTTCCAAGTGGGCATTGTTTTCCAGAACTATTACAAAAGGAGGATGGGAAAATAGTTGCTCAAATATCAGGGGCAATATGGAAGCATAACTATGAGCGAATTAATCAACGGTTTATTTCTGTTGTCAAAGAGCCATTGAAAGAAGACACCACACTCTTGATGAATGTAAAAATTAGCTTTCATGAGCTTTATGGACTGAGTTTACAGATTGTGGACATTGATCCAAGTTATGCACTTGGTGAACTTCAAAAGGAACGGCAAGAGACATTAAAACGACTCCAAAAAGAGGGGATAATTGCAAAAAATCAGCAACTTGACTTTCCATTGTTGCCAAAGCGCATCGCGATAATTTCAGCAGAATCGAGCAAAGGATTGTCAGATTTCATGCAAGTAATTGACAACAACCAGTGGAACTACAAATTCTTCACGATGCTCTTTCCTGCTTATCTCCAAGGTGATCAAGCCGTTAGAACAATAATTACTCAATTAAAACAAATCGAACGAGTAAAAGATCATTTTGATGCTGTGGTAATCGTTCGTGGTGGTGGTGGAGAAGTTGGATTATCGTGTTACAACAATTACACGCTTTGTAAAGAAATTGCGCTTTTCTCACTGCCCATTTTAACAGGAATAGGCCACTCTACAAATATGACAGTCGCTGAGATGGTTGCTTTCCGAAATGCGATCACACCAACAGAACTTGGAGATTTTCTATTACAGACGTTTCACTCATTTTCTGTTCCATTGAATGATGCAACCAAGAATATTTTAGTTCACTCAAAAGCACTTTTGACTAACACAAATCATCTTTTAAGAAAGGAATCTACAGCAGTTAAAAACGGTGCAATGCGTTCGCTAATATCAAATCGGCATGCTATGATTCGTTTGACCCAAAAATTAGCACGAACAACTAACATTTCAATACAACAATCTCAACAACAACTTCAGCGTAGCAAATATGATTTTGGAAGAGTATCTATTGGATTACTTCGAGAATATAATCATCACCTATCGACATCTACAAACCAGCTTCCACATCTTACTAATACGATGATTCAAAAAAATCAATCAAACCTAAATCAATTGACTCAATCTGTGCGTTTGATGGATCCATTGAACGTCTTAAAACGAGGCTATTCCATTACAACTATCAATGGAAAAACGATCAACGCATCCAATGAACCTAAATCAGGTGAGAGAGTTACGACAAGAACTGCTATTTTTACGCTAGAGTCGGAAGTAACTTCCATTACTAAATCAGCAGATGAGTAAAGAATTGAATTATACAAAAGCGTTTGATGAATTGCAGCAAATTGTTGCTGACATCGAGGATGGTGAAATCTCTGTCGACGAACTTAGTGAAAAGGTAAAACGCGCATCTCAGTTGATTGCTATTTGCAAATCAAAATTGACTTCAACAGAGGAAGATGTAAATCAAATCCTTCAAGAATTAGAAAAGGACGAAGAATGATGAAACGCACTTATACCTCATTCCAGATAAATGTGATCTACTTTATTCTTTTCATAGGTATTGCTTGGTTTTATGGCAATTTCGATACCATGAACCGAGGACCGTATTCACGTCATCAATGGAGACAGTCTGATTGCTTATCGATAACACAACATTATTATCAAGATAACTTACCATTCTTAGAGCCAGAAATTCACTGGCAAGGTGAAGGACAAACAGGTAAAACTATAAGCGAATTTCCAATTGTTTACTATAGTGTCGGAAACGTCTGGAAAATTACAGGAAAGCATTATTGGATCTATCGCTTGCTTAACTTTCTAATTCTTGCGTTAGGTCTATTATACCTCAAAAAGCTCACTCATAAAATTTTGGACGATAATTTTTGGGCGATATTTGTTCCTCTTCTGCTATTCTCGTCACCACTTCTAGCCTATTATGGAAATAACTTCTTGATGAATGTCAATGCCCTGTCGCTAGCAATTATTGGAAGCTATCATTTCTATTGCCACAGAACCGAACGCTCCTACAAACATTTGGTTTATGCTTGTACTTTATTCCTTTTTGCAGGATTATTGAAAATAACCGCCTTAATGTTGTTCGTTGGTTTTGGAGCGATTTTCCTATACGAAATGTTGCTGCGAGAACAATCACTGAAAACGAGATGGAAAGAATTACTCCCCTATGCGGGAACGCTAATCCTCATCCTTGGCTGGTACAGTTATACGGGTCATTACAATGAGAACAATATGTCTATGGTTTTCCTTCAGGGGCTCTTGCCAATATGGGACATCTCTACGGAGGACATCTATTCTAACTGGAAGCTTCTACACAGTGATTTATTACCAGAATATTTCAATATCTCCGCTTTTTTCTTGCTAGTAATAACATTTATTGGACTACTGATAAATCGTAAAAAAGCGCACCCCTATTTGTTGGCGTTGATGATTCTCACTTCACTGGGAATTATAATCTATCTCGTTCTATTCTTTCAAGTCTTTAATGTCCATGAGTATTATTTAATTAATCTATTGGTGATTATTCCGCTCATGACACTTTTGATCTTAACTTTTTTGAAGAAGCATCATTCCTCAATTCTCAGTTCTAAAGCATTTAAAATTACAGCAAGTATTGGGCTTTTTTTCCTAATTTACTCAGCTGCAGTGAGAACAATTGCAAAGTACGACATTGGTGCTAGTTGGGTGCGAAACTCTGCAATTCTTGATAAGGAAGATGTTGCATACTGGCAATGGTATCATTGGAATTACGGTAATACATACAAGGATCTTGAAACAATCGAGCCATATCTAGAAAGTCTTGGAATAAAAAAGGAAGACAAAGTAATTTCTATGCCTGATGGTAGTATAACCATCACACTTAATCTTATGAACAGGAACGGCTACAATGATTATGGTTATCATCATCTGCCTAAAGAAGAACGAATAGAGAAACAAATTGAATGGGGTGCCAAATACCTCGTTGTAAATGACACTTCAATTCTACACGAAGAATACATTCAGTCATTTATTAAGCATAAAATTGGAGCTACTGACCATGTATTTATTTATCGACTGTAAACACAATCTAAGGTGCAATTTCCGAATAGTATGGCTACATTGCTGCAAAAAAACTAACATGAAAAAAACTCTTTTCTTTTCAATACTAGTGACAATATTGTTTTTTTCCTCTTGTGGGAACGAAAGATCAACCGAAGAATCCTCTAATACTGAAACTTCATCGGAGAATACAAGCAGTGATGATGACAATACCAATGAGGTAAGTGTAGAAGAAATGAGTCGCAAAAAAGAGCTTCTTACTTCACTAATTGGAAACTATACCCTTGATTATATCGAAGGAGCAATGGGAGCTAATGGAATGGTGGAATATACACTTCATGACGCTGAATGGAGGGCATTGGCATCTTCAATTGAAGAAGGGGTGAGAGAAGCGTACGACTTTGATCTCACAAGTGCTGATCAGAAGAAAATTAACTCCATGTTGATTTCCGTTTCGGACGATTTAACTGTGACTTTTTCAAGCAATGGCAAGGACTATTTTTCTGTCCTCTTTTCCGAAGAAGGTATGTCATACAACTTAGCCAAACCAGTAGCAGATTATTATTCTGTAATTCCAGAAGCATTGACACCGACAACAAAGTTCGTCAATTCTGATCTTTATCTTTATGCAGAAGATGGATTTAAGGAAGGTGAACTAGAAGGGGCAGACATACTTGACATTGGTGCAGATGCGATGATGTTAACGTACAATGAATCATCAAAATCATTTGAGCTAAGTATTTTCTATGCAGATTGCTGCGACACTGGAATTTATACGTTTAAATAGAGCCTCGAATAAATTTATTGTTGGGCAACATGGGTTTACTGTTGCCCATTTTTATTTTCGAATAGTTCAACTACGGGTCAATCTTCTTCTACTAATAACTTATCTATATCTTCAATCAACTTAGTGACTTCCGATTTACTTGTTCCATCATAATAGCCTCGAATTCGCATCTGACGATCAACCAATACAAAATTGTTTGTGTGAATGAAATCGCTTCCTGCATCCCCAAGATTTTGCGCTTCTGCTGGCTTCAGAATGAAAAAAGATTTTCGAGCTAGGTCATAAAGTTTTTCTTTCGTGCCAGTTAAAAAATGCCATTGACCATCTTTAGCATCATGACCTTCGGCATAAAGTTTCATTTGCTCAACTGTATCAACCTTTGGGTCAACCGTAAAACTTAAAATCCTAACATCCTCGTTGTTAGAATAAGCAAATTGCACACGTTTCATTTGCTGATTCATCTTAGGGCAGATCGTTCCGCAAGTCGTGAAAAAATATTCAGCAACAAAGACTTTTCCTTCCACTTCACTTTGTGTGATGGTTTCATTATTTTGATTCTGGAACGCGAAATTTCCGATCTTGTGACCAAAGCCAATTCTTAGCATTTCCGGATCGACCATTTCCTCATTTAGATCTACAGGATTAATAATTGGCAAAGGTTTTTCATCACGAATATTGAAAAAGTACCCCACTGATATTGCTACCCCAAAAACAATAAGAAGTCCAATCATCCATCTCATAGCACAAATTTACAGATTCAAGTTTCACAACATCTAAAAATAGTTACTTTTATTCACCAATAAAAAACAGAATGTCAATAAATACAATTCTACTTAACACAATATGTACCACGCCAGGAGCTCCTGGGTTCGAGCAAAAAATCCGTGAATTGGTTCTTGACGAAATTAAAGACCTTGCTGATGAAATTGAAGTTGACAACCTGGGAAATGTCTATGCAATCAAACGTGGGAAAGGTGATAAGAAGATTATGGTTGGAGCACACATGGATGAAATTGGCTTCATTGTGACTCATATTGATGACAATGGATTTATCCGTTTCCATACACTTGGTGGTTTTGATCCAAAAACATTAACAGCTCAACGGGTGATCGTTCATGGCACGAAAGATATTATAGGTGTGATGGCCTCGAAGCCTATTCATGTTATGACGACGGAAGAGCGAAATAAAATTGCAAAAACAAAAGATTACTTCATTGACACAGGAATGAGTGCTGAAGAGGTAAAAGAAATTGTTGAAATTGGAACCCCAATCACTCGCGAGCGCGAATTCATCGAAATGGGGAATTGTGTAAATGGTAAATCACTCGATAATCGTCTAGCTGTTTTTATTTTAATCGAGACACTCCGAAATTTAAAAGATAAAGAAATTCCTTACGATTTATACGGTGTTTTTACTGTACAAGAAGAAGTTGGAATTCGCGGAGCAAATGTTGCTGCACTCAAAATAAATCCTGATTTTGGCTTTGGTCTCGATACAACAATTGCTTTTGATTTACCTGGAGCTGCTGCACATGAAAAAATTACAGAACTTGGTAAAGGAACAGCTATAAAAATAATGGATGCTGGCACTATCTGTGATTTCCGAATGGTGAAATTTATGAAGCAAACGGCAGATAAACACGGAATTACTTGGCAACCGGAGATATTAACTGCTGGCGGAACTGACACATCAGGGATTCAACGAATGACAGAAGGAGGATCTATTGCTGGAGCAGTATCTATACCAACACGAAATTTGCATCAAGTGATTGAAATGGCCGATAAAGACGATATAGAAGGAAGCATCAAGTTACTAACTGCATGCATCACAGATATTAATTCCTACGATTGGAGTTTTTAAATATAAAATACACTACAATAAAAAATATGGACGTAAAAGATTTATTACAAAATGACACCGTAAAAGGACTACTAGACAAGTTTGGAATTCCACCTGAAAAGGCCGAAGGATTTGCTAATCAAGCAATGAATGCAATTAAATCTAAGTTCAGTAAGGATCCTAAACAGATGTCTAGCTTACTTTCAGACAACAAGAATACTGAGCACGATGAAGCAATTTCAAAAGAAGTCGAAGATGACTTTGTAGACCGATTGACCAAGAAAGTTGGACTATCTGATGACATGGCAAAGAAGGCAAAGGATGCAATTCCTGGGATCATGAGTCAAGTTACAAGCAAATTGTCAAAAGAAGGAAAAAATGATGAAGGCGGTATTGCAGGAATGCTCGGTAGCTTAACAGATATGTTTGATGGTGATGACGAACCATCAAAAAAAGGAGGAAAGAAAAATTCAAAAAAGAAATCTGGTGGAATTGGAAGCCTAATTAGCAGATTCTTTGGAAAGTAATTAAGAGATTATTATACATGTCAAAAACAGAATTTCAGAAAGTAATTAAGGAAGGGTACACGTTTAAGGGAGATTCCATTACCGTAGGAGGAGCTATGATTGATGGTGAGGCCATAGCAGGCACACATATCAAGATTCCGCTTAAAACATTGAATCGACATGGGCTGATTTCTGGTGCCACAGGAACTGGTAAAACAAAATCTTTGCAGGTTATTGCCGAACAATTATCGAAAAAGGGAATCCCTTCACTTTTGATGGATATTAAAGGAGATTTAAGTGGACTTGCCGCTCCTGGTTCTGTTAATGATTTTATTGAAAAGCGACATGCTGCAATTGATCTTCCATACAAGCCAATGCCACTTCCCGTAGAGTTAATGACTATTTCCAATGGAGAAGGAACACGATTAAAAGCAACGGTCACTGAATTTGGTCCGACACTTCTCTCGAAAATTTTAGGTCTAAATGACACACAATCAAGTGTTATTTCGTTAATTTTTGTTTTTGCGGATAATCAAAAACTACCACTAATCGACTTGAAGGATTTGCGGAAAATGCTTCAATATGTAGTCAATGAAGGAAAAAAAGAAATAGAACAAGAATACGGGCAAGTTGCATCATCTACGGTGAATACAATCATGCGAAAGGTGATCGAACTCGAGCAGCAAGGCGCAGAATCATTCTTTGGAGAGCGTTCATTTGATCCTAAGGATCTACTTCGAACAGATGAGAATGGAAACGGAATAATCTCTATTATCCGATTGATGGATATCCAAAGTAAGCCAAAATTATTTTCAACATTCATGCTTAGTCTACTCGCTGAAATTTATGGGTCTTTTCCTGAGGAAGGTGATATGGATAAACCCAAACTTTGTATTTTCATCGATGAAGCTCACTTGGTTTTTGATGAAGCATCTTCTGCGCTTGTAGATCAACTAGAGGTCATTGTAAAACTAATTAGGTCGAAGGGTGTTGGGATTTTCTTCTGTACCCAAAACCCTGTTGATGTTCCTGAAGATATATTGGCGCAACTAGGCTTAAAGGTTCAGCATGCACTTAGAGCATTTACAGCGAAAGACAGAAAAGCGATCAAACAAGCTGCCGAGAATTATCCTATTTCAGAGTTTTATGACACAGAAGAAATAATTACCCAACTTGGAATAGGTGAGGCACTAATAACTGCACTCAACGAAAAAGGTATCCCTACACCTTTAGCAGCGACAATTTGTCGAGCACCCTTATCACGTATGGATATACTTGAGCCATCTGAGGTGAAAGAACTCATTGCAAAATCCACTATTCTGGAAAAGTACAATGAAGAAATCGATCGAGATAGTGCTTATGAAATATTAACTGGTAAAATTGAACGAGCTGCCACTGATGAAAAACAAAAAGAAGCTCGTGATGAGCAAGAAAAGGCTGATAAAATTCTACGCGAAAAGCAAGAAAAGACTCGTGCAGCGGAACTAAAGAAATTTGAACAAGAGGAGACAAAGAGATCTCGCGAACTTGAAAAGGAAACGGAACGAAATAGAAAGACAGTAGAAAGAGCCCGGAAAAAATCTGAATCTGAACGTGAGGATCTATGGGGAGATATTGCAGAAGGAGTTACAAAGGGAGCAACCTCAAAGAGAGGTGGTGGATGGATTGGCAGCCTGACGCGTGGACTCTTGGGAATTCTAAAAGGAAAATAAATGAAACGAATAAGTGTCCTTTTCCTTCTTATCACCACATTTGGATGTGGCGAGGAGTCGGCAAGAGAATTTATAGATGAATTAACAGCAAATATGGAAGATAGTTCAAACAAAAATAAAGCTTCATTCTCTGGGAGGGCAATCGTTTTTTACAATGTTGAGAACTTATTCGACACTAAAAATGATCCCACTAAAAATGATGATGAATTCACTCCTAATGGCGAAAAAAAGTGGACAAACGAACGGTTCGAAAAGAAACTCGAAAGAATCGAAGATGCCCTTGATGAGTTCAATGAACCTCCAATACTTATTGGTTTAGTGGAAGTTGAAAATAAATCTGTTCTCGAAGATTTGGTCGACGAAGGTGATTTTAATGATGTAAACTATGGAATAGCTCATTTTGATTCTCCTGACCGACGAGGAATTGATTGTGCTTTACTCTATGATAAAGATGTATTCACGGTTGTTGAAAGTTCGAAAATTGCAGTGAAACTTGATTATAATCGAAATTTTGTTACAAGAGATATCCTCTATGTTGTTGGTGAATTTGACGGAGGATCAACACTCCACGTTTTTGTTAATCACTGGTCTTCAAGAAGAGAGGGGAAACTCGAAACTGAACACAAACGCATGGAGGCTGCACAAACGCTTAGAGACAAAGTAGATGAAATACTAGGAGACGATTCATCAGCAAACATTATCATTCTAGGTGACTTTAATGATCATCCTAATGATAAAAGTCTTGAATTTGTACTTCGGGCAAAGGAATCTGGCTATGAAGAAGATGGTGATTTGATCAATTTACTATACGATGATCATCTAAATGGTTTAGGAACTTCGGTTCATCGAGATAAATGGGCTGTTTTAGATCAAATAATTGTCTCTCAACCGCTCTATGATGGAAATTCTGGAATTGCCATTGATGGAAATGATGCAGGAATTATTCGACGCGATAAAATGATGTTTAAACGAAGAGATGGCTTCGAAAAACCAAATGCAACCTATGGGGGGCGAAAATACTACGGTGGATATTCAGACCATCTTCCTGTATATATACTATTGAAATAAAAAATGGCATTACTTGACAATCACGACCCGAAAGGGCTTAAACATTGGAACAAAGAGGATATCAAAGCGGAAACGAAAGATATTCTCAAGGAAATAGCAGAGTACACAAAGCGCTTGTACGCAGAAGGGGAACGGAGTATCTTAGTTGTCTTACAAGGAATGGATGCTTCTGGAAAAGATGGATTAACCCGCACACTCTTTGGGAAAAGTAGTCCCGCTTGGATAGATGTTCACTCGTTTAAAAAACCCTCAATTGAAGAATCAGCCCATGATTTTCTATGGCGAATTCACAAGTGTACCCCGAAAAAAGGAATGATTAATGTATTCAATAGGTCTCATTACGAGGACATTTTAGTTCCTTCGGTTTATGGACTGTTTGACCCCGAGACAATTGAAAGTCGCTATGAGAAAATCAATCAATTCGAGAAATACTTAGAATCAACTGGCACGAAGATCATTAAGTTTTATATGAATTTGAGTTATGATAAGCAAGAAGAAAAATTACTAGAAAGAATCAATTTAAGGGAAAAACACTGGAAACATAGTGACAACGATTGGGAATCACGTGATAATTGGAATGCATTTATGAAAGTGTATGATACTATTTTCAGTCGCTGTAATGATATTCCATGGCATATAATTCCGTGTGATACTAATTGGGCAAAGCTATATAGTGGTGCACAAATTCTTCTGAAAGAATTAAAGGAAATCAATCCACAATATGGAGATATGAAAACAGATAAATTTATGTCTAATTATTCTGAGAAATGAATCACCCATTGAAAATGGAGAGGTGCAGTCAAACAAATATCTACGTTAGCTCTTATCGAGAACTTTAGGAATTCTGAAATAATCTGAATCGCTTTGCGGTGCGTTTTTCAATGCTTGTTCTTGAGTAATTGAATCAACAGCGATATCTTCACGTAATCTATTTACCTCATCGGACATAAAAATCAATGGCTCTACGTTTTCAGTTTCGACTTCCTTCAACTTATCGATGAAGGTAATGATCCGTTCTATGTCACCACGAATAGCATCTTTTGCCTCTCCCTCAAACTCTAGTCGAGCCAAGTGTGCAATATGATCAACTGTTTCCTCGGTAATCTTCATGCGGCAAAGGTACGAACATGAGGCTTAACTTTTGTATAACTTTGAATAAAAAAGGCGGTAATTTCTTATCGCCTTTTTTATTCAAATTAGAATTGTTACTCAATGATCACTCTTCTAGAGTAGATCGAATAATCTTCTATTTGTAAAATGTATGTTCCTGGTGCCAGTGATTTCACACTAATTACATTAACTCCATCCACTAATTCACCTGTGAGGACAACCTTTCCTGTAATCGTGTGCAATTCAAATTTTTGCGTTCCCTCTAGGGATAACTCGAACGTTAAGTTTTCATCCGCTGGAATAGGGTAAATCGATAACGAAAGTGGATTTAAATCAGATAACCCTGCAGTTGAAGCAAAAACAGACATACAAGTATCATCAGCACATCCATCAGCGGTTGTAATTGTCAAGCATACAGTATATGTTCCATCCATTGCATAAGTATGTGATGGATTCTGCATTGTTGATGTGTTTCCATCGCCGAAATCCCAAAAATATGTCGACCCATTTGAAGAAACATCAGTGAAAGTGGCATCATGCCCTTGAGTTACAGTTGTATAATCTGCTATAGCTATAGGGAAGTAAGTAATTGTTAATGTGTCGTAAGCGGAACAACCATTAGAATCAATAGCTATAACGTCGATTAACCCTTGTGTTGTAATTGTCTCCATACTCGCAGAACCACCAGTACTCCAGGTATATGAATTATGTAATGACCCTGCATCTAAAATAATTACAGAATCAGAACAAGCAGTAATATCAGCACCAATAGAAACTGGAGTGGGTGCGTATTCAGTAATTGCAATTGAATCTATACTTGCACATCCAGCAGCATCAACCGCAGTAATTATATACGTTCCACCTGTTAAAGCTGTTGATAGTTGACTCGTTGGCCCATTTGACCATACGTAACTTGTAAATCCTGCGCCAGCATCTAGTTGAAGACTATCACCAGTACAAATTGTTGCCCCAGGAGCAGTAATACTTACGACCAATACTCCAGAAGGAGCTTCCTCAGCACCAAACGCAAATGTAGGATCAACAGCTGCATATTTCCGCACACGCACCCAGTTCAGATCAATAGATCCCGATCCGCTCTGAATCCCCCCTACGCCTAAGCGTAAGTCTTCATCTTTGGCGTACAATGCATCCGTACATGGTATATTTCCAATAGTTGGAAAACTAGCATCAAAATTACCAGCAGATAGCCATGTAAATGACCAGACTCCAGCGACACTTGAAAATGGAAGAAGAGAAGATGCCCAATTATGACCTGAACAATAACTCGCTCCTCCGCCAGTAAGAGAAATTCGTGCATGAGTCGAATTAATGAGTAATGCATAAGACTTCATTGTAACATCCTTTATCCAGTATATACCTGGCCAAGTACCCGTTGCACCAACAACATCTGATTCAACAGTATATGTTTCAGTAGAAGGAAACAATTGACTTGAACCTACCATACCTGAGCCAGACCATGATACATTCATAGTTCCACTAGCAAGTGTTTCGGTAGAGGTTCCACAAATGTTTGCAAAAGTTGTTTGTGTACCACTATCAAAATCTTCGTAAAGATCAAATGTACAAGCAGCACTTGATGAATCCACCGCTGTAACGTTACCATAATACATGTAAATAGTTTTCATTCCAGAGGCAGGAATACTATCAACATTTACCCAAACATCTGTGGTAGTTGTATTGATTCCACTTTCTATCCAATAACAAAGCTGACTACAGCAAGAACTTGCCATACGTAAATCTGAACCATCACTGTTCATCTTTAGAGCGGAAATCAGTGCCTGCGTGTTAATTGTCAGTTTTACCTGATGGTTTACTAAAGCAACAGCATTTGAATTGGTAATTGTGATTGGCATTCGGTATTGCCAACTTGGCAAGCATGATTGTGCTTGAGATTGAAAGCCTCCAATTCCAAAAAGGAATGCTAAGACTAAAATTGAGTAGTACTTTTTCATAGTGAAGTGAGTTATTTTTTAACAAAATTAACACAAAAAATTCGAACACAACAAATTGCAAATGAAGATTAAGGATAAGTTTAAATTATTCTCGCAGTTGTGGATATTCATCGAGCAATGGACCATTGATGATTTCGAAACAATGCTTTTTAAGTTCGTTTTTGGTCATTCTTTCGACATCCTCAACAGAAATACAATCATGGATATAGACTCGTGAAATACCAGGTCGAGCGGGACCCAGAAAGTTAGATGGATCTGAAAACAAGGTGTGATTATTTGTAAAAGTAATCGGAACAATCGGTATGTTCAAGTTCTTAGCAAGTTGAAAAGCCCCCGTTTTATAGCCAATTTGTTTTGGGTTTTCATCTGGGATTCGACCCTCAGGGAAAATCACAACCGACCAACCATTTTTCACTTCTTGGGTTGCGCGAATTAGCGAACGAGCAGACTTTATATTGTTCCCTCGGTAGACAGGAATGTTTAAGCGCTTAAAGTACTGACGAATAACAGGATAACGTAATAATTCTCCTTTACCAAGAAATAGGAACTCATTCTTGGGCAGAATAGAATATAATAGAAAGATATCCAAATAAGAGATATGATTGGATGCAATAATGAAGGGCCCTTTCGGTAAATCGCATTGTTTCATTTTCTTAACATGATAGAAGCAAAAAATTCGCATCGACCAACTCCAGAAGACGAAGACCTTAAACGCACGCTTTTTATTCTTCAAACTGAAGAGTAGGGGGTAAATAACGGGCAAGTAAAGTAAAGCAAAAACCGTGAAGATAATCGCCACATAAAGCTTCCATAAAAGCGAAAATACGCCTGAAATTTTTCCCATGAAAGTCAAAGATAGGAATTTACTCAGCTTGAATGATAATCCTACCAAAATGACTAATTTTGTATCAAAAATAAGTTGTAAATGGCACGAATTCTTACGGGTATTCAAAGTACTGGAACACCGCACCTTGGCAATTTGCTTGGGGCACTAATTCCAGCAATAGAAATGGCAAATAAAGCCGAAAACGATTCTTACTTATTCATTGCAGATCTCCATTCTTTGACTCAAATTAAAAATGGAAATACAATGCGAGAAAACACATTGTCAACTGCTGCAACTTGGCTCGCTTTTGGTCTCAACCCAGAAAAATCAGTTTTCTATCGCCAAAGTGACATACCAGAAGTAACCGAGTTAACATGGTATTTACTATGCCATTTTCCTTTTTCAAGACTTCAAATCGCACATAGCTTTAAGGATAAGAAAGATCGATTGGAAGATGTAAATGGGGGTTTGTTTACCTATCCGATGTTGATGGCGGCAGATATTTTACTTTATGATGCAGAAATTGTTCCAGTTGGAAAGGATCAAGAGCAACATTTAGAATTTACACGTGATGTTGCGAATAGGATGAATAACTTAAACGGAGAGTTATTTGTTATACCAGAAGTGAAACTTCAGAAAGATACCATGTTGATTCCTGGTACAGATGGACAAAAAATGAGTAAATCTCGTGGGAATGAAATAAATATTTTCCTTTCTGACAAAAAATTAAGAAAGCAAATCATGGGAATTTCCACTGATTCAAAAGAATTAGAAGAGCCTAAAGATCCTAATACATGTAACATTTTTGCTTTGTACCGATTACTTGCATCCGAATTACAGCAGCAAATAATGCGCGAAAAATATGTTGCTGGAGGTTATGGGTACGGACATGCAAAACAAGCGCTGTTTGATCATATCATTGAAAAATACAGCGTTGAACGAGCAAAATATAATTATCTAATGGAGCATCCTGAAGAGGTTGAATTTGCATTAAAGACGGGGCAAAAAAAGGCTCGAATTGTCTCAACTGAAGTTTTGAATCGAGTGCGAGTAGCAATGGGTTACTAAACACTTCGTTTCACATTCAATTTTTTTTATCTTTGTTTGTCAAAAAACCCTTTACAACTATGAGATTTACCTTATTCTCGTTACTTATTCTTTTTGGAATCGTTTTTACATCCTGTGATGATACTCAACCTGCAACAGAAGATTTAGTTGCAAAAGGAGGTAAACAATATGGAGGTGAATTTAAGTTCATGTCACCTGAGAAAATTCAAACGCTTTTCCCTACGCACACTGCATTTCTTTACTCATCGAGATTAATTGCTCAAATTTATGAACCGCTGATGGTTTTCGATGCTTCAAAAATGAAGGTTGTTCCAGGTGTTGCCGAAAGTTTTGAAATGAGCTCAGACGCGAAGGTTTATACTTTTAAAATTCGAGAAGGAATCGTTTTTCATGACAATGAATGCTTTGATGGTGAAGGAGATGAGTTAACGCCAGAGGATGTGAAGTTCACCCTTGAAATGGCATGCTCTGGACTTGAAAGCAATGAAATCAGTTATCTTTTGAAAGACAGAATTAAAGGAGCAAATAGTTTTTTTAAGAAATCTTCAAAGAGTCTTCCAAGCTCTGGTGTTTCTGGAATTAAAGTAAAAGGAAGTAGTATAGAAATAACGCTGAAAAATTCATCTCCTGGATTTGAACGATTACTAACAAACCCTGGGTTAGGAATCATTTCAAAAAAAGCATACGAGCATTATGGAGATAAAAAAATTGATAAAAATCCAGTTGGAAGTGGGCCTTTCATGCTCGAATCCATGACAGATTCTAAAATTACACTTGAGCGTAATCCGAATTATTGGAGAAAGGACGATTTTGGAAATCAACTTCCATTTTTGAGTAAAGTTGTGATGACTTATACGAAAGACAAACGAAGTGAATTCATGGCTTTCAGAAAGAAAGAAATTGATCTTGTTCTTGAAATTCCAGTAGAAGAAATCGAACACATTTTAGGATCACTCCAAGAAGCTCAAGAGGGTAAAAACGTAAAGCATAAGGTAGAAGGTAAGCCAAGTTTGAGTATGTCTTACGTTGCTATGGCTTGCGAAAGTGAAGAATTTAGTGATCCTCGTGTCCGTCGAGCATTCAATTTAGCAATCGACCGTGAGGCAATCATCGACACTTACTTAGAAGGTGAAGGTTGGGCAGCAATGAATGGTTTTGTTCCAAAAATGGCTGACTACGATCATGAAGCTGTAAAAGGACACAAATACAACCCAGAACAAGCGAAATCATTGATGACTCAAGCCGGACATTCAAATGGCGCAAACTTCCCATCACTAGATTTTTATGTAAATACAACAAGTGGCTCTGGAATTCACCGAATGTGTAAAGCAATTTCTGAACAAGTTAAAGCTAACCTCAATGTTGACCTTAATATAAAGCTTTGTTCAATTGAAGAGCGTGAAAAAGCAATTGCCAATGGAGAAGCGAAAATTTGGAGATCAGGATGGATTGCTGATTACCCAGATCCAGAAAACTTTCTAGGTCTATTTTATAGTGGAAATCTTGAGGGTGGATCTTCTATGGTGAATTCGTTTAAGTTCTCGAATGAAGAATTTGACAGAATGTTCGAAGCTGCTGCTTCAGAGAGTGATCCAGCGAAACGAGCTGAATTACTTGTTAAATGTGATCAGATTGTGATTGATCAGGCTGCAGTAATGCCAGTTTTAACGGGCGATCATATTGTGATGATTAATGCTCGTGTAAGAGACTTCGCAGTAAGTCCAATGGAAGTGTTTAATCTAACAAGGGTGTTCATTAAAGAGCAACGAGTGGAAGACAATTCTGAAGAGTAAACGAATAGAAACATTCTTAATACTAAAACGTCATTTTTACGAATGACGTTTTTATGCGTGAAGAATTTCTTTGACTATATCATAAGAGTCAAGAACGTCGAAATTAGGAATGTGAATGCGGTAGTAATCAAGCATCACTTCGAGTGCTTTTTCTCTTGTCGTTCTATCATATTTTGAAGTCGGATTTCCAACTATTCGATCTCGGATAAGATCTACAGAAGACCCTGAAATCTCTCGCAATTCGACTTTTGAATAGTTTTCAAAAGTTCCTTCATCAAGGTTGAAATAAGTTGCGTTGCGTTCTTGAACATAAGGCTGAATTCCGAGAACTTCGGAGAAGTCAATCAAGAAATAGATGGGGAAATATAGATAGTCTTCGGAATCATTTAACTCTGTCACCTTTTCTGCAATAAATGCGTATGTAGTTCGATCTGCTACATCTTGATGGACACATTTACGAATTACTTCTGCTAAAAAAAAGGCAATTGTTGATTTAATTGGATCAAACTGAAATTGATGTGTTGTTGCAGGATCCACAGAGGTTAATTGAAGTAAACTACTTTCTGTTCTCTCATAAAAGGATAATTCTCCAATAGACATTGGGAATAAGCTATGCGCTTTCTTTTTGCCACCTTTAAAGATAAATTTTCGCAGTCCAGATGATTCTGTGAAAAATGTGATAATTAGACTGGTCTCAGAATAGGCTAACCGGTGAAGGAAAATGCCTTTATCAGTAGCTTTCATTAACGAATGACTAAAACCTTTCCTACTTTTCTTCCCTTACCTTCATTAGGGGCAGTCCAAATGAAATAGACACCTGTTGTAACAGGTTCACCTGTAAGTTTTTTACCATCCCAAATTGCAGTGCCTCCATTTGAAGATCCTTGATAAACAACATTACCCGCAGCATCTGTCACTTTAACATCAGAGTTTTCTTTAATCCCTTGAATTGTAATTGGCCCATTAAAGTCTGGTCTAACAGGGTTAGGGAATACTATTACGTCGGAGTAGTCGCTATCACCGGCAGTTGCATCTGTACGGTACGAAATCAACCCTTTATCTGTAATAATAAATAATTCTCCTGTATTGTGATCCAGTTGAAGATCCAAAATTGTATTTGAAATGAGCGGTGAATTATCAATTGTATGTTGTTCAATAATTTCAAGTCCATCAGCAGAAAGAAGTATTATTCCTGCATTATCAGTTCCAAACCATTTTCTATTGGCTCCGTCAACTTCAATATCAGAAATAGCTGTTGTTCCTAAAACAAATTCAACATTTCCTTCAAACTCAACTTTTATTCGTTGGGCATTGTACTCCCCTAAAGAAGCCCCAAATACGCTTGAAGCATTGTATAAAACAGCAAACCCGTTATCGGTTCCAATCCAAAGTTCATTATCATGATCTACCGCCAAAGCAGTAACCTCACTAGAAGGTAAATCACCCGACTCAGACCCCGAATTCAATTTAATATATGAATCATCACTTAGATCGGTAGGTGTGTCATTATCATTGAAACCGAACAATTCTCCAGCCCTAAAAGAAAACCATTTATTGTTATCATTATCGATCACCATTCGCCTCGAAAACTTGTTGCTTGCCTCTGATCCTAGGTTAAATGATTGCCAGACCCCATCAGTGGTAAGAACTTTTAATGGATTGACAGTTCCTCCGTTCAAGACCCAGAGGTTGCCTAAATCATCATATCTGACTGAAGAAACTAACGACATTCCTATTCCGATTCCTGTTACTTCGATTCCAGAATTTGTAGGGGTTAGTGTATCCACAACTTGTCCTGAGGCATCCGTTATAGAAAGGGGTAGAAAGGAGAGTGTGGAAATTGCTAAAACATCTTTATCTCGCGGGTTAATTGCGACTGATAGGTAATCCCAAATATTGGCTTGAGACCATAAACTCATCGTTGTTTTATCTAATAATTTCCATTCTTCATCTTCAAATGTGTATACCCCGCCACCTCTAAACAGTGAAATATTTCCTGCAACTCCACCACCAGTAATTGCAAGTTTTCCACGCGACCAGTCCATGGCATAAAAATTATTATTCGGAGGTCCTGAAAAAGTGATGTTTTCAATTGCGCTACCTTCAACTTTTACAAGCCCAACTTTCTTATCTGCAATCCAATAAACACCATCTCTATAAGCAACTCGATTCGCATGTGCTGTCCCAAACGAATAATCGGCAATGATTAAATCTTGTGAAAAATCACTGTTATAAGTAATTGTTGCACCTTGATAATGTACGCTCAATTGACCATTCAAATTATCAATCGCTGTGATTTCCATATCAAAGCTCTCTGAGATTGTTGTGGCAAGTCCAGTAGTTGTTAATTGATAAATCGAATCAAGTCCGAATGCATCATCAATAAAGAGGATATAAATTTCGTTATCAACCATTTCCATTTCACAGTACTGATTAGCCGATAACGTTGGGACGCGAGTGTCAACAGTCCACTGCGCAGGATCAGCTAGAGCAATATTTGTTAAGTCCCCCGTAAACATTAAAGTTTCGGTTAGAGCGAAAATCGTGTCATTTCTAAAAGCCACATCAATAATTGACTTATTTCCATTTGTAGGATAGTACGTATCGCGAACTTCATTTTTTATTGGATCAATTTTAACGATTGCGAACCCCGTAGCAAAATACATGTAACCTTGATGTTCAACAATATTATATATTTTCTTAGACCCTTGAATCTCAGCTAAATCTATTGCTGGAATATTCGTTACTTGATTATTTCGGATATGATCGATGTTTCCATTCTCATAACCAATAAAAACAGAATTCGTTGAGCTAGAATGACCAAGACTAGAAATGGTGATATCAGAAAGGCCTGTTACAACATCCCAAGTTGTCAATTCATTCGTGCTATAAACATATTCAGAGACACCGTTATCAAAAGCAGTAAAGACTCTATCTGATAACGTCACCACGTCTTTAGCAGTTTTGGAGGGGATGTGTAGTCTCCATTGCCCAGTTCCAATCTGAGCAAAAATTCCGAGGGGAAAAAATAAAGTAAGAATAAGAAGTAGTCGCATTGCTAGTATTTATATGGCTTCAAACGCTAATCAAGCAATATTATTTGATTCGTTGAATAAAAGTCAGCACAATGGTACTGATTTTCCTTGTGCAATCGCAGGTTACTGTTAATTTTGCGGTGTTGGAGTGAATTATCATAGTAACAAACAAAATGGCCCTGTGGCGCAACTGAATAGCGCACTGGATTTCGGCTCCAGCGGTTACAGGTTTGAATCCTGTCAGGGTCACTAAAGCGGACAATTGATCAATTTTGATCGGTTGTTCGTTTTTTGTTTTCTTTAAATCCTTTACCAGTTCAGGGATTGGGGCAAAAAATGAATTTATTCTAAAGGTTTGAACTCCACCTTTTTGTTTGTCTAAACTAATTCCGTCAGGAAATACAATTTTTTGCCACATTAGCTTCTGAGTTAAAGATGCTGTTTCCCAGTATAGTCTAGGGTTTAAGCAAAATTTCATTACTTTTTTGACACATTTTTGAAGGTTTGAACCCTCGATAGGGTTGGAAGCAAAATCAGAGTTTAGACTCTCTCTTTCTTTAGCCAATTCATTGTATAATTCTTGGTCAATCTTACCTAGTGCAAATCGTTTTCTGATTCCCTTAATTTCCTTTTCTACTTCTGTGATTTTGGCTTGTGCCATTAAAGCCTTTTTTCGTTGATCTTCGAAATATGAATCATAAAATGCAAGTAGTGCTTCATTAACAAGTGGCGCATCTTGTTTATCGAGGGTGAACATTTCCAGTAGGGTGGTGAACTGTTCATGCAGTTTTTTCGCACTCATCAAATTCTTACAGCCAGTAGTTCTGCACTTGTAATAGTATAAGCCCTTTTTTTTAACTAAAAAGCCTGTGAGTGTGTAAAATCCAGTGATGTTGACTCACCTATTCCGGGCCATGTTGACCCGTCAAACTAAAGTGTCAAAAATCAAGTGTTTAATTGAATCATTTAGGGTTAAAAATAGGCATTAGTTTTCAATTTGTTTTTTTAGTCCTTTTTCTTCTTATAGATTCTCCGGTTAATTCTACTCTCTGAGCGTTGTGGACAAGTCGGTCCATAATGGCATCAGCGATAGTTTTTTCACTAATGATTTCGTACCATTCGTTAACGGGAAGTTGTGAAGTAAAAATAGCCGTCCCTTTTTCATGCCTATCTTCAATAATCTCAAGTAGCGCCATTCTGTTTTGCTTGCCTAGCATTTGTAAACCAAAGTCATCAAAAATGATTAAATGGTGTCTTTCGATTCGAGCGAGTTCTTTGAGATAGGGCCCATCAGCTTTCGCCATCTTAAGTTTTGCTAGGATTGTTTGTATTGAAGTAAAGCACCTTGTAACCTTCTATACAGGCTTGATGCCCTATTGCTGTTGCTAGGTAATTTTTCCCTACACCCGTGCTTCCCGTAATCAAAAAGTTCTCTGATTTTTTAATAAAATCAAACTCTGTGAGTCGATGTATACGGTCTCTATCTAGATTGCGCTCATCCGAGAATACAAGTTTTTCCATTTTGAGCATTGTAGCGGAATCGTGCGTTTTTAATGCCTCTCTCTATTTTCCTATTCTGTCTGTCATCCCACTCTGCTTATGCTAAGTGAGCGATAAACAGGTCAATGGAGTACCCATCGACTTTCCCTGTCTCTATGGCAGCTTTAAACGCATCGTGCATTCCATAGAACTTCATGTGTTTGAGTTTGTGTAACGTTGTGTTGTTCATTGTTTTGGATTTATTTTAGTTATTATTGATAGTAGTCTTTCCCTCTAATATTATTGTGTGAAGGGAGCTTCTCTTGTTCATTGTTATCGTGGATTCTATCCAAGCCCTTTTCAAGAATGTTCTTTACGGGCAGATATCCGTACGACTCATAATCAAGTGCTCTGGAACAAGCTCCGATTAGTCGCTCACTTCCTATTTTTTATGTAAAGACAAAATACCCATGCAGCTTTTATAGGCTTGTTTAGGGTGTCGTTTCTTTTCGATCACACGGATGATATACAATTCAACATCTTTGTCTATAGTGGCTCCCCAGCTAATAAAACGTTGTGGTGTCCAGTCTGTCATAAACTGGTGATGAGATGCCATGTGCTCTTTAATAGTTGAGTAATTGAACTTACTTTTTATGCGAGGATGAGAAGCAATACGCTCGTATTTATAGAAGATTTCAACGGTATTGTTTGAGTAAATCAATTTGACTTTCTTTCTCATATACTGATAAGGGACACTGTAGTAATGTTTGTCTTGCTCCTAAGCAAGCATGCCCGTTCATAATCACTTTTACGATGAATTGCTTTTTGATTTCAAAACGTTCTTATGGCAATACACCTAAAGTATGCGCCTCAATTTCATCGAATAGAGCTCTGCGAGAATAAGCTCTCCCTGTAAAGCACGTTTTGTTATGAGCATCCAACTGTTCCTGCTACAGCCTCGTTCAAGCCCTCAAGTGAATGGAAGACCTCATTTCGAAGTGGACTATAGATCCTTGTGTAGAGAATTTTCACCATCATTTCTACTAAAGACTTATCTTTTGGTTTTCTACTTCAGGCAGGCAATACAGTAATACTATAATGATCTGAGAAGTCCAAAAAAGTATCATTGATGGTAGGCTCGTAGCGATCACTCTTGGTAACTGCTGAACGTAAATTATCTGGCTTGATCCCTTTGGGAACTCCACCAAAATAATGAAGAGCGTTCTCCACTGATTTGATGAAATCATGTTTCTTTTGACTCATTGAAGCCACGGCATACGTCAGTTGACTTCCGCCTAGGACGGCTACAAAAAACTGAACTTGTTGCACTTCACCCGTAGATGGATCAACAAGATGCATTGTTTTACCTGTTTAATCAATAAACATCATATCTCCAGCTTTATGATCCATATGCATCGTCGGACTTACCGATGATTTGAGTTGCCAGTGTTTAAACTGTTCATAAAACGTCGATCGACCCAGACCTCCAGGGTGTTTAAGCCGATACTCTTGCCAAAGTTGCAAACGGGTTACTCCTGTTTTCTTAAGCTCCTTTTCTTCTTCGCGGAGTATCAACGTTGCCAACTCTCGATCCGAAAGGCTTTGGATTGCCTCAAACGTCAATTTTAACTTTACAAAACGACTGATATACTTTTTTACTGTATTCCGCGACAACTGTAAATAAGAACTGATGAAGCGCTTGCTCTTGCCTTCAGTATGTAGCAAAATCACTTTTCTTAATTTGTTCATAGTTATTGATGTTCCTGCCATAAAACGCTGTTTTTTTTATAGCGCATACGGTAATACAATAACTCAACTAAAACAAGCGCTTTTGAGAGGGTCACTTTAAGCTGGAATCGGTGGGTTAACATGAACCGGATTCAGTGGGGTCACGATCTTTCGGATTGGGCGGGTCAGTATGCTTGGATTCTACAGTCAGGAAACACTTTCCTAATATACGAATAATTGGAAATTCAACTAACGATGATGATTATGTCCGTGAATTGATGATAGATTCAGGTGTAGATGCTTTTTTATCCAAGCAAAGTGATCCAGAAGAGTACGCAAAGATCATTAAATCTCTTTGGGCTGATAAAATTTAGTCCATTAGAATTCGATTGAAACTTAATGAAGCTAGTTGAATATTGGATTATTTATTCCACACTAAATTAGTTACTAATAAATGCAAAACTCCTATATTTAAAGGAACTTATGATGTTAATTTAACCTGAGTTCGATTCTAATTGTCAATATCCGACAATGATTTTTCTCCTCTAAATAAATATAATTCTAACAACCTGATGAACTCATCACCGAGGTTGCTATTAGTGAAAACTACGTACCCGATTTTTTTTGTAGGCATAAATCCATACTTACAGTCAAAATCTCCGTTATTTCCGCCGTGCATTATCATTTTTCCTTCTGGTAGATACCCAATAAAAAAGCCATGTGAAATACCTTGTTTAATTTTAACATCATACAATTTTTTACTGTCTGATATTATTTGATGAGGTTCATAGATTAATTCATAAGATTCAGGGGACAAATATTTTTCATTTAATAAACCAAGAACAAATTTTGAGAAATCATTTGCATTCGTCATTAAACTTGAAGCAGGGCTATCGACACCTTTGAATTTGTCTTTAAAATTTGGGAGCTTATGATAATGCCCAAGGCTGATTTTTGATTCTAAACTATCCGAATAAGAAAAATCAGTGCTAGTCATGTTGAAAGAACTAGCAATTTCTTCTTCAAATAATTGTGATAACGATTTTTCCGTAATGTGTTCAACAACTCTACCTAAATAATTGAAGGCTTCTCCAGAATACTTGAAATCAGAACCTGGTTCGAATTCTAAGTCTGCTTTGTTGTCAGATAGATAACCTGCATAAGCACCCACAGGCCAATTATCTAAGCCTGTTTGATGATTTAAAACATGACGGGCAGTTATTTTTTGATAATTATCATTGTGCTCTATATTAGGAAAGCGCAAATAATTATAAAGTGGTTTGTCTAAATCTAGATCTCCTTTTTCAGCAAGTTTCAGAGCCATTAACGCAAATACGGTTTTGGTAATGGATGCACCTTCAAATAGAGTGCTTTTGTTTAAACTTTCATTCGTTAACGTATTTTTTACTCCAAAAACACTATTGTAAACAATTTTATTATCATGTATTAAAGCTAAAGATACTCCAGGGATTTCATAATAATCCATCATTATTTTCACAAAGTCATCGATTTTCTGTTGATCAAATGATTCTTGGAATAAAACGCCTTGTTCTTCAAAAAGACCTAATGGAAGTTGCTTCAAATGCAGACGTACATTTGTTATTGTGGTGTCATTCGGTTTTATTGTAAAATACTTATTGCTAGCTAAGTCAATTTTTCTACTTTTTTGCTTAAAACCCGATGAATACAATGGTGATGTTAGCACAATTTCAGGTTTCATTTCGTAATGTCCTTTTGGAAGTTTTATTTCATAGTGTCCTAAAGAATCAACATTCGCTCGAATCCAAAAAGTTGGATTTTCTACTGAAGTAATAACAATTGATTTTACATTATTGAAAGAAGTATCTAACTCATCTATTTTACCTTCCAAATATCCAAGATTTGATTGGTTTTCCACTAAAACTAATTCTCCCAATCTAGTTGAGTTAGCACTTTTGCTTGTCCCATTTTTCCAAGTTAACCATTCTTCCTCTTCCTTAGAATCGATATCTGCAACGATTAAATCAAAGCCTATCACACTGTTCAATTTGAAATCATCTCTAAGAAATATTTCGCACTCGTAGATAGTTGAATTTTTTGCTTGAGTTATTTTATAATCAATATCTTTCCAACTTATATTGGTGGTATATGGGCTCCAATAAGTTGATACATTTCCGGAGTAATCTGTATATTTTGAACTGATTTGAAATAAGTTTCGACTACTTCCAAATTGACTATGCGTTAAATCAAGGTATAGATACAAATTATCTACAAAATCAATTATATTTTCTTCGTCCTCGATTACGACATCATCATCATTAACTTCTACGGCTAAATAAATAGATTTCCTTTCCTTATTAAGGGCAATCCTAAAATGAGCCGATAAATCATTTTCAACTTCTATTAAATTTTCAAATCCAATATTACTAATAGGATAATACTCCGTTTTCTTTGGCCAATCATCTAATTTGCCATCTATGACAATATTCTCTGTATGATAAGCAAACGCGGGTTCGTAACTTTGACAATACGCAACTATTGGGGCAATAAATAATACAGCTAAAATTTGTTTTTTCATAATTTTATTATGTTGATTTTATCACTCTTTTTGGGATTGATGAAACTAATATTTGGGGTTTCACTGTTTTTAAAACTTACAATAAATCGTAAGTATGTTTCACTATTACTTATTGGTTCTGAGCTAAAAATTGTTTGAATTACTTCTTTTGTAATCTTATTAATTGATGTTATTGAATCCAGCATATTAAACCTTTGACAACTTGGAAATGAATAATCAGAGTAGTTATAATCTGTGTTGATTAGCGGGAAGTTTGTATGATAAATCATTCCGTTTTCAGGTTCATACTTACACGTTTCATTTTTGGATATTTCAAAACCAATAAGCCTATTTTCACTTGCAATTATTACGTTTTGAGGTATTGCCAATGGGGTTTCGCTAAAGAAAGTATCAATGGTTTTATCGCTCTTTAAAGTCAATAATTTTCTAATCGCGAAAGGAAGAGGTAATCCACGAGTATTCATTTTTAGCATTGGCAATGAATTACAACTTACTGCATTGTACCGCGAAATACCACTCAAGGCAACCAAACCAGGTAACGTGAAAACTAAATAATTTTCATGTTTTAAAATTACTGGCTTATTATTGCCATGTAAAAACAAAGGTAAGTCTTGATTGTAAAATAGGATTCTTTCATCTTTCAGTTCAATTCCAAAATTTGAACAACTCTCAATTGGCTTGTTCTTGTAGTTATAGATCTCTTCACCAAGATTATAGCACATTAACAATTTCTCATCAACACCTGCACCTTTTGCGATGCCTTTTACTTCCTCTATTAATTCAGGGCAATGAGTCTTTATAGTACTTATGAAGTTTGTTTTAGTGTAAACAAGATCAATCATTTCTTCAGTAGAAAGTGAAAGTTCCGTTTTCATATTTTCTTTCCAAGTAGCTAAATTAGATTTGATTTCTTTTCTCAATAATTCACCATGATGAAATCCATTATTATAGTGGTTTCCGTTTTGCTGAATTAGAATATAGTCTTCATTGTTCACATTAACTTTTTCCAAAGAACAATTTGAAAGTGTTACAGTAAGTAAGAATGTGAAACAGATTTTAAGAACGAGTCTCATTTTTTTTTGAAATTATTTTTTTTCGGAAATCATGCTTGATTAAACCTATGGTGTTGAATATAGAACATCTTTGAAGTAAAAAGCACGACGGTTTTCCAATCCGTACTTTTAATTTTCCGAAAGGATAAACTATTTAGTGACTTCTTGTTATTCAAAAATAGATGTGACCACCATAATCAATATACAGTCATCTAAACTTTGAGAAATCAAATCATTTTTTCACCTGCAATGATTTCTTTTAAATCGTCTATTACTTTTGATGCTCCTGTTATTCCGTTGTCATCCTTATTGGATAATACTATTATGGTATAATCTGAACCTAGGAAATCTATTAATTCACACCTTACTCCATACCAACCGCCACTATGACCAATGATTCGTTCGTTATATCTTTGATCAATATCGATTCCATATCCCAGGTGAGTATTATAACCTTTTACTTTTGGTGAAATCATTAAACCAGTGGTTTCTTTAGTTAGTAGCTTATATCCTCTCAATGCCTTTGAAAATTGAAATAAATCATCAATAGTTGAATAATAAAATCCTGCGGGGGAAGTTTTTGATAAGTAATAATCGTTTCGTTTTAAGACGTTACTCTCTCCCCAAAATGATGTATAACTACTCGCTTTGTTTGGTATAATTGACTCTAATTCAAAGTCAATTGTATTATTCATGGCTAAAGGGTCTAGTATGTTTTTTTGTATATAATCATAGTAGTTCATCGCAGATACTTTTTCAATAATTAGTCCCAATAAGATATATCCACTTGCACTATATTGATAGTTGAACCCTGGGGAAGATTCTAATGTGTCTTCAGAAAAATAGTGTGACAGTTCATCTAGGTTGTTAAAACTAAAAGACGTGTTGTTTTCTGTGTAAAACTGTTTTAACCCTGAGGTATGTGTCAGCAACTGATGAACCGTAACTGAGTCTCTCACTGATTTATTTGGATACTTAGGTAAGTATGTTCCAACTGTCTTTTCCAAATCAATCTTACCATTTTCTACCAATTGTAATGTTGCAACAGAGGTAAGCATTTTAGTGATGGATGCAATATTAAATTTGGTGTCAGTTTTATTTTCTGATTGATGTTCAATACTTGCCAATACATAGGCTTTTTTCGTTAGAATCGAATCATGGTGTGCTATTAATAGTGTTCCTGAAAAATCTTCAAGATGGTCTAAATAGTTTTTTATCTCTTGTTCATTTTTATGAGGTTTTATAATCTGTTGCTTTAGTATTTTTGAAATGCCATCTAATACATCTCTCCTTAATATTCTTTTATCTCTTTCTAAGATATATACAGAGACAGATGTTTTTAGACTAGGGAAATACATTACAACGGTACTCCAAAACCCACCATGACCAAAAGCGTTTAAACCGTGATAATAATCTTGAGATAACCCCAAATAATAGGAATATAGCTCTGTCTCTTTGGTTCTAATTTCGGTGAAAATAGAGTCTCTAATGTTTGCATCTTTAACAATATCCCCATTGAAAAAATGATAAGAAAATTTCGCTAAATCTTTTGTAGTTGATGCTATACCACCACCTCCATATAAATCCCAAGAAATGTCTATATCCTGTGAATCCCAATTTCTGGAACTCAAGTATTGGTGAACTAGTGGTTTGGTGTTTTTGGGAGTTGGTTCAAGTGTGGGAAACCAAGTGTTATTTAAGCCT